>JBEKMB010000029.1:0-52716 GCA_050008735.1 Syntrophobacteraceae bacterium
GGACAGAATCTACAGAGCTTCACCTCTCAAACGCTCATCTTTCCTGCTTCCTGTTAATCCTGTTAATCCTGTCAAAAGTTTTTGAATTTCCTGGACAGAATCTACAGAGCTTCACCTCTCAACGCTCCTCTTTCCTGCTTCCTGTTAATCCTGTTAATCCTGTCAAAAGTATTGGTCTCTTTTGAATTTCCTGGACAGAATCTACAGAGCTTCACCTCTCAACGCTCCTCTTTCCTGCTTCCTGGTAATCCTGTTAATCCTGTCAAAAGTTTTTGAATTTCCTGGACAGAATCTACAGAGCTTCACCTCTCAACGCTCCTCTTTCCTGCTTCCTGGTAATCCTGTCAAAGGCCCCCCCCGGTGCAGACCCGCCCCACTTCCCCCAAAAGGGGCAGGGGGATGGTTTGTGTTATTTGAAGTACCGAACGGCGTTGCGAAAGAACCGAATCCCCTCGCCTTCTTCGGAAACCGGTTTGCCCTCGCGCCTATATCTTTGCTTTAGCAAAGTCCAATCGGGGTGGTTCGTAAAGTGATTGAATGCCTCGGGATGAGGCATTAGCCCGGCGACCCTGCCCGTTATATCGCAGATTCCAGCGATATCTTCGACTGAACCGTTCGGATTGAAAGGGAACTCTCCAAGAGCGGGCGAGCCGTCAGGCTTTGCATAACGCAAAAATACCTGCTGGTTGTCAATGAGTTTTTCCATAACGCCGCTTTCAGCAAAAAACTTGCCCTCGCCATGGCGTATAGGGAGTTCGATACCGCGGATGCCGCTTGAGAGGACGCAGTGTGATGCCTGATTTACAGTGAGGTTCACCCATTGGTCGCGAAATCCTCCGCAGTCGTTGGCGATCAAGGCGACCTCCCGCTTCATCTCGCCCCGGTTGAATCCGGGCAGAAGCCCAAGATTGACCAGCACCTGGAAGCCGTTGCATATGCCGATCACAATCCCGCCACCCTCGACAAAGGCTGAAATCTCGTCCTGGAGCCGATGTTTCAGGCGCATCGCCATTATTACGCCGGCCCCATGGTCATCGCCCCAGGAAAATCCTCCGCCTACCACGAATATCCGGTAGGAGGACAGCGATTTTTGGCCGGAAACCAGGCTGTTGAGGTGCACTCTTTCGACTGCCGCACCAGCAGATTCCAGCGCATATGAGGTTTCGAGATCGCAGTTGAGACCAAACCCGGTCATCACAAGAGCTTTGACTGTTGTCAATTCGAACCCCCACCGGCCCCCTCCGAAGTGCAAGGCCTGAATTGCGGCCTCGCCTATTCGAGACCGATGTCCCTTCTATAATAGATTCCCTCGAAGCGGACCTTTTCCATCTGCGAAAGAGCAGTTTGTCTTGCTTCTTTCAGGGTGGTTCCCGAACCCACTATACAGAGCACTCTTCCGCCGGTCGTGAGCAACCTGCCGGAAGGGTCCTTTTGCGTGCCTGAGTGAAAAACCAGGCAGTTTCCGTCGATCTGATCTATGCCCTCGATGGGCACGCCGATTTTGTAACGGTCCGGGTAACCCTTATACCAGCCCTTTTTGCCCTTGGTAGCCCCGCTCGTTGCGATAAGGCACAGCCGGTAATCGGAGTCCCACTCAGGTTTTACCCTGTCGAGCCTGCCCGTCAGGATGGCTTCGCTGATGTCGACCAGATCGGTCTTTAGCCGCGGAAGAATAACCTGCGCTTCCGGATCTCCCAGACGGATATTTATTTCAAGCACGTAAGGGATCACATCCGGGCCTTTTTCAACCAGCATGAGTCCAAGGTACAATATCCCCCGGTAAAGGATATCGTACTTTTCTCGAACTCCATTTATGAGCGGCTCGGCGACCTTCGACATTATAATTTTCACAAGAGAATCGGTCAGCCAGGGGTGAGGCGAATAAGAACCCATGCCCCCGGTGTTTTTCCCCTCGTCGTTTTCTTTTGCCCGCTTGTAGTCCTGCGCCGCAACCATCGGCACTATGGTGTAGCCGTCCGTGAAACAAAAAAATGAAAGCTCCCGGCCGTACAGACGTTTTTCTATATCGACCCGCTCACCGGCATCGCCGAAGATGCGCTCTTCCATGATCGAGCGCACAGCCTCTTCAGCCTCACTCACCGATTCGCAGACCAGGGAACCTTTGCCCGCGGCCAGGCCGTCCGCTTTGACCACTACCGGATATCCAACGCTTCGAACATAATCGCGGGCCTTTTCCGGGTCGGAGAAGTTTTCAAATTCGGGCACAGGAATCCCGAGTTCGCGCATCAGGGCCTTGGCGTCACATTTGCTGGATTCAAGCCTGCTGGCCTTCCTGTCCGGGCCGATGATCGGCAGCCCGCGCGCCTGGAACAGATCGGCAATGCCTGCAGAAAGGGGCTTTTCAGGACCCACGAACGTCAGATCTATTCTCTCGGCTTGCGCGAAATCGGCCATCTCCTCAATGGTTTTCAGGTTTACGCAGGTGGCCGTTTCAGCTATCCCGGCATTCCCATGCGCGACGAAAACCCGGCTTATACGAGGACTTTGAGTGAATTTCCATGCGATGGCGTGATCTCTTCCGCCGGTACCTACCACGAGTACTTTCATCAATTCGCTCTCAAATAATGTCCCGGCTTATTGCCCTCTTATTACACCGGTCAGGTATTCGCATATTTTGTCATCATAGCCGCAGGTCGTGCAAAAAGCCTTGCAGGCCAGCCGAAGGCTGGTCTTTCTGGAGATATTACCCTTGAGCTCCTGCATTTCTTTCAAAATTACAGGATAATCCGAAGGGTCCGTGACTACCGCCACGAACCTGTTATTCTTCGCCGCCGCCCGGATAAGGGTCGGCCCGCCGATATCAATATTTTCTATTGCCTCATCGAGTGTGCATCCGGGACGCGCAACCGTTTTCGCGAATGCATACAGATTGACTACCACCATGTCGATCGGCTCTATTGCGTGCTTTGACATTGTAGAGATATGCGTCTGGTTGTCACGAATCCCGAGTATCCCGCCGTGAATTTTCGGATGCAGCGTTTTGACCCTGCCGTCGAGCATCTCCGGAAATCCCGTGTAATCGGAAACATCCGTTATTTCGATTCCGGCATCACGAAGGGCTTTAGCAGTGCCTCCGGTAGAGAGCATATGCACGTTGAACTCTCGGAGCCCCCCGCCGAATTCGGCCAGCCCGGTTTTGTCCGTAACGCTCAGCAGCGCGCGGCGCACAGCAAACATCCTCTCCTCCTCTTTCGCAGACAAAAAAGATTGGTTCAGCCTACCCTGTCTTGCAGAAAATCCCGTCGAAAAGCTCTTCGGCAGCTTTTACCACCGGCGCATCCCCAGGGAGCATGAGAGTCGGTTCTCCCTCCAGATCGAACTTTGAGACAAGCGGGTCGGAGGGAAGACAGCTTATATTTTCTTTTCCAAAAACAAGACGGACATCTTCCGGCCAGCTTTCCGGTTTCTCTCGAACCTGGTTGACCACGAGCACGGTCCGTGAAACCCGCATCGGAAGATCCTTGACCAGCCCGGCTATCCGGCAGGCAGTGGAAAGCCCTCTTCTGCTCGGATCGGACACCAATATCAAAAGGTCTATGTGCTTCTGTGTAAGACGGCTGAAATGCTCCATTCCAGCCTCATTGTCAATAACAATGAACCGGTAGTTGCCGATAAGACGGTCAATGAGACTGCCCAGAAGATTGTTTGCGGCACAATAGCAGCCTGGACCTTCGGGCCGGCCCATCGCGATGAGATCGAACCCTTGGGTCTCGACGAGGGCCTGTTCGACCTTCATCTCCATGAATATATCTTTTGTCATGCCCACCGGAACGTTCGTTTTCATTTCTTCGCGCGCATCCGAAAGCGTCTGCTCCAACCCGACCCCCAGGACCTCATTCAAGTTCGAATTGGAATCGGCGTCGATTGCAAGCAGCGGCTTCATCCCCCGGTTGAGCATATATCGAATGAGAAGACCCGCTATGGTAGTCTTGCCGGTCCCGCCTTTCCCGCCCAATGCGACCGCATATCCCAAATCCGCCTCCAACTCTTTTTCCTTCATATAGTATGGTTTCCGCTTTCGAAAAAATACCGAAAACGGCCGATTTTTGAAAGCATATTGATAAATAGGACACTGCCCATCCGGTGCTTCCGGACAAACACACTGCTACCCTTCACGGACCTTGTTGACTTCCGGCAGGAGGTGATCGAGGATCCCGTTGATAAAGGCCCCGGAATCCGGGCTGCCGAATGTTTTCCCCAGATCGATGGCTTCGTTGAGGGAGACTTTAGGTGGGATTTCCAGACGATACAGCATCTCGTAGAGAGCTATTCTCAGCACGTTCCTGTCGATAATGGACATTCTTTCGATGCGCCAGTTTTCCGAGGCCGCAACGATCATTGTGTCCAGTTCGCCGCGGTGGGCATAAACGCCCTTCATGAGTTCTTCGGCAAACGGGCGAACCGACGCGGCCGCATCGGGGTTTTGGTTCTCATCGCCCGATTCCAGTTCATAATAGAGCTCGATGACCTCATGCGGAGGCTGGCCGGTCATCTCCATCTGATAGAGCATCTGCAATGCTATCTCTCTTGACTTGCGCCGCTGGCCCATTAGAAAACTCAATTTAACATTGTATACGATGAAAGCAGGTTCGATAAAACAACTCAATTCTGAAACCCGCCGTGAAAATATCGCCGCAAAGCCCCGCGGCTTATTTGTGTTCGCGGTGCAATGAGCAACAAAGACCATGCCTACATCTGCTTTAGCAGATTAGCCATCTCTATGGCGGCGACCGCGGCGTCCCAGCCTTTGTTCCCCGACTTTGATCCTGCCCGTTCGATAGCCTGCTCGATGGTGTCGGTAGTCAGGACCCCAAAGCTGATAGGAACGCCGGCTTCAATGGCTACGTTGGCAATCCCCTTGGAAACTTCCGCCGCCACATAGTCGAAGTGAGGCGTGGCCCCTCTGATCACCGCGCCAAGGCAGATCACTGCATCATATTTGCCGGTTTGCGCCGCTTTTTTCGCAGCCAATGGTATCTCGAAAGCCCCTGGGACCTTGAACACATCTACATTTTCATCATCAGCACCGCTCCTTTGGAGGGCATCGAGCGCGCCGCCAAGGAGCCTTTCTCCGATAAAATCGTTAAATCGGCTAACGATGATTCCAAACCTCAGACCTTCGGCCAGCAGTTTGCCTTCGAAAACTTTCATCAAGATTCCCCCTCCGCGGATATGCAGCTCAAAATATGTCCCATCTTGACGCACTTGGTGCTCAAGTACCGGCGATTCAACTCGTTTGGCGAAATCTCGAGCGGCACCCTCTCCGTCACCGTGATGCCATAACCCTGGAGCCCTACGATCTTCGTAGGGTTATTTGTCATCAGCTTCATTTTCCTGATGCCCAGATCGACCAGTATCTGCGCACCTATTCCATAATCGCGCAGATCGGCCCGGAATCCAAGGGCCTCGTTCGCCTCGACGGTATCGTAGCCTTGTTCCTGAAGGGCGTAAGCTTTGATCTTGTTAACTATGCCTATTCCCCGGCCCTCATGGTTGCGCATGTAAAGAATCACTCCATTCCCAACGCGGCCGATCTGATTCAGCGCAGCCCGGAGCTGCCCGCCGCAGTCGCACCTCTGAGAGCCGAAAACATCGCCCGTGAGGCATTCCGAATGGACGCGCACAAGGATTTCATCATTCGGGTCGATCTTGCCCTTCACCAACGCCAGATGGCAGTATTCGTCTATATCGTTGGTGTAGGCAATGATATCGAATTCCCCGCCGAAGGCGCTCGGCAGCTTGGCCTTGGCCTCCCGGTGGACGAAGCATTCGTGTTGCATTCTATACTGGATCAGGCTCGCAATGCTTACGATCTTCAGCCCATGTTCGGCGGCAAATATCTCCAGGTCCGGCATCCGCGACATCGTTCCGTCGTCGTTCATCACTTCGCAGATGACCCCGGCAGGCTTCATTCCCGCGATCCTGGCAAGATCGACCGACCCTTCGGTCTGTCCGGTCCTGAACAGAACGCCGCCTTTTTTGGCACGCAGAGGGAAAATGTGGCCGGGGCTCACCAGGTCTTCGGGTTTTACCTCGTCGGCGATGGCGGTGAGGACCGTCTGGGCCCTGTCGGCAGCGCTGATACCAGTCGTCACACCCCTTCGCGCCTCGATTGATACGGTAAATGCGGTTTGAAAGGGCGATTTGTTCTTGGTAACCATCATGGGGAGTTCGAGCCGATCCACCATTTCCGGCGAAAGTGAAAGGCAGATCAGGCCTCGCCCGTATCTCGCCATGAAATTGATGGTCTCCGGTGTGGTTTTTTCCGCGGCAATGCACAGATCGCCTTCGTTTTCGCGATCTTCATCATCAACCAGCACGATGGGTTTGCCTTGCCGTATATCTTCAAGCGCCTCGGGAATCGTGGCCAAGGGCATCGGAGTGTTCTCCTTATCTGAATAAAATTCGTCAAACGGTTCTAAAATCAGCTCTCATATAACATATTTCGAATGATCTCTTCAAGTTGGCCCGCCAGGCACATCCGGCGATCAGATAAAGCCATGTTTTTTCAGAAAATCAAAATCGATGGTCTCTTTGCTCTCTGATTTCTCCTGCGACCTGCCCCACGAACGCACCATCTTTTCCACGTACTTGCCGATCAGGTCAGTTTCTATATTGACTTCCCCGCCGATCTGAAGGTCTATCAGCGTTGTCTGCGAAGCCGTGTGCGGAACTATGTTGACGTCAAAACCGGCATTCGAAACCCCGTTGACGGTCAGACTTATACCATTGACGGCGATGGAGCCCTTCTCGACCACGTATCGCAAAACCTCAGCAGGGGCATCGAAAAAGAGCCGCTGCGACCTGCCTTCTGCTTTGCGCTCTTTCAGGGTCGCAAGCCCGTCGATGTGTCCGCTGACCAGGTGCCCGCCCAGACGCTCGCCGAACCGCAAGGCCCTCTCAAGATTCAATCTGCTCCCCGGAACTTTGCTCCCAAGCGTCGTCCCGCTAAGCGTCTCAGTGGAAACATCCGCGGTGAAAACCTCCCCTCGGAACTCGACCACAGTGAGGCATGCCCCGTCAACCGCGATACTCTCCCCCAAAACACCGTTCTCCATCCGGAAACCGGCGCGAATGACCATCCGCGCGTCCGGACCCAGACGTTCGGTGCGCTGCAACGTCCCGGTGCCTTCTATAAGACCGGTGAACATGGTTTTTGCCTCAATAGAGCTGTTCGCGAAATCTGCCGGAAACGAGCAGGTCGTCCGCGAACTTTTTCGTAGTTATGCCGCAGGCCCGAACGCAATCAGCTATTTTCAGCTTCGGCCCGCAACTTAGCATCCTCACTCCGCCAGGGTCCCCAAGGATTTTGGGGGCGTAGAAAAAATGAAAATCATCGGCCAACCCGCTTTCGAGGAAAGACCCAAGCACTCGCCCGCCCCCTTCCACCAGGATGCTTGAGATGCGCTTTGCCCCCAGTTCTTTTAGAACCGACGAAAGGTCCACGCCTGAATCCGCCGATGCGGCCCTTATAACATGGATCCCCGCGCTGCCAAGGGTTCGCTCTTTTTCGCCTGAAGCATCCTGCCGGCATATAACCAGGACCGGACTGGTCGATGCGGATCGCACCAATTGAGAATCCAGTGGGATTCGAAGCTCACCGTCCAGAATAATCCGAACCGGCTGGCGGCGGATTTTTTTGCCGCGCAAGCGGACCGTCAAAAGAGGGTCATCGGCCAAAACCGTCCCGATCCCCACCAGTACGCCGTCGGAAAAGGACCGGAGCCGGTGCGCAAACCGCCGGGACAGCTCGCCGGTGATCCACTTTGAATCGCCCGAGGCGGCGGCGATATAGCCATCCAGAGTCGCAGCCGCTTTCAGCGTGACATACGGCGCCCCGGTAGTCACGTACTTTATAAAAGGCTGATTGAGAAGCCGGCATTCCTGCTCGAAGACGCCTCCTTTGACCTCGATTCCCTCATCCCTGAGGTGTTCGCCGCCGCCGCCGGCAACATCCGGGTTCGGATCGCGCATTCCGAAGACAACCCGTGAAATCCCCGCATCGACAACGGCTTTCGTACATGGGGGAGTCAGCCCGTGGTGGTTGCACGGCTCAAGTGTAACATATAGCGTCGCACCGGCGCAGGAGCGGCCTGCGTCCTTTATGGCATTGACCTCAGCGTGCGGCCCTCCGAGCACCTGATGATATCCCCGCCCAACGACAGCGCCCTGCTTTACGATAACGGCCCCAACCAAAGGGTTTGGGCTGGTCATGCCTGCGCCCAGCAACGCAAGGCGCAGCGCTTCTTTCATCAACTGCACGTCCGGATCGGTTTGAGGCATAACTACTCAGGCGTCTTTGTCCGCGACCAAATCAAACTGGGCCGGCATGGCGCCAGCCCCATCAAAACTTCCACAACCATACCCCTTGTGGATATGCAAACCTTATACGTGCAGGCAAAAACCGGAACAAAATTCAGCGACCTCGCAGCCCAGTGATTTGAGCGCTGCGTCGTTCCCGACAGATTTGAGGGCGCTGTGCATGAAACCCCCGATTATGTCCATTTGCTCCGGCCCCATTCCGCGGGTCGTAACCGCGGGAGTGCCAACCCTGATACCGCTGGTCACGGTCGCTTTTCGCACATCGAAAGGTATGGCGTTTTTGTTCACGGTTATACCTGCCTTGTCCAGGGTTTCCTCGGCGACGTTTCCGGTTAACCTGCTCGGAGTCAGGTCCACCAACACCATATGGTTGTCCGTGCCCCCCGATACAAGCCGGTAGCCGTGGCCCGATAAAACCTCGGCAAGCCGCCTGCTGTTCGCAATGACCCGTTCCTGGTATTGCCTGAACTCCGGCTGAAGGGCCTCTTGAAACGCAACAGCCTTGGCCGCTATTACGTGCATGAGCGGACCGCCCTGAATTCCCGGAAAGATCTGGCTGTCGAGTATTTTGCTGTATGAGGAATGAGAAAGAATCAGGCCGCCGCGCGGACCCCTCAAAGTCTTATGGGTTGTCGAAGTCACGAAATCGGCGCACGGAACCGGGCTTGGATGAAGACCAGCGCTCACCAGACCGGCAATATGCGCCATGTCCACCATCAGGTAGGCGCTGTTAAACTTTGCAATCTGGTGAAAACGCTCAAAATCGATGATCCTGGGGTATGCGCTGGCCCCCGCTATTATAAGCTTGGGCCGTTCCTCTCCGGCTAGCCGCTCAACCTCATCGTAGTCGATCTCCTCCGTGTCACGCCTTACCCCATAGGAAACAACCCGGAAAAAACGTCCGGAAAAACTCACGGAACTTCCGTGAGTGAGGTGCCCCCCCTGGCGTAGATCCATTCCCAGTATAGTATCACCTGGTTGGAGCACAGCGAAGAGCACGGCCATATTCGCCTGAGAGCCTGAATGAGGCTGAACGTTTACATAATCGGCTTTAAACAACTTCTTTGCACGGTCCTGCGCCAGCTTCTCAGCAATGTCAACATATTCACATCCGCCATAATACCTTTTACCTGGGTATCCTTCAGCGTATTTGTTCGTCAGTACGGACCCCTGGGCCTCCCGTACCGCCCTGCTGACAAAGTTTTCGGATGCGATTAGCTCCAGACGCCCCTTCTGGCGTGTTTCTTCTTTTTCAATAACCTCAGCTATCTCTGGGTCGATCTGCTGCAAATAAGACATGCCTTTCCCCTGGGAACAAAATACCTAAATTAAGAACGATTCCGGCCTGAACCTTTGCCTCCATCACCCGCCTTTTCGACCGGCAACAACGGCGACGTAACTTTTAATAATACTCCAATAGAGCGAATTTAGCCACAGATATCGCCGCGACAGCCATCCGCAAAACCGCCTGGTCCTTTTTTTTAAAAACCTCCGGGTCCCGGTAGATCTTAACCGCATGAAGTCATTGTGAGCAATACCTGCCGGAAAAATTTACGAACACAAAAAATCACGCTTCCCCACGCCCCCCGTATCATCGGGCCCTTTCGGCGCCGAACAGTCCGCATGGATGCCGGGCTGTCGACTGTGCCGGATTTTCTTGGATTTTCCAAATATCCTATTTATATTGTTATTGGTTCAATCATGCTTAGCATGCCGTAAGGTAAAATCCGAATCCCGGCGCTTTCCTCCAGGCACGATATCGAACACCCAATTCAATACCGTTCACCGGTTTGCGCCTGGCGGCCGCCTGATCCCGATCCATCCCGGGGGCCATGGAAACCGGCCGTGTGAAATCTGTTTTCAAAGGGCGCCTGCTTTTGCTGACACACTTTCCTTTACGCGGAGGACCCGATGGCGCATCTGAGGGCACGCATGACCAAATGCCGGACCGGTTTGCCGGTTATCCTTTTCGCATCGGCCCTGCTGTTTTCTTCCTGCCTTCTCATAACACGGTACGAAGTTTTCGCGCAGACAAACACCGTCACGCCTGAAAGAGACGCCAACGGCAAGGGTGAGTCTCCATTGCACCCGCACTCTGATCCTTCCGCCCGGGTTTTCGGGGTCCTGGCATTAATCGTGAGCTGCGCGGCCATTGGACGCCTGGGGGCCAGAAAGCTCAAACAGTCGCCCGTCCTTGGCGAATTGGCCGTGGGGATCATCGTCGGGTCAATCCTTTACCAGTTCGCCGGCCCAACAGTCACTATCATCCGGCACTATGACATTATCCAGCGCGCAACGGAAAAAGCGCTCGCTCAAGGCGAAGACTGGCATACGACCGTCCGGTCCTCGCTGGCGCAGGCAGGCCTTTCAACCGAGGTTGCCGAAAGAGTCGAGCGGGTATTCCTGAGCAGGGACTTTCCCGCCGACCTCTCATTGGCCAAATCGATCCAGCTCTTCGCCAGCTTTGGAGTCGTAATGCTTCTTTTCATGGTAGGGTTGGAAGTCAGCCTGAAGGAGTTAAAGGCGATCGGCGGCAGCGCGGCGGCGGTTGCCGCGATCGGCGTCAGCCTGACTTTCATTCTGAGCTACTTCACGACTTCGCTGCTCCTGCCAAAGGCAGCCGGATTCATGCCTCCATTGTTTGCCGGCGCAGCCTTCTGCGCTTCCAGTATCGGTATCACGGCCCGAATTTTGATGGACATGAACAGTCTGGAGATGACCGAAGCCAAGACGGTGCTTGGCGCTGCCGTAATGGATGATGTGCTGGGGCTCATCGTGCTTGCGGTCGTAACGGCTGTTGCCACCACAGGCAGGATTGAAGTTGGAAGCCTGTTTTGGATTTTGCTGAAAACGGTCCTTTTCCTTGGGGCGGTGATAATTTTCGGAATCAGATATCTCGAACGAACAGTCCAATTCCTCGCAAAATTGGACTTGGGAAGAATTAAGGTCCTGTACCCGTTTGCACTTTTGATGCTCCTGGCGTGGCTTGCCGACAAAATCGGTTTGGCGGCCATCATCGGGGCTTTCGCGGCTGGGGTGATCATAAAGGAAGAATCATTTGATAAAATCGGCGCGGGATCGGGTCACGACCAGAGCGTCGAGGCGATCCTGGGGCCGATCGAGCACCTTCTCGCCCCGATCTTCTTCGTCCTGATCGGTTTGCAGGTCGACGTCACGACACTTGCCGACGTTAAAGTCCTGCTGATGGGACTTCTGCTCACCGCTGTCGCCGTGGCTGGGAAGCTGGCTGCCTCGCTGGGGGTAATGGGCGGCGCCGACAGGCTGATCGTCGGCATAGGCATGCTCCCAAGAGTGGAAGTCGCGCTGATTGTCGCCAGCATGGGAAAATCGCTTGGCGTGCTGGACAATGCCCTCTATTCGGTCATTATTATCGTGGTCTCGCTCACGGTCCTGATCACCCCGCCTCTGTTGAAATGGTCTATAGAAAGGAAACTGAATAAAGCGCCCGGCGCAGCCTAACCGGCGGTTCATCTCCGAAGACACTCCATATCCGGGCGGCGGGCATGTGTCACGCGTGTCCGTCTTTCCTGTAAGACCGTACCGGGATCGCATGGTTCCTGCCCCTGGCTGGTTTCGTACCGAAACCCCGCTGCTCGGAGACAAACGTGTTTGAAGTCCCGTTTTTCCTAAATACTCCCTTTTATGAACGTAAGTGTTTTTTCGCTCGACTGCGGTGTGTTAGGCAGTTTTCGAATGTACACCAGTCAAAGATTCAGGTACATAGGGTCTTTGGAAGGAAGACGAAAAATACTCTCACCGCCATTCGCCGGGTCTTATATGCCTGGGTCTGGGCCGAATAGTGATCCCTCTGACGGGAACAGTCGCCCTGCCCGGCGAAAGGCAGGAAAATACACGGTGAGATAAATCGCTCCACAGGGAGGGCAGGAGGATGACCTTGTTGTACGCGCTCTTTTCCGGGTATGTCCTATCACGGCATCGGCGCCGCTCTTGGCGGCGGTCTTTTTTGGCTTCGCTTGCCTGTTTCATGGTGATTGCGGCTACCGGGTGCCAAAAGCAAGACAGCACTCGCTCCGAAGGGAAACAAGGCCCGGTGGAGGTCACCGTGATCACTGTTACCCCAACGGACACACCGGTCACCTTCGAGTACATCGCTCAGGTGCAAAGTTCCCGTCAGGTAAACATCCAGGCGCGCGTGAACGGTTTTCTGGAAAAGCGGGCCTATACAGAGGGTTCAATCGTAAAGGAAGGGCAGACGCTTTTCCTCATGGACCAGAAGCCGTTCAAGGCGCAGCTCGACCAGTCAAATGCGGCGCTTGCGGAGCAGCAGGCAGCACTTGATGTGGCGCGCAAGAACCTGGGTCGAGTCAAACCCCTTGCGGCCGCCAACGCGCTGTCCCAAAAGGAACTGGACGACGCGACCGGGCAGTTCCAGAGCGCATCGGCCGCGGTCGCCCAGGCTAAGGCGGTGGTCGAACAGGCTGCGCTCAATCTCTCGTACACGGTTATCAAATCACCCGTTGAAGGCATTACGAGCTATGCACAGCAGGCGGACGGGACCTACCTCAGTCAGGGTAACAGCCAGCTTACCACCGTAGCCGTGCTCACACCGAGCTACGTAAACTTCAGCCTCTCAGAGAACGACAGGTTGAGATACCATAACGAAATGCTAAAGGGTATGCTGCGCGCACCCAAGGACGAGAACTACCTTGTGGAAATCGTTCTGGCTGACGGTTCGATCTTTCCTCACCACGGGGAGGTGACTTTCCTCAACCCCATGTTCAACCCCCAGACCGGAACGTTTCTTCTTAGAGTAACAGTCGATAATCCCGGCGGCTGGCTGCGGCCCAACGAGTATGTGCGCGTCCACCTGAAGGGCGCGCTTAGACCGAATGCCGTCATGGTCCCGCAACGCGCTGTTCAGCAGTCTCCCAAGGGTCATTTCGTATGGGTCGTGGACAAAGAAGGTAAAGTTGAGCCGCGGCCCGTTACATTGGGCGACGCATATGAAAACGACTGGTTTGTCAGCGAGGGTCTGCGCGCGGGCGATCAAGTGGTGGTCGATGGAGCCATCACGCTACGTCCAGGCGCTTCGGTAAAAACTGCGCCTTTAATCGAGAAGGCGCCCGACAAGCCCAAACCGCAAGTAATCGGCAAGTAAGCACAGGAGGCGCTCACCATGTTCTCCAAGTTTTTCATCGAGCGGCCAATCTTCGCGACGGTCATCTCTCTTATCATCGTGATCGCCGGGCTGGTTGCCATGAAAGCCCTGCCTGTGGCGCAATATCCTACTATCACGCCTGTCCAGGTCCAGGTTACGGCCACTTACCCGGGCGCCGACTCCAAGACCGTCGGGGACTCGGTGGCCGCGCCCATAGAGGCTCAGATCAACGGCGTGGACAACATGCTCTATATGACCTCGACGAGTTCCAACACCGGCCAGATGACCCTGACGGTCTTCTTCACCCTGAATACCGACCCCGACATCGCCCAGGTACAGGTACAGAACCGCGTAAATCTTGCCACGCCGCAACTGCCAGCACCGGTGGTGCAGTACGGCGTCTCGGTCCAGAAAAAATCGGCCAGCCCCCTGATGATAATCGCAGTCTTCAACAAAGACGGCCGCTACAGCCCGGATTACGTGACCAACTATACCAATGTCTACGTTCTGGATGCCATAAAGCGCGTGAACGGCGCTGGCCAGGCACAGATTTTCGGCGTACCGGACCAGGCGATGCGAATCTGGATGAACCCAGATCGCATGGCCTCCCTCGGGATAACGACGACCGACATCCAAAACGCCGTTTCCAATCAGAACGCACTATGGGGCGCCGGCCAGGTCGGGCAACAGCCAAGTGACGCACAGGTGCAGCTGACATACCCGGTCGTGACACAGGCTCCCTTTATAAAACCCTCGCAATATGAGGATATTATCCTCCGCGCAAGCCAGGACGGCAGCGCCATTGTGCGTCTCAAAGATGTTGCCAGGGCCGAGGTCGGCCGCAGGCAGTATATCGATGACAACAGGCTCAACGGGCATCCCGCGACCCCGATCATCGTCTATCAGCAGCCGGGCGCCAACGGGCTCGACGTCTCCAACGGTGTCCGCAAAACCATGGAGGAGATGAAACGAACTATGCCCGACGGCATAGAGTATGTAATTGCCATGGACACCACGGATTTCGTGAGGCTGTCGATCAAGGAGGTCATCAATACCCTGTTCGAAGCTATCGTGCTGGTTGTTTTGGTCGTTTATCTCTTCCTGCAAAGTTTCCGGTCAACCATCATCTGTACAGTGGCGATCTTCGTTTCCCTGATCGGCACCTTCTGCGGCATGCTTGCCCTCGGCTTTTCCATAAACCTGCTTACGCTGTTCGGCATTGTACTGGCTATCGGTATGGTAGTCGATGACGCCATCGTCGTTGTTGAAAACGTCGAACGGAATATGGTGAAGGCCCACCTGCCCCCGAAAGAGGCCACCGTCAAGGCAATGGAGGAGATCGGCACATCGCTTATTGCCGTCGTGCTGGTCATGGCCTCGGTTTTCATACCTGCCGCCTTCCTGCCCGGCACTACCGGTCAGCTCTACAAGCAGTTCGCAATCACAATCGTAATATCGGTGGCCCTGTCCGGGTTTACTGCGCTCACCCTCACTCCCGCAATGTGCGGGATCATGCTCAAACACTCAAAGCCTCCCCAGAAAGGCCCCTTTGCCTGGTTCAACCGCCAGTTCGACAGATTTACCCTGGCTTTCGGCGATGCGGTGGTTTTGATGATAAAAAGGATGGCTGTGGCGTTCGTGATCCTCGTGTTCCTGATCGGGACACTCGTTCACCTGTTCCGCACGACCCCGACGAGCTTTGTCCCAAACGAGGACCAGGGATATCTGATGTCAGAACTCATCATGCCCGATGCAGCCAGCCTCAATCGAACTTCCGAGACTGCCAGCCAGGTGGACGAGTTTTTCGCGAGCGACCCGGCAACCGAACACCGAACGACCGTAAATGGCTTCAGCATCATTGACGGCCAGTATAAGACCAATGTTGCAACTTTTTTCGTGACTCTAAAAGGTTTTGAGGAACGATATTCCTCGAGCAAACGTGCCGCCACGGAAAATGCCAAAACGGTGTTGAGGGAGGTCACGGCAAAAGCCAGGAACATCAAAGGCGGGCTGTTTATACCGATCGAGCCTCCAGGAATCCCGGGGATCGGCACGACGGGAGGGTTCGAATTCTGGGTCCAGGATAGAGGCGCTGGGGAACCGGCACAACTGTACGATATTGTTCAGAAATTTCTGGCCAAAGCTCGCACCTCCCCCCAGCTTTCTGATTTGAACACTACTTTTCGCGCTTCCTCTCAACAATTAAAGGCTGATGTCGACCGCTCCAAGGCTATGCTCCTCGGAGTTCCCATACAGGATGTCTACAGTGCCCTGCAAGCCCAGTTCGGCTCGATCCAGGTCAGTCAGTACAACGAGTACAGCCGCGTATGGAACGTCGTGCTTCAGTCCGACGCTCCATACCGGCGCGAACCGGCGGACATCACCCGGCTGTACACAAGGTCCAATAACGCCAAGATGGTCCCGCTCTCGGCCCTCGTTTCAACCGAGTTCGCCATCAATCCGGACCTCGTAACTCATTTCAACGGCTTTCCCGCGGCCCAGATTACCGGCGGCGCGGCGCCTGGATTCAGCTCCGGTGAAGCGATCAGGGTAATGGAACAGATATCGGGCGAAGTGCTTCCGAGCGGCTATGGTTTTGCCTGGTCGGGCATGGCTTACGAGGAGAAAAAATCCGGGGGGACCTCCGCGTCGGCCTTCGGGTTCGGCCTGATAATAGTGTTCCTGGTCCTGGCCGCCCAGTTCGAATCCTGGACCCTGCCCGGCTCCGTTATGACCGCCGTACCCTTCGGCATTCTCGGAGCCCTCGCCTTCAATGCGATGCGCGGTCTTGAAAACGACGTCTACTTCCAGATCGGCCTGCTCGTGCTCATCGGCCTGGGTGCAAAAAATGCCGTCCTCAGGGTCACATTCGCCGTCGATCTGCGCAAACAGGGGCTCTCGATCATGGACGCCACGATCCAGGCCGGCGAGGAACGGCTCAGGCCTATCATCATGACCTCGCTGGCGTTCATCTTCGGCGTCCTTCCGCTGGCCGTCGCTACGGGCGCCGGGGCAAACGCCCGTCACTCGATCGGCACCGGCATCATGGGAGGCATGATCGGCGAGGCCACCCTGGCAATGCTCTACGTACCGCTGTTTTTCTACATCTTTGACAAATTGAGCGAGCGATCCGCGGCAAAAAAAGAGCCCGTGGCGGGACACGGCGCTTCGCCTCCCGCTGCGCCCGATCGGACAGGGGAGGGAGATTGACATGCGCAGCTTCGCCGTCTTTGTAATTGCCGCTTTTCTGGCCGGCTGCATGGTCGGTCCCGATTATCGCCGCCCGGCTGTGGATACTCCACAGGCCTTCCAATATGAAGAAAAGGACGCACGCGACACGGTCAACACCGGTTGGTGGAAGCAGTTCGATGACTCCGTGCTCGACGCGCTGATAACCGAGGCGTTGGCGAACAACAGGACCGTCAAGATCGCCGCCGCCAATATCGAACAGGCTTCCGGCGTGCTTATGCAGACCCGCGCACAGCTGTTTCCGCAGGTAAGCTACAGCGGCAACGCCACGCGCCAGCGGCTGAGCGAACTCAACGCAACCCCGCTGTCGCCCCTCATTCCGAACCCGCAGGCATCTTTCCAGCTGCTCGCCGGCGCCAACTGGGAAATCGACCTGTGGGGCCGTATCCGGCGGCTCACCGAGTCCGCGCAGGCCGAATTATTCGCATCCGTGGAAGCGCGCCGGGGCGTTATCCTCTCCCTGGTAGCATCCGTGGCGAGCACCTATATCCAGCTCGTCACCCTCGACGAACAGTTCGAGATCGCCCAGCGTACGCTCGCCACCTTCGGGGCGACCCTCAACCAGTTTGAGCTGAAGTTCAAATACGGCCAGGTCTCCGCCATGAATGTCGAGCAGGCGCGGTCCCAGTACGAAACGGCCGAAGCGGCGATCCCGCCGATCAAGTCCCAGATCGTGCAGACCGAAAACGCTCTATGTATCCTGCTGGCCCGCAATCCCGGCCGGATCGACCGCGGCAAGACACTCTCCGGGCTTGCACTCCCCACCGTGCCCTCGGGTCTGCCCTCGCAACTGCTCCAACGAAGGCCGGACCTCGCCCAGGCCGAGCAGAACCTGATTGCCGCCAATGCCCAGATCGGCGCCGCCGAGGCGCTTTATTTCCCAACAATCTCGCTTACCGGCGCCATCGGCACCGGCAGCTCCGACCTGTCCAACCTCTTCAAAGGTCCTTCGCGGCTCTGGAGTTATGCCGGATCTTTTACAGGCCCGATTTTCACCGCGGGAGCCATTGCCGGCCAGGTTAAACAGGCCGAAGCCGGACAAAAAGCCGCGCTTTTGTCTTATGAGAATGCCATTCAAACCGCTTTCAGGGACGTGGAAGACTCCCTCTCGTCACACAGGCAATTCATCGACCAGCTCCAAGCCCAGGAACGCCTCGTCAAAGCATTGAGGGAATACGCCCGTCTGGCCAGGATGTTGTACGACGGCGGCTACACACAGTATCTCACAGTTCTTTATGCCGAAGCCCAGCTGTTTCCCGCCGAACTCAATTTGGCACAGTTCTACGGCTCTACTTTGACTTCACTCGTAAGCATCTACCAGGCTATGGGAGGAGGCTGGGTTAACGAGGCCGACAAGCTTACCCAGGCTCCACCATGCCGGTAACGGCGCTCCCGCCGCATAGCCCGGCGCTTTGAACCTCTCATGAGCTCCGTCACCGGTGCTCTGCTGTACTCTCCCCGTTCGGCGGCCGTACATAGTTTTTCGCCGAGTGATACGGCTGCCCTGAATCGATCTTCAAAGACCCTCAAATCAGGCATGATTTATCTGCCGCGCTCACTTTCCAGGGTGCGACCGGCCCCAGGTGCAATTACATTAGATCATCGCATGCGAAAACGGAACTCGCACAGGAAAGGAGTATAAGCAACATGAGAGCAATCAGGGCAGATTTCGGTTTTTCGGCGCTGTTAATTTTGCTGACGGCGGTGGCCTTTACCGTTACCGCCCGGGGAGAAACGCTCAACACCGCAGATCGGATCTCGCTTGACTCACAAGGCCAGCACTCAGGCCAATTCAGTGCCCCCGACCTGACCGTCAATTACACGTACGCCCGCACCGGCGGCGACATGACGCTGGCCGGGAGCGTTCAGTTCGGCATGCCCATACAGGCCAACTATGCGGTCGTGCAGACTTTCCGCCTCGGCCTGGCGCTGGCTGACGCCCAGGGCAATGTGATTGGACAGCAAGGACTCACATCCGCTTTCGACAGCGATGTCGGCGATGCCCTCAGCTTCAGCACGACGGTGGCCGTCCCTCCCCAAACCGCATTCATGGCTTTCACATATACCGGTGAGGCATACGCGGCCGACCCCGGCGATCCGGACCCGACCAATTTTTGGTTTTATCCAATCAGCGATTAGCCCTTTGTGACCTGTGTTGCGTGAACCGGGAGAATGCAGTAGATAAAAGGTTGGCAAAAGACCGCGGGCAGGTCCTCAAAAATGAGTGATCTTACGCATTACCTATTCGCCGGAAGGGTTTTTCCATAAAGGAAACCGGATGATATACCGCGCAGGAAAACTTCTGTCTCACTTCTGGTCGCCTCAGCGAGGCCCATATGCGCTGCTCATTTTGCTTTTTGTCACGGTGTTCGTGATCTCCCCGCTCCTCACTTCAAGGATATTGATGCCGGTTATCATGCAAATTGTCTCCTGGCTGATCATTGTGGCGGGGGCGTTCAACGTGAGTTCGCGGTTGTCCGTCCGGCTGATCGCCCTGATAATGGGTATTTTGTCAATTGCCTCGCGATTGCTGGATCTATCGTTTTCCGGAATAACGCTTACGGAAGTGGACATATTCCTCTCCCTGGGGATGCTCTCGATTTTTACGCTCCTGATGACCAAAAATTTTCTCATCACGGGGCGCACCTGGGAGCATCGTATCGCGGCAGCCGTTGCTGTATACCTGATGTTGGGCCTTATTTGGGCCCGGCTATACGATGCCGTGGAACTGCTGGCCCCGGGGGCTTTCCACACCCCGGCAGGTGAGGCCGTTACTCCTGCCAGTCTGGTATATTTCAGCTTCGTTACGCTCTCAACGCTTGGGTACGGGGACTTCGCACCCGTAAACATCGTAGCGCGCAACTTGGCGGTCCTCGAGGCCATTACCGGCCAGCTCTACCTGGTGATCCTGATCTCCCGGCTGGTCTCGGAACAGCTGATGAAACCAATCGATAAATAGCAGGGCTGAAAACTGCCGCCTGCCCTCCGCCTTAAAACTGTGATCTCCGGACCGGCCGCGGATGCATCGAACCTTCGAAATGAGGACACTTTTTGAATAAAGCATCGCCATAAATACGTTGACTTCAAACCACTTTCTTGATCATTCTCCACATCCAAACCTGCGGATGAGATTAGGTCTCCACGTTGCGTAAAGATCGACCGTAGCCCACGTATCTATATCGCCCAGGGTGCCGGCCCCTGGGAAAAAACGTTCATTTCGCTGACGGATTGAACTCGTGAAGAAACCCGAATTCGACTATCAGATAAGGAAAAGTGCACGGAGAAAGACGATTTCAATTACCGTCCATCCCGACAACAGGATCGTTGTTTCAGCCCCGGCAAGTTGTTCCAAGAAGAATATTCTTCTGTTCGTCGAAAAAAAATCGGACTGGATTCACGGAGCTATTCAGGCCAACCTCCAAAGGGCCCGGCAAAACCGGCAAAGAAGATTCGAAACCGGCGAAAAATTACTTTTCCTGGGCAGAGAATATATTTTGCGGGTCGACCGGGGAAGTCCTCCGGATGTCTTCCTGACAGGTGGATTTATTTGTGTGCGACTGGCATCCGAAGGCGCGCCAGAGCCTTTAGAGGTAAAAAACCACCTTCTCGAATGGTATGTCGCGCGCGCCTTGGACAAAGTTAAGGAAAAGCTGCCGCACTACGCGGATTGGATCGGCGTCAATCCGCATTTTGTGACCATCAAGTCATTGAAGTCGCGGTGGGGCAGTTGCTCGGTCCACGGGCGGATCAGTCTTGCCTGGAATATAATAATGGCGCCAGAGGCAGTCCTCGACTACCTGGTCGTTCACGAGCTCTGCCACATGGTTCACCACAACCACTCAGCGCACTACTGGGACCTGGTTGCGTCGATTTTGCCGGACCACCGGCAAAGCAGGAAATGGCTGCGCGAAAACGGGGGCCTTCTGCAACTATAAAACAGATGCGGGAAAGCGGATGGCGATCCCCACCTCCTGCATGGCCTGGAGACCTGTACACGCCAGAGATATCATAATATCCAGCTCGTTTACCCGGCGCCCGTCCTCCGGCCTCCGTCTTTCCTTTTCACCACTTATCGCAATGGACCCTTTCTTCCAGGTATCGCATTGCGGGGGCTTTCTGCTCGGCAGGCCACCCTATGGAGACCATGCTGAGCGGGATGATATGTTCCGGCAGTGAGAGCAGCCGTTTGAGCCCGGCGACCCTTTCCTCCAACGGGTAGAAGCCGAGCCACACAGCGCCGAGTCCAAGCCCGTGCGCCGCGATCAGTATGTTTTGAGTAGCGGCCGAACAGTCCTGCACCCAAAAGCCTTTGTAAACTTCAAGTTTCAGGTCCCCACAGACCGCAATGGCCAGGGCGGCCTCCTTCAGCATATGCGAATAGGGGTGGATCGAAGGGATGGCGTCCAGTATCCCCCTTTGCCTGATCACAATGAATTGCCACGGCTGCTCGTTGCCCGCCGATGGAGCGCTCATCGCCGCCTGAAGCAATTGGTTGACAGTGTCGTCGGGAACTTCCATCCGCGTATATCTGCGTATGCTCCGCCTGCCCATCACAGCATGGATAACGTCCATATCCGCTCCCTTCCCGACCGTCTATTACTCAATGGTCTTCTGACAAATATCAGTTTTATAGCCTGCCTCATCGAGCGCAGCTTGTATTGCCCTGATATGTCCGAAATTGCGGGTTTCGATCTCAAGATCGACCACGCTCTGATGAATCGACATCTCGGCGCCGCCCCGGTTGTGATAAATTTGCAGTACGTTGGCTTTCGCCTCGGCGACTACACCCAGAAGCGAAGCCAGCGAGCCCGGCACATCATCCAGACGGACACTGAACCGCATTATGCGTCCGTTCCTGGACAGGCCCCTGCGAATGACCCTGTCCAGCAGGGAAATATCAATATTGCCTCCACTTATCACAAGCACGGCTTTGGCCCCCGCGGGGGCTTGAATCGCTCCACTGAGCAAGGCTGCCACGCAAACCGCCCCGGCCCCTTCGGCCAGTATTTTTTTTCGCTCCAGGAGCACGATCACGGCTTCGGCGATCTGGTCCTCGTTGACCAGGATGACCCGATCGAGCCTTTTGCGGATAATATCGAACGGAATGCGCCCAATCTGCCTGACCATTATTCCATCGGCAATTGAACGCTGAGCCTCGACCGAAACCACTTCGCCGGTCTCCAGCGCCTTGAGTGCCGAAGGACACGTCTGCGCCTGGACCCCGACGATCCGAATTTGCGGCTTTACACCCATGGCCGCAATGCAAATCCCGGCCGCCAGCCCGCCACCGCCGACCGGCACTGCCACCAGGTCGGCATCCGGCAAATCTTCCAGTATTTCCAGGCCGATGGTCCCCTGCCCCGCTATTATCGATGGATCGTCGAATGGATGAATAAAGGTCTTGCCCTGCTTTGCAAGTTCGAGCGCTCTTTTAATCGAATCCGCAAGGCTCTGTCCCTCGAGGACCACTTCCCCCCCGTAGCCGCGCGTTGCCTCCTGCTTGGAAATCGAAGCCCATTGAGGCATAATGATAGTCGAAGGCAGCCCGGCCAGGCTCGCCGCCATCGCAACACCCTGGGCATGATTGCCGGCAGATGCCGCAACGACCCCATGCTCGCCGATCCCGGCAAGTTCGGACTTAATCTTGAACGCTGCGCCGCGAATCTTGAACGAGCCGGTTATCTGCAGATTCTCCAGCTTGAGATAGACCTTGAAACCGGCTATTCGGCTCAAAGTGGGAGAATATACGAGAGGCGTTCGGATAATGACGCCCTCGATGACTTTGTGCGCCCTTTTGATCCCCGCAAGAGAAATCATTTTTCAAGCCCGCGCAAGTGTGAGTTGATTCTGAATCTCGTGAGCCGCGCGCAGATCACGCCGGCTGCTTTGGCAGGATAAGTATGAAATCCGAACCCTCTTGTCTAGGTTCGTACCACATGTCTCCTTCGTGCTTTCGGATGATTTCCCGGATGAGATACAGGCCCATGCCGAACCCATCCTTATTCTCGGCCCCATCGTCCATGTGGGAAAATTTCGTAAATAGCCTTTCCCTGTACTCTTCCGGAATCGGATTGCCGCTGTTGTAAACGTTCAAGCGATAAAAGGAGCCGTGGTCTTCGAACCCGAAAGCTATCCTGCAGCCCTTGCCGCCATACTTTACAGCGTTCTTGAAAAGGTTTCTGAATACCGCCTTGAGCCACATCATATCGACGCCGATTGGAATCGTTCCGGCGGGAATCGCGCCGAGCCGGTTGTCGATCACTATGCCACGTTCCTCGATTTCATTCGACATCTCATCCAGGACCGCATCTATGATGTCCTGCCGAAGGTCTATCATTTCTCTTTTTTTGCGAAGCGCGCAGTCGAAAGAATGAGCGCTCCCAAGGCAGTCCTCCACTATGCCGATCAGCTTCCGAACCCGGGCCATCAAATCCGCGACCGTATTCCACACGGACTCATCCATCCGTCCGAAAGAACCGCGCATCATAAGCTTGAGTGTGGCGGCGATAGAGACCATGGGACCACGCATATCGTGAGACATGATCATCAGCATGTTGAGTATGTCCTGGTTCAGCTCCCTTATGCTGCGTTCGGATTCCGAAAGCTCCCGGTTATGCCTTTCAGCTTCAAGATACGCCTCCTGGAGTTCTTTGAACTCCGTTATGTCCCTGAGCGTGCCCTCACAAGATATTGAACCGTCCTCCTCGAAACATAGAGTCGCTGTAATGCACGCATTAAAAACGGTCCTGTCCTTTTTCTTCATCTCCACTGCGTATTCTTTTAGAAAACCCTCCGTTTCAAGCCGCATCAGAAACCGTTTTCTATCTTCGGGATCACGGAAAAGCACGCCCATATCTTCTATCGCCAGCAATTCCTCTTTGCTGCCGTAGCCGAACAGTTCTGCTCCCGCGTTATTTACATCGAGCATTTTGCCTCGCGAGCTCGATATAAAGCGCATGTCGCCCGCCGCATCAAAAATACGTTTGTACTTCATCCCCGAAAACCCCGAACCGTAGACATCAGAAGGAAGAGATATTTTCCCTGTTGCCTTGGCCATCTTTCACTTACCTCCACAAGCTTTTTCGGCGGCTTCACCGGCGACGGACCAAAATTTGGTTCGAAAGTGAGCATTTACCTGCCTTTTGCGAAATTCAACAAAGAAAGCACAGAGCAAAGTTTCGAAGAGCCAAAACCAGTGGTTCAATCGGCCAGGGATATTTCAGGTTCTCCACCGAACTCTATACCGTTAGAGTCGGGCCCCAACCTGTATAGATCTTCGGCCCAGGTCCCATACCTCAAAGACTGGAGTATCCTTGCTGTTTTTTCCTCGACTTCAGGTATCGTATGTACGAGGGCCTTCAAAGATTTGAGCACCCTGAGCATCTGTTCCTTATGGCAAATCGGCAGCCTGGGATCTTCAACCAACAGGATTACTTCATCTAACTGAGACAGGTTGCCGGACGTTATCTCAAGGTAGGCAAGTTTGGACCACTGTTTCAACAGCTCGGGTGAAAAGCCGTTTAGATTCACCGAAAAGTCATAGTTCATGCCGGTGCGCAATGCCTTCGAAAGCCGATCCAGTATGGAATCGATTTCCAAGCGGTCCCAAAGGCCGGTCCCCAAAAGCAGTTTTTCCCATTTGGGGTAGATCTTGTGTTTGACCCACTGCTGCCCCTGTTGCGGAGAAAGAGACAGGCTTGCCAGTTCTTTTTGTTCGAGAAAAAGCTTTTGACTTAAATCGAAAAACTTGGTGGAGGCACGCAATTCCGGGCTTTTTTCGCTCAAGACGCCACACAATTCTTCCAAAACGTCCCGCTTCCATTCCAGCCCCGACACATGCTTTTGCAGCAGCTCTTCCCAGCTCTCCCTCAGAATCGCGATCTGGGCGTTTATAGCCGAGAAAACGAACCCGAGTTTGACCAATGTGTTTCTAAGTTCGTGGGCCAGGATTTCACAGCTCAACAGACGCTGGCGGGCAAAATCCTTACTCGCCCTGTAGAGCTTTTCCCTGAACCATAAAGACAGAAGCTCGGCCCCAAGGCTTTGAGCCAAATCCCGTATGATTCTGGTCTGGCGGTCGCCACTCTTCAATGATCCCGGCCTGAAGTGTATCTTGATAACGGCTGCAACTACATATTCGGTGTCACGCCAGATCGAGCCTCCCTGGTAATCGACCGGATATCGAAGATTCTCCGTGGAACCGCTGTAGAGGCTCTTTTTACGCACCAACACGGGTTCCATGTGAAATTCGCTTTCCGGTTGTTCGGCGAGCTGCTTTCTGACACTCCTGGGGTCGTGCTTCGGATCTTCCGCCGTCCAGCTCGTCTGCTTCTCTACACACCAACCCATCGCTTCCAGTGCGCGATCCGGCCCGTCACGGTATTGCTCCCACCTCTTGCCGGGAGGATTGTATTCCGACACAGCCGGCAAACCCCATTCGAACTCATCCGAATCTTGTCTTCGGACACCGGACAGAACTCTGATAGCGGTCAGCTCAGGCATCGAGCCGATCTTGTAAATTGTGCCCCTTTTAGCGTTATCCAGGCAGGAAAGGACCGTCTTTATCATGGTCCGGCAGGTTGCAACAAGCAGATCGTCAGTATTTTCCATGCCTTTCTCCATCACATATCTGCATCCGGGCCTGACAACAGCGCAATCCGATCTGCAGCTTCATACTATCCATTTAGCCCCGCATAGATACTGCGACATGGGGCATCTCATATTAATGTTATCGAACACCTCGTGCAATCCCTTTATGTAATTTTTGAAAATCGGGCAACTCTCCCCATATCAGCTCATGGATTTTGAATTTCTGCCCCCGGAGCCCCTGGATCTCACCGTAGCGAGGCAAAACGCACCTGGGGCACCCGGAACGGCGCCAAGGTCCCGTTCTCCCAAAATAACGATGACTCCAACCTTTCATATGCGTTGATTGAGAAATCTACCTGATATGCTGAAACGCGTATTACTGCTGCCAACTGAGTGTTTGGAAAGGAGTATGCATATTCGAATATGACTGTAGCTGCCCAATCTTACTGTTATTAACCATCTTTTTTATGGACAGAATACAGAAAGAAGAGGAACAATCCCCTTCTTTCTGTATATGTAGGCGTCCCCCCTCAATATTCGGCATCATCGTCCAAATTG
Source organism: Syntrophobacteraceae bacterium (assembly GCA_050008735.1). Classification (GTDB taxonomy): domain Bacteria; phylum Desulfobacterota; class Syntrophobacteria; order Syntrophobacterales; family Syntrophobacteraceae; genus SbD1. The sequence continues at coordinate 25,880 of JBEKMB010000029.1, forward strand.
TAACTTCTGTGCCGATAATATCCCCCTCCCGTTTCCACGTGGTACGAATGGTACTCATAGGATGGACGGTAGTAGTAATACGTGCTGGACCGGCGCTCGACGACCATGGGCCCATCATGAACGACAACGGCGGGGGCCCGTCGAACCACTACCCGAGGCGGCGGTGTACGCTCGATCATTATCGGGAGTGGAGGCGGGGCCCTTTCGATCACAACCGGTGCTGGAGGTGGTGTGCGTTCAACCACTACTCCCGGCTGGTACTCCACTTCAGGTGGTTCGGCGTAGCCCGGTGACGCATCGATTCCAAAACCGACATGGACGCCTCCCGCACGGGCATCCGGCAACATTCCCCAGAAAGTCATTCCCAAAGTCAAAAGAATCGCCGAAGCATAACGGCAAACTGAACTTCTTCGGTTTCCCACGATCATCCTCCTTCTCATAGTGACCAGAATTGATTTGTTCTCGTTGAAAGAATCGCCCCATTTTAGAAATCCTCGGCGGGGTCTAAGAGCAAACTGCATGCCACTGGACACGCACGTTAGTCTGAGTGTGGCCCTTCAGCGCAGCCCAGGCTTTTGCCGGTTATTTTTCGGCATTTTGCCGCCACAGAGTAAATATTACGATATTTCATTTCGACATGGACAGCGGGGCTGTCGTCGGGCGCCGTATGTGTGGTATGATAAGGTGTGCAGGCAGCTCAGGCCGGCCAAAATGGCCTTGGTATTGCCTGCCGTGATTTGTACTGCCGCGCGGGCGGCCTGCGCTCCAGCCGTTCCGAAAACCAATGCTGCCGATTCGCGGATAGGCTTTAGAAGCGGTGCTTCCGGACGCACACCGGTCAGAAAGGTTGTTTCCTCGGCTTTGAAACCACTGCTCGTTGCCAGAAATCTTCGGCGCGCAAACTCCGCCAAAGAGATTTTCAACGTCGACTATTTCTCCCTGAACCGGGGAGAGACCGTCGCGCTCGTGGGCCCAAACGGAGCGGGAAAAACAACTTTCCTGTTGACCCTCGCCCTGCTCCACCAGCCGACATCGGGCGCCATCGAACTTGACGGGATCACGGCAGCCCCACACAATCTTCTTCAGTTGCGCAGGCGCATGGCCGTCGTTTTTCAGGAACCGCTCCTGCTCGATATGTCTGTCCTCCGCAATCTCACAACGGCTTTGCGCATACGCAAAGTGCCCGGAAAGGCGGCCCTTGTCAGGGCGCAAAAGTGGCTTGACCTTTTTGGCGTGGCGCACATTTCTTCACAGCAGGCAAGATCGATCTCAGGGGGTGAAGCGCAGCGCACAAGCCTTGCCAGGGCATTCGCCCTGGAGCCCGACCTGCTTTTCCTCGATGAACCGTTCGGCTCGCTGGACTATCCCACCCGCAACTCGCTCCTGAACGACCTGGGTAAGATTCTGCAAAAGATGAACATGACCACTCTGTTCGTAACCCACGATTACAGCGAAATTCCGTTTCTGGCGCAAAACACCGCGGTCATGTACGAGGGCCGTATAATAAAGCTCGGCTCTAACGAGGACATCTTCGGGCAGGATTTTTCACACAGAAGCTTCTGGAGCCCATGGGCAGACCTGGTCGGCAAAACCATCCCTTAGCCTTCGACCTCTTCGAGCACCTTCTCAAAAAGAATACCGAGGATTTTACCCGAACCGGTTGCCGTTTCTATGACTTCATCGAGCATCGCCGGCTTGTAACAATCCGGCAGGTTGACATTGGTTATCGCGGATACCGCAAGAACTTCCATGCCCGCGTGTACCGCCGTTATGACCTCCATGATCGTCGACATGCCCACGGCATCCGCCCCTGACATCCTTAAAAAACGCGTTTCCGCCGCGGTCTCAAGACTTGGGCCGATCACTCCGGCATAGACCCCTCTGCGCAGCGGGATACCAAGTTTCAATGCGATTTTTTCCGTAAGATCTATCATGCGGCGGCTATAGGGCTCGACCATGTCCGGAAAGCGCAGGCCCCAATCATCCACATTGGGTCCGATGAGGGGGTTATGCCCGGTAAAATTCATATGGTCCGTTATCACCATCAGGTCCCCCGGATTGAAGTTGGGATTAAGTCCGCCCGCGGCGTTCGAGATCATGAGCGTTTTCGTTCCGAGTGCCCGAAGGACCCGGATAGGGAACGAAATTTGCCGAGGCGAAAAGCCTTCGTAGAGGTGAAAGCGGCCGTCCATGGCAATGACCGGCTTTCCCGCCCACATGCCGTATACGAGCCGCCCCTGATGACTTGGCGCGGTACATTCAGGGTAATGCGGTATATTTGCGTAAGGCACCACGACAGCCTTCTGCATCTTTTCCACAATGCCCCCGAGTCCCGTTCCAAAGATCAACCCCACGCGGGGTACGCCCCCCAGGTGAAGCTTTATCGAATTGGCGGCTTCTTCCACCTTACCCCTTAACCCGATCATTGCGTTATCCTTCCCCCGGCTGAAAATTAGCCTGAATGCATTCCGGCGATTATAATAAAAGCGGGAATATTTCCTAAGCTCCGCGAGGCTTTAGCGCACGACAATTGACACAAGCCCCTGCTTTTGTAAAGATCGTTTGCGCAGTATCGGTCATCGCTCAGTTAAATTTTGATCATATAAAGTCGGGGTAACACACAGACATCCGATGGCGTCATCGGCATCCAAGAAAAAAGATCCGGCTATTGCCGCTGTGCCGCGCGCACTTGCTCTATCCTATCCTGCCGAACTGCCTATCACCGAATGGCGGGACAAGATCGTCAGCGCAATCAGCGAGCACCAGGTACTCGTAATTACCGGTGAGACCGGCTCGGGGAAAAGCACACAGATCCCAAAGCTCTGCATCGAAGCGGGCAGAGGCCGAACCGGCCTCATCGGGTGCACCCAGCCGCGCCGAATCGCGGCGATTACCCTTGCCGCGCGCGTATCTGAAGAAATTGGCCCGGACGGCCCCGGCCTTGTTGGATACAAGATACGTTTCCAGGACCGCACCGCCCGCACGGCGCGAATAAAATTCATGACCGACGGCATTTTGCTGGCGGAAGCGCAAAAGGACAGACTCTTCCGTTCTTATGACACGATTATCGTGGACGAAGCGCATGAGCGGACCCTGAATATAGACCTCCTCATCGGCATTCTCAAACAGACTCTCCCCAAAAGGCCGGACCTGAAGGTTATAGTCACCTCGGCTACGATCGACCCGCAAAAATTCTCCGCCGGCTTCGACGGGGCGCCGATCATCGAAATTGCGGGCAGGACCTGGCCCGTTCAAGTATTGTACAGGCCCGCCGATACGAGTGATGATGAAGAAGAGGATGTAACCCACATCGACCAGGCCGTAGCCGCCTCGGACCACATTATGCTCAGCCGCGGCACAAGAGGCGACGTTCTGATATTCATGCCGACGGAAAGCGATATCAGGGAAACGGTTCAGCGTCTCGAAGAAAAACGTTATCCCAACACTGTCGTCATGCCCCTTTTCGGCAGACTGGCGGCATTCGACCAGCAAAAGATTTTCGCTCCTATTTCCGAGGACAAGATCGTCGTTGCCACAAATGTCGCGGAAACTTCAATCACCATTCCACGAATTAGATACGTAATCGACACAGGGCTGGCAAGAGTAGCCAACTATAACCCGCGCTCAAAGACCCGCGGCCTGCCGGTCGCCCGTATCTCCAGGGCAAGCGCGGACCAGAGGAAGGGCCGGTGCGGCCGCGTGGAGGCAGGCGTCTGCATCAGGCTCTATTCCGAGGACGACTATCTGGATCGGCCCCAGTTCACACTGCCGGAAATCAAAAGGTCCAACCTTGCCGAGGTAATCCTGCGAATGCTCTACCTGAAGCTGGGAAACATCGAGGATTTTCCTTTCCTCGATCCTCCGTCTCCGGCCGCGATCAAGGACGGCTTCGGCGTTCTGCGTGAACTCGGCGCGGTTGACGATCACAACGGGTTGACCCGCATCGGCAAAACCATGGCCCGGCTGCCCCTCGATCCACGCATCTCCAGGATGCTCATTGAGGCAAGGCGGGAAAACGCGCTCCGGGAACTGATGATTATCGGCGCAGCCCTCAGCATCCAGGACCCGCGCGAAAGGCCGCTCGGCCGGGAAGCACAGGCCGAGCAGGCCCAGGCCGCTTTCCGGGACCCGCGCTCCGACTTCGTCTCACTTTTAAAGATCTGGCAGGCCTGCTGGCAGGAACCGCTCACAACCGGAAGCCTGACCGAAACGACCGATCGGAAGATGATGGTCTCATCGAATGGCCGCCACGATGCCGGTCCGAACGGAAAAGACGCCGAACGGTCCCCCCGCAGGACTTCCGGTCAGCTTAGAAAGTTTTCCCGCGAACGCTTTCTTTCCTTCCGGCGGCTTCGTGAGTGGCGCGACATCTTCGAGGAGATCCGCTCGATTCTGAACGAACTTGGCGACTTTATCGAAAACGCTGCCCCGGCCGGCTATGACTCCATTCACCGCTCGATTCTGAGCGGATATCTCAGCCAGGTGGCCATGCGCAAGGACAAAAACATTTACACGGCCGCAAGGGGCCGGCAGGCCATGATCTTCCCCGGATCGAACCTTTTCAACAAGGGCGGCCGGTGGATTGTCGCCTCTGAACTCATTCAGACCTCGCGGCTTTTTGCGCGCGCCTCGGCGAACATAGAGCCCGAGTGGGTAGAAGAAATCGGCCCGCATGTGTGCAAATACAGCTGGTCGGAGCCGCACTGGGAAAAGAAACGCGGCCAGGTGGTCGCTTTCGAGAAAGTCACTGTCTATGGCCTGACCCTGGTGGACCGGCGCAAGGTCAATTTCGGACGCATCAATTTGCGGGAAGCGCGCGAGATTTTCATCCGCTCAGCCCTCGTCGAAGGAGATATTCCAGGCGGATACGGCTTTGTGGAACACAACCGGGACCTGCTGTCGCGAATCGAGCGCCTGGAGAGCAAAACCAGGCGGAGGGACCTCCTCGTCGATGACGAGGCCATCGTGGCATTCTATGATGCACACATCCCGCAAATTGCCGATCTCAGGTCCTTTGACCGGCTGATCAAAGATATCGGAGGAGACGACTTTCTGAAAATGAAGGAGGAAGATCTCCTTCGAGCCTCACCTGATTTCGAGGAAATAGCCCAGTTCCCGGACACTTTCATCGCAAATGGCGCCGAGCTTCCTCTTCGATACGCGTTCCACCCCGGCGAAGACGATGACGGCATCACCCTCACAGTGCCCGTCCATATTCTCCCGATCCTTTCCGAGGGTTCTCTCGAGTGGCTCGTGCCCGGTCTGCTGCCCCAAAAGGTAGCTCTGCTTCTCAAGAGTCTGCCCAAGGGCATTCGCAAATATCTCGTTCCGTTCAACGAAACCGCCCGCCGTATATTTCTGGGACTCGAGTACGCAAACGGCGACTTTTACAGCCGGCTGAGCGAAGCGGTATTGAATCTCACGGGGGTCCGTATCCTACCGGAACAGTGGAACGGGGACCAATTGCCCGATCACCTGAGAATCCGCTTCGAAGTGGTCGGTCCTCAGGGAAATATCCTGGCCTCGGGACGCAACATCGCAACCCTGCGGCCCCTCGCCGTTGAAAAGCACGAAGACGCGCTCTGGCGCGAGGCCGAAAAAATCTGGGAGCGCGATGAGCTCGCCGGTCTGGATTTCGGCGACCTGCCGCGGAGCATCGAAATCGGAACCGATGCAATGGGGATTCCACGGCTTGCCTACCCCGGGCTTGCAGATGAGGAAGGAAATGTTGCCGTTCGCCTCTTCGCCGAACCGAACCGCGCCAGCGAGTCCACCCGCTCGGGACTCATGCGCCTCTATAAAAAGGCATTCGCGGCCGAACTCAAAGGGTTTAGAAAAGACTGGGCCCTGCCGGACAGTTACGCGGCAACGGTTTTTTTCATGGGCGGAATAAAAGAGGCTTCTTCCGCTCTCTATGATTATATTTTACGCTGCCTTTTCGGATTGGAGTCGGCGCAGTATCCCGACCGGAACCGTTTCCTGGCAAATGTCGAAGGCTTAAAAGGCAGATTGGGAACTCTGGGCGCCGAGATTCTAACCCCTGTTCTCGAAGCGTTGCGCCAAAGGCATGAAGCACTGACGGTCATTGACCGGTTTATGCGGATGGCAGGCGCAAACCGGGCCGTGGCAGACCGGCTGGGTGTAATCACTGCGGAAATCGAAACACTTGTTCCATCGGATTTTTTATCTCGAGTCTCCGGTCGGCTGATGAGACTTTTGCCGCGCTACCTCAAGGCGCTCAAGATCCGTGCGGAGCGGGCATATGCTTCCCCGGAAAAAGACCGGGCCAAAGAAGCCCAAATCGATGTGTATCGGCTTCATTTCGATGAGGCCAGAAAACGGGTCCTTTCCCGGCCGACTCAAGAAGGTCTCCAATTCATAGAAGATGTCGCTCAAATGATCGAGGAATTACGGATCAGTTTATTTGCCCCCGAAATAAAGACGCTCTTTCCGATCTCGGGCAAGCGTATCGAGAAAAAGCTGCAGGGGTTGCCGGCGTGAATAGTCCACCAAACGATTTGAACCTGGTGTTCAATGCCGCCGCCTTGCGGGAGCGAGTGATCGGCACGCTCTCACAGCGCTGCAGCCTGGAGACCCTTTTCCGCGACACCAAATGCCGCGGCATACGCACCTCGAGCGTATTGCTCCTCCTTGGGGAAAATGTGGCCGACAAGGGAGGCATTCCGGAAGCTTGCATTATTCTCAACAAGCGATCAAAAAATGTCAGGCAGCCTGGTGACCTGTGCTGCCCGGGCGGGGCCACCGAAGGATTCGACCGCTTTCTTGCCCGGTTTCTCTCGTTTCGGGGCTCCATTCTTTCGAGGTGGCCCTGCTGGAGCCAACTGCGAAAAGATGAGCCGGAAAACGCCGAATTCCTCTCGCTGCTTTATGCGGCAGGTCTGCGGGAGAGCTGGGAAGAAATGCGCCTCAATCCCTTTGGATTAACCTTTTTGGGTCCCCTTCCCTCACAGTGCCTCGTACTTTTCCGCCGTGTAATCCATCCGCTGGTAGCGTGGGTTTCATATCAGAAAGAGTTTACCTTGAGCTGGGAAGTCGAAAGAATCGTGCGGTTTCCACTGCGCGCCCTTCTCAACCCTTATAATTACGCGGTCTACAGGATGTACGTTCCGCCCCATTTGGAATGGAGGTTCAGGGGGACGACTGTGGATTTCCCGTGTTTCGTCTATAGGAGCACAGGACAGGCCGAGCTTCTGTGGGGAGCAACTTTCAGGATCGTCACTATGTTTCTGGAGACGATCTTCGGGTTCAGGGTCCCGGATGTCGAAAAACTGCCCATGGTCCCGGCAACCGTAGGTGACGAATACATACAGGGAGGAACGCCCAGGGCGTCACGGCAAAATTGTCGCTCCGCCGCCCCTTACTGTCATTGACCCATTGTGAAATATCGCCGGTCCGGGTATAGTCCATCCGATCAGGCTTTCTGCGGCTTTGAAAGGTCCATCGCGTATCAAATAATGCGCAAGGGGGTACCGGCAGCAAATAATGACAGTAGTTGGTGATGTCGTTCTCGTATATATGGACAACAATCCGGCTTTTTTCGCCAGGGTCGACGAAATAGCCGCCGACGTCAAGCCGGGTTGGTTTCACGTCAAATTGCTGGTGCTGCAGATTCCTCTGCTGGTGGTCACCTGGATTTTGCGAGAGACCTATTACAACGGCCGGGAATTCACGATGGGAGGCCGGCCGATGCGGATAGAAAAGGTTGTCGCTCCCGCCGACAAGAATGCCGATCCGGCATCTGAAGATAAAAAGAAGACCCCGTCCAAACCCGAACTCGTCGTGCCCAAAAAAGACAAGGACGACAAGAAGGGCAAACACGGTAAGGTGATATCGATTTCAGAACACCGGAAAAAAGACGGGACATAACTTTCGATATTGCTCTTTCCTCCGATTTATTTGCCATTCCCCGAGTTTTTTCCCCACCAGTCATCATGGTCCTTGAACCACCAGTCGGTTGAATCCGTCGTTAAAATCTGTTCGGCTATCTCCCGGGCAATCTCGGTAACCAGGCGCTGTCTGGCAAAATGTATCCATTTGGTCGCGTAAGAATTTCCGAGGTCGTTTTGCTCTTTTAGCTCCGCAATGAGGTCGAGCTGGTCTGCATCGTGACAGAGCCGGGCTTCAGGGGTCTCGGCCTGCCGGTACTCCCTGAGAAGCCCCCTGAGTTCTTCTCCGAAGGGAAGTGAGTCCGTGAGGTCTTCTATCGCGCCGGCTTCGTCGACCGCGACATACCTCTTATTGACATAATTCTGGTCCCCGGTCCTGGCTTCCGGCAGATCGTGAACCAGACACATGCAAACGACCTTGAACGGGTCCACGTTTCCAACCATTCGCGAAAGAGCAAACCCGATCATTGCCACCCGGAACGAATGATCGGCAACCGACTCACGGCCGGAGCCGAGGAATTGAAAACCCGAGCGAGGCGTCTTCTTGAGCATTCCCAGTTCGAAAAAGAAGTTTATAATTTTTTTATAGCCCAATCTAATCTCCTTGTACTATTGGTAAATCAGCCGCAGCCCCTAGGGCGGGCCGGCGCGGATGTAAAGGTTTTGAGTCTATTGTGCTTTCAAAGATCGGTCAATGTTGATATATTTCGCCAAATCCAAGTAAATTCAATATGCTTCCAAACCCGGCGGAGGTTTCGAATAAATGGAGAAGCATACCCTTTCCGTATTGGTTGAAAACGCTCCCGGCGTTCTGACTCGAGTGGCAGGCCTTTTCGCACGGCGCGGCTTCAATATCGACAGTCTGGCGGTGGGGCGCACCGACAGGGACGATGTCTCCCGGATGACCATTGTGGTCGAGGGAGACAGATCAACCGTAGAGCAGGTAACTAAACAGCTCCACAAGCTTGTGGATGTTATCAAGATCAGCAATATTACGGAAGACGAATACGTCGACCGGGAACTGGTTATGATCAAAGTCGCGGCCGAACCGAACCAGCGCGTTGAGATCATGCATATTGCCGGGATTTTCCGGGCTCGAGTTGTCGACCTGGGCAGGAAGACCATGACTTTCGAATGCACCGGCAACGAGGGCAAAATCAATGCGTTTGAGGAATCCCTTCGGCCATACGGGATAAAAGAACTCGTGCGCACCGGCAAGATAGCCCTGATGCGCGGCAGCAAGTCCGTAACGGTGGGCAGCCAATCGCCGCTTCTATTGGAAGAAGACGGTTAAACCGGTGCTTAGCGGGAGTTGAAGAACTTTCCGGAGGTATTTTAGTGGAAATTACAGTTGCCGAGGCCCTGGTTGAGTGCCTCCAAAGAGAAAACGTGGAAATCGTGTTCGGCTATCCCGGCGGGGCGATTCTTCCGGTTTACGACGCCCTTTACGATTCAACCAAAATAAAACACGTGCTCGTGAGGCATGAACAGGGGGCTGTGCACGCCGCGGACGGCTATGCCAGGGTTACCGGCAGGGTCGGCGTATGCATGGCGACTTCGGGCCCCGGGGCCACCAACCTCGTTACCGGCATTGCAAACGCATACATGGATTCGGTCCCGCTCGTCGTGATCACCGGGCAGGTCCCAAGGGCGCAGATTGGAACGGATTCCTTCCAGGAAGTGGATATCACCGGTATTACCTTACCGATAACGAAGCACAATTACCTTCTCAAGGACCCGCAAAGGCTCCCGATCGCGGTCAAAAATGCGTTTCATATCGCCTCGACGGGCAGGCCCGGTCCCGTGCTCATAGATATTCCGAAGGATGTGGCCCAGTCGAAGATCATCTTCAAATACCCCTCGGCCGTACGACTCAGGGGCTACAAGCCGACCTACAAAGGGCATCCGGCCAAGATAGCCGAGATCGCAAAACTTATAGCAAAGGCCAGAAGGCCGGTTATCTATGCCGGAGGAGGGGTAATTTCCTCAAACGCCTCGCAGGAACTCCTGGAGTTTGCCGAGGCGATATCGTCCCCGGTAACCAATACCTTTATGGGCCTGGCCGGTTTCCCGGGCAACCATCCGCTCTTCCTGGGCATGCTCGGTATGCACGGGACCCGCTACGCAAATCTCGCGGTAACTGAGTGCGACCTCCTGATCGGTCTCGCCGCGAGATTCGACGACCGGGTCGTGATGAACATCAAACACTTCGCGCCGCAGGCCACTGTAATCCACATCGACATCGATCCGGCTGAAATCGGAAAGGTGGTTGCCACCAATGTTCCCCTGGTAGGAGATGCCAAACTCGTTTTAAAGGCGCTCCTGCCGCTGCTCGAAAAAACGGACCGTTCGCAATGGCTCGCGCGCATCGAGCAGCTTAAGTCCGAAAACCCGCTAACCTACAACCGCGATTGCGGCCTCAAGCCGCAATTCGTTATCGAGCAGCTTTGGAACTGCACCAGGGGCAACGCCATCATCGCCACCGATGTCGGCCAGCACCAGATGTGGGTGGCTCAGTTCTACCCGTTCACCAAACCCCGCACTCTGGTGTCCTCCGGCGGACTCGGCTGCATGGGGTTCGGCCTGCCGGCCTCTGTTGGGGCGGCTATGGGCGCCCCCGGCATGAAAGTGATCCTGGTGACCGGGGACGGCAGCCTCCAGATGACCATGCAGGAACTTGGCACCATGATGGAACAGGGCCTCGGCATCAAAATAATCGTTTTGAACAATCAATCCCTGGGAATGGTGCGGCAGCTCCAGGAATTCTACTGCCGGGGACGATATATTGCTGTAAACTTTTCCTTTCAACCCGATTTCGAAATTCTTGCGAAGGCATACGGCATAGCGGCATACACCTTCAGGACCGAAGAGGAGGTACTCAAAGGCCTCCCCGATGCGATCGCAAACCCGGGGCCCGCGATTATCAACTGCATTATTCCCACCGCGGAAAATGTCTCGCCGATGGTTTTGGCCGGCACGGGAATCGGAGAGGCGATCGACTGTTGGTAAAGGTAATTGTTCGACGAGCGCACTTGCCATCCATGGCGCCTTGTCCGGAATACTAGGAGAGAACCGTAAATGAAAACCCTGCTTCTAAATCCTCCGTCTTTCGAAAAATTCGACGGAGGAGCGGGCGCCCGGTGGCCGGCGCGCCGGGAAATCGCCTCATATTGGTACCCTGTATGGCTTGCCTACGCCGCCGGTTTGATAAAAGAGAGCCGGCTCCTTGACGCTTCGCCTCACGGAATCGGTTTCGAAGAGACTATTCAAATAGCGAGGAATTTTGACTTCCTGGTTCTATTTACCAGTAAGCCGGGTTTCTTTCACGACGTCCGCCTTGCCGAAAGGGTGAAGGAAGTCAATCCTTCCATCAAGATCGCCTTTGTGGGTCCCCCGGTTTCGGTCCAGCCCGAACAGGCCCTGAACGCTTCTCCCGCCATCGACTTCGTGGCAAGAAAGGAGTTCGATTACACTGTTGCCGAATTCGCTTCCGGAAAAAAGCTCAAGGAGATCGCCGGGGTTAGCTACAGAAATAAGGGGAAAATAGTTCACAATCCTGACCGGCCGCTCATCGAGGACCTGGATTCCCTTCCATTTATCGTGGAAATTTACAGACGCGACGTTGATCCTTACAAATACAATATTCCTTTTCTCAAGCACCCCTATCTTTCATTTTATACTTCACGCGGGTGTCCGGCCCGCTGTATCTACTGCCTCTGGCCGCAGACTTTCACGGGGCATCCGTGGCGCGTTCGCAGCAACGAAAACGTCGTTGCCGAGGTAAAGCGGGCACTTGAACTTTTTCCGGAGGTAAAGGAAATATTCTTCGACGACGACACCTGGGCATGGGGTAAGACCCGCGTTATCGAGCTTTGCAAGCACCTCAAGGGGCTCAATTTCACATGGTCCTGCAACAGCCGGGTACACGCGGATTACGATATGCTGAAGGCCATGAAGGAAGCGGGCTGCCGCCTTTTGGTCGTTGGCTTCGAATCCGGGGTCCAGGATATTCTCAATAACATGAAGAAGGGAATCACCGTCGAGCAGTCTCTCACTTTCATGAAAAACTGCCGGGAGCTGGGCTTGACCGTGCATGGAGATTTCATGATCGGCCTCCCCGGTGAGACCAAAGAGACCATAATGCGCACCATCGAGTTTGCCGAACGGCTCGATCCCGAAACCATCCAGGTCTCACTGGCGCACCCTTACCCCGGCACCGAATTCTATGAATATCTCCAAACCAACGGGTATTTGACCGAGGATGACATGTCGGACGAACTCGGCCATCAGCTTCCCAACTACGAGTACCCATGGCTCAGCCGCCAGGAGATAGTGGATGCGGTCGAGTACTTCTACGGCCGCTATTATTTCAGGCCCAGGGTGATCTACAGGATCGTGAGACGCGCACTTTTCGATAGAGATGAGCGCAGCCGCCTCTACAGTGAAGCGCGCGATTACCTGAGGCTGCGCGCGCGCCGAAAGAAATTTACCGGTAACGTGTTCGAGAAAGCCAGGTGAAAGCATATTAACCTCCGCTTTTAGCAGTTGTGAGACATGAAACCCTGCCGTCTGATAATAAACGGCGATGATTTCGGGGCCTCCAGGGAGGTCAATGAAGCCATAATCCTGGCTCACCGCCGTGGAATTTTGACCAGCGCCAGCCTCATGGTCTCAGGCCCTGCCTGCGAGCATGCGATTGACCTGGCAAAAGAAAATCCACTCCTTGCCGTTGGGCTTCACGTAACCCTGGTCGCCGGACACTCAGTTCTGCCCCCTTGGCAAATCCCGCATGTCGCCGCCCCAAACGGGACTTTCCAGTCCGACCCGGCCATGGCCGGCCTCAAGTATTTTTTTTCTCGCGGCGCAAGAGATGAGCTTTTCAATGAAATCGCCGCCCAATTCGAAAAATTCAGCAGATCGGGCCTCCGTTTTTCTCACGTGGACAGCCATTGCCATTTGCACGTGCACCCGGTCGTGCTGGATGCAATAATGAAAATCGCCGAGAGCTACCGAATAAAAAGAATTCGCGTCCCGGCCGACGATTTTTTCACGGCCCTCCCCTTTTTGAAATCGCCTCTTTTTGCGGCCGGGTATGCTTTGGTTTTCAAGCTCCTGACCGCACGGATGAAACGAAAGCTCGGCGCGCGGGGATTTATCTTTCCGCGCAGGGTATATGGAAATATGCTGACCGGCGCCATGAACCTTGACTATGTCTTATCGCTGCTCGACAGGCTGCCGCCGGGCACGGGCGAGATATATTTCCATCCCGCCCTGCCCTCCTTTGCAACCGTTCCCGATGCCGGGCGATTGCAACGATTCCGCGAGTTGTGTATTCTTCTGGATTCAAAGGCGCAGGCTAAAATCCAACGGCTTGGAATAATACCGTCAACCTACTTCGACCTGGAAAAGGATGCATGAAAACCGCGCTCGTAATTACCCTGGCGGTCATTGCCCAGGCAGTGGGCAATACGCTTCTGAGCAAAGGAATGAAAGTAGTCGCATCGATGCCCTCGTTTACCGATGGTTTTTCCTTCGTCATGCTGGCCTATGCGATGAAAAGCCCTTTTATATGGGGCGGGATCGTTTTGCTGATCGTTTTTTTCGCATGCTTTCTGGCCGCTCTTTCGTGGGCCGACCTGAGCTACGTCCTTCCGGCTACGGCGCCCGGGTACATACTGAATGTCTTTTTCGGCGGCTGGTTTCTGGGCGAACCGGTCTCGCAGGCGCGCTGGATCGGCTCGGCGCTGATATTTTTCGGGGTCATGCTGGTATCGCTGTCGGGTGCTGAAAAAGATAAAAAACAAAACTTTGAGCCCGAAAGCGGCCAACTTGGCCCGGAGGGGGCCGCATGCTCACAATCCTGATGGTCCTGATCATCGTCTTTTCCAACGCGGCGGGCGATGTGTTTCTAACGAAGGGCATGAAGGAAATAGGCGACCTTTCGGTAGTCAGGCCGTTTCAGGCCCTGCGGACAATAAGGCGAATACTGGGCAATCCAAACTTCCTTGCGGGTATTGGGTGCCTGACGCTGAGTTTTTTTTCATTTTTGACCGTACTTTCCTGGGCCGACCTGAGTTTCGTGATTCCCGCGACGGCAATCTATTATGTGGTCACAGTTCTGGGGGCAAAATTCCTTTTGGGGGAACAAATCAACCTGATGCGCTGGGCGGGGACCCTCCTCGTCTGCCTTGGGGTTGCCCTTGTCTGCCTTCCTGAAAACCATGCCCCGTCCGTACCGGCGATCCTCGAAGCTCTGAGAATTTTTCTCTGCATCCTTGCCGCGGCCTCTGCCTTTTATTACCTGATAAGCATAATCGCCGCCGAAAAGTTCTTTTCAGCACCCCCTGCGCACCATCCGCGGCAATTTCGCCCTGTCTCCATCCTGATTCCGCTTTGCGGCGCCGACTCTCACGCCTATCAAAACTATGCCGCCCTTTGCCGCCAGGATTATCCTGAACTTGAAATCGTCTTCGGCGTTGGAGATTCGCGGGATTCGTCCATTCCGGTCATAGCCAGGTTGCGCGCCGACTTCCCCCAGGTGCCCATCGAACTGGTCATAAGCGCCGAAAAGATCGGCCCTAATCCGAAGGTAAACACGCTTAACAACATGCTCCCGCAAGCCAGACATCAGATCCTCATTCTTCTGGACAGCGACATCCGGGTTGGACCCGACTTCGTAAAAACGATCTCGGCTGAACTTCCGATAAACGATCAGGGGCTCGTGACCTGTCTCTACCGTGCCGCGGAGGCGCCCGGAACACCGGCAAAGCTCGAGGCTGCGGGGATCTCATCTGAATTCGCTCCGGGTGTGCTCGTGGCCGAAATGTCCGGCGGGATTTCGTTCGCATTCGGTGCAGCCATTGCCCTCAGCAGGAAAACGCTCGATACCATAGGCGGCTTCGCCGCTATCGCCCCCTACCTGGCGGATGATTACATGCTGGGCAATCTTGTCCGCAAGGCCGGCCTTCCGGTCAAACTCTCCAGTTACGTTGTGGAAACGGTGCTCCCGAGAATGAGCATGGGCGAGTTCATCCGGCATCAGGTCAGGTGGGCAAGGGGAATACGGGCCTGCACCCCCCTGGGACATACAGGCTCTTTGATCCAGAATGGGACGGTGCTTTCGTTTCTTTATTTCGTATTTTCCGGGTTTTCCGGATTTGGATTGTCCATTTTCGCCGCAGTAGCGGCGTTGAGGCTGGCGATGGCCTGGATGGTGGGTGTGCGCCGCCTTGGCGACAAAATCTTGAGGCACAATCTTTTGCTCGCCCTGGTAAGAGATTTTTTTAGCTTTTTCATATGGATGGCTGCCCTGACGGGCAAACGCGTGGTGTGGAGGGGACTGGTATTCCAACTCGAAGACGACGGAAAAATAACGCCTGAAAAAATACCTTTCCACGACTCTCAACGTGACGCTGAATATAGGGATGACGCTCTGACGCCCGGTGATTAACTTCAAAGCCGCATGCTCTTCGCAGGAAGCGTGGGCGGTATGTTCCATGCCGATTCTGAAAATTTCGACTATTTCCGAACGCCTGCAAAGTGGAACTCGACTACCCGTCACAGGAGGAGCAGTTTTGGAAATATGCAAAATTCTCGTTGTTATAGCGATAATTGCTTTACCCCTGGCCTGTTTTGCTTCGGGAGCAAATTCGCAGGCAAGTGCGATCGTCGTTACAAAAGCCGATGACGGCAAAGAAATCACCGTGGCCAAGGGCGCAATTATCGAAGTTCGGTTGGAACAATCGGGCGGGACCGGATACTTATGGCAAATAGTCGATCCGGATCAAACGCATCTGAAAGTTCTGGGGTCCGCTGATTCCCCGCTCAAGCAGGGGCGCATTGTCGGCGGGCCGATGCTCAAAACATGGAGAATCAAGGCGGTGCAAAGTGGGCAAACCGAACTGAAAATATTCCTGTACCGTTCCTGGGAAGGGATCGAAAGCGCCGTTGATAGACTCCAGGTCAAGATTTTGATCAGATAATCGGCATTTCCGATCCACCAGGTTAGGCAGTTCGGCCGCCAACCTGAATGGATTCCGAGCGCAGGTGTTCTAAAAAAGCCGAGCAGAGCGGCGAGAGTTCTCGTTTTTTTCTTTGAGCGATAAAAAACGGCCTGTGAATACAGAATTTTTCCAGAGGAACCACGGATAGACTATTTCTCTCTACATCCTCCCTCACCGCGTGCGATGACAGAATGGATATGCCGATCCGCGCTTTTATCGCCTCTCTTACCGCTTCGGTGGTGGCCATTTCCGCCACTACATCCAAAAGGGATACGGAAAATCCGGCCGCCTCGAGGGCCTGAACCGTCACCATGCGAGTCCCCGACGACCTTTCACGCATGACAAACGGCATTCCCGCCAGTTCATTTAGTTCCACGCTTTCACGCCCGTCCCAGGGATGGCCCTTATAAACCGCCAGCACCAGTTCATCGGAATAGATTTCTTCGAGTGCAATACGCTTCTCCTCCCACCTTACGCCGATCATTCCAAACTCCACATGGCCGTCGAGGATCTTTTGCACTATTTCGCCGCTGCTTCCAATTTTAAGCGTAATATGGATCGAGGGGTAATTTGCTTTAAATGTCCCGATGACCCGCGGCAGTATGTAGGTGCCGGGAATCGTGCTCGCCCCCACCTGCAGAGCGCCTGTCAGGTTGCCCTTGAATTTCTCGATTGCCTGCACCGCCCTGTCCCGGAGCTGGATGATGTCTCGCGCGTACCGGTAAAGCACTTTGCCGGCCGGCGTGGGCAGTATTTCGCGTCCAAGCCGGTCTACGAGCTTTTCTCCAAGCGACGCCTCCAGGGCGCGGATATGCTCGCTTACCGTTGGCTGCGTCAGGTTGACAGCCTCCGCGGCCTTCGTGAAACTTTGCAAATCGACTACCTTGCAGAAAACTACCAGCCGGTGGATATCCATCATCTCACATCCTTCAGGCGTATCCGCGCCTTTTTCCTCTGTAATTTGCCGCAAAACCGCCCAATCCCGCCGAGGTAAAAAGGCCTGGAGGGCAATATACCCGCCGCCCTTTATTCCTTTTGAAAATTTTCATCTATCCGCTCGAGTTCCAGGACCTTTTCTTCCCAAAGGGCCGTCAGCTTCCGCACCCTGTCTTGAGCCTCCCGGTATTGCGATTGAATCTCCACGGCCAGTTTTCCCTGCCTGTAAGTCTCGGAGTCGGCGAGCCGCTCTCTGAGACCATCCAGTTCGCCATGACATGATTCCAGCTCTCGCTCTATGCTCTCGATTCGGTCCTGAACGGGCTTTTTTGCCCGGAAAACCTCGTTTCTGAGTTCGGCCTCGGCCCTTTTTTGAACGGTCCGTGCTCTTGCGCCCGAACCATTGCCCCCGGATTTATCCTTTGCATCGCTTCCCGGCGGAGCATCCAGGCGAGTTTTCCATATACGCTCATAGTCGTCGTAGTTGCCGGGAAAAATGTGAACGGTACCCGATCTCACGACCAGGACCTTATTTGCGACTGCGTTTATAAACCTGCGGTCGTGGCTCGTGAAGCAAATTGCCCCGGTAAAGTCACAGAGCGCCTTTTCCAGGACAACCCTGGATGCGATGTCGAGATGGTTTGTCGGCTCGTCGAGCAGCAAAAAATTCGGCCGCTGAAGCAGCAGCTTGCAAAGAACCAAACGTGCCTTCTCTCCGCCGCTGAGCACCGAGGTTTTCTTCGTAACATCTTCGCCGTGGAAAAGAAACGCCCCCAAAAGACCGCGCAACTGCGTCTGGAGCATGTCCGCGGACACGCAAAGCGCTTCCTCGAAAACCGTTGCGGCGGGATTTAGCTGCTCCCATTGATGCTGCGCATAATAGCCGGTCATAGTATGAAAGCCCGCTTTTACCTCGCCCGAACTCGGCGGAACAACCCCGGCAAGAATCTTTAAAAGCGTGCTCTTTCCAGCCCCGTTGGGACCGAGAAGAGCGATTTTGTCACCGCGCTCCATGACAAGGTCTACCTCGGAATAGACAAGGTTTTCGCCGTAAGATTTGCTGACGCCCCGCAGTTCGATGACTCTTTTCCCCGAGCGGGAAGGCGGCGGAAATGAAAAATGGATTTGAGACTCCGCCACGGGAGCTTCAACCTTCTCTATTTTTTCCAGCATCTTTATGCGGCTTTGCGCCTGCCCCGCCGTCTTTTTATCGTAGCGGTTCCTGTCAATGAACCTCTCGATCTGCCTGATCCGGTCCTGCTGGTTTTTGTAAGTCGCCGTGCGAACTTCCATGCGCCTGGACTTCTCTTCCAGGTAAAAATCATACTTTCCGGTATATTCGCTGCACGCCCCCCCCTCGATTTCGATTATGCGCTCAATCGTTCTATTGAGAAAGGCGCGGTCATGTGAAATCAGAATAAATGCCGATGAGATATTGAGAAGATATTCCTCGAGCCATAACAGGCATTCGAGATCCAGGTGGTTGGTTGGCTCGTCGAGCAGCAGCAGGTCCGGTTCCGATAAAAGAAGCCTGGCCAGCTCGAGGCGCATGACCCAGCCCCCGCTAAGCTCGGACACCGGAAAGCCGAACTGAGCGGTCCGGAACCCGAGGCCCTCCAGGATTTTTGCCGCCCTGGCCTCAAAGTCATATCCGACGAGGTGCTCTATCCGCTCGAGGACCCTGGCGTGCCTGGCTGCAAGGGAGCCCAGGGCTTGAGGGTCCTTTTCGCAATCCAGATCCCTCTGAATAGTCTCCAGCTCGGCCCTGAGCTTTTGTCCCTCCTCGTGAACGTCAGTGGCGCGAGCGAGAATCGATTTGTCGTGCGCGGGAACCATTCCCTGCGGAAGGTAGCCTATCCGAAGCCCCCTGGTCTTGGATATACTGCCTGAATCGGCTTCGATTTCGCCGGCCAATATCTGGAAAAGAGTCGATTTTCCGCTCCCGTTTGCACCCACGAGCCCGATTCTCTGGCCCGGACTCACATGCAGGGACACCCCGCGGAAAAGCTCCTTTTTTCCAAGGTATTTCGAGACATCATTTACACTCAGCAATGAAACGGCTCCTCAAGCAACAGCCAAACTCTCAGGCATCATGACGGAGTTGGCCCCAATTGCACTCCAACCCCTGAGCAAATCATGACAATCAACTTTTTATTGTAACTTCAACGGCCGGCTTCCGCGAAGGGTTTTTTGCGGCGATACCCCGCTAAGTCGCTTGATCGGTAACGCATTCCTGTAAAAAAACGTAATTGACAAATTTATACGGCGATGAAACACTTGTATAAAACGTAAGTTTGGAACGGTAGTTTTAAACTCATGTCCACGTTTTTTACGGAGTTTTGACGTGCCGGAGAGTTCCACAAATAGCGAGGACACCAAGGCCAGGCTGATTGAGGCCGCCGGAGAGGTGTTTGCCCGGTATGGCTTTCGCGCATCCACGGTCAGGCAGATCTGCAAGCGCGCCCATGCCAATATCGGCTCGGTCAACTATCACTTCAGGGACAAAGAGGGCCTCTACGCGGCTTTACTGACGTATTCGCGCCAATTGGCGTTGAGCAAGTATCCACCAGACCTGGACCTCTCACGCAATGCCACGCCCGAGGAAAAACTTCGCGCATATATCCGCTCCTTTCTTTTACGTCTCATGGCTGAAGGTCTCCCTGCCTGGCATGGAAAGCTCATGGCGCAGGAAATCGCCGATCCAACCGGGGCACTCGACCAGATGGTCCAAAACTCGATCCTCCCCCTTTACAAGTATCTGGCCGTCATCGTGCGGGAACTGATGCACGAAGAAAAGCCGCCGGACGCCGAAGACAGCGATGCGACGTTTCTCACCGCGCTCAGCATAGCAGGACAGTGCCTGCACTATTATATCGCGAGGCATATCATCGAGGCCATTCGTCCGCGCGGCTTCGATCCAAACCGCATCGAACAAATTGCCGACCATATCACGCGGTTCTCGCTCGGCGGCATCCGGGAACTCGCGGCGGGAACGCATCTTGCCGAAAAGGCCTGTGAACCTTGAAGACATCTCCAAGACTCACAACCGATCGGGAAAGAACAAACCGGCGGAATCAAAACCGGTAAATATGACTTCAACCGCATCGATCTCATCGCCTTGGACCCGTTGTATCACCTGGAATGAAAAGCATTCTCAGGGGTGCTAAAAAGTGCTAAACAGACGATTCACCCAGGACCCATGGAGCTTTGGTTGGCCGGTATCAAGGAACTTCAGGCGGTAATATTCGACTGCGACGGTATTCTCGTAGATACCGAACCGCTGCACTACAGGGCTTTTCAGAAGGTGCTCGTCCCATTCGGCCTTGGGCACGATTTCGCACACTACATCGAGCATTTTGTCGGTTTTGACGACCGGGACGCTTTTATCCACGCCTTTGGAGAGGCGGGGATCGAACTTGCGCCTGCGACTCTGGATGCGCTGATAGAAGGCAAGTCAGAGGTCCTGAGGAAACTCATCGAACAGGGAGTGCCCAGTTTTCCGGGAGTGGTTGACCTGGTAAGGGAACTGATGGACAGGGGAATCCCAATGGCTGTGGCCTCAGGGGCGCTCAGGCATGAAGTCGAGGCCTTCATTGCATCCCTGGGTCTTCAAAAAGCTTTTCGAGCAATCGTTGCAGCAGACGATGTAAAGAAGAGCAAACCCGACCCGCAGACTTACCTGCTTGCCGTGGAGCGGCTGGGACTGGTGCGGGATGCCCTGGTGCCGCTGAATTGCGTTGCCGTGGAAGATACCCCCGCGGGCATCCGTTCGGCCAAATCGGCGGCGCTTCTGGTTATAGCCGTTACCAACTCTTTTCCAGAAAATGAACTTAGCGAGGCGGACAAGATCGTGAGGTCTCTTTCCGACCTTAGCTTCCGGGACATTTTAGATATGCTGAAACAGCGGCGCCTGGTGCAAACATGAAAAGACTGAATGCTTTCTTTTTAGTTCTTGGGTTATGTATTGCCTCCACGGCCCTCGGGGACCCTGCCGGCAACAACTTGCTCCAGCAGCCTCTCACCAGGCAAGTCGCCGTGGAATATGCGCTGTCGCACAACAGGGCTTACAGGGCCGCTTTCGAAGACGTCTCGGTGGCGGGTGAAAAGGTCGCGCAGTCTAGAGCCGACTTCTTTCCGAGGATCGACGGGTCCTATGCCTTTACGCAACTCTCCGATCAACCCTTCGTCTCGATAGTTGGTACCCCGTTTCAGAGGGTCCCGTTTTCGATTCAAACCATCAACAGGTGGCAGGTCGATCTCGTCCAGCCCCTGTTTACCGGGTTCGGACTGGAGTCCCAGTACAAGGCAAGCAAGGTTGGCCTCAAGATATCCCAATACCAGCTCGACGAAGCCCGCCTCAACCTCGTGCGCGATGTTCAGATCGCCTGTCTCCAAACGCTTCTTGGGGAAAAGCTCGTTCAAGTCGCGCGTGACAACGTGGCGAGCCTGGGAGTGCAGAAAAAGAATGCCGAGGCCAATTTTCAGCAGGGTGTCGCCGCTCAAAACGACGTACTCAAGGCCGATGTCGCCCTGTCTCAAGCGGTGCAGCGGGAAAGAAGCACCGTAAAGCAACTGATTATTCTTCGCTCGAACCTTAATCAGCTTCTCGATCTCGACCTGCAGGAAAAAGTCGAACTGGCCGGAATAGATGAAAAGACTTACCAGGTCCCCGACCTGCATGAGCTATATTCGGCTGCCGAGGACAAAAGACCCGAATACCTGGCCGTCAAAGCCTCGATGCAGCAGGCCAAATACTCGAAGACAGCGGCCCGGAGCCGCTATTACCCACGCGTCTCCGCGTTTGCCGAGTATTACCGGGAAGGTGAAGATTTCGTGGCGGACAAGAACCCTTTCTCGAACAATGAAAACGCGTCCGTGGGCGTGAGGGTGGACTGGAATTTGTTTGAGGGTGGCAAGACGAGGGCAACCGAACTCGAATGGGAGTATCGCTTAAGAGGCATCGAGCAAAGACGGGACGATCTTCTCCAGAGGATCCGGCTCCAGGTGGAAAACGCCTTCGAACAGTTAAAGGTTGCAAAAGCCAACATCGACACTACCAGGGTCGCAGTCCAACAGGCGGAGGAAAACGACCGGATCACCACTCTCCAGTATAAGGAGCAGGTCGCGATATTCCTCGAGGTATTGAACGCACAGGTGTTTCTGGCTCAGACGCGCGCGGATTTCTATCAGGCCCTCTACGGCTACGAGATTGCCATGGCAGAGCTCGAGCGGGCAATTGGCGGGCCAATAAATTGAACCCTTAAACCTTTGACGGCTTTCATGGCATCCGTATGGCAAACGAAGACAAAATCGATCCCGAGCGCCCCAACGACAGCACGAGGAACCGCCGAATTAAAATCGGGGTAATTGCCCTTCTGGTCCTGACGGTCGTGGCGGTTATCTACTGGTGGGTTTTCATGAGGAACTACGTGACTACCGACGACGCATATGCCAGGGCGGACAACGCGGTAGTGAGCACAAGGGTCCCGGGAAACATCCTTACCATATTCGTGGACAACGACTTCGCAGTCCAGGCGGGGCAGCCTCTCATCGAACTCGACCCGGCCGATTACAAGGTTGCCCTGGACAGGGCAAAGGCTGCGCTTGACGCGGATGAAGCCGACCTGAAGGGCGCCGAAATAATGGTGCCGCCGGTCAATATCCAGACATCCTCCCAGGTGGAGAGTGCGCAGGCCGTACTCAAGGCTGCCCAGGATACGGAGAGTCAAACAAGACACAATCTCGAGCAATTGAGGAACAGCCGTGCGGCCACTGCAGCCGATTTTGTCCAGGCCGAACGGGATTACAAACGCTACGAAACTCTTTCGGCTGCCGGCGCGGGGACTCAACGCCAGAGCGAGCAGGCCCAGACTGCCAATGACAAGGCGAAGGCCCAGCTAAGGGCGGTAGATTCCCAGATAGCGGCCCTTGAGTCCGCCCTTTCAGGCTCCACCCAACAGGTTACCCGGGCCAGGGCCCAGCTTCAGTCAGCCATGAGCGAGCGGGCCAATGTCGATGTCCAGCAGCACAGGGTTGAGTCTCTCAGAGCCAAGCGCGACAAATCGATGGCCGATCTTGAGGCAGCCCGGCTGAATCTGTCCTACTGCCGCGTTGTGGCGCCAATCGATGGCTACATCGCTCAAAGAAATATTCAGGTTGGCGACCGGGTTCAGTCGGGGCAGGCCATGATGGCTGTCGTCCCACTCGAGAAGATTTACGTCGAGGCCAATTTCAAGGAAACACAGCTCACAAACGTCCGTTTGGGACAGTCCGCCTCCATAGCGGCCGATATCTATCCCGGACACACGTTCAGTGGGAAGGTGGCCGGAATCCGGGCAGGCACCGGCGCCGCCTTTTCCCTCATCCCGCCCGAAAATGCCACCGGAAACTGGATAAAAGTCGTGCAGCGAATTCCGGTGAGGATCGAGCTGGAACAACCGCCGCCGCGGGACCGTCCGCTGAGGGTCGGTGCGTCTCTGGATGTAACGATTAATGTGGCGGACAGGAGCGGCGCCTATCTTCTGCAACCCGCCCCGGTCCGGGCTCTATCGTCAACATCACGGCAGCCATGACCCCTCAGTCCGAAGACAGTCCAAGGGTCAACAAATGGATTGTGGCCCTCGCGGTCATGCTTCCAACCTTCATCGAGGTGATGGATACGAGCGTGGTGAACGTCTCGCTTCCACACATTCAGGGGAGCTTGAATGCGGGGGTCGATGAAGTTACCTGGGTACTCACATCTTACCTTGTCTCCAACGCCATCATAATCCCTATTACCGGCTGGCTGGCCAGCGTCTTCGGAAGGAGGCGCTACCTCTTATTTTCCCTTTTCCTCTTCACGGCCAGTTCGATTCTTTGCGGCGCCGCGCCATCCCTTCAGATACTCATAGTGGCCAGGGTCCTGCAAGGCCTCGGCGGAGGCGGACTACAACCGCTGTCTCAGGCAATTTTGCTCGAAACCTTTCCCCGGCGCGAACACGGCATCGCCATGGCCGTTTTCGGAATGGGCGTGGTGATGGCCCCCATCGTGGGACCGATCGTCGGCGGGTGGATAACCGACGAGTGGAGCTGGCGGTGGGTTTTCTACATCAATCTGCCGGTGGGTATTCTCGCCGTGTTCATGATAAGCCTTTTCATTCACGACCCAGCCTATATAAAGCGCGAAGTGTTCAAGATCGACAGATGGGGCCTTTGCTTGCTCAGCCTCGGCCTCGGCGCCCTTCAAATAGTCCTCGATAAAGGCGAGCGTGAGGACTGGTTTCAATCCGATTTCATTATTATCCTTTCGATCACGGCGGTACTGGCTCTAACTCTTTTCGTCATCGTGGAACTGCGCACGGAACATCCCGTCGTCGACATCAGGGTTTTCAAGGACAGAAGCTTCACTGTTGGCACTATGATTATGTTTCTCGGCTTTTTTTGTCTATTCGCGAGCATCGTTCTACTGCCCCTCTACCTCCAACAGTTGATGGGATATACCGCGTTTTGGGCTGGACTGGTCCTTGGCCCGGGAGGCATATCCACCTTCCTGGTAATGCCCGTTGCCGGCATTTTGATGAGAAAGGGAATCAAACCGGGTTACCTTATCATTGTGGGGCTCTGCATTTCCGCCTATGCTTTGTCTATGATGTCCAATTTCAGCCTCCAGGGGGATTTTTATTCGATAGCCTTGCCCCGGTTCATCCAGGGTTTGGGGATTGGGTTGTTTTTTGTTCCCCTGGCGGGCGCGGCTTTCATTAATATCAAAATGGAGCAGACGGGCAACGCATCCGGAATTTTCAACCTCGTGAGAAACCTTGGCGGCAGTTTCGGGGTCGCCTTCAGCACCACGCTCCTTTCTGAGCGCTCCCAGTTTCACCAGACATTTCTTTCGGAACACATTTCGCCCTACAATCCGGCCTTTCGAGAGGCATATCAACGGACATATAGTTTTCTGAGCACGAATCAATCGACGGCCGCGCCTTCAGCGGGAGGACTTGCCTTCCTTTATCAGGAGGTTTTGCGCCAGGCGAGCATGCTTTCGTTTAACGATGCATTTTATGCTCTTTCCATTGCTACAGCCGTTCTCGTTCCGCTCGGTTTCCTGCTCAAAAAGCAACGCCCTGGCGCCTCCTCCTCGCCTGGAACGGGTGTGCATTGAACAGATCCGGAGGAAACAGCTTGCAAACAGTACCGGCACGAGAGATTGCACGCAGGATTGTCGCGCTCCAGGCCTCATTGACGAAAAACGGAATCGATGCCGCGATAATCCGCCAAAATGCGGACCTTTTCTACTTCACCGGCACGGTTCAGGACTCCCACCTCGTTGTGCCCTCATCGGGAACTCCCGTGTTGCTCGTGCGGCGAAGCCTTGCGCGCGCGCGGGAGCAATCGCCCCTGCGTCCGGCAATCCCGATGAAGACCCTTTCCGAACTGCGCGAAGCCACCTTCGAAGCCTGCGGGAACAGCGAACCGAAAATAATCGGCTTAGAGCTCGATGTTCTGCCGGCCAACGCTTTTTTCATCTACGATGAAAAGGTTTTCCCGAAACAGCGCATCGTCGATATAAGCAGAGCGGTGCGCCAGATCCGAATGATTAAATCCGCCTGGGAAATCAGCATGCTCAGGCAGGCGGCCGGGATATCGAAACTGGTAGCCGAATCGGTACCGCATCTGCTCGTAGCCGGAATGAGCGAAATCGAACTCGGCGCCGAACTGGAGGCTGTATCACGCAAGGCCGGCAATTCCGGAATGATTCGCCTGAGAGCTTTCAACATGGAGATGGTGTTCGGACATATCCTCTCGGGACCCAACGCCGCGGTCCCCTCCTATACCGACACCCCCACCGGGGGCCCCGGCATTTCATCCGCATTCGGGCAGGGGGCGGGAAACAGGAAAATACGAGCCGGTGAAATAGTGAGCATCGACACGATGATTATCCGGAGCGGCTATGCAAACGACCAGACCAGGAATTTCTGCATCGGCCCCCCTCCCCCCGGGCTGGCCAAAGCTTATGAATTCGTTCAGTCGGTGCACGCCCGCTTCAGGGCTTTGGCGCGCCCCGGCTCGGTGACGGGCCGACTCTACGAGACCGTATGGAAGTGGGCCGAAGAAGCCGGGTGGGGCGCCTGGTTCATGGGCCACTCCGATCCAAAGGTCACCTTCATCGGACATGGCCTGGGCGTTGAAGTGGACGAATTTCCATTTATCGCCGAACGGCAGGAAGCGGTGCTTGAGCAAGGGATGGTTTTCGCTTTCGAGCCCAAGGTGATAATCCCGAACGAAGGAATCGCTGGCCTCGAAAATACATATCTTGTCACGCGCGACGGCATCGAATCCTTGAATACAGCCACCGAAGAACTCGTGATCATCTAGTGCATTGTCAACAAAGTTTCAATGTCATGGTAAGTGATCGTCACCCCGGGGTCCAGTGATCTTAACTGGCCTAAAAGACACTAGATTACGGCTTGTGAGACTGTGTCGTAATTCAGAAATGCTCGGTGCAAACCCCAAGGGACCAGGTTTTGCCTCCCCCTTTTCTAAAGGGGGATCGAGGGGGATTTTAAAGGATTACATAGCATTGGATACTCAAAATCTCCCCTGCCCCCCTTTAAGAAAAATGGGTGGAAATAGCTTGCGCTGAACGAAGTGAAGCCCTGGCAAATGCAATGAACCGATTAGGCTAAGATGCGAAGAAGAGGAAGCAGGTCAAATGCGTTACCGGAAAGTTGCGTCGCCAGTAGCGGCAACCGAAGGAGCCGAAGCACAAGAAAGCCCCGGTTCCCTGCTCCCTGCCGCTGTTCTTCTGCTTCTCTTTCTTCGCGGCTTCGCGTCTTCGCGTGAAAAATATTGGAGGTACTCGTTTACCGGATGAGCCGAAAATAGTCCCTGCGACACAGTCTCTTGCGCCGGAATCATCCATGCAACGGGTTGCGCCCCGTCGAATGAAAGTATTACTTAATAGTCATTCGTTACTGTAATATGCGTTTCCGTAACCTACTGAGAGTATTCG
>JBEKMB010000003.1:0-131533 GCA_050008735.1 Syntrophobacteraceae bacterium
ACTTTGACAAGGATTTACAGGATTAACAGGATTGAAGCAAAAAAGCTGAAATCCATCGCTTGTCTCAAGGTTGTGCCCTTCTCTTGTTAATCCTTGTCCGAATCTTTTTGCTCCGCGTTCTCCGCGGCTCCGCGGTGGGAGCT
This sequence comes from Syntrophobacteraceae bacterium, assembly GCA_050008735.1. Taxonomy (GTDB): domain Bacteria; phylum Desulfobacterota; class Syntrophobacteria; order Syntrophobacterales; family Syntrophobacteraceae; genus SbD1. Next base: position 144 of record JBEKMB010000003.1, read on the forward strand.
TTTATCTCCAGGAGCAGGATATCGCAGTCTGAATTTTTTTGCCAAACGGCAAATAGAAGCGGCAATAGATGTGGCAATAGAAGCGGCAATAGAAACGGCAAAATGCAGGGGAAATATTTAGTCCAACGTAGAAACCCTTGCCCTGAGGGCAAGGTCAGAGTTCAGTGGCTTTGCCATCTGAACGACCCATCTGCTACATACAAGGCTGAGTTGTCCCCACAACTTTGAGCCAGGAGTAGCAGATGAGCCGATTTCGAAAGCTATCACAAACCATTTGGCACTGCCAATACCACATAGTATGGTTGCCAAAGTACAGGTTCAGGGTATTGAAAGGGTCCATCGCTGAGGAAGTGGTAACTTGCATCCGGATATTTTCTGAACAACTCGGATGCGAGATCATTGAAATGAACATTCAAGTGGATCACGTACACCTTCTTGTGATGGTCCCGCCGAAAGTCTCCGTCTCGGGCTTGCAGGGACAATCAAAGGGAGAACGGCGATCAGGATCCTTAATAAATTTCGCAAGCTCAAGGAAAAGCCCTATTGGGGCAATCACCTCTGGGTAAGAGGATACTGTGTTGACACAGTGGGCTTGGACTCAGAGATGATTCGCAGGTATGTGAAGTACCAGGAGGCCAAGGAGAAAGTAGCGGAAAAGCCGCAATATTAGCGACGTTTTGTCACGCTGGGGGCAACTCCCCTTTGCCTCCTCAGGGGGCAAAGCAATTTCATCCCCTTACAGGGGTTAAATCAAAGCCGGCCCCTTTGGGGTCGGTTGTTTACAACTGCGTTCACCACGAACACGATATCTGGGTTTCGGGATGCTTGACAGATGCACCCCGTCACGTTATAGGTGATAGATGATCGTTCGCTTCCGTCACAAAGGGCTAGAGCGGCTGTTCACGATGGGGGACACAAGTGGGGTATCCGCACAGCATGTGCGAAAACTTCAGCAGATTCTCGCCTTTTTGAACGTCAGCCAGGAACCCACCGACATGAATCTTCCGGGGTTTCGGCTCCATCCTTGAAAGGCGAGCGCAAAGGACAGTGGGCTGTGTCCGTAACGGGTAATTTGCGGGTCGTATTCGAGTTCGAGGGCGAGAAGGCCACAAACGTCGATCTGCTCGATTACCACTGACAGCCGGAAAGGAATGAACCGATGAAGATGCACAACCCGCCGCACCCCGGCGGAATCATACGCGAGCAGTGCCTTGAACCGCTTGGTCTGACGATCACGGCGGCGGCCAAAGGGCTCGGCGTCACGCGCAAGGCGCTGTCCGAGCTGGTAAACGGGCATAGCGGCGTATCGCCGGAAATGGCGATCCGCCTGTCCAAGGCCTTCGGGGGCAATCCCGAGACCTGGCTGCGTCTGCAACTGCAATATGATCTCCGGCAAGCCGAGCGGCGCGCCGGCAGCATCAAGGTGACGCGTTTCCAGGAGCACGCACCGGCGTAGCGCGTGCGAAGTGAGAGGGCAAAAAGGACATGGAAGCGCATGCCGAACAGCAATGAAGCCTTTTCGCGCGTCGTGATCGATGCCCAGCTCACCAATGAGGGCCGACACACGCAGGACCCCAAAGCTTCTTAGCGCTATGATTTCGAGGCCAATAATGGCCTTCTAAGCGCGAAAAAATGCCCATTCCGGGAAAACCGATCTTTAACTAGCGAGATGCCTGCTTGGCCCGACCCATTCGCGTTCCGTTCGCACCGAATTCTTCCCTTGACCTTTCCTCTTGACCCCTTCCTTTTCCGCCCTGAATCCGGCCACGCGGACTTGGCTCTTTTCAGATCCCTATTCAAACCAGCGGTGAGATGGTGTACACTTGAATCGCGGAGGGTCACGATCTTCAATTGAATACCAGTTGGATGCAGGTCTGATATAATTGCTGATAGTTTTACGCTGGATCAGGTAGTGAGCGCATGAGCCCGGTTCGAGACGGATCGCCCCGTTTGCACAAACCGAACAAAGGTAAACGCCCCAATAATATTACACTCGCTTAATACTGCAACGAACCCTCTACTGAGTATTAAGTTACAAGCGGAGGCGCACCTTATATGCAGCTTAACCTTTTCAACTCGTCAAGAATTTCTGCCGCTGTCGAGGTGTTGGCGACGCAGGGGGGAATCGAAGCGCGCGGCGCCATCTTCACGCGCGTCGAGGTCGTCGATTTCATTCTCGACCTTGTTGGATATACAGAGGATCAGCCACTTTATCACAAGCGGCTACTTGAACCCTCTTTTGGCGGCGGGGATTTCCTGCTCCCGGTTGTAGGCCGACTGCTCAACACTTGGCGAGCTTCAAAGAACGGTTACTCAGTCGTTGAGGAACTTGGAGACTCGCTCCGGGCCGTGGAGCTGCATCGGGAAACTTTCGCCGCGACACGTGGGGCCGTTATTGAACGCATCAAACAAGAGGGAATTGCAGCGAAGTCCGCAATCGCTCTTGCAGATCGCTGGGTTATGCAGGGTGATTTTCTTCTCGAGCCTCCTGAAGGTCAGTTTGATTTTGTTGTTGGCAACCCACCTTATGTGCGTCAAGAACTGATCCCTCCCCTTTTGCTGGCCGAGTACCGCAACCGGTATGCGACCATGTACGACAGGGCAGACCTTTATATTCCGTTTATTGAGCGCTCGTTATCGATGCTCGCAGAGGGCGGAAGTCTGGGATTTATCTGCGCGGACCGCTGGATGAAAAACCGCTACGGCGGACCTCTGCGGAGTCTTGTGGCCAAAAAGTTTCATTTCAAAATATATGTCGATATGGTGGATACACCGGCCTTCCATAAAGAGGTGATCGCCTATCCGGCAATCACGATCATCAGCCGGGAAAAACCGAGCGCGACGCGGATTGCGCATCGTCCTTCAATTGACCGTGCAACGCTCGTAAGGCTTGCCGAAGAACTTCGGGCTAACAAAGTGCCAAAAGAAAGCGGGGCGGTGCGCGAGATGCCACACGTCACCAACGGGGCCGAACCGTGGCTACTAGAATCTCCGGATCAGCTGGCTCTCATCCGACGCCTTGAGCAACAATACCCAACCCTTGAGGAAGCGGCATGCAAGGTCGGCATAGGCGTTGCGACCGGGGCCGACAAGGCTTTCATCGGGGATTTCGAAGCGCTCGATGTAGAGCCGGATCGCAAATTGCCCCTGGTGACAACCCGCGACATTGTGTCTGGTGAGGTGAGGTGGCTGGGACAGGGCGTTATCAACCCCTTCGCGGATGATGGCCGGCTCGTCAACCTTCGAGACTACCCACGGTTGCGGCGTTATCTCGAGGCACGTAAGGAGGCAGTGGCAGGGCGTCACTGCGCACAAAAAGCCCCGTCCAACTGGTACCGCACCATTGACCGCATTACTCCGTCAATCGCGAAGAAAGAAAAGCTCCTCATCCCTGACATTAAGGGCGAAGCGCATATCGTTTTCGAATCTGGAAAGCTATACCCGCACCATAACCTATACTATGTTACATCCGAAGCGTGGAACCTTCGCGCCTTACAGGCTGTTCTTCTTTCTGGTGTCACCCGGCTTTTTGTGGCAACCTACTCAACCAAAATGCACGGGGGATTCTTGCGCTTTCAGGCGCAGTACCTTCGGCGCATACGGCTTCCTTATTGGCATGACGTACCCGAAGTATTGCGCAAGGAATTGATAGAAGCGGCCAAGAGCCGGAACCTGCAAGCTTGCAATCGTGCCGTATTTAATCTGTACGGACTAGACCGCGAAGAACGCTCAGCCCTTGGAGGCAACGGGGAATAAATGGCTCTTGATCTTGTCGATTATGAACGCAAGGCCCGCGAGGCCGTGCAAGCCTTCTGGGGAAACCGTGAAGCCGCTCGGACAAAGCAAATAGAATCCGGCAAAGCCGACCAGGGCGAACGCGCCGGCGTCACGGCTGGCAAAAACATGGACGGCTTTGTGGCTTTGGTGCTCGATATCGTGCGGGCGAACGGTCTTGCTCATGCCGATATTTACCGGCAACGCGCCGTTTTGACTCTGCCGGGCTACTTCAGGCCAACCAAACTATGGGACCTTCTCGTAATCCACAAAGGTGAACTGATTGCGGCAATTGAGTTGAAAAGCCAGGTCGGCCCATCCTTCGGAAACAATTTCAACAACCGTACCGAAGAGGCTATCGGTACGGCTCACGATTTGTGGACGGCCTACCGGGAAGAAGCTTTCGGCAAACAGCCGCGCCCATTTGTCGGCTGGCTCATGCTGGTTGAAGATGCTCCAGGGTCTCGAGCGCCGGTCACGGACAGGTCGCCGCATTTCCCAATATTCAAGGAGTTCATTGGCGCATCTTACCTCAAGCGGTACGATCTTCTGTGTCAAAGGCTCGTGCAAGAACAGCTCTACACGACCGCCTCAGTTCTCGCATCTCCCCGGAGCGCTGCTCAAACAGGCGAGATTTCCGCGATGTCGTCCATGACCGACCTCAAGACCTTCGTCACTGCACTTGCGGGTCATGTCGCCGCAGAAGCTGCGAGACTGGAATAAGCACTATGAAATTTAAGCAACGTGCTCTCGCGCAAATTGCAGACATGGTCTGCGGTAATTTCAAGACTGAGGAAAGCCTCTTCCGCTATAGGAGCAGTAGCTACCTGACGGAGTTTTTTCAAGACTGCGACACCGATTATAGGCACGACGGCTCAACACGAAGCTCCTGGGTCGCTGAAACCCTAGAAAAAATCCTGGCAGAACCGCACCCCAATGCAAAAACACCCCCCGAAACTTTCTCGCGCGTAATCCGTATTCTCATGGATCGGGAAGATGCGACCAACGAAGGGCCGGAGCGAACGGGCGCGCTAACGCTGTTAAACGCTGCACTTGCCCGTGAGGGATTCGAAGCATTTTACGCGCCTGATAAGCAATGTTATCTGCGCCACATCGCGACCAACACCATCGCGACGGCTTCGCCCAATCCGCATCGCCCTTTTTCAGCGGCAGAACTTAAAAAGCGTGAACAACTGATTGCCTATCTCGATAAAGCATCAGAGGATGAGTTGATCGAAGAAGTGTTATTACCTCTTTTCCGTCAGCTTGGCTTCCATCGCATTACGGCTGCAGGGCACAAAGACAAGGCGCTGGAATACGGGAAAGACGTATGGATGAAGTTTACCCTGCCGACCCAGCACGTCCTCTACTTTGGCATTCAGGCTAAGAAAGAAAAACTGGATGCCGCGGGCATCAGCAAGACCGCAACTGTGAACGTCGCCGAGATTCATAATCAGGTTACGATGATGCTCGGGCACGAGATTTTTGATCCCGAGATTGGCAAGCGTGTTCTCGTGGATCACGCATTCATTGTCTCTGGTGGGGAGATCACCAAAGCAGCGCGAAATTGGCTCGGCAACAAGCTGGACGCTTCGAAGCGGAGTCAAATCATGTTCATGGACAGGGACGACATCCTGAACCTATTTGTAGTCACCAATGTACCGCTGCCGATTGAAGCCCTGCCGATAGAGGAGTTGACTGAAGACGACGATCTGCCGTTCTAGTTGGGCATAATGAATCCACATGATGCTTGCTGGCGGGCCGGCTTGATCGGTTTGCCCCGCGCTGGAGAACAAAATGTTCAAAATCCTCATAGACACCTGCGTGTGGCTCGATCTTGCCAAGGATTACCAACAGCGGGCTATCCTGGCCGCACTTGAAGAACTCATCCGGCAGGGAGAAATAGCACTGATCCTGCCGCGCACAATCATCAATGAATTCGCACGGAACAAGGCGCACGTTATCGAGGAGAGTAGCCGTAGCCTTTCAAGCACCTTGAAACGCGTCAAGGATGCCGTGGAGAAATTTGGCGATCCACGGCAAAAGGGCATAGTACTGCACCAGCTTAACGATATGGATCATCGGCTTCCGACCTTGGGCGAGGCGGCCGTAGACACGGTCGGCCGGATTGAGACCCTATTTGCCCGCACACCCATTATCGAGATTTCAGATGGCGTGAAGCTACGCGCAGCGCAACGCGCCATTGACAAGCGCGCTCCCTTCCACAGACAGCGCAACGGTATAGAGGATGCGATTCTGATTGAGGTCTATGCAGATGCGGCCGGAGCAAAACCAAAAGCCGGAACCCGGTTCGCCTTTGTTACACATAATACTAAGGATTTCAGTTATCCGAACGCGAGCAATAAGCTGCCGCATCGAGACATGACCGCCTGTTTTTCACCAAGAAGGTCGCTCTATTTCATTACCCTCGGCGAGGCGCTACGCCGCGTGGCACCAACACAATTTGCCGATTTGATGATTGAGCAGGAGTGGGTTGAAGAGCCAAGGAGGCTGTCAGAAATCCTAGAGGCGATAGACGAACTGTTTGAAAAAATATGGTGGAACCGCCACCAAAACTGGCTTTATATGCTTGAAACTGGCGAGGAGACCCTGACAGAAGCACAGAAACCTATCCTGCAAAAGGCTAAGAAGGCCGCCCGTCGCATTGAGCGGAAATATGGGGAAGAAAATCTTGGCTGGGATGATTTTGAGTGGGGGATGCTTAACGGTAAGCTTTCAGCATTGCGTTGGGTCCTCGGTGATGAATGGGACATGTTAGATACCTAGGAGGCCAATCACGCAATCAGCTTAAAATAGCTTCACGCTTGAGGAGAACCAATAATGGTAGACTTCAGAAAATTACGAGAGAAGAAAGCAAAACCCGCACCTATTAATCCGCGTGAAATATTCAACCGTCTGCCCCGTCCCGAGGGGATCAACGACCTTTACGTTAGCCAAGACGAGGTTCTTCACCAGTGGCATGATCGCCGGGACGAGCGAGATCTCATCCTTAAACTGCATACAGGTGGCGGTAAAACCCTAGTCGGGCTGCTCATGGCTCAGTCAATCATGAATGAGCATCGACAGCCAGTTCTCTACCTCACACCAACAGTACAGCTTGTAAGGCAAATCTTGGAGAAAGCGGCAGAATACAGTATTCCGGCTTTCCCATACATTAAAGGAGAGCCGCTTCCCGAACCGTTTTATGAAGGTTCTGCTGTATTAATTGCTACATACGAAGCTCTCTTTAACGGCAGAACCAAAAAATTTCGCGGGGAAGAAGCGATCAAATGTGCCGCAATCATACTCGATGATGCCCATGCTGCGGTCGCCTCGATTCGCGCATCTTTCAGCATGCAGGTAGATCGTACCCACCATGAGGATGACTACCTTGAATTGGCCAATATATTCCGGCCATCTTTTAATGAAACGGGGCGAGCCGGGACATTTGAGGAGATCGTTTCAGGCGTTGATCCAGGCGTGCTCGAAGTGCCCTTCTGGGCCTGGCAGGAACGCACTAGTCAAGTGCTTGATTTTCTATTGCCGCGTGCGGATTCTCTGGCGTTTTTTTCGTGGCCATTCTTAAGAGACGAATTGGGTTACTGCCATTGCATTTTCAGCCGATCCGCAGCGACAATTACTCCTCTCCTGCCATCGGTTGATTTGGTTCCAACATTTGAGCACTGCCCACGACGCATTTTTATGTCCGCAACCATAGCGGATGATAGCGAATTGGTGCGGAACTTTGGGGTTTCTGCAGATGCCGCTAAGAAACCCATCACGTCGGTTTCGCTCGCCGGCGTCAGCGAACGTATGATCCTGGTTCCTGAATTAATGGGGCTTACCCACGACGCAGGACAGAAGGCTGTAAAGTTATTGGCAGTATACATTGCGAAAAAAAATAAAAGTGGTGTGGTGATCCTCACGCCCTCCGGTCCCGCAGCAAAACAGTGGACCGACATAGCTGAATATGCTGACACTTCGGAAAAAGTCGCCGAGATTGTGGGCCGTCTACAGACAGGAGCGACAAGGGGGCCTGTAGTCCTAGCAAACCGTTACGACGGCATCGATTTACCTAAGGATGTTTGCCGGTTCCTTGTACTTTCGGGCCTTCCGCGGATTATGTCGGACTATGATGTGTTTCGATCGGATTCAATGGCAGAATCTGCTCACGGCGCGATCGTTGCTCAACGGATCGAACAGGGCATGGGACGGGCCGCCCGCGGCTCGGGTGACTGGTGTGTGGTTATGTTATTGGGTCGTGATCTGGTCGCATGGATTGGGAAAAAGGACAACCTTAGACATCTAACGTCCAGCACTAGACTGCAATTAGAGATGGGCCGTGAAGTGAGCAGATCGGTCACGAGTACAAAAGAAATGTCCGAGACCATTTCAAAGGCGTTTTCTCGTGACAAAGAATGGATCAGTTACCACGCCGAAGAGATTGCCACTGCGGCTGCACCTGCTGCGCCGGCCGAAGGCTCTTTGGACAATGCTGGAGCGGAACGCCAGGCATATCGTCTATGGAAGTTGGGGCAATTCAAAAAAGCACTCTTGGCGCTTGATAAGCGGATCGATTTAATCACAGAACCTGCTGCTAAGCGTCAGAGAGCTTGGTTGAGGTCGGTTGCTGCTCGTATTTCGAACGCTTCTGGTGATAGCACTGGCGCTCAAACCTATGTGCATTCGGCTTATGCCGAAAATTCTCAGCTTACCAGGCCACTTGCAGCGCCTGCTTATGTGGTTCTTCCGATGCCCGGAGCACAAGCTAAGGCCATTGGGGCGCGTCTAAAGGACTATAGGATGCGTCGAGCTATCCTTGCCGAGTTCGATGAAAATACGTCGGCGCTTACTCATGAAGCTTCGTCAAATATGTTTGAAGAGGCCTTAAAAGAGCTCGGCAGCTTTCTTGGTTTTTCTACGCAGCGGCCAGAAAAAACCTTCCACACAGGACCTGACGTTTTGTGGTTAAGTGACGCAAAATTCGGCTTCGTGATAGAAGCTAAAAGCAGGAAAGAAAGCCACAACCCGCTATACAAAAAGGATCACGCTCAGCTACTTGAAGCGGAAAGGTGGTTTCATTCTAATTACGCAGGATGGACATGCGTACGGGTGTCAGTTCTTGACCACCCCATTGCAGACAGCAAGGCATCAACCAAGGAAACCAAGGCCCTGAGCATGGCCAAACTTTCTGCGCTCATCACCGAGATGCGTCTGGTTCTGGAGACTCTTTTGTCAGCAGACATAAAAAACTCCCAGATTGAACACCTTTGTGAAAAAGAGCTACGTACGCGAGGGCTTGATGTAGAAGGAATAATCAAAAAGTACCTAACAGATTTCACGGTTGCCCCCGCCCCAGCAAAAAAGACAGGCTGAATTATTCGAAACGTTCTCTTCTCCTGTTTGCATCTTAATAGATTCTTCATCTTGTGTATGATAAAGGACGTTATCATTCATAAAACCAGTAGACTTGGGCGAGGGGGCATGGCGTAGGATTTGACGGCGATGGGATTGGGTATCATCAAATCCAAAGGCGCCTCCGGTGTGGAGCAAGAGATGCGACAACTCACACGCGACGTCCACGTAGTCTTCGATTACTTCCGTATGACCAATGATAAAAACATAACAGAATTACTCTGGCCCTGCCCCTAAACTTTTAGGCATGACGCATATCTATTCGATCAAAAAACGGTGTAAACCGCTGAATGATCACTCCGGCTTTATGCGATGCACTTTTTTCTTCCCGGCTTTGAGAAGAATCCCGCCGTCTTTCAGGTGCTCGGTCCCAATACGGTAGTCTATGGCGCTGATGCGGTCTTCATTAACATATGCGCCGCCTTGTTGGATCAGACGGCGAGCGGCGCTCCTGGAGACGCAGAGGTCGATTTCGGCAAAGAGTTCGAATGCCGGGATTCCATCTTGAAGGCGTTCAATCCGAATGATTGTGGTAGGTATGTCGCTAATCGCCACAGGATCTACCACCGATACCTCAAGAGTCCCACCGGCTCTCGGTATGCCGCTGGAAGCCGGAATGATGTCCGGATAAGTTGGCATCCACTTGTCAAGAGTCGGACCGGGTCTTGGTATGTCGCTCGAAGGCAGGAGGTCGGGTGGGAGCCGCCTTTCTCCAAAAACGCTGCGCGCGGCCTCAAGCGCCGACAGAGCTGCCTGCCTGCCGTGGACTACCCTGGTTATCTCAAAGGCAAGGATGGTTTTGCAAAAATTGAGGTCCTGTCCCTCGATTGCGCTCATCGCCTCTATTTCGTTTATTGGAATAAACGTATAAAGCTTAAGGAAGCGCGCCACATCCCGGTCATCCGAATTTATCCAATACTGGTAGAAATCGAAGGGGCTGGTCTTATCGGCGCTCAGCCAGACGGCGCCGGCCGCCGTTTTCCCCATCTTGGCGCCGGATGCCGTTGTGAGTAGCGGAAAAGTGACGGCGTAGGCGCTCCTCTGGAGCTTTCTGCGTATCAACTCTATGCCCGCGACTATATTTCCCCACTGATCGTCGCCGCCCATCTGCAGACAGCAATCGTGGCTCTGCGCCAGATGGTAGAAATCATAGGCCTGGAGCAGCATATAGTTAAACTCGATGAAATTGAGGCCCGTTTCCAACCGAATTTTGTAGCTTTCGGCAGCGAGCATCCGGTTGACACTGAAGTGCCTGCCGATATCACGAAGAAATTCGATGTAACGAAGGCCGGCAAGCCAGTCGGCATTGTTCAGAAGAAGCGCTTTGCCTTGCCCGAAGTCCAAAAAACGGGATAGCTGCTTTTTGAGGGCGGCAACATTTAATTCGATCCGTTCCACGGTCAAAAGCTGCCGCATCTCGGTCTTGCCGCTCGGGTCCCCCACAAGGCCGGTGCCGCCCCCTACAAGGACTATCGGGCGATGGCCATGGCGCTGCATGTGCACAAGGGCCATGATTGGCACAAGGCTCCCTACGTGCAGGCTGTCGGCACTCGGATCGAACCCGATATAACACGCGGCGGGTTTGGACAAATACCCCTTAAGTTCATCCTCGTCTGTGGCCTGGGCCACAAACCCGCGTTCCTTGAGGATTTCGAAGACGTTTTCCACCTGCAAAGAAGTCCTTTCCAGAAGACCCGGCCGTCGGTACCGCCCCCCATTATGTAAGCCTTTAAAATCCCCCTCGATCCCCCTTTACAAAAGGGGGAAGCAAAACCTGCTCCCCTAGGATTTACACCGAGCATTTCTCTTATGAAACTTCAACCCAGTTCTGTCCTTTTAGAGGGACGCATCTCACAGTGCAAGGTTGAAGTTTCATTCTCGTTCAAACCGCGTCCGGGGACGCGGCGGCACTGCTGGATTCCGGCGTTTATGAGAAAATGCCTAGTGCCTAAGTGCCTGATTTTACAAGATGCCATAATCGACTGTTTTGAATGCATCATCCTGAAAAGACTATGGATTCAGGCGTAGGGGAAAGCATTTTCATAGTTGGTTGTGAGCCCCCGGCTCATGAGAGTTCGCCGGAATCATCCATGCAACGGGTTGCGCCCCGTCGAATGGAAGTATTACTTAATAGTCATTCGTTACTGTAATATGCGTTTCCGTAACCTACTGAGAGTATTCGCTAAACTCCTACTTTCGTAGGAATGACGGTTGAAAAACCCTTGAGCCATTAAGTTAGCGCTTATGGGCCGTGCTCCCCCGCTCTTTTGGCTTTTCTAAAATAGACCGTACTCTCATGAACCCTACCTGGTATCAGGCCCTCAATTCAATACCACAGAGTCACCATAGCCCTGGCAGGGTTGAAAAACAAAAGCCGGCATCTGCAAATCGCAAAAAGGTTAGACAGCCGATAGTTCACCCACTCGACAGTCTATTTTGCGTATTCCACAGCCCTCGTTTCCCGAATGACCGTAACCTTGATTTGTCCCGGATAGGTGAGTTCACTTTCTATTTTCTTGGCAATGTCGCGGCTTAGCATTGCGACATCGGGGTCGCCAACGACGTTGCTTTCAACGATAATTCTGAGCTCCCTGCCGGCCTGAATCGCATACGCTTTGCTAATTCCGTTGAAAGAACCGGCAATGCGCTCCAGGTCCTCGAGTCGCCTGACATAGGTTTCAAGGAGTTCCTTGCGGGCGCCGGGCCTTGCGCCGGAAAGAGCATCGGCGGCCTGGACAAGAATCGCCAGAATGTCCTCGGTCGGAATGTCTTCATGGTGAGCCGCTATAGCGTGTACGATAACCGGACTCTCGCCGTATCTCCGGGCAAGATCGGCCCCAATTGCAGCGTGAGGACCTTCCATTTCATGGTCGACGGCCTTGCCGATATCGTGGAGAAGGCCTGCCCTTTTTGCCTGCTTTTCATTGAGGCCAAGTTCGGCGGCCATGATTCCACACAAAAACGAGACCTCCCTGGCATGCTGGAGGACGTTCTGAGCATAGCTCGTGCGAAATTTCAATTTGCCAATCAGCTTTATCAGTTCGGCATGAATGCCGTGCACTCCAACATCGAATGCCGCCTGCTCGCCGGCCTCGCGGATTGAAGTCTCTATTTCCGCGCTGACCTTTTCAACGATCTCCTCGATTCGCGCCGGATGAATCCTGCCGTCGGATATAAGCCTCTCCAGTGAAATCCTGGCGACCTCGCGCCGAACGGGGTTAAAACCGGACAAAATGACAGCCTCGGGAGTATCGTCAATGATGAGGTCCACGCCTGTTGATGCTTCGATGGCACGGATGTTTCTGCCTTCCCTGCCTATAATGCGTCCCTTCATTTCTTCGTTAGGCAGGGTGACAACCGAAACAGTCTTTTCGGCCACGTAGTCGCCCGAGTACCTTTGCAGCGCCAGCGATATAATGTCCTTGGCTTTTCTGTCCCCTATTTCACGGGCTTCGGATTCAATCTTTTTGACAATTACGGCGGCTTCGTGGCGGGCTTCGTTCTCAATGGAACTGATCAGCATCTCTTTGGCTTCCAGTGCTGACATTCCAGAGATGTTTTCGAGTTTTCTTCTCTCTTCCCCCAGTGCGAGCTCCACTTCTTTTTCGCGGCTAACCAAATCCTTTTCCTGCTGGGCGATCTGCTTTTCCCGTTTGCTCAGCCCAGCTTCTTTTTTATCCAGCGATTCGCCCTTGCGATCCAGATTTTCTTCTTTTTGCACAATTCGCTTCTCGAGGTTCTGGAACTCTTTTCTGCTTTCCTTCGATTCTTTTTCGAACTCCGCCTTCATTTGGAAAAGGCCGTCCTTGGCTTGAAGGATAGCCTCTTTTTTGATTGTTTCCGCCTCTTTTTTCGCCTCGGCGATAATGTTCCGAGCGTCGTTTTCGAGCGTCCGGCGCTTTTTTTCAAGCCACCAGTACCTCATAGAGTACCCCATGACCCCGCCGGCAATGAGCCCCACGATCAATAACGCAGCACAAGAGATATAACTACTCATTATCTCAGTTTCCTTTCAAGCCTTGGCAACCTAAATCGCAATACGAAGCGTCCGCCCAGGCAATGAAGCAGATGGCCCCTTTTCAGGCCTTCGAGCCAGTTACCATAAGCAGAGCGTAAACGGGGATAAATCCTGGAGGTTTCCAGACCGTCGAAAGGCCTCTTGAAGCTCAAAAGAGGAACGGGGGGGAGAGACTCGAAAGGCAATGCCCCCGCTTTGTGCCGTGTTGGCAGGTGGTCTTGAACCTTAAGTTCAGGTGGGCGCCCTATAACTCTTTTAGGCTTTCAGCCCGAAGCTGACCTGCACACCAGAGCCAGGCAGGGCACCCGTTTCATATATGTTGGCTCAGAAACATTCTGCCAATCACGAACACTGCAGGGGCAAACCCGAAAATTCAATCAGCCCGATTTATTCTTTCGGCCCTTTCAAACCACGCATAAAATAAACGATCTGCGCCGCAAATCAGGCCGGAGTCAAAATTCTTGTATTTCAGCCGAATAATCCGGTAGTGAATGACCGGTTAAGCCGATCTAACCTCTTCCTCAAGCGGTCCGAAGCGTTTTCCTCCACGCTCGCCATAATGTAGCCAGACAACTCCTCCGCCGCATGCACCCTTTACAATCCGCGGCGGCACATCTTCGGCAAAGGCCGGAAAAGCATCAGAATGCATATCCGTCGCTATTTTAGCCAAAAACCGCATAGATAGTCAAGGTAGATTATGGAGGCAGACCGGAAGTAAGCGTTCACGAACGACCCGCTCAAATCCACCACAGAGGCACAGAGGGCACAGAGAAAACCAAAATCCAACAAGATCGACATGGGGACTCAGGACTTAGAATTAGCCATTCCTGTTAATTCTGCAAATCCTGTCTGAAAAAGCTTTTCTCAGCGTCCCCGGCTTTTATGAGAAAATGCCTATTGCCTAAGTGCCTGATATTACAAGATGCCAGGATCCTCAGTTCTGTATGCATCATATTGAAGAGACTATGGATTCCCGCGTTCACAAAAACATTTTCATAGTTGGTTGTGACCCTCAGGGTCATGAGAGTTCGCCGGGGCAGGCTCTTTGTGTCTCTGCGGTGACTTTTCGTAGTTTAGGGTGTTATTACCCGGGGGCATGATGGACTGTGGCGAACGGTTACAAATCCACCACGGAGGCTGGCCAAGAACCTTTTTCCTTCAATTCCGAAGAAAGCCAAAACAAGAAAAGCCCCCGGAATCAGGGGCTTTTCTGTCAAGGTTTGATACCTCTATTGTCTTTCAGCGACTTTCAGCCGTGCAATTGCTCTTTGCAGAGCAGCCTGGGCGCGGGTAAACACAAGTTTGTCCTTTGTTTCGGTAATCCGCCTTTCAGCTCTTTCCCTGGCAGCTTTTGCGCGCACAACATCGATTTCTGTCGCAGGTTCGGCTGCAGTGGCCAGAATGGTCACTTGATTATTCAAAACCTCAGCATAGCCACCCATTATTGCGACATGCCGTGCGGCCGTGCCCAACCGGTAGCGAAGCTCCCCTACCTTGAGTTTGCACAGGAACGGGATGTGACCGGGAAGGACACCAAATTCGCCCAATTCTCCAGGAGCCACAACAATATCGACCATTTCGCTGAGAACTTTTTTCTCCGGCGTTACGATTTCGAGCAAGATTTTTTCCGCCATACGTTCACCATCTTCTTCCGTTAGGCTGCCGCGGCCATCTGCTTGGCCCTTGCAACAGCTTCCTCGATGGACCCGACCATATAGAAGGCCTGCTCAGGAATATCGTCATGCTTGCCGTCGCAGATTTCCTTGAACCCTCTGATAGTGTCTTCCATCTTTACGTATTTGCCTGCAACGCCGGTGAAGGTTTCGGCGACATGGAACGGCTGCGACAGGAAGCGCTGGATCTTTCTGGCCCTGGAGACGGTCAGCTTGTCTTCATCGGCAAGCTCGTCCATGCCGAGGATGGCAATGATATCCTGCAGGTCCTTGTACTTCTGGAGTATCTGCTGCACTTCGCGCGCCGTGTAGTAGTGCTCCGAGCCCAAAACATTGGGATCCAGAATACGCGAGGTGGAGTCAAGCGGGTCCACAGCGGGATAGATCCCAAGCTCGGCAATCTGGCGGGACAGAACGACAGTACCGTCAAGGTGAGCGAAGGTCGTAGCAGGCGCAGGGTCCGTGAGGTCGTCAGCCGGTACGTAGACACACTGTACCGAAGTGATCGATCCCTTGTTGGTCGAAGTGATTCGTTCCTGCAATTCACCGAGGTCGGTACCCAACGTCGGCTGATAACCAACCGCGGAGGGCATGCGGCCCAGCAGAGCGGAAACCTCGGCGCCCGCCTGGGTGAACCGGAAAATGTTGTCCACGAAGAGAAGAACGTCCTGGCCTTCGATGTCGCGGAAGTATTCAGCCACCGTGAGCGCGGAAAGGGCAACACGCGCACGGGCCCCGGGAGGCTCTGTCATCTGGCCGTAGACAAGACCGGCGCGAGGAAGAACGCCTGAATCCTTCATTTCGTGATAGAGGTCGTTTCCTTCACGGGTCCTCTCGCCAACGCCGGCGAAAACCGAAATGCCGCCGTGCTGCATGGCGATGTTATGGATCATCTCCATCATGACGACGGTCTTGCCGACGCCCGCGCCGCCGAACATACCCATCTTGCCGCCGCGAGGAAACGGAACGAGAAGGTCAATAACTTTAACGCCCGTTTCGAGGACTTTAACGGATGTGTCCTGCTCGGTAAAAGCAGGCGCGGAGCGGTGAATCGGCATGTAGGTATCGGTATCGATCGGGCCAAGCCCATCCACAGTCTTACCCACCACGTTTATAACCCGCCCAAGGACCGGTTTCCCAACCGGCATCATGATCGGGTTTCCGGAATCTTTTACCGGCATGCCGCGCACGAGGCCGTCTGTCGTATCCATCCCGATGGTGCGCACAACATTGTCACCCAGGTGCTGGGCCACTTCGAGGACAAGATTATCCTCCTCAGCACTGATGCCGGGACTGGTTGCTAAAAGAGCCGTCAAAAGGGGAGGAAGCTTTCCCTCTTCAAATTCGACGTCCACAACGTTTCCAATAACCTGTACGATTTTCCCCACGTTCATGGGCCTGTATCCTCCTTAATCTATTTCTTGAGGGCCTCGGCGCCGCCGACGATATCCATCAATTCCTTGGTGATGCCTGCCTGCCTTGCCTTGTTGTAGGTAAGAGTGAGAGTTCTCACCAGTTCCTTGCAGTTGCTGGTCGCATTCTCCATGGCAGCCATACGCGCGGCGTGTTCACCCACGGATGTCTGGTACAAACTCTCCAGAACTTGGACATAGATATAATTCGGCAGCAGATCGGTCAAAAGCGCCTGATGAGAAGGCTCGAAGAGGTACTCGAAAGCTTTTTCTCCCTCTTGCTGAGCCGCCGCAGAGATGGGAAGAAGCCTGACGATCGAAGCCTGCTGCTTAGCTATGTTGATGAAGTGACTGTAAAGTACATAAACCTCGTCCGCTTCGCCCGTCTCAAACAGCTCGATCAGCTCGCTCCCCATTCGCCGGGCATCCTCGTATACGACCTTATTGAGCAATCCAACATAGCTTTTTCTTACCTTGACGGGACGCCTTCTGAAGTAGTCGGTGGCCTTTCTGCCTGCATTGATGAGACTTACCTCGATGCCTTCGGCTTTCTTGGCCTTCACGAATCTTTCGGCCGCGACTACCAGGTTGGTATTGAAACTGCCGCAAAGACCCCTATCCGCGGTAACCAGCAGAAGCTCAACATTTTTCACCGCCTCTTTGGGCGTGAGCAGAGAGTACTGACTGGCATCCTCCACCCCGGAGGCAAGCCGTCCGATGAATTCCCGGAACTTGAGCGCGTACGGGTGGAATTTTTCCATGTTCATCTGCGCGCCGCGAAGTTTGGACGCGGCTACCATATTCATAGCCTTGGTAATCTGCGAGGTCTTTCTGACGGCTTCTATCTTCCTCTTTATGTCTCTTAGAGTTGCCATGGTTCATCTTTCCTCTGGTTTACTCCAAGGCCATTAAGCCTGAAAAATCCCCGCAAATTCTGTCAGCGCAGCAGTCATCTTCGCATCAAGGGCATCTTCGATTTTGTTCTTCTCCTTGATTTCGGCAAAAATATCAGGGTGTTTCCGTTCGATGAAAGCCACCATCTGCTGCTCGTACTGGCCGACTTTCTCAATAGGAATCGTATCAAGAAAACCCCTGGTACCCGAATACAGAGACATGATCTCTTTTTCGGCCGGCATGGGCTGATACTGGGGTTGCTTGAGCAGCTCGACGAGGCGTGAACCCCGGTTCAACTGGGCCTGAGTCCCTTTGTCGAGGTCGCTTCCAAATTTGGCAAAAGCTTCCAGTTCGCGGTACTGGGCCAACTCGAGACGCAGCTTTCCGGCCACCTGCTTCATTGCCTTTGTCTGAGCCGCGCCGCCTACGCGTGAAACCGAGAGGCCCACGTTAATGGCAGGACGCACACCGGCAAAGAACAGGCTGGGTTCGAGATAGATCTGGCCGTCGGTGATCGAAATTACGTTTGTCGGGATGTATGCCGAAACGTCACCCGCCTGGGTCTCGATGATAGGCAAGGCCGTTAGCGAGCCGCTGCCGAGTTCCTTGTTGAGCTTGGCGGAGCGCTCCAGGAGCCTCGAGTGGTTGTAGAAAATATCGCCGGGATATGCTTCGCGCGCGGGTGGACGGCGCAGGAGCAGTGAAACCTGGCGGTAAGCGGTAGCCTGCTTCGACAGATCGTCGTAGATGATCAGGGCATGTCCGCCTTTGTCGCGATAGTACTCGCCCATAGCCGTTCCGGCATAAGGAGCGACATACTGGAGCGCGGCGGCGTCGCTTGCAGTGGCGGCGACAATGATCGTGTAGTCCATCGCGCCAGCTTTGCGAAGCGTTTCGACCACCTGCGCAACGGTGGACCTTTTCTGGCCCACTGCCACGTAAATACAAATGATGCCGCTGTCTTTCTGATTGATTATCGTATCGACTGCGATGGCGGTCTTGCCGATCTGGCGGTCACCAATGATAAGTTCGCGCTGGCCACGGCCAACCGGGGTCATTGCGTCGATTGCCTTGAGCCCTGTGTACATCGGCTCGTTAACGGACTGCCGTGCGATAACGCCTGGAGCGACCACTTCGATTCGTCGGAATTCGGTAGCATTGATGGGGCCTTTTCCATCGAGCGGGTTCCCAACCGAGTCGACAACACGGCCCAGAACCGCATCACCAACGGGAACTTCCGCGATGCGGCCGGTACGCCTCACCTCGTCGCCCTCTTTGATATGGATGTCCTCGCCCATGATCGCGACACCCACATTGTCTTCTTCGAGGTTGAGAGCCAGCCCGAAGATGTTTCCGTGCGCCGTAGGGAACTCAAGCAATTCCATGGACATGCATTTTTCGACTCCGTAGACGCGAGCAATACCATCGCCGACGGAGAGCACACGTCCAGTCTCGCTGAGATCAACCTTCTTCTCGTAATCCTTGATCTGCTCTCTGATGATTTGGCTGATTTCTTCTGCTCTGATTTCCATTTATCCTACCGCACCCCTCTTCAAAGATTCTTTAAAATTGAGCAATTGACGCTTTACGCTGCCATCTAAAACAACGTCACCGATCTGGGCAAAAACTCCCCCGATAAGAGAGGGGTCCTGCTCGAATTCGACGACAATCTTCTTTCCGATTTTCTTTTCCAAAGCCGCGGCAATCTCATTGATCTCGCCGCCTCCAAGCCTGACAGCCGCCTTGACTTTGGCCCGCGCTATATTGGAATAATCGTCAATTAACTTGTGGTAGTACTCGGCAATCTCGGGCAGGTGCTTCATGCGCCTTTTCTCGACAAGCAATCTGAGAAAGTTCTTCAGGACAGGCGCCAGATCGAGCTGATCGGTCACTTTCTGAATAATAGCCTTTTTTATGGCTTCCGGGTATAGAGGGTTCCGGAGCGCGTTTTCGAGATCAGGCATATCCTGGAGGACTTCACTAAAGCCATCCAACTCCGTTCCGTACTGTTCGACCGCCTTTTCTTCCTGGGCGAGATTGAACAGAGCCTTCGAATAACGTTTTGCAATGACTTGGTTTTTCACTTCGCCTCCACAACCTTTATCATGAATTCACGAACCAGGCGCTGCTGATCCTCAGCCTGCATTCTCTTTTGAATGATATCCTGGGCGGCAGCCACTGAAAGCTCGGCAACTTCTTCCCTGAGACTGTCGCGAGCAGCCTGAATCTCCTGCTGAATGGCGACCTGAGCCTGCTGCTGGATGTACTCGGCCTGCCGGTGGGCGGCCTCTATGATTTTTTGCTTTTCCGCTTCGCCTTCCGCAATCAGTTCGTTAATGATTTTTCGCGTATCCTCTTCAAGGGAGGCAAGCTTGGCCTGTGCCTTGGCCTGTTCGGACCTGGCTTCCGAGATTTTAACCTCAAGTTCGCTCAGCAGTCGCTGAATCTCTTCCCGGCGCGCGGTCAGAAAGTTTGCCATAGGCTTTCTGAGAAGTTTGATGAGCACTGCAAGCACAATGACAATAGCAACCGTACGATATGTGAAATCAGTCCAGTTCAGGTGGTGGTGGCCTTCTTCGGCCTCCGAAGCCCAGGCGCTTGTCAGCCACGCAAAATAGAGCACTGTCCCCACAAGGGGCGCAAACTGCTTGGATCTCAACATCTTTCCCCCTAGACTCGCACGCATTTAAATCTTCCTCCCCAGAATCTTTTGCGCCAGATCAACAGAAAAGGTACGCACCTGATGCTTCAACTCCATTCGAACGATCGCGATCTCCCTTTGAATCCTTCCGCGCATTTCCTGAACTTTTCCGGCCGCCTGCTCCGAGATCTGGCGCAGGATGTCCTTTTCCTGTTCATGACCGGCTGCCTTGAGTTCCTGAATTTTTAGAAACCCTGCACTCCTGGAATCCTGAAGCCTCTTGTCGTATTCCAAAAGTGCCGCTCTCGCCTGCGCTTCCAGACCTTCGATCCCTTCCTGCTTCTCGGAGATCATCTTTCTTCTCTCCGCGACTATCCTCCGAATGGGGCGGTACAGCACGAAGTTCATCAGGATGAGAAAGATCAGGAAATTGGCCATTTGGATAAAAAGCGTGACATTAATGTCGATCATCTTGCTCCACCCTCCACGTTGACTGCCGGCAAAAACGAAAAACATCACATGCACATTTGGGCATATCTGCTCAGAATAATCGCTCAAACAGCAACATTAACGCTATAAAAATTAAAATTAGACCTTTAGTATGGGCGAGGTTAGTAGCACAGGTCAATGGTATTGGCAAGAGAAAAGCGAAAATTATCACAATTAAACAGGGACTTGCTGTTTATGATTTCGAGAGCAATCCCGAGGGCTTTTAGTGTGTCTGGAACACGTAGCGGCGCATGCTCACATTTTCTATCAGCCCGACGGCGAGGCAGAGCGTGATGAGCGAGGACCCTCCATAACTCACGAAGGGCAGTGTAATGCCCACTACCGGAAGCAACCCTATCACCATGCCTATGTTTATGAATGCCTGCCAGATAATAAGCGCGCTCATTCCCACCGCTATGAGGGAACCGAACCTGTCCCGCGATCTCGTGGCCACCCTCAGGGTAAGAAAAATTAGAAGACAGAACAGAAAAAGAAGAGCCGCACAACCGACAA
The DNA here is from genome assembly GCA_050008735.1 of Syntrophobacteraceae bacterium. Lineage (GTDB taxonomy): Bacteria > Desulfobacterota > Syntrophobacteria > Syntrophobacterales > Syntrophobacteraceae > SbD1. The sequence goes on from JBEKMB010000003.1 coordinate 20,973, forward strand.
AACCCCATTCCTCCGCCCAGACCGAAAAAATGAAATCCGTATGCTTTTCGGGCAAAAAGTGAAGCTTGCTCTGAGTCCCATTGAGAAAACCTTTCCCCCAGAGCATCCCCGAACCAATTGCAATCTTTGATTGACGGATATGGTACCCGGCGCCAAGGGGATCGAGATCGGGACTAAGAAGGATCAGGATGCGACGCTTCTGATAAGGCTTAAGGACGTGTTCCCAAAGGGGCACGATCATCGGAATGACGGTCAGAATCAAAACGGTGAGGTATTTCCAGCGGACGCCCACAAAAAGTATCATTGTGGTCGCAATCGCCATCAGGGAGATTGCGGTCCCGAGATCGGGTTCGGCAAGGACCAGCATAACCGGCAAAACCACGAAGCCCACCGGAAGGAGCAGTTTTTTTATGCTCGGGAAGTTTGTCACCTCCTGAGATGAAAAGTAACCTGCAAGCTGGATAACGATGATCACCTTCATGAATTCGGACGGCTGGAACTGAAAACCGATGATTTCCAGCCAGCGCTTCGAACCGTGGACTTCCTTGCCGGCCGCGAGCACCACTAGAAGCAAAAGGAGAATTAAACCGTAGAGCCATGGACTGATGGACCTGAGGCGCTGATAATTGATAAAAAGCGATCCGCTCAGTACGGCAAAACCAATGGCAAGCCAGACAATCTGCTTTATAAACAGATTGTTCGTCGGCCGGGCCTGAATCTGCGGATAGAGCGCGCTGTATATGCTGAGCAATCCGATGCAGATAATGGCAAGCAGAGCCCAGATTATAGACCAGTCGAAATTTTCGATCAGACGCCTGTCCATCATAGCGGAAAACGGCCCTCTAAAATCCTGCGAAAAGATATGGTTTCCATCTGAAAAAGCATTTCCCCGCTCCTTCGAGCACTTCGAAATTGCGCAGTTTCGAGCACGCAGCCCAAACCGCCCGGCGCCCGCCTCCGAGCACCGCGCGACAGGCTCCCTGCCCCTTACTGCCCGGCCGGTTTCTCAGCATTTTTCAAATAGGCCAGAATGACCTTCTGGACCATCGGAGCGGCAACCGAGGCCCCATGGCCACCGTGTTCCACAATAGCCGCAACACATATCCTTGCGTCCGAAGCCGGCGCATACCCGACGAACCATGCGTGGTCCCTGTCTTTTGACTTGGTCAGCTTTTCGAGCAGCTTCCTGTTGGCCCCCTGGGCCACGTGCACGACCTGAGCCGTACCGGTTTTGCCGGCAATATGAACGGTCGCATCATGTATCGAGTGCCCCGTTCCCCTCGGGTCTTCGACGACTTCCGCCAGGCTTTTTTTCACCAGGTCGAACCAGCGCTGCTCGATGGGGATCTTCCGCTTGAGCCGCGGTTTGATTTCGTCAATTTCATCGGTCGAACTGCCCTCGATTCTCTTCACGACATAGGGCTGCCAGAGCTTGCCGCCATTTGCGATCGCCGAGTACCCCAACGCCATCTGCAGCGGTGTGACAAGGTCGAATCCCTGCCCTATCGATATGGAGATGGTTTCACCCTTTTGCCAGGCGACGCCTGTCGCCTGCTTTTTCCACCAGGAGGTTGGCACCAGTCCCGGGTGCTCGCCCTGAAACCCTATGCCGGTTCTTTCACCCAGGCCAAACATCGAGACGTACTGGGCAAGCCGGTCCACGCCCAGTTTGAGGCCCACCTGGTAGAAGAAGACGTCGCAGCTCTCTACCAGGGCCCTTTCCACGGGGATCGATCCGTGGCCGCGATCCCTCCAGCAGCGGTAGCTGCGGTCCGCAAACTGAAGGTAGCCCGGACAGTTCAAGGTGGAGGTAGCGTTTATCACGCCTTCTTTTAGCGCCGCCAGAGCCACGAAAGGCTTATATGTGGACCCTGGAGGATAAGCAGCCCCGCTGCCCCGGTTGAGCAGGGGATGGCTCGGGTCTTTGCTGAGTGCAACCCATTCTTCCTTCGTCAACCCCCGCACGAACTTTTCCTGATCGAAAGAAGGACTGCAGGCAAAAGCCAGCACCGCCCCGTCAGTGGGATCTACGGCGACAATTGCCCCGGTTTTGCCCTCAAGCAGGGACTCCGCGGTTTTTTGAAGGTCCATATCAAGGGTGAGCCATAAGTTCCGGCCCGAAATGGGCAGCTCTTCTTCGAGCAGGCGGACCCTTCTGCCCGCGGCGTCGACTTCGAGCTGCCGGCCTCCCCTGCTTCCGTGGAGGTACTTTTCGAAGGCGCTTTCGACCCCGACTTTGCCAATGTCTTCGCCTGGATAGTAGCCCTGATATTTTTCACTCCTGAGCTCGGCCTCGGTAATCTCGCTCAGATACCCGACGAGGTGGGCCGCCGTTCCGTTCCATTTGTATTCCCGCTTGGGTTCAAGCTGAATAACCACGCCCGGAAGCCTGATGCGCTGGGCCTCTATCCTTGCAAGACAATCTCTGTCAAGGTCTGAAGCCAGTCGCAAGGGGACGAATTTCGGGGTTGTTTTGTTGGTTTCGATGACTGAGAAAAATTCATCCGGATTACGCTCGCATATACGGGCCAGCTCATTTATCGTCCCATCCAGGTCAACGATGTCTTCCCGGATGATCACGAGATGGTAGGCCGGGCGGTTTTCGACAATCGGGACCCCATTGCGGTCGAATATTATTCCGCGCGGAGCGGCAATGTCTTCGACCCTGATCCTGTTGTTTTCGGATTGAAAGCGATACGAATCGCCAAGGATCACCTGGAGATGCCAAAGCCGAACCATATAGATCATCATCAGCAGCACCACCACGGCGCAGATCAGCACGTACTGCCTCTGGAAAGACACCGTCTCGGAGCTCTCCCAGTTTATGAGCTTGAGTCCGTCGAATTTATTTCCCTTGGTTTTCATATATCTTTTCGGGTCCGCACCATCGAGCCGCTAAAATTCATTTCGCGGATTCAACAGCGGATAAATCAGGAAGGGCGCGACCGTAACGGAAAACAACGTTCGAATACCCAGGCTGATCCATATGGAGGTAAGCGATGGGAAGTCCATCGGCACAAAGGACAAAAAAAGTCCAAGCACGATCGACTGGCCGGCAGCGCACAACCCGACCAGCCCCATCTGGTAGCCCGGGTTTCTCCTGTCGAACCTGTCGGATGCCAGGTTCACCAGGCAGACCGTCACTGCATAGGAGCCGACGTGCAAGCCCCAGAACTCGCCTGAAAAGTTGTCCACGACAAATCCCCACAGGCTGGCCCAGAGCAAGCCGGCCAGAGGAGACCACTCAACGGCGACCGCGAACATGAGCGGAAGCAGCAGGTCAATGCGCAGTGCCGGATAAGGAAGCCTGGGGATCAGATGGGCCTGGAGCGACAACACAAAGAAAGTGTAAACCGTGATCTTTATCATCCGTCCGGCAGATGTGCCGGGGTTGACCAGGCCGGAAGCAATCATCTTTGCTCTTCCTTTGGCTTGGGCTTCGCCTGGCCTGGAGGAGGGGATTGAGTTTTGACTGGAGGCTTGGCCTGGAGTTTTGCCGGGGGGGTCCTCTGAGCCTGAGGCCTGGAATCTAAATTGCTTCGGGTCCGAGGCGCGGTTTGAGGCTTCGTAGCGGTCCTGGCCTTTGAAACGGCCTCACCAGGAGGCTTTGCAGTTGGCTTTGCAGTTGGCTTTGAGCCGGGGTTTGCCTCAGGGCTCGCCACAGGATTCGTCTGAGTCTGTGATTGAGTCTCCGGCCCAGTCGCAGCCGGCTGGCCCTCCTCTTCAACGTCGAGTCCCGCCCCGCCACGTTTTATAATGAGCACCTCCTCGAGCGCGCTCAAGCGAACAAGGGGCTTTACTTCTATTTTCTGAAAAAGGTCCACGGGGTCCTTATACGCGGCCTGTATGACGCCCAATCGCAGCCCTTTGGGATAGACACCGTCTTTTCCGGAAGTAATCACCAAATCGCCTTCTCTTATATCGAGGTTGGAGCGGATATATTTCAAAAGGCACCCGTTTGGATCTTTGCCGCTAAGAATACCCCTTACGCGATTGCGCTGGTCGACTGCATCGACCGAGCTGCCCTGATCGGTTATCAGGAGCACCCTGCAATGCCGGTCCGAAACGTCCAGGATACGTCCTATCAACCCTTCGTCATTTACGACGGGCATATCGGGCATTATTCCATCCCGAAATCCCTTGTCGACTATCAGTGTCTGGAACCAACCGGTCAGATCGTGCATGATGACCTGAGCAGGGACCGTTTCAGCGCTGATGGAAGTCTTGAAATCCAGCAGCCTTCTGAGCCGCTGGTTTTCCACGAAAGCCTCCTGGTAGGAAGTCACTTTGCCTTCCAGTTCGGCGATTTCCCTTTTCAGCGATTCATTTTCGCCCCGCAGATTCTTCAGCCAGACATATTCGTGAAAGAACCCTTCGATACCGGAAAAAATTTTCCCGATCAACCTTATCGGCGGGCTCACCGTTTCGGTCACGGAGCGCTGGAGGAGGTCCATTTTGTTGGGGGTTCGGAAATTGAGCGAAAAAATATAGAGGAAGACACTGACAAAGACGAGGACCAGGATCAGGCCACGCAAACGGCGAAGCCAAACGTCCGTATTAAAAAATTTCATATCCGGCACTTCGATCTTGAAAACTGATAGCACGCAAGGCTCGCTGGGGCCTGCGCATGTGACACCAAACGACTAAAATATATTTGAGCCCGACCAAGCGCGGCTTGCCGCAAAAACCCGGAAGCCTTCGCGCCGGCGGGGCTATTTTTTCAGGATAGCACGTCCTTTAAGATCTCTATATTATCCAGCGCCTTACCTGAACCGAGCACGACTGTCGACAGGGGGTCCTCGGTAAGCATTATCGGCAATCCGGTCTGAAGTCTAAGAAAGTGATCGAGGTTCTTGAGAAGCGCTCCTCCACCGGTCAGCACGATCCCGCGGTCCACGATATCGCCGGCCAATTCCGGCGGCGTCTGTTCGAGGGCAACTTTTATCGTTTCCAGGATGGAATCGATCTGTTCCTGGATCGATTCCCTGATTTCATCCGAATTGACCTCAACCGTTTTCGGGATCCCCGTAACGAGATCACGGCCCTTGATCATCATGGTTTCGATCTCACCGAGAGGAAAGGCGTTGCCTATGGTGGTCTTTATGAGTTCCGAGGTCCTTTCGCCTATCAGCAAATTGTACTTGCGTTTGATATGCTGGAGTATGGCCATGTCCATCTTGTCCCCGCCGACGCGCACGGACCGGCTGTAGACAATGCCCGCAAGGGAGATCACGGCGACTTCGGTTGTTCCTCCCCCAATGTCCACAACCATGTTGCAGACCGGTTCGGTTATCGGGAGGCCGGCCCCGATTGCGGCCGCCATAGGCTCTTCTATAAGATAGACTTCATGGGCCCCGGCGGACTCGGCGGATTCCCGGACAGCCCTTTTTTCGACCTGCGTCACGCCCGAGGGGATACAGATTATCACCCTTGGCCTTATAAGGGTGCGCCTGTTATGCACCTTTCGTATGAAGTATCTCAGCATTGCTTCGGCAACTTCGAAATCAGCGATTACGCCGTCTTTCATGGGCCTGATCGCAGTGATATTGCCAGGGGTCTTTCCAAGCATCATCTTGGCGTCTTTGCCCACAGCCACAACTCTGTTGGCGCCGCGCTCATCTTTTCGAACCGCCACAACCGACGGCTCAGTCAGGACTATGCCCTTACCGCGCACATAGACAAGCGTATTGGCTGTCCCGAGATCTATTGCAAGATCATTGGAGAAAAGCCCGAGTATTTTATTGAGGAACATCCGCGATAGTTCTCCTTTCGCCAGTTTAGAGTGCCTCTTCATAACATGTGAGTGGTCTGTCCGCAATCCCTAAGAAAACGAAAGGCCACAACGGGACTATTTCACGGCCAGCCGGAACGAGGCGCACTCAGGGGCGCAACGCCACCGTTTGATTTTTGCGGGTCGCGTGGAATGAGAAAGCCCCTGATGAGGAGGTTTTTTAAATATGCAGGTCAACGTTCGATTTATGTATCCTTGACAAATGGTCAGGATTTAGATTATTTATGAATTTTTACGTATGCCGGGTTGGCACCGCCGCCTCAGAGCAGGAAGACGGAAATCGCATAATGTTTTGCGGTCGTTGCCCGGCGCATCGGCAAATTATGCCTGCGAGGAAGTCTAATGTCCAAGAGAACTTTTCAACCGAGCAACGTGAAACGAAAACGCACTCACGGATTCCTTGAGCGAATGTCGACCAAGGCCGGCCGCGAGGTATTGAAGCGGCGGCGCGCAAAGGGCAGAAAACGCCTGTCGGTTTGAGGGGAAATAGTCTCCCGCAATCATCGGGCGGGAAATCCTGGAGGGACGGCCATAGTTTCCGGCCCCACGAAAGAGTTCGCCGCTCCGCGGATTTCCAGCGCGTAAAAAAGGCGGGCAAACGCGCGAGGACCCTTCATTTCGGTCTTAATTTCATTGCAAACGGTTTCGAACACCATCGCCTGGGCCTGGTTGTGCAAAAGCGGTTCTGGCCCGCGGTCAGACGCAACCGAATCAAAAGGGTCATTCGTGAATGGTTCAGGCTCAACAAGGGTCGAATTCCCGGCCCTGGTAAAGATATCGTCGTAATTGCCCGCCCTGGAGCGGAAACACTCTCACCGGCAGACCTCCTTCGGGAGTTCACCGATGTTTTTATAAACGGGAAGAGTAATTGATGATCCGGTCAATATTTCTGGGTCTGATTAGAGCATATCAAGTACTGATCTCGCCGCTGTTTCCACAGACCTGCCGCTTTTCGCCAAGCTGTTCACGCTATGCCTACGATGCGATCAGGATGCACGGCATTTCCAGGGGAATTTGCCTGGGGTTAAAGCGTATTTTTCGCTGCCACCCTTTCAACCCGGGCGGCTATGACCCGGTACCACGGCCCGCGCACGTGCGCAACAAAGACTGACGGGGAGTTCCTGCATGGATTCCAAAGCTCTTTTAGCAATAGTTTTGTCATTTTTGATTTTTTTGGCCTGGCATTTTTATTTCGGTCCTCAGCAGACGCCGCAACAAAAGGGGGCGGTCACCACTACGACCGGGCCTCAGCCGGCGGCGCCCCAGCCGACCCCCTCACCCCTGCCCCCGTCCCCGGCGGCGGTTACACCGGCGCCACCGCCTGCCATGGATCTTTCGAGTCAAAAGAGCTGGTCTATTTCAGATTCCCTGTACAGGATGAAGATTATTGCGCAGGGTGCGCGTGAGAGTTCCTTCGAACTCCTGAAGTTCAAACAGGAGCAAACGCCCGATTCCCCTCCGATGCAGATGGTTCGCGACCGCAGATACCTTCCGCTCGACGTCGAGCTGCTTTTGCATAAAGATTGGGAACTCTACAGGCAGCCTTTTTCGAGCGATGCGCCGACCGAGCTCAAGATTGCCCCCGGCGATGCGCCCAGAAGCGTGCCCTTCGTAACCGAAATTCCCGGCAAAGTACGCCTGACGAAGATTTTTACCATAACGCCCGATTCCTACGCGGTGGACCTGGAAATCCAGATTCAGAACCTGTCCAGTGAAAGGCTCACCGACCAGATGGGGATCGGCCTTTATTTCAGGCCATATTCGGAGGCTTCGAACGAGACCTATAACATGTCGCGTTTGACCTTCTATTACAATGGGGGCAATCATGATCTTGCGGCAAAGGATTTTACGAAGCCGGACTCAATTCCCAAACCCCCTTACGACTGGGTGGGCTATCAAAATAACTTTTTTATCGAGGCAATCGTCCCGCAGGCCGAGGGTGGGTATCAGATAATTCCAAGCGTAATAGGCGATGAGGCCCAACATACTCAAATTACCAGGCTGTTTTACTTAACGGAGCAATTCGACCTCAATCAGAACGAGTCCAAGTCGTTCAAGCTGAGGCTCTACAACGGTCCCAAGGACATAGGGGCCTTGACGCAGGCCGGCCACAATCTCTCGGGCGCTGTTGATTACGGCTGGTTTTCTTTTCTCGCGAAACCGCTCCTGGTGGTGCTCCGCTGGTTCTACTCCTTTACTCACAACTACGGTGTAGCGATCATTCTGATGACAATCATCATCAAGATCCTTTTCTGGCCACTGACCCAGAAGAGCTACACGTCGATGCAGAAAATGAAGAAGATTCAGCCCAAGATTCAACAAATCCGGGAAAAATTCAAGGATGACCGGGAGAAATTGAACCAGGAGCTGATGCAGGTCTACAAGACATACAAGGTTAATCCGATGGGCGGATGTATACCCATGGCCCTTCAAATCCCGGTTTTTTTCGCTCTTTACAGAATGTTGAACGCCGCGGTGGAACTGCGGCACCAGCCATTCATTTTATGGATACACGATCTGACGGCCCCCGACCGCCTCAACCTGGGATTTTCAATCGATCTCCCGATTATCGGCCACCTAAGCGGGTTGCCGGTTTTGACGATCCTCATGGGCATAACAATGTTCGCCCAGCAAAAAATGACGCCGTCCTCCGGTGATCCCCGGCAGGAAAAGATAATGCTTATAATGCCGGTCATGTTTACCTTTTTCTTTATCAACTTCCCGGCAGGTCTTGTGCTATACTGGTTCGTAAATAATATTCTTTCGATTGCCCAGCAGTATTGGATCAATCGTCATGCAGGCGCTTAGCGGTTGTCTCTCCGCAAACCATCATATTTTTTCCCCGTGAACGACGGAGGAGAGCATGTCAACTCTTGAATTTGAGGAAAAATCAGTCGAGGACGCGATCGACCTCGCCTGCCAGCAATTGAAGCTCCCGCGCGATAAGCTGGAAATCGAGATCATCTCGAAGGGCTCTTCCGGAATCTTTGGAATCGTAGGGGCAAGGAAGGCCAAAATCCGCGTCACGGCTAAAGTTGCTCCCATCGAACACACGGCCGAGAGGGCCAAGGAAGTCCTGGACGAGATCTTAAAGCACGTCGATTTGCCGATGGTCGTCGAATGCGAGGCAAGAGAGCGGTACTACTACCTCAACATAATCAGCAACGGGTCGGGTCTTCTCATAGGAAAGCGAGGCAAAACTCTCAACGCGCTCCAGTACCTGGTATCCAAGATAGTCAGCAAGCAGACCGCGGAAAATATCTCCGTCATAGTAGACACCGAGAACTACCGTTCAAAGCGGGAATTAAGCCTGACAGAGCTGGCGCGCCAGTTGAGCGACAAGGTAAAGAAAGCCCATCGTCCTCTGACAACCGGTCCAATGAGTTCCCAGGACCGCCGCGTCATTCACCTGGCGCTCAAGGATGACCACGAAGTGAGGACGAAAAGCAAGGGCGAGGGGAATCTGCGACGCGTTGTGATCTATCCGGTAAAGAAGATAAAGACCCCCAACAAGACCGCCGAAAAGGCGGACTAGCAATCGTTTAGCCTTCATCATGGACTTCAGACTGCTCCAGGATACCATTTGCGCAATAGCTACCCCCATTGGCGAAGCAGGCATTGGTTTGATCAGGCTGAGCGGGCCCGAAGCACTCAATATGGCCCGGAAAATTTTCAGGCCTAAAAACCCCTCCCTGACCTTGAAGTCCCATACCCTCCATTATGGATGGATACAGGACCCGGTTTCGGGGGGGCTCGTCGACGAAGTGCTGCTGAGCTTTATGGCCGCGCCAAAGACTTACACGTGCGAGGACGTCATTGAGATCAACTGCCACAGCGGGTATGCGGTGCTCAACCGCATCCTTGAGCTTGCTCTGGCAACGGGCGCCCGTCTTGCCCAACCTGGAGAATTTACCCGCCGCGCCTTTCTCAACGGGCGAATAGATCTCTCGCAGGCTGAAGCGGTGATAGAGATAATCCGTTCCCGCTCCGAACAGGGAATGCTGCTGGCAAACCGTCATCTCCGGGGCGATTTCAGAGAGCTGATTGAGAGATGGCGCGAAACGTTGATCCAGGCCCAAACCCGCCTTGAAGCTTTCCTCGACTTTTCCGAGGACCTTGCCGCCGAAGCCGAAGAAGAAGCCCCGGCGTATGAATCGCTTCTGGGGGAAGTTCACAATGCGGTCGTAACGCCTCTCAGGACCACCCTGGACAGATACGAGGAGGGACGAGTACTGCGCGAGGGACTCACCCTGGTGCTGGTGGGGAAACCAAATGTCGGGAAGTCCTCGATGCTCAATGCCCTTCTCGGCAAGGACCGGGCTATTGTCACCGCGGCCCCGGGCACCACCAGAGACGTCATCGAGGACACGTTCGTCCTGAAGGGGGTGCAGGTTCGGATTCTCGATACGGCTGGAATTCGCAATCAGCCGGATGAAATCGAATCACGCGGCATCGAAAGAACGATCCGCTCGGTATCGGAAGCCGACGTTGTGCTGTGGCTCATTGACAACAGCAGACCCCTCACGAGTGAAGACCAGACGGTCTACGATGCGGTCCGGGGCTCGCGCAGCATCGTGCTCCTCAATAAGAGCGACCTGCCGCCCGTGTTCCCGGTCGAAAATGTGCTGCAACGCTTTCCGCACCCCGGCCCCGTCTTCCGGCTATCCGTTAAAAACCCCTCAGATATCGAGCGCCTCAAGACTTATCTGGCCGAAGTGTTTATCATGCGCCCGGTGGAAAATTGCAGATCGGAAATCGTGCCGAATATCAGGCAGAAGGAATGCCTCGAAAATGCAATGAGCGCGCTGCTCAGAGCTGAACAACTCCTGGGCTCCAACGCCTACGGCGAACTGGTCAGCATCGAGATCGAAAGCGCCAGGCGGCAGCTTGAGGCCATTTTGGGCTGGGAAAATGACGGCGAGTTGCTGGACAGAGTATTTCTGCAGTTTTGTGTCGGCAAATAGTTATGCCGCGTTTATGGGAACCGCCTTGGATGCTGAGTTTACCGATCTTATCCTGAAATCTACCCGCAAGGCCGGCATTTCGCTCACCGAAAGGCAGGCGGACCTGTTTAGCCTGCACATCCAGCTTTTGCTCCAATGGAACACCCGCCTCAATCTCACCCGAATAACCGTCATGGAGCAGATCATCGTCAAACATCTCCTCGATTCTCTTCTGCCCGCGAAATTTCTCACCTCATCCGGGAATGCCCTGGACGTCGGCACCGGAGCAGGATTTCCCGGAATTCCGCTGAAGATTTTTTATCCCGGTCTCCAGATGCTTCTGCTCGACTCCAGCAGGAAAAAGGTCAGTTTTGTTGCCAACGTGGCCGCTGCCCTTGGGCTGAAAGGAATACGGGCCGTTCACGGAAGGTGGCAGGACTTCCTAAAGGCGGAAGAAAATATTGATAAGCTCCAACTTATCACGATGCGGGCGCTCAGGTTGGAGCCGCAACATATCACCTCCCTGGCATCAATGACATTGGCGCCGGGCGGTCTTTTCGCGTGGTGGGGAGGATGCCATCCGGGAGAGATCGGCAACAGCGGTTGCGGGCGGGAGCCTTTTGAGGGAAATTACCGCAACGTCGAATTCCTGGGCGCCTTTAGCTATCCGCTCCCCGGCCTCGAACGGCAAAGAGCCGTGTGGGTGTGGAAAAAAACCGGTATCCGCTGATACTACAGCGGACCTTATGGCGCTTGGCCCTGCTGCTTCATCGCTTCATAGCCAAACGCTTCACAAACAGTTCATCGACCTCTTCACGCTTTTTGAGCCTGGCCGTTTTACTGTCCAACTCCCGCAACGATTCGCAAACCTCGACACGATAATCCTGCGAAGCGTGGACAGCTTTCAACTGTTCCGGCAGCTCCCTCCACTGGTTCGCAAACCGCGCCCGTATTTCCGCGATTGACTCTGGTGGACGGGTCCGCTCTCCTGCCTCCATCACCGACTCCATCAAAGGCTCCCCTTCGGTTTTTACGGAATCGAGCAGGCACACGCGGTCAAACTTCATTTTCCGATCGGCGTCGTAGAAACGATAGACCTGCTTTTTGCCGATCCAGGTCTTTTTGCCGGTGGAGAGCTTGAGTACGGGCCGCCCTTCATACTCGACCAGCTTGTAGGCGATATCAAGGTAGGGCGCGTCAGCGGAGACGCCCATCCGGGTGCCTACCGCGAACAGATCGATATCGGATCCACCATTTGCCAGATTTTCCATCTTGTATTCATCCAGATTGCCGCTCGCCATGATCTTTACGTCATGCAAACCCGCCTCATCCAGGATTAGCCGCACTTTTCTGCTCAACTCCGCCAGATCGCCGCTGTCGAGCCGGACCCCCAGAAGTTTTTTTCCCCTCTCCTGCATGGCTATCGCCGTTTCGACCGCCTTGAAAGCACCGCTGACAGTGTCATACGTGTCGATCAAAAGGACCGTACCGTCCGGGAACGCGCGCGCAAAAGCGTGGAAGGAATCAATTTCGCAGGCGAAACTTGTCACATAGGAATGAGCCATGGTACCGAATACGGGAATATCGTATATTTTTCCGGCCAGCAGGTTGCTGGTGCCCAGAAAACCGACCATATAGCTCGCCCGGGCGGCCTTTACCGATGCGTCGATGCCGTGGGTGCGCCTCATCCCGAAGTCTATAAGTCCCTTTCCCGAAGCAGCCCCGTAAACCCGCGCCGCCTTGCTCGCGAGCATCGTCTCAAGCTGGATCGTGTTTAGAACTATTGTCTCGATGACCTGAGCTTCGATTATCGGGGCGGTTACTTCGAGGATCGGCTCCTGCGCAAAAAAAACGCGTCCCTCCGGGATGGCCCGTATGCTTCCCGAAAAACGAAAACCCCGGAGGTAGTCAATAAAACCGGTTGAAAACTTCTCGAGAGAAATAAGATATCGAATCGATTCTTCTCTGAAGCGAAAATCCGGAAGAACGTCGAGAAGACTTTCAATCCCGGCTGAAACGAAATAAGAACGGTCCGCCGGATAACCTCTTATAAAAAGGCTGAAGGTTGCCTCGCCGCTCATCTGCTCCCGGAGATAACTCTCCGCCATTGTAAGCTCATATAGATCTGTCACCAGTTCCGGCGAGTACTTCTCCCACCACTCCTTCATTCCACCTCCTCTTACGCATCTGCCGGGATTTCCCCTGCCTCAGGACGGGCCTTTGTCAGCCTGGCCCCATAGACCTTTTTCATACGTTCCAGAGCAAACTCATGCCAGACCGGATCAATATCCGCAACGGCATCCATGGGAATCACGGCCGCATAATCACGGTTTCTCAGCCCGCCTGTAGTATCCATGACGCAGATCGAGGTCAGAACTCCGGTAACCCAGACTTCATCGGGCCTCATGTCCTTGAGCATCCGGGAAAGCTCATTTCCGAAAAGTGCCGAATACCTCGTCTTATCCACTATAAAACTGTTGGGGCCCGGAGCCAGTTCCGGAATTATCTCGGAGCCCCAGCTTCCCTTTATTGCGTGCGGCGGAAAGAGTTCGAACTCCTTGTCATTTGCGGCATGGGCGTCCCTGAGAAAAATGACCGATTCCCCCCTGGCGGTAAACTCGTCAATGAGCAAGCGAATTACGGGTATTATCTTCCTGGCCTCATCGCCGCAATAGAGGGCGCCGGCCGGTCCAAGAAAATCATTCAGCATATCAATGACCAAAAGCACTCGTAACATTTCAATTCCTCCAACCAGACACCGGCAGGACGGTGGTTACAGTGCGCAGGCTGCCGGCAGCACGCACACCAGTGACAATTTGATTATATCTTTCTTTTTCGCCATATGCACTTGCTGAAAATATGCGGACTTCCAGGAAAATAGAGCCGAGCAGGATCCCGATGGGCAAAACTGACTTGACAGCCGGGCATCAGCATCAAAAAGTTTAAAGCAACATACAATAGTTACCGATCTAACCTTGTCGGAAGCGATTGAAATTGGAACCGTCCCTCTATTTTTTTGGAGAGGTACGAAATTGGACGCCCGATCTGAACTTTCCCAGCGATTGAAGACTAAGGCAGCACCCAGGCTCACAGATGGCGCTATCCCATATTCGAGATCTTCATCTCCCAGGATTCTGATTGTGGACGACAGCCCCACAATCCGGTTCGGTTTGAAAAGAGACCTGGGGCAGTTGGGGGCAGTTGTGACCGAAGCCTCCGATGGGTATGAAGCTCTTAATATCGTTAACTCCGAAGACTTTGACCTGATCATAACCGATATTGAAATGCCCCGGATGGATGGGTTCACCTTTTGCAGCAAACTCAAAAGCCACCCGACCAAGAATTCAATTCCCGTTATCATTCTGAGTTCGAAGGAAAAGGAAGAAGACATTGAACTCGGCTTCAAGGTAGGAGCGGCGAGCTATATAATAAAATCCAACGCAAAAAGTGACTTACGCGCACGCGTCAAGGAAATACTGGATAAAAATTCGCTGTTGAGGGGCAGGACGGTCCTTGTCGTAGACGATTCAACATCGATTCGCAACCTGATCGAGAAGGCCCTTACAAAAGCGGGATTTAATGTGATTTCCGCGGAAAACGGAAGGGATGCCCTCGAATTACTCGGCAAAGATACCCCGGATATGATTTTGAGCGACTTGCACATGCCGGAACTCGATGGTTTCGGCCTTTGCAAAAGTGTCCATTCGGACAAGAACCTGTCGCAGATACCATTCATTATAATGAGTTCCGACGGTGACCGGGCGACTATGCGGCGGCTGCTCCAATACGGGGCCTCGGCTTACCTTGTCAAACCATTTAACATCGATCAGTTGGTGGTCACCGCCGAGAGATTTCTATCGGATCATTTCAGCCGGATTTTGAAGGAAAGAGAACGCCTCGAATCCGAGCGGCAATTTTTGATTGGAAGCATAACGAGTCTGGTCCTGGCCCTGGAAGCCCGCGACCAGTACACCCGCGGCCATTCCGATTCGGTGGCCAGAATCCTTATGGATATTGCCCGTGAAATGTCCATGGACGATGAGCGGATTGAAAAGCTGAGAATCGCCGGGAAGTTGCATGACCTCGGCAAGATAGGCATTCGTGACGACATTTTGCTCAAACCGGGCCCGCTCAACAAGGAAGAGTGGGAAATCCTCAAGATGCACCCGCGTATAGGGGCCGAAATCCTGGCGCCGATTGCAAGCTTGGCCGATATCCTTCCCGCTATCGCCAGCCATCACGAAAGAATCGATGGGAACGGCTATCCCGAGGGGCTGAAGGGCGATCAAATCCCCATGCTCGCCCGAATGGTCGCCGTGGCCGACACCTACGACGCCCTGACGAGCGATCGCCCATACAGGAAAGGCTTTGCAAACGAAGAGGCGCTGAAGATTATCGAAGACCTCAAAGGGTCACAACTGTGTCCCGACTGCGTTCAGAGTTTTTTGAAATCCGTGGAACACAAAATGCTGGAGTGATGCACTTTTTTATTTACTGCAGTGCGTGTCAACGTCGATATTTCTCCCCCGGATGATTCCCGGTTCTTTGCTTTGCGCATCCCCTGCCATCAACATGGGGCCGCTTCGGGACCCGATCCCGAATCAACGGCGCCCTGCCTGCTGAGGCTCAACCCAGAGTTCGGCATCATTTCATTATAATTTCGCAGCTACTCAGCGGTTCCATTGAAAAAATCGAGCCGAAGAAGTAGTATCACCCAAATGTCAACGGTTGGGGAAGATGGAATTCGAGAGCATCGACGTTTTGACCCGTGACGAATACAGGGAGGCTCAGCAACCCGTCTCTTTTGTGTGGCGCGGCAAAAAACATCAGGTCGAACGGATTGTCGACAGGTGGTATGAAGGACAAGTCGATTCGACCCGCATGCCTATGCTCTATTTTCGGGTTCAGACCAGATCGGGTGAGATATTTTTAATCAGGTATCATGAGTTTTTCCGAGCCTGGAGCATCCGGGTGTGATCCGCAGGCGCAATGCTTATCAACTCATGGAGGGAAGCCCTTGATCCGAATCGCCGTCATAGATGGACAGGGTGGCGGTATTGGGACCACCATAATAAAGAGAATCAGAGAGGTCTACAGTGAACGCACCGAGCTATGGGCGCTCGGAACCAACGCTATCGCCACGGCGCAAATGATGAGAGCCGGGGCGAACAGGGGGGCAACCGGTGAAAATGCGATCCGCCGCAGTGCAGCGCAGGTGGACGTTATCATCGGGCCCATTTCAGTTCTGATCTCGAATTCCATGATGGGAGAAATAACGCCCTCGATGGCGCAGTCAATAGGCGAATCGAAAGCCGCCAAGCTGCTCCTGCCTCTTACCCAGGAACCAGTCGTGATTGTCGGGACCACCAGGGAGCCCCTCCCTCACATGGTTGACCGGCTTATCACAGAGCACCTCTCTCATTATGTCGGCCCTGTTTTACACGCCGAACAGGATTGATACGGCGACGGGATAGTTTTAATGGAAAAACACCGAACCGATCTCAGGATATCCTGTTTGTTTCGTTTGTCCCGTCCCGTATCCGGAGAGTGATATGACCATCACCGACCTTGATCTCAGAACACCTTTGCTCGTGCTCGGAGGCGCCAAGAGCGGCAAAAGCACCTGGGCCGAATCGGTCGTGAACAGCTTTGCTCCGCCATACATATATGTTGCAACCGCCCAGGGTTTCGACGATGAGATGAAACTGCGAATAGAACGGCACAGGGAACGCCGCAAAGACATGTGGGAGACAATCGAATCCCCGGCCGGTCTTCAAGACACGCTAAAAAGCCTCAATGGTCGAAGCAAGGCTGTTCTTCTGGACTGCATAACACTTTGGCTGAGCAACTTGTTGTGTTCGGAGTCCGCAGAGCCTGAGGCGTCCGTCGAGGGGCTTTGCAAAGTGATTGAGGCCGTGGACTATCCTCTCGTGATAGTTTCCAATGAGGTAGGGGCGGGAATTGTGCCGGACAATCCGCTTGCAAGAAAATTCCGGGACCTTTCCGGATCGACAAACCAGAGGCTCGCTCGGATCTGCGCTTCGGTTTACCTAGTTACGGCAGGTTTGCCATTGCGCCTGAAGTAATGAGGGCCCCGACCCCCATGAATCAAAGCTGAATGTTTATGCTGAAAAACTTTTCCGCCGCGCTCTCATTTCTTACGATATTTCGAATACCGTTCACCGCGCCAGTCGCGAGCAATAAAGAACTGGTGGCCGGGGTTGCCTGTTTTCCGCTCTCGGGACTCGTTCTCGGCCTAATCTATTACGGCGCGGCCTCGGCGTTTAACGGCCGTATTCCCAGCCTGCTCCTGTCGGTTTTGATCGTTTCTCTTTCCGTCCTTTTGACTCGGGGCCTTCATTACGATGGACTCGCCGATTTTGCCGACGGCATCTGGGGAGGATCTACCCCCGAGCGGCGCCTCGAAATAATGAAAGACAGCCGGAGCGGGGCGTTCGGGGTCCTTGCGCTGATCATGGGGGTATCTTTCAAGATTGCCTCAATCGACGCCCTTATCTCCGGAGGCTATCTTGTCCCGCTTGTCCTCGCCCCCGTATTCAGCCGGTTTGCCATGGCTGCCACGGCATATGGCGGTAAACACGCAAGAAAAGAGGGGCTCGGGAAGCTTTTCCTCGAGGACCTGAGGATCGAACACCTGGCAATTGCAGCCATTTTGACCGTAGCGGCCGCCTTGCCGGCAGGCTTAAGGGCCCTGCTCTACCTTATGCCGGTCCTCGGATGCGTAATCCTGTTCCGATTGATCTCGAAAAGATATCTTGGAGGAATCACGGGCGACGTGCTTGGGGCTTTAAACGAGGTCAGCGAAATAATCGTCCTCGTACTCGGAGCATGCGCTCTTAGCCACTAAGGAAGATACACTGATGGCATCGACAAGGCACAGGCAGCTGCAAATCCTGAAAATCCTCAAGGAAAACGAGGGAAACTTCGTATCCGGTGAAGGCCTTGCTGAAAGACTCGGAATAAGCAGGCCCGGGGTATGGAAACACATAAACAAGCTAAAGGAGATGGGCTACGAGATTCAGAGCCAATCCAGGACAGGTTACAAGCTCGTGGCCGTTCCGGACTCCCTCGCTCATAAGGAGATCGTCCCGAATCTGGAAACCCGCTGGCTGGCACATTCATATCACTACCTCAAAACGATAAGCTCTACAAACGATTTTGCTCTGAAGCTGGCGGCCGAGGGCGCCCCGCATGGGACTCTGGTCGTCGCAGAGGAACAGACAAAAGGGCGCGGACGCTTGAGGCGCGAGTGGGTATCGCTGCCAAACCGCGGCATTTATCTGTCGATGCTGCTCAAGAATCCTCTTCCGGTCCGCATAGCCCCCCAGTCGACCTATATCTGCTCCCTTGCCCTTGTGAAGATGCTGCGCGAAGAATTCGGCATCACCGCTTCCATCAAGTGGCCGAACGACGTATTGATAAACGGAAAGAAAGCGGCCGGAATCCTCACCGAGACCCAATCAGACCAGGACTTCTCACGATTCAGCGTAATGGGAATGGGAATCAACGTGAATCACAGCAGGGAGGAGATGGCGGGACCCTTCCGATACCCTGCAACCTCGATAGCGCTGGAGGTGGGTTTTGCAGTTAAGAGGCAGAGAGTGCTCCTGCAGTTCCTGAAACAATTCGAGCGGGACTACGACCTGTTTCTCAAGAAAGGGCTCTCGGCCCTGATTCCAGAATTCGAGGCTCACTCCGGAGTACTGGGGAAAACCGTCACGGTAACGTGCAATAACCGTGAGATTACGGGAAAAGTGCAAGGATTCAATGCCGAGGGAGCGCTCCTGCTGCTTGGAGACGATGGATCACAACAAACTATTTGGGTAGGCGATGTCTCGCACGTCTACGGCGCGATATAAAATTACCTCCTTTGGCAACTATGCCCCTCTGGCGCGCTCTACTGCTTCCTGCTTGCGCTTGCATTCTATGCACAAAGTCGTGACCGGCCTGGCTGTAAGGCGCTCTATGCCGATATCGTCACCGCATTCATCGCACTGCCCGAAATTACCTTCTTCGATCCGCTGAAGCGCCTCGCGAATTTTCACGATCAGCTTTCGTTCCCGGTCGCGGATGCGGAGCACGAAATTCCTGTCCGATTCAAGAGTAGCGCGGTCCGTGGGATCAGGGAAATTTTCCTCGTTGTCCGTCATCCCGGCCACTGTTTTTTCGGCTTCGGAATAGAGCTCATCCAGTCTCGACAAAAGAATTACCTTGAATTGTGTCTGGGTTTCCTTATCCATTTTCAAACTCCGCTGGCAGATTTTGAACGTTACCGACTAACATAATCGCCACCAAGAGTAAAGGTGAATCATTAATTTCTCTCAACTACGCTCGAACAGCCCGCTCTTACCGCCGGTTTTGAAAATCAGGCGTGTTTCGCGGATAATGATTCCACGGTCAATGGCCTTGCACATATCGTAAATGGTCAGGGCCGCACTTGTCACGGCAACGAGCGCTTCCATTTCGACGCCTGTCCTATCGTTGGTCTTGACAGTCGAGGTAATTCCGATCTCGCTTTTCGACTCATCGGGGAAGAAATCCACCTGGATTGCAGTTAACTGGATCTGATGGCAAAGCGGGATAAGCTCCCAAGTTTTTTTTGCAGCCATTATTCCGGCAAGCCTTGCAGCTTCATAGACATTGCCTTTGGGCATGTCTCCGGAACCGATACGCCGCAAGGTCTCAGCCGAGAGGCTGACAATGGCCTCTGCCCGCGCTTCCCGCCACGTCGGCTCCTTTTCGCTCACATCCACCATCCTCAGGCGGCCCCGCGAGTCTACATGGCTCAGTTCACCGGTTGACATTTATTTGCCTCAGCATCCCTCTACTATCTGCACCAGCAGGATCAGGTCCCCGGGCGACAGAGCCGGGAAGAGAAAGTCACCGGCCGCGGCCACACGGATCCTTGTTCCATCGGCAACTTCAGCCGGAATCCAGACTCGCAGCGAGCAACTCTCTTCGCGTTCTCCCGCGCCGCCGCACAATTCGCATCCAGATCTCCTGCCTCCATTATTACAATTTCGGCAGAAGACTGTCCTCACATAACTGATTTCTTCGTGGAATCCACCGTTGAGCAGAGCACCCCTGGCGACCTGCAGGTCGAACCTGAGGTCGCAGATTCGGCTCGTCCTAACCTCACGCCTGCCTATCCCGAACAGGTCCTGGAATATCTCGTCAAATGAAGAAGCCTCGCCGCCCTCGCTGTAAATATCCGTCCAGGAGGAGTCAGCATTCCTTCTCGATTTCCTGTAACCTCTAAGTCTATCGTATTTTCCGCGCGATGTGGGATCTTTCAGCGTTTCATACGCCCTGCGGACTTCCCGAAAACGTTCGGCAGCCACGGGATTGCCGGGATTGCGGTCCGGATGAAGTTTCATCGCCAGATACCGAAAAGCGCTCCGTATCTCATTTTGAGTGGCGCGAACCGATATTCCCAGGATCTTATAGCAGCAAATCTTGTTTCTGACTTTTGCCCGCGTTTCCAAGACGCATCCTCGCGTTTTTCCCTAATTCGAAAGCTTAATTTTATTAGGGATGGAGACATAAAACAAGAACAGAGGTTATCTTGATGAAAAAGCTAACAATAATTGGATTTCAAGGCAAGCATTCCTGAAAGCTCGGCAGCAGGAACCGCCCGGGGGGGCAGGTTCGAAATTCAACCCAAGGCGTGGAGTGTGCCGGGACATCCGGACGAATCCGAGGGCCCCGCCAGGCGCACACGAACAAGGCCGAGCGACACATTGATCTCCATGCTCGCCAGGCCGAAGGGGGTATGGGAGGCGCGCATGTCCCCCCATCCCCAACGCTTTTTCCCGGATTTGAATTTCTTAACAGACAGTGGGCGTTCCGGCAAGGCAAGGCGGCAGCAGGAAACGCCACGCGGCATTCGGAATGCATGATGGGCCGAAGCAACGAAATAAAGGATCGCGCAAGATGGCTCGAATCACTTTCGGACGTGGCATTGGCCGCAGGTGACCGGCCCGGTCTTCATGTTCTCGTGGCAGCCTTTGCACTGAGAGTGGAATGCATCTTTCAGCGAAAACAGGTTATCCTCGGCTTCCTTTTTGTGACAGGAATCGCATGACTGCCCCTCTCCACCCCGGTTATTGAGGTATGCGTCAAAATCATGATGACACCGGGTGCAGTCCAGCTTGTTTTCGGCGTGGAGCTTGTGGTTGAACTCGATCAGGGGCCTCTGGTGATTTCCGAGTTCTTTGTGATTGAGAATGATTGTATCTTCCTGGGAGTGAGCCAGCGGGATGAGAGCGGCAAAAAAAAGCACAACCAGCAGAAGTTTCACGTATTTCATCAGAATTCCTTTCGACTCCACTCTTTTTCGAAAACGATCTTCCGTCGCGCTCAATCCTGCGCATCATCCTCATCGTCGATCTCAACCGGCTTAAACTTCTCCGGAATGATCATCGCCTCGGTGATTACCTCTTTGAATGAAACCACCTTGACCCCGAGATTATATTCCTTGTTGAGGTCCTTGATCTGATCGAAACAGTTGTGGCAGGGAACGATAATGGTCTTTGCGCCTGTCATCCTTATCTGCTCGGCTTTTATCCTTCCGGATTCCATCCTTCTTTTCTTAAACTCGGCCCCCATCGGGATAAAGCCGCCTCCGCCGCCGCAGCAGTGATTGTATTCACTGTTGGGTTCCATATCGCGGAAGTCTTTTGCGATGTACTTCATAATTTCCCTGCCCTCTTTCCAGAGGCCGCCGTTTCGGGAAATATTGCATGCGTCCTGGTAAGTTACGGGTTCCTTGAGCATCTTGTCCGGATCGATCCTGATCCGCCCGTCTCTCAGGTATTCATAAAAAATCCTCACCGAGTGGATGATCGGCACTGGAGGTTTGCCGTCACGGTAGCCCGCCAGATACGGCCCTTCGAACAGAGCTGACCTGTAAGCATGTCCGCATTCAGTGATCACGATAGCCTGGACCCCGAGTTCCAGCGCCTTCTGGTACATGTTCTTGACGATCTGGCCCGCCAACGCTTTATCCCCGGCAAACATCGCCAGATTGGTGCAGTCCCACCCGGTGCTCGGCATTGTCCAATCTTCTTCGGCCACGGTGAATATCTGTGCCGCCATGGCAATGTCCTGCGGATAGTACATGGGCTCGCGGGCGTTGACAGTGTACATTATTCTGGCGCCCTGTTTGTCGATTGGGATCTTGAGTCCTCTTATCTCCTCGGCAGTCTCCTCGGCCATCCAGGAGCACGTATCAACGAAGTCCTCCGTACTCATTCCCATTTGATTACCGGTGTTGCGGTAATTATCCGAGGTCCTGGCCAGCCCTTCCGGCACAACCCCCTGAGAGTTGCAGATCCCGCGCATTGTGGTGATCATTGTCGCTATATCGATACCGAACGGGCAAAAGAGCGAACAGCGCTTGCAGGCGGTGCACTCACCCCAGATGATATTGTAGCATTTGTCCAGAAACTCCCGGTCCACTTCGCCTTTTCTGCGGTAGAGTTCGTCGAGCGTGGCCCTGACCTTGTATGCCGGGCTCAACTTGGGGTCTTTGTTTTTTGCAAGGTAGAAAAAACAGCTCTCGGCGCAAAGACCGCAGCGAGAGCAGATGCTCAGCCACATCCTGATCCTGGCGCTATCGTTCTGGTCCAAAAGCTCTTTTATCACTTCCGTATCGATCGGCTTTTGAAGCGTGTCATTCATGTTTTTCGACTCTCCTCGAGATAATATCTAAACCCATCTGTGACATTGAAATGAGACCGGTTACCAGGTTCTCACCCCTCGACGGCTTCCCATCTCAAACCCTATGAAAGCACGCGAAGGGAAAAAGAGGATGATATGGCCAAGCTTGCTGAATGGGATTAGGACCAGCAGTATTTCAGAGAAAAGGATATGCAGAATCAGCATCAGCTTATAAGGGCCGAGCTGGTGATATGCAAGAAAACCGGTCAGGAAAGGCGCACTGGTCAAAAGGATCAAAAAATAATCCCAGGCCGTCGTAAGAATCCGGACTTCCGGACGGACCACTCTTCTGACCAACAGGATTATAGCTGCCACTATAAAGACAACCGTGAGGATGTCAGCCAAAAAATCGGGCATCGCGGGAATCCTGATTCCGAAGGCTTCCTGCCAGAGCGTATTGTGAGCAAGCAGAAACAGGGGAACGCCGAACAGGCAGATGTGGAACACGAAAAAGGCTATGCTGAAAAGCGGCTGAGCCCGCATCGATACGCTCCCAAGCGGTACCAGCCAGTGAATAATTGAGCGAAGCGCCCATCTCAGGTCCACGTGATTGTAAAAAACCCTGTCGCGTTCTTTGCTCACCCCAAAAAGATAAGCCACCCGCACGACAAGGCCGATGACAAAGACAATAAAGGCGGCCCAGAGAGCCGGCCCGGAGAGAAAATCATAAAGCTCGTTCATTCGTTGCGCCCCCAGGATGTGGACAGTTCGGGTACAATTCTGAATTTTTATACAAATTCACTGAGTTAACACACATATGCGAATTAATTATCATACTCGGAAACGGGGGAAAAGACCAAAATGGACACTCGGAGCACCTTTTTTCCGTTTTTCACAAACTCCTTTAGATCAAAATTCATCCAAGACCGCTCGCAAAGCATAGCCCTACATACAGGCCCTGACGTGCAAAGGAGACAGTTTATTTTTGTTCAAAAGGCAGCCGGATTGGAGAAAAACAGGCAAAAGCGAGTCGAAAAGAGCAGCAAATCGGCTGGTTCATCGGTATCTGTCTTTGTAAAAAAAACACATCTCAAATTGTTTGTCAACACAGATTGATTCGATTTTGGGACCATGGTATAAGGTATGCTTTAGGAGTTTTTCGTGCAACGCCCGATGACGCTCGACCAGGGTCCAACCTTTCCCAGGGCGGAAACCCGGGCCTTTACTTCCTGCGCTCAGAGTGATTATGTTGCTTCCAACGTCTTTTCTCGTTGACATTACTGTTTGCGGTTGATATTTGGGGGGGAAGAAGATCCTGCTCAAGTTTTCGACAGTTAAAGCAGTTCTCCTCGCTAACAAATTTCAACCTACTCTATTTCTTTCGAACTTTCCCCAGTCCCTTTCTTGCGCGCTCTCGACTGCCGCGCAAAAGCAGTTAGTGGTTGACCGTTCTTAACACCCCCACGCCACAGGAGGATTTACAATGGCTACCCTTTTTCCCGTGCCCGAATCATGGGCAAAGCTGTCCCACTGCAACGACGACGACTACGTCAAAATGTATGAACGTTCTGTCAGGGACCCGGAGGGGTTCTGGGGAGAAGTCGCACAAAGGATCGACTGGTTCGAGCCGTTTACCAGGGTGAAAAGCGGAGGCTTTACCGATGACATCCGGATCAAGTGGTTTGAGGGTGGGAAACTCAACGTCTCTTACAACTGCCTTGACCGCCATCTCGAGAAAAGGGCCGATCAGGTTGCAATCATTTGGGAAAGCGACGATCCCAAAGTCGACAGGAAAATCACCTACAGAGAACTTCACGAGCAGGTCTGTAAGTTCGCAAACGTACTCAAGTCTCTCGGATTGAAAAAGGGAGACCGGGCCACCATCTATCTTCCCATGATTCCGGAACTGGCGATAGCAATGTTGGCGTGCAGCCGCATCGGCGTTGTCCATTCAATCGTTTTCGCCGGCTTTTCTCCCGAATCCCTTGCCGGCCGCATCCTGGACTGCGGTGGAACCGTTGTAATCACCGCCGATGAAGGGGTTCGCGGCGGCAAGCCCATTCCTTTGAAAGAAAATACAGACGAGGCGCTCGACAAATGCCCCGATGTGCAAAACGTGATTGTGTTCAAACACACGGGCAACGCCAATGTATCATATACCCCAGGCCGTGATCTGGACTGGAACGAGCTGATGAGCAAGGCCTCAGCCGACTGTGCGCCCGAACACATGGATTCTGAAGATCCGCTCTACATTCTCTACACCTCGGGTTCAACAGGCAAGCCCAAGGGCGTTCTTCACACCACTGGAGGATATCTGGTCTATACAGCTTTTTCACATCAGTATGTTTTCGACTACCACGACAACGACATTTACTGGTGTACCGCCGACATCGGCTGGGTAACGGGCCACAGCTATATAGTTTATGGCCCCCTGGCAAACGGGGCCACCACTGTCATGTTCGAGGGCATTCCCAACTATCCCGACTGGTCACGTTTTTGGGATATATGCGACAAGCACGGGATAAACATCTTCTATACCGCTCCCACGGCGATCCGGGCGATAATGAGACAGGGTGAGGCGCCGGTCACCAAGACCTCGAGAAAGTCGATAAAGCTCCTCGGCACCGTTGGCGAGCCTATCAACCCCGAAGTTTGGCTCTGGTACTATAATGTCGTCGGTGAGGGCCGCTGCCCGATCGTTGACACCTGGTGGCAGACGGAAACCGGCGGCATTCTGATTACGCCCCTGCCGGGAGCGACTGCCCTCAAGCCGGGTTCGGCCACAAGGCCCTTCTTTGGCGTCCAGCCCGAGATAGTCACGCCGGAAGGCGCAGTTCTGGAAGGCCCCGGATCCGGGTACCTGGTGATAAAGGAATCCTGGCCCGGCATGCTTCGCACAATTTACGGCGACCACGAACGGTTCAAACAAACCTATTTCAGCAACTATACGGGACTATATTTCACGGGTGACGGCGCGCGCCGCGATGAAGACGGCTATTACTGGATTACGGGCCGTGTTGACGATGTAATCAATGTCGCGGGCCATCGACTCGGGACCGCGGAGGTCGAAAGCGCCCTGGTGTCGCACGCCGCGGTCGCCGAAGCGGCGGTCGTTGGTTTCCCGCACGACATCAAGGGTCAGGGAATCTATGCGTATGTTACGCTGAAGGCCGACAGGCAGCCCAGCGATGAGCTCAGGGCCGCGCTGATCAATTGGGTCCGCAAGGAAATCGGTCCCATCGCCACTCCTGATTTTATTCAGTGGGCGCCCGGACTGCCAAAGACCCGGTCCGGCAAGATCATGCGGCGCATCCTGCGCAAGATCGCCGCAAATGAGATCCAGGACCTTGGCGATACATCCACCCTGGCAGAGCCTGCAGTCGTGCAAGACCTCATCAAGAACCGCCTTTTCCAAACTGCAACGGAGAAGCAGGGCTGATAGATGCTCCAGCCCGGAATAGGCAAAATGGAACCGAAGTCGTTCAAACCTGGATTCGAATTTCCTTTTTCTTGATGGATTGAGCAGTTTGGATAAGAATGGGCGCCCCTGAGTGGAGCGCCCTTTTTTGTCCGCATGGCGCCGATTCGGATTTTTTGTTCAAGGACAGTGCGTGGAGAAGGATTTTAACAGGAACCATAATTATTGTTTAAGAACAGGAGAAAACATTATGGCCCTTAGTCCCCTGGCCGGCAAACCCGCCCCGCTTTCCATTCTGGCCAACATTCCAAGACTTGTCTCTTATTATTACACAAATCACCCGGACCCTTCGGAAAAGGACCAGCTTGTCGAATTCGGCACATCGGGCCACAGGGGGACGTCTCTCAAAAATTCTTTCACCGAGGACCATATCCTCGCCATAACCCAGGCTATCTGCGAGTTTCGCAAGGCAAAGGGCATCTCGGGGCCGATTTTTCTCGGAAAGGACACCCATGCGCTCTCAGAGCCAAGTTTCATCACGGCTATCGAGGTGCTTGCCGCAAACGATGTCGATGTATTGGTCCAGTCGGATTGGGGGTATACGCCTACTCCCGTTATCTCCCACGCCATTCTGGTCCATAACCGCGACAAAGGGCCGTTGGCCGACGGTATTGTTGTAACTCCCTCCCACAATCCGCCGGAAGACGGCGGTTTCAAGTATAACCCGCCCAATGGAGGGCCGGCCGACTCGGAAATAACCGGAGCGATCCAGAAAAGGGCAAACGAGCTGCTCCGGGACGCCAACCGCGAGGTGAAAAGGATTCCATATGCTCGTGCCGTCAAGGGTGGACGGATAGTTCCGCGCGATTTCATCGGATCGTTCGTGGGCGACCTTCGCAAAGTTATCGACATGGATGCCATCCGCTCTGCCGGGATCCGAATCGGGGTAGATCCCATGGGGGGCTCCTCCCTGCCCTACTGGGAACCTATCGCCGAGGCTTATTGCATATCGGTCGAAATTGTGAACCGCTCCCTCGATCCTGCTTTTGGTTTCATGACCGTCGATAAGGACGGAAAAATCAGGATGGACTGTTCTTCGCCATATGCGATGGCAAGGCTTATCGGGCTCAAGGACACCTTCGACGTGGCTTTCGGCAATGACCCTGACAGCGATCGGCATGGGATTGTGACCAGGAGCGCGGGGCTTATGAACCCTAATCATTATCTTTCAGCGGCTGTGTGGTACCTGTTCCAGAACAGGCCCGGATGGAAACGGGAAGCGGGGGTGGGCAAAACGCTGGTCAGCAGCGCCATGATAGATAGAGTCTGCGCGCATATCGGGCGCAGGGTGTTTGAAGTACCGGTGGGGTTCAAATGGTTTGCGGACGCTTTGCTTGACGGATCATACGCGTTTGCCGGCGAGGAGAGCGCAGGCGCCACTTTTTTGAGCCGGGACGCAATGCCCTGGTCAACCGACAAAGACGGCCTCATTATGGACCTGCTTGCCGCGGAGATTCTGGCGAAGACCGGTAAAGACCCCGGCGAGATTTACCAATCTTTGACGGAACGGTTCGGAAATCCTTTCTATGAAAGAATCGATGAGCCGACAAACCCTGAGCAGAAGTCCGTGCTCAAAAAGCTCGGCCCGGCAATGATCACAGCCACAACACTTGCGGGCGAAAAGATCCAGTCGAGAATCAGCCACGCTCCGGCAAACGGAGCCTCAATCGGCGGAATCAAGGTTGTTGCCCAAAACGGCTGGTTTGCGGCACGTCCCTCCGGTACCGAAGATATCTATAAAATTTACAGCGAAAGCTTCAAGAGCAGGGAGCACCTTCTGCAGATACAGCAGGAAGCTAAAGAGATTGTGCGTAACGCCTTCAAAACGGCCGGGGTATGAACGGAGATCGCTATTGGAGGGGCGTGTAACGCAAACCGCAAGTCCAGGCCTGAGGAAGCCGTTCGAGTCAGGTTTCCGGCCTCATTCCTCTTCAATAGTTTCCGCGGGCTGATTCGGGTCCTGAATCACCTGATCCGCGGCAGGGTCCTGCACATTCTGCTGCGCGTTGGGATTGGCTGCCTGGTTCCGGCTTCGGCCGCCACCGGGATTAGGAACGGCCGCATTAGCCTGGCCTGGAAGGGGCGGTCGCGGATTTACGCCCGGTTGATTCTGAACGTCGGGGGGTTGGCCGGTGTCAACATCCGGCTGCGCCCCTCCGGGCGGTGCGGTTGCCGGCTGCGGCTGAACGGGTGCGGGCGCCGGCGTTACCGGACTTAGAACTTTATTTTCCGCGAAAAGGCCGACCGTAAAAGTCTGCCCATCCTTTTCGAGCGAAATGCTCTTGGGTTCGATTTTCGACACACGGTAATCGCTGACCATCTGGCCCTCTCTAACGGTTACGAAAGGTGAGACGGAGGGCCCTTTCCTGCCCGGCGGTCCCGCGGCCTGGTTCTTCATTCGCAATACCGCCTTTTTTCCACTGCTCTGAATAATTACTCCATCGAGTTGAATGTTTCCAAGCGCCATGCCCGGTTTTGCCGGCTTGGAAGATGCGTCGACGGATTCGGGTGAAGGAGGCTTGCGGTCCGTTGCGAACAGGTTTTTTTCAACCATCAGCGGAGCTGCCGCGCAAACCGCGCTGGACACAAGAACCCACATCAGAAGTAAAAAAACCGAAGAAATGCTCTTAATAGACACTCGCCCTTCTCCTATGCCTCTCGCCCTTGGCAAGGCAAGCCTCGGACCCTTAGACCGGAAGCTAATCTTTCCTCTGTGATCAGTCTAGCCGATTCCATCCAATAATTCCATCAATACATGACTCATCCAGTGTTTCCGAGTGGCTCCCTGAGGCTCAAATCCGCGCTCCGGATGTTTGAAAGCCCCGGTGTGCCGGCAAAAATCAACACTCCCCCTGGAGATAGATCTTCGAGAGCTTCTCCATTGTTTCGTGAAAAGTTTTGCGGGTCTCGCGCCCGATCTCTTCGTTTTCGAATCCTTCGAACTGCTGAGCGAGCAGGCCGAGCTTATCAGCAGGGAGCGCTTTTTCGGCCATCGCGAACAGCACCACGTCTTCTTTCCATATGTGGCTTCTGAGCAGGTTTATATACTGGAGCGCCGGGGTTGTGAACACCATTACAAAACCCGTTTCACCTTTTTCGTAGGACTTGAGAAGACTTTTCATCTCCTCAATAAAACCATGCCCCCTGCTGTGCTCTGAAAGCATAGCTGCCACCAGATCTCCGCTTTCCGGGACCCCGGCCTCGTTGAGTGCCGCAAAAAGGTAGTTCTCCTCTTTGCCGTTATGACATTTGTCGGCAAAAACCTCAAAAAAATTTAAAACCTGCTTCAAATCGTCCGTCTCAACGCTTTCACAAGACGTAATCTTCTCAGACATTCGTTCAAGTACATCGATCATGAGAAGAATTTCCTCATGTTCAGCCTTGAGATTTTCTATTGGTTTCATGGTTTCTCTTTTCTGCGATTTACGCTAAAGTTGGAAGGGATTGTCATAGTAAGTCGTATTGGACGAGCGTCCTTCAAAGACGTGATCTAAGGCAGGATAACTATACTTTAAACCGCATACAGAACCGAACCAGCTCCCGTATTTTGGAAACCTCTTCCGCCGGACCTGAAAAACTGGCGCCAATATTTGTCTTTCTGTGGATCTGGTTGTATTTTACCGTTGTTATTTCGCATTGGAGACCTCTTATCGGCAGATCATTCGGAAGTGTGAAGACCGCGGTAAACCCTATCCCTTTAAATAAAGAAATTATTTTAGGTAGTTCGAATGAACAGCCATCATCACTTAGATCTTTGACATGTCCGGCAATATTCATGCCGCTTATGACCAAATTAGCCTCAAGATTGACTCTTACTCTTGTTTCTTTTCTCAATTGCTCAACTTGAAAGTTTTCAGGATAATCGATACAAATAATATTTTGTATAAGTTTTTTAAAAAATCGGCTCTTGAACGTGAACAAATACCCATCATACATATACGCCACCAGCAAATCATTTTCGACGATAGCACTGATATTATCGCTTATCGCAAATACGGGCTCCTCGATTATGATAAATTCTTTTTCGAGCACGCCTATAACCTTGCTCTTTGTCTTGTGCGATGGATTAGACGCCGAACGAAGCAAGAGCTCGGAGCCGAGTTGAAAGGGGATTTTTCTAAAATCGATCATGCCTTTTTCCCATGTAAAACTTCAAAAGAAATGCAAGATTTAGAGCCGATTTACGTCCGATTGAGGCACCAAAATCACAAATCCGTTTTCTCATCCCTGCCGGCCATATTGAGGGCCGGTTTATATGAACTTCGCTTTGAATCGGCAACAAAAGAACACGACCAGGCTGTCTAAGGAGCCAGC
The DNA here is from genome assembly GCA_050008735.1 of Syntrophobacteraceae bacterium. GTDB lineage: Bacteria > Desulfobacterota > Syntrophobacteria > Syntrophobacterales > Syntrophobacteraceae > SbD1. The sequence continues at coordinate 51,181 of JBEKMB010000003.1, forward strand.
CCCTCGGCCTCAAGCAGCCGGCCGAGAATGAAAGCCGCATCTCCCACGACCTGCATGCATATTTTTCTCCGGCCCTCCGAGTCAGTGTAAAAATCCTTGACCATCTCCTTGTCCTGCCAATTCACCCTGGAGATGTCGCGGCAATCGGTTCCGCCATGCGCCCGGGTCAGTATTTCGAATTCCGTGATGAACTTACGGCACACGGACGACATCCTGGGGTCTTCCGCACTTTCGAGGTTCCCTCTGCTGAAAATACTTGCAATCACCCCGATGCTCCCGGTCAGCGCTCCGCATACGCGGCCGGTCCCGGCAACCCCACCCCCAAAGGCCCCGAAAGCCTTGATTACTTCTTCATTGACGGCCCCGACCTTTTCTAGCCCCGCGGCAAGGGCCGCCTGGCTGCAATGAAACCGCTTTTTGTAAAGATCGATCGCCTTATCTCTCATTTGCTCCGGAGTCATAAAGCCTCTCCACACTTGAAAAAAATAAACAGGAACTCTACCCCGAGCATCTCTTCGGCTTCGACCTCATGCACCCCTGACAAAAAAGCGTGCCGAAAAGGCAGTATGGCCGCTCAGGCTTTTTGCTTTATCAAATCACCACGAATTATAGGTGATTTTATTCGCTTGAGGCTTTATTGTCCACAATGGATTCCGTAAGCCCAGGCCGACTCGAGAGAAACATTCACTTTTCCATTATAAGGACCGATAATGGCTTCGATTTCGAGGCGCTCGCTCGCTCAGCTCCACCTGCCGGCAAATCTCCCGAGGCTTCAGCTTTCCATACCTCTGTTATGCCCGATCTGCCTTGCCCTTTTACTGATGTCGGGCTGCCTGGCGGTGAGCGGCATAGGCCCTCCCCCCCAAGTACAGTCCGAGCCTGCGGGGCTTCATGTCGGCCAGGTCGTCGAGACTGCCACCGGAAATGTGATCGGCATCGACGAGCTTGCCGCAAAGCTCTCTAACGTATCTGTCGTTTACGTCGGAGAGATCCACACGAACGCGCAGGACCACAAGGTTCAACTCAAGGTCCTCGAGAAACTCTCGCAAGGCGGGCGATGCGTCGAACTGGGCATGGAGATGTTTCCGGCGGCCGCCCAACCGATCCTGGACAGATATATGCGCGCAGAGATGACAGAGGACGAATTTCTTCACGATGTGAGATGGAAAGAGATCTGGGGATTTCCCTATCAGCTCTATCGCCCCCTGGTCGATTTCCAGAAAGAAAGACATATGCCTGTTCTGGGCCTCAATGCCCCCAACGGGCTGGTTAGAAAAATAGCCCACAACGGCCTTGGCTCTCTCACGCCCGAGGAGCGCTCGCAGGTGGCCCGCGAATTTCATCTCGACGACCCCCGCAACCGCCTCCGGGTCCGCAACGCATATACTATACACGGAAAAGACGCGATCAAGGATTTCGAATCCTTTTTCGAGGCGCAGCTCGCCTGGGAGGAGACAATGGCTCAAACCCTGGCCGAGCGCCTTCAGAAAACCGATTGCAAATGCACAATCGTGGTTGCTGTCGGTGAGGGCCATATAAGAGGCCGCCTCGGGGTACCCTACCTTACCTTCATCCGAAAGCCGCACGAATACAGGACGATAGCCCCGGTCCCGATAGACTATCCCTACAGCACGATGGACCCTGACCTGGCGGATTATGTCGTTATAACTGACAAATCCGAGCCCCTGCATCGGCCAACGCTAGGCGTTACAATCCGGCCCGTGGCCTCGAGGCGTGGAGTCGAAATCCTCGAAGTTACACCAGGTAGTCCCGCCGCCGCCGATTTACGCAAAGGAGACATCATCCTCTCCGTCGATGGGTCGCCCGTCAAAAGCGTCGAAGAAATACAGCGGCTTCTGGCCCATGGTGGGCCTCATTACAAGATTGCCGTTGAACGAAATAAGAAGGAAATGACGATTACCGTGACCATTGAGCCCTGAGAGGGCAATTGCCCCAAAAAAATATAACCGCTCCGAGGTGAAAATGTTGATTTCGATGCTTTTTGCGGCAAAAAGCTACCCGAATCGCTTGAAGCCTGCAAATTGCGATGAGCGGCGAGACTGCTCGCTTGTTTTTGAAAAGAGACCGGGTTACTTTAAAGGAATTTCAGGCCAGTTATCATGGCTTATCCCGATGAGCAGAAAAATGGCGCGCGGTATAAAAACCTGGAATATCTTCCAGGTTCGGGCGCAGATTCTTTTCCATTTTGGACAGGAAAACCTAATGAGTTCTCCCTATCGAATCCTGCTGGTTGAGGACCATGTAATGTTCAGGGAAATGATTGCGGGAAGCCTTCGCCATTTTCCGGGACTTGAAATCGTCGGGGAGTTGGGCGACGGCGCGGAGTTGTTGAAATCCATAGAAACCACGAGACCCAATCTGATCGTTATGGACATTGAAATGCCCGGCCTTTCCGGCCTCGAAGCGGCCGCGAAGATCAAACAGACTTACACCGAAATCAAGATACTGCTTCTGACCATGCACAAGTCAATCGAACACCTTGTCCGCGCGCTGGACGCCAGAGTCGACGGCTATCTGCTCAAGGAAAACGTCTTCCAGGATTTGATCGCAGCCATCGATACTATTCGCGATGGCAGAATGTATCTATCGCCACTGGTTACCAAAGAGCTTCTTGACGATTTCTCGAAGAGGTCGCTGGCAAAGCCCAAGCAGTCCCAATCCTTGTCCAACCGGGAAACAGAGGTCCTGAAATGTGTGGCTGAAGGGAAGTCGAACAAGGAGATAGCTGAGGCACTGGGTATAAGTGACTCCACGGTGCGCATTCATCTCGGGCGCATAAAAAAGAAGCTGGAACTCAAAACGAATGTCGACTTGACCAGATACGCCATCAAGAACGGTTTTGTCTCCTCACCTTGATTGGACATCACAAGCGTTTATTGTCATTGCTGTTTTCAACACACCTCGTATTTCATGTACCAGCCAGTCATGAAGCCTGTGCACGCCGGCGAAAACGGAGTTTTCGCAATAGGCTTTTCAACCAGGGAACTCTTTCTCCAAAATTAACATTATAATTCTCCGTTTTCCCGGCAATCTTCGCACCGCATTGTTAAGTGAAAACCGACCACCCTCAGGGCGGTCAACTTTCCATGGAGTTTGCATGTCTACTGGTTATATGATTGTTATTATAACGTTTTATGCTTATTGCTCCACATGGGCCTGAAGTTTTTGTCTCGCTTCCCCGTACCTATCACGTAGTCACTTTGTTTATAATAATATTCAAATAGTCTATTTACTTATAGGTCTTAAGTTTAGGGATGCATTATGTCCTACCATAAGAATAAGTAGTACGCACTATTGTTGACCCTTACCATCAGGATTACCATCACGTAAAAGTCGAACACTCCGTCAGGGGCTACCGGTTTTGAAAGCTGCGGACCTATATGAGAAGGGACAGAGGATCTCGATCACTGCCCCGATAACCACAGGGATAAAATACGGGGGGAGATTCGCGAAGAAACGGCCAAAAGGTGCTTCGGCTTAGTTATCCAAGGCACCACCGTCTCATTTACCGTTTCCTTATTAATGGTTAGGGTCTTTTTCCAACCCAAGGCTCAGGCCTTCCCCGGTCAATGTGTATCAAAAATTACCTGCGGGAAAGCTTTACGCACAATTCCCGATCCCGCAGCTTTTCGTGGCAGGTTGAAGGGGGGAACCGCATGCCATCAGGTTCTGCACCCAGCGGTGCGCCGGTGCGGCAATCTCCTCTCTAACATCAAACAGTTAAACGACTTCGAAGAGGAGGTGAAGCAAGAGTTTGGATGACTTTTTTAACAGAGGCTGAAGGCGTGGCCAGCATCGCGGGCCGTGTTTAACGCATCTTCGAGCGCACTCATCAAAAGTACTTGGATCTATGGGAGGAAATAGAAATGAAAAAGAAGGGACCCTCAATCTTTACGTGTCTGATATTAGTGGCAGTTGCTCTTTGCCTGGGAGTTAGTCAAACCGCGGCAGAGAAGAGGCAACTGCCCGCAGGCCATCTGGAACAGGCACTGGAAGCGCGACAGCAGGCCGATCCAAATTTCATGAAGAATGCGGACCTGTCTCAGACATCGGTGGCGGGAACGCCAGCGGCATCTGGGGGGGCGAATACGGCAGCCCCCGGGGCGCTTAAGGCAGCCCCGGCGGTGACTCCGGGTATTCCGAATCCAGCAGTAGGATTTAACCAGGCAGTGGATTATGCATCTCCCAACTTCTCGGTCAGCCCACCCATCGAGAAGTTCATTGATACGCTACCCGGTCTCGGAGCAGCCAATGCGAGCACAAACGGAGGATATATCCCCGTAGCCGTTCCCGACACCACAACGTACCCTGGTAACGACTATTATGAGCTCAGCATGGGCGAATACACCCAGAAGCTTGCGTCTGACATGCCCGGGTTGACTACCCTGCGCGGCTATGAGCAGACCAATGTCCAAGACCCCGCTGTCAAAATACATCAATATGCGGGGCCGCTGATCTTAGCCCACTCCGGGAAGCCGGTGCGCCTCAAGGTCACCAACAACCTTCCCATCGAGACTCCTGTTGCTCCTCAGGTGAGCTCTTTTTTCCTGCCGGTGGACACCAATATCATGGGGGCGGGGATGGGGCCTGGCCCCGGCACTGACTTGTACACGCAGAACCGCGCCAATATCCACCTGCATGGGGGCTTTACCCCCTGGATCAGCGACGGGACGCCGCATCAGTGGTTCACTCCCCCCGGGCAGACGACCTCCTACTCCAAGGGGGTGAGCTTCCAGAACGTTCCGGACATGGTGTCTAACCCGTCGATCCCTTCCCCCTGCGCCGCAACCACGGGGTGCTTCGCACAGAACCCGGCCGACGGCATAGGGACCTATTACTATACAAACCAGCAGAGCGCCAGGCTGATGTTCTATCACGACCACGCATACGGGATCACCCGCCTGAACGTCTACGCGGGCATGGTCGCGCCATACCTGTTGGTCGATTCAACGGAAGATGGACTCATAAGCGCTGGGTCCCTGCCAAATCAGGCCGGTTTAGACAAGACCTCGGGCGTTGCACCCACGTCGGGGGGGATCTACACGTATGGTATTCCCCTGATCATTCAGGACAAGTCCTTCGTGAACGACGTAATTGCGGCTCCGGCCGGATTCACCGGCACGCTCCCGAAGACTACGGCCGCAACGGACCCTCTATGGTCGACCTATGTTCCCAATTACACCACCGGCGGCAGCCTCTGGTTCCCCCACGAGTACATGCCAAACGAGAATATCTATGACCCGACCGGGTTTAACACGTTGGGCAGGTGGGACTACGGCCCATTTATGTCTCCGCCGCTGCTTGCCAAAAATTTTACCCTGCCGACTCCGACAATCATACCCGAGTCTTACGGGGACACCATACTCGTAAACGGCACGCCGTACCCCAAGGCAACACTGCCGCCTGCCCCCGTCCGTTTCCGGGTACTGAACGGTTCCAATGACCGCATGGTCAACTTGCAGCTTTATTATGCCGTAGACAATGTGACGGGAGTTGTCTGCAAAGGCGGGAATACCTTTACTGCCGCCAACTGTACGGAAGTCTCAACGGTCCCCGCGATCCCGGCTTCGAGCACCAAGCCTGCGTGCTCAACGCCAGTGACCGTGGGTGGAGGGGGCCTTGCCGCTGCTGCCCTGGATCCCGTCACGGGCAACCCGATTAACGGAACCGGCCTCCAGACCGCCTGCTGGCCCTCGACATGGCCCACGGACGGAAGGAGCGGCGGCGTACCGGATCCCGCCACAGCCGGCCCGCCGATTATCCAGATCGGCAACGAAGGCGGCTTCTTGCCGGCCCCTGCCGTGATCCCCTCAACTCCTATAAACTTCGAGTATAATCGAAGGGCCGTCACCGTATTGGATACTACCTCCCATGCCCTCATGATGTCCCCGGCGGAGCGGGCCGACGTCATCGTGGACTTTTCCTCGGTCCCACCGGGTTCCACACTGATTCTTTATAACGACATGCCGGCACCCACGCCGCTTTACGATTCCCGAAACGATTACTTCACAAACGATCCGGACCAGACTACGATCGGCGGCGCTCCCATCACAGTTCCCGGCTGGGGACCCAATACCCGGACGATCATGCAAATCAATGTGCCGATATCAGGAACACCAGGGACGCCCATTAGCGTGTCAGCGCTGAGCACCGCGTTAGGAAAAGCCTATGCGGCATCGCAGGCCAGGCCCATTGTGCCTGCAAAGGCTTATAACAACGCCTTCCCAGGCGCTTACACTACTGATGTCCATGTCCAGAACCCGGACCAGACCCTCAACCTGACAGGAGCGGCCTCGCCCCTTTCAAAGGTCATGACCACCGGTCCCGGCATCGGTTACACAACCGCCCCCACCGTTACGTTCGTCGGCGGCAACTGCAGCCCGGTCCCAACCGCCACCGCGAGTCTTAACGGCGTAACCGCCATCACGGTTACTGTCGCCGGCACCGGCTATACCAGCGCACCCACCGTTGCAATCACCGGCGGCGGGGGCACGGGCGCCACGGCCATAGCGCAGCTATCGGGCGGCGTCGTCAGCTCCATCAACATGGTGACCCTTGGTTCGGGCTACACCACAGTCCCCACCGTCACCCTGACGGGTGGAGGCGGTACGGGAGCTACTGCCACGGCAACAATATCACCCAATTCCGTCGGCGACATCAAGCTTACTAATGTAAGTTCCTGCACAACCGCCCCTTATGTCTACATAACCGGCGGAAGCGGCACGGGCGCCACGGCAGCCGCCATCCTCACAGGGGACACAATACTGGAGGCGGTGGCCATCACGGAGGGCTTCGACCTCGATTACGGACGAATGAACGTCCTTCTCAGCACCACTCCAAACCTTCTCAACCCGAACGCCGTCGCCGCGGTAGCCGGCGCCGTGCCGGGTTACATCGATCCACCAAGCGACTATTGGTACCCCGGGCAAACCAAGGTCTTTCGTGTGACGCACCTTGGGGTCGACAGCCATGTCGTCCACTTCCACCTTGGCAACCTGCAGGTGGTCAACCGGGTTGACTGGACCAACACGTATATGCCGCCGGATGCGAACGAACTGGGATGGAAGGAATCCATAAGGACCTATCCGTTCACGGACCTCATCCTGGCATCGAATTTCCCCATGATGGTGCTCCCGTTCCAGATACCCCAGAGCAATCGGTTACTTGATCCGACGTCGCCTGCGGGTTCCTCGGCGAATTTCCCGGCAACGCCTCCGGTAGCCGGCCAGGTAGTTCCGGCCGCTCTCACCAACGTGATGACCAACTTCGGCTGGGAGTACGTGTGGCACTGCCACCTGCTGGGCCACGAAGAAAACGACATGATGCGCCCGCTCGTTTTCCAGGCCACGGCTCCGCCTGCGCCAACGACTCTGACAGGCCAAGTGAATGCCTCACCGTTTGGCGTAACTCTCAGTTGGACCGGCACGTTCCCCACTGCTACTGACTTCGCGATCCAACGGGCGACGAACACCGCCTTTACCGGGGCCACGACCTGGTACATTGCCGCCCCGGCTCCGAGCTACACCGACAACACCGCGGTCGCGGGAACCCGGTACTATTACCGTATGCTGGCATACAACTCGGCCGGCAACTCCGCTTGGAGCAACACTGCGACTGTTGTGACGGTCTTGCCCCCGGCGATTACCAGCGCAACACCGAGAGCAGGGGCAGTGAACGACAGCCTGGTGGTAAACTGGACCTATACTACTGGAACGCCTACCAATTTCACGATCCAGAGATCCAACAACCTGGCATTCACCAATGGCCTGGTGAACTACACCGCGGCCGCGGGGCGAAGGGCGGCGACACTGACTGCCCAGCCCAAGCGTGTGACCCGCTACTACCGGATGAGAGCGAACACCCCAGTGGGATCCTCGGGATGGTCGAACATCATGACCGTGAAGTTGCCTTAGCAGTCTGTTAGTTAACGCTAAGGCGTTACCGTGATCCAGCCGGTTCTTTTGGGGGAGGGCGCACTTCTGCAGCCCTCCCCCTCATTTCTTTTCCGGGATAGAATAATATAAATTTACCGTGGAGTGCTTTATGAGAAAGGATTGGATGAAAGGGAAGGTCGGCCTTGGAATCGTGCTTCTAATGGCGCTGGCAGGCTTCATGGCGGGGGTTGCGCCCGCCCGCGCATCTGATGAAGCGGCTAAGGCCGGAGCCCCCCCTGCACTTAATACGAAGGAGGAGAGGGCGAGTTATGCCATAGGGGTCGAGACCGGCAGAAACTTCAAGCGCCAGGGGATCGAGGTGGACCCTGATATTGTGGGAAGAGGCATAAAGGATGCGATGACGGGTGGCAAACTCCTGCTGACCGACGAGGAACTCCTGGACCTCTTGAACCGGTTTGCCGGCGAACTGAGGGCGAAACGGGGTACGGAGAGGATGTTGGCAGCGCTGGATAACAAGAAAGAGGGAGAGGCATTCCTGGCTGAGAACAAGACCAAGAAAGACGTGGTGACCCTGCCCAGCGGCCTCCAGTACAAGGTCATCAAGGCCGGCAACGGTAAGAAACCCACCGAAGCCGATACAGTGGAGATCAGTTACCGGGGGACCCTCATCAATGGGACCGAGTTCGCCAATACCACCAGCACTGGGCCCGTAACCCTCCAGATCTCAGACAACCTCAAACTCATCGCCGGTCTGAGAGAAGCCCTGAAGCTCATGCCGGTCGGATCGAAGTGGCAGCTCTTCATCCCTCACAGTCTCGCCTACTTAGAGCGTGGATCGGGCCAATACATAGGACCGAACTCGACGCTTATCTATGAATTGGAACTAACAGCCATCAAGTAACCCCAGGCTTACCTGCGCCGCGCACCCGCGGCGCAGGTAACTATTCGCCTTTATTGACAACAGCTTTTGCTTCAGATTTAAGCGCATATGTCTCAATAATGATCGGGCCGTGGTCCAAAGATTTCGACGACCCCCGGGGCACTGCTGTACAGCCCATGGCATCTTTATTGCAGATTACACATGCTTCAGCGACGTGGAATCATCACGGCCTTGAGAAAAAAAAGACCGGGCGACGGGGTCGTATCGGTCTGAATCGAGATTGGTATTGTGAGCAAATGGAAATCACAGTAAAAGCTCTGCCGAATCATCCGCATGGACAAGAGATAATCGATCTGATAGCCAGAGCCATTTCTCTTCGCCATGAGAAGCGTCATGAAGAAGCTCTTAGGTGCCTCGAAGAAGCGGTCTTCATTGACCCAAAATTTTTCCCGGTGCTCGTGGAAAAAGGAATTATTCTATTCGAATTAACCCGATACGAAGAAGCAATCGAATGTTTCGATCTTTTTTTGAAATTCACCGGCAACTCGCAAGTGCGCGAGCTGCGCGACAGCTGTCTAAAGCATGCCCTGGCCACCTGTGACCGCACTCTTGCGGGGGACAAGCCAAATGTGGAATTGCTTCTTAAGCGAGGCGACATTTTACAGCGACTGCACCGTTTTGACGATGCCGTGTATACTTATAACCTGGCTTTAGAAATATACGTGAACAATATGGTAGAGGTCATTAACCGGCGCGGGAACGCGTTGTTGAACCTCAACAGGCCCGAAGAGGCCCTTGAGAGTTATAATCGGGCACTGGAGCTGTCGCCGCGTAATGCGTTTCTGTTGTATAACCGGGCCAATGTCCTGCAAAAGCTTTCCAGCATGGATGAAGCACTTGAAAGCTATGGTCGGGCATTGGCATACGAGCCCGGCCTGGCTGAAGCAAAAATGGAACAAAGTCATTGCAGGTTGCGGATGGGTGATTACCGAAGGGGTTTCCAGGAGTATGAATCGAGGTGGGAAACCACCGTGCTAAAATCTGTAAAACTCGCATCGCCCAAGCCCCTGTGGCTCGGGGAAGAAACTCTGGCCGGAAAAACCATTCTGCTCTGGGCTGAACAGGGATTTGGGGACGCAATTCAGTTCCTGCGCTATGTGCCTTTAGTGGCGCAGACCGCGGGGCGGACCATTGTTCGAGTGCCCACCTTGTTGAAGTCGTTGGCCCAGACACTTGATTGCCCTGTATCGGTTATCACCTTCGAGGAGTTGCCTCCCCACGATTTCAATTGTCCATTGATGAGCCTGCCCCTGGCATTTGGCACTACCCTGGAATCAATTCCTTCAGCTGTTCCGTATTTGAGGTCAAAACCCGATCGGGTCGAAAAATGGCGAAATGAGCTTGGACCGCGAACCAGGCCCAGGATCGGCCTTGTCTGGGCGGGCCGCAGGCGCGAGCCCATAAACCTCACACGCGACATGGACCTTGAAGTCCTTGCCCCCCTGACACATCTTGACGTGGAGATTATAAGTCTTCAAAAGGAAATCCCAGACCAGGACAAGACGGTGCTCGAGTCCATGCCTCAGATTACTCGCCTGGGGGAAAAACTGTCTGATTTCGAGGAAACAGCTGCCTTAATTGAAAACCTTGACATGGTGATCAGTGTCGACACCGTGGTTGCCCACCTCGCCGGAGCACTGGGAAAGCCTGTCTGGATCATGCTAAGGCATTCCGGCGAGTGGCGTTGGCTCCTCAACCGCAATGACTCCCCCTGGTATCCCACAGCGCGCATTTTCCGCCAACAAAAACCCGGCGACTGGGCTGGAGTGGTCGGCGATATAACCCAACAGCTACAGGCCCGGATGGATCCGTCAAGATAACCCACCTTGGAAGAAATTGAGCTGCGGCAGCCGGAAATGGGGTAGCCGCCTTTTGGCCGCGCCCCACGATTTTACTGAATTTCCGCAATCGCCAGCCTGGCAAGTTCATCGCATCTGTCATTCTCCGGATGCCCGGAGTGCCCCCTGGTCCATTCCCATGTGATTTTGTGCCGCCGGTTGAGTTCGTCTAACCGAAGCCAGAGGTCCTGGTTTTTCACAGGCTTTTTGTCCGCGCTCTTCCAGCCGTTTTTTTTCCAATTGAAAATCCATTTGGTGATTCCATCTACTACATACCTGGAATCAGTGGTAACCGTTACCACAGTGGGTTGCTCCAAGGTTTCCAAAGCCCGGATAGCGGCGTTCATCTCCATCTTGTTGTTGGTTGAATATCGGTCTCCTCCCCTCAACTCTTTCGGGATGCCATCCACGATAATGATTGCGCTCCATCCGCCTGGTCCCGGGTTACCGGAGCAAGCACCATCGCAAAATATCCGGACCGGACCGTTGGTTCGAATACCGCCCCGCGAGGAATTCGGTGTACTCGCAATCCCCGTTGGCTAGATACCATTGCAGTTCGGCTCGGAGCCGAGGAAAGCCCGGCATGTGGAGATCAGCATCCGGATATCATCGTTGGAGATCGTACCGGAAGTGAAACTGGATTCAATCTCGTCCAACCGTGAAACTGAGATAGGTACTGCCGGCATGAATACTCCTTATCTTAGTACCCCCTTCAACCACGTTTTTGGGGGTTGAGTAAGCCAAAGACGTTTAACATCGATCTTATGATTCAGATCCTGGAATCAGGTTCCAATGCTCCGGGCTTTCTTGATCGAAGCGCGAAGTAAAGCGCGAAGCTTTAACCAGCCGCCCTGGGTCAGATATTTTATGAAAATTATTACGTATAAGTCAATAGAACAGCGCGCGGATAAAACCGAAGTGCGAAGCTGCTGCGGGAAGTGGCCGCATAGTTTTTTCCAATTTCTTTCTTTCCAGGAACTCTTTCGGTAAATAATGGCCCTGCGAAATATATGCGCACTCTAGAGTTTGTCCTTTGACTTCTTATTGTGAGCTCTTTCCGCCAGATCCTCGAATCGCTTTCCGATGTACCCTATCCCGAACTGTACCTTATAGTTATCGCCGGTTAAACGCATACTTATGTCGGTCGAAGGAGTTGACCACCCCGCAGTTTTGGTGATATGGCCCATTCCAAGAGCCAAACCACGGTACTCGGGTTCATTCCGGTAAAGGCTGTTCTTCCAGGTGGTATCACCCCACTTGGGCTTTCCATATTTTTCCGTAAGAAGATCGCGCATCGTGTCGAAGTCAGTAAAAAAATCAGACTGATTTGTATGGGTGTGGTTAAAAACATAACTGCCGCTAACCAGCTTATCATCGACGAATCTGTACGCAAGAGCACACGACCTCCCCGCCAATTCACTTCTATAGAAAATCATATCATCTTCTTCGCCCCATGGTTTCAACTCCTCAGAAGCTTTCACCTGTTCTTTTGTCATGCCCCAGGTTGTCTTTCGCAAATCGAAAAGGTCCGGGCATGATGCTACTGGGAATGGGCCTAACTGAAGCGCAGATTCAACGATCTGAATAAGAGTTTCTTTTGAACCGGGCAACGCGAAAGTATACATTAGACCATTTTTAATAAATATCAGGGTGTTATGGCAATTACCCTCACCTTCGAAATAAGTTGCTCTGGTATTGTGAGACAATTCAATTTCCTCCCCTCCAGTGGGAGGAGAACCTATTCCAGCAGAGATCACGCCCAGTGAACATACAACACCTGAGCAATCCGGCCTATCTCCAAGCCTTATCTGATAGCCCTTAGGCCCAAAGTAGGACTCAGCGGTTACAAAGAACCTAATCGGTTTATTCTCAAAATCCTTAGCTTCCAGTAGGGAAGGTAGGTAAACTGGTATCGGCCAGTTTTTAGCTTGATCGACAATGGAACGGAAAGGAGCAGCAACTTGCATCTCCCATGTTTCCGGTGACGCAGTCCGCGTATCCTGCGCCAAAGCCCGTGTGGCGACATAGACCAAACACGCTACTATCGCTAACAGTATCGCCTTTCTCATCTCTACGGCTCCTCTTTCATTCCTTTTCCTCTAATTCCGCTTCAGAGTAATTCAGAGCAGAAAATCAGAGATTCTAGCAGGTAGCGGCAGGCTATGAGCACTGCAAATGACGCCGATTATCCGCGCGTAGACCTTCACCAGCAACTGTCCGGACACGCTGTGGAACACAGGTGGAATACATGAGCTGACGAGGGGGGCGGTCGCTTGCGCCTCCCTTTTTCGTTTTCGGCGCGAGACTTGATCCCAGGGTCTTCAGCATCACGGAAGACCGCCTGACGAATATTGTCCTGTGACAAAAATTAAGATTTTTGACACACAGGCCCGTTTGGCCCTCATACCCAATTCAAGACCCATAAAATCAGCATCGGTACACCGAAGAGCATCACGAGGAAAAACGCACTCGCCAAGATGGCACCCGCCATGACTTTCGCCTTTTCCAATATGCCGCTTGCTGATGGTTTCTCCATGGAATATGCGAATAGGGCAATTACCATCACAATCACAATCGGCACTAGCAGCCACCAACCCAGATATAGGGCGCCGTACACCGCTGCGAGGGTCACCACCGGGTACAATAACAAGAACACCACCGTTTTTTTGACGCAATCCATTGGGCCTGCCCTCCCACCACATTTTGGAAAATGATTGGCTGCCGCCAAAGCCTTTCAAACCGTGCGGGATTGCTCGCCGTGTAAACGACGGTGTGCCGGATGTCGCGGTGTCCTAGATAGTCCTGAATTAACCGCGTACCCGCGCCCTGATCTGCCGTGGCGCGCGTGACGTTTTCGAAACATGGACAGATACGCTCTATTGTCCAGTCATGATAAAAGCGTTCGGCAAACTCCAGTCCTGGTTCTTTTATAGCCCTTAAACCATTTCTAACGTGTCTCGGCAAATCATCTCTAGAGACAGTACGTCAGCATTAGTGCAGTGCACTGCCGGCCATATATAACCAGCTTTTTGGTACGAAAGTGCGTCAGTACCAAGTTGATTCTCGCCTAATTGGACATTGAGATAGTCATTTTCAAACTCGATAATCAACCGCTGTGTCCCCTCGATTGGTGTCGTCTGAATCTCTCCAAGAATAATCGTACCTGGAAAGGCAGCAATTTCTATCATACCGTTCTGCCTGACATACACTAAGTAGCTGGCTATAAAAGGATCGTCTCCTGCGCGAAAGAAGACACCAAACCATTCCTGTGAGTCCGGCTGATGATTGACAAATACAAATTCAACTCTAACTGCACCATCTCTCATAAGAAAGTTGCTACAACGTGATTTGTTGTAGACTATATTTGGTCTTTTCCCAGACCATTCCAGCTTTATAATGGACGGTTCTTTACAGTATAGTGGGGCATTATCGGGCGATATTTCAAGGTGTTTTATTCTGAAGAAAGTATCCAAGTAATCCGTTATTTTTTTGGTGAGTTCGTCTTCGTCCTTGTAGTGGTGCGCTTCAAGGTTCCGAATATCAAATCCTAATTCCGACATGGATCGACCAGTCACTCGCAAGATGTTCTTATTTTGCATTAAGGCTATGCCCAGTTCTATATGCACGTTAGGATTATTATGAGTTAGGTCAGCGATTACGACGTCCGCCTTTTGAATTTGATTAATAAATTGATTCGTAAGTTCTACGTTTTGGGCCTTAAATGATGCAATAGTAGAATAGTCCTCCGAAGGGCCGACTTCTTTGTTACCGATGACAGTTGTAACTGAATGATACTTCTTTCTTATTGCATCGCAAATCCGATCGTAAAGGTTCTTTGTGGCAGAATCAAATGGAATGGCAAAGAAAAGTCTGTGAGTTGGCTTCATTTGACTTTCTTCCTATCAAATGTCTCGTTCAATCCGCCGTTAGCTCAGGGAGCATTTTATGCCAGACATTAAAACTAGACAAATATACAATATTCTGTCCGGTTAATGCAAAAGGTATTGCAGAATTCCATGTCGTATCGCACCCCCTGGATTCGGAGTGAGTCCCCTCTGTTCAAATTCGTTGCGGAGCGTTCAAGGGGAATGACGGGCACCTGTTACGCGCGTGATGGGGTGCAATTCGTCCAGGCGCCCGCATGTGGAACACCGATAGCCCGACTGAGGTAGTTACCCCTGCTCTGCATTACCTGATAGAGCTTTCCCGAACCAGTGACATTAATGGTTCGTCATTTTGTCCAGTTTCCGGGGTATAGATCGGCCCGCACTATGAGGCGTGGTGCGTGTGGTATTTTCGAAGCATGGATAATTTAGTAGATTTTGGTCAGTTATTGGCACAGTAGGTTGCAACGCCCTAGTCCGTGTTTGAATGAAGTGTTAGGCGTCATCTGCATCAACTAGGCGCGATTGCGGTAAATGCGCCGCACGCAACTCCGCTAATCTATCTGGAAGACCAAGGTACACTTGCTGAGTAATATCGGCGAGCGTCCAGAGATTACCGAGCCGCACGCTTGGATGATCTGCCAGGCGGGCGCACTGGTTACCGAGATCCTTCCAGGTTTGTTTTATGTTCCAATTGGCAAAAAGTTCGGTCCCGGTCAGCACAATGACCGGAGCGCGGGGCAGTCCAGTATCAAGCGGCTGGCGGCCCCATTTTGCTAGAGCCGCGATACAATTCCTTTCACTGACAGCTAGATCATTTTTTAGCGTTGCAAAAACGAGAAACGCACCTGGGAATTTTTCAGCTAGCTTCTTCATCCGCGCTATATCTTCATTTTTGAAAGCTTCTGCCGCAAAACTCTTCGCCTCTCCGAATACGAGCGACGGTTCTTCATCCCGGTCGATGGTACTGCCGCGCTGATACCAAAGTGTAAAATCGACCTCGAACGGGTTTTCGTTCTCAATCTTAAAGTCCAGTCCAGTTGAATAGGTCAAATTCCGGAAGCCTGTTTCCAAAGTTCTTGCGAAAACTCTAAGAGCTAAGGCAGTGGAATAGGCACCACTGGCGTAATTAGGCACACTGAAAGGGCCAACCACCCTATATTGCCAGGGCGTGTGCTTAAAATCGAGGCTACCTTGTGGAAAATCGAAGTTTTTAAGGCACCGCTCGCAAGTCACTTGCTCTCTAAGGCTGCCCAGACCACACCAATTATTTTTCATGCAGTTTGGACATTGGATTGAAATTCCCAGTCTCAAAACATTGGCCTTGATGAAGCTATCAAGGCTCAGGTGTCTCGCGAATGAGCTATTTGCACGTCGTTCAACAAGCTCTTTCCATTTTTTGACATCTGCGGTCCGATCTGGGAATTCCTCAACGGTTCCGTCGGCGTGCTTTCGCACACTTTTGGCCATCCTATCCAAGAGTTCCAGTGTATCACGATCTGCGATCAGACCTGCTCCCCATAAACCGCCCAGAGCATCCAGAACCTGGTCAGCAATCTGCCCTGGATCGGATGGCGTTGCGGTCACACCATTTCGCCCGAGCCAGTCAATCACTGCCTGACGACCGGTCATGAGGCGGAGGTATTCGCTATTGTTATTGAATTCCTGTGGCAAAACGAATCCCTCACGCGAAACGATTGTGAAACCGCCAAAGCGCCATCGTGATAATGGCTTTCCGGTGAAGTTAGACGGCAAGGTGAGCGCAAGAGTCTCCCCGGTTCCATACCTGCGAAATTTCAGAACGTTCACCCATCGTGCGCTACTGTTGCCATAAGGGCTTGCAAAGTCGGGTGACAACGCAGGAAATCGTACTACATGCTCATCACCCTCTCTCGATACTGTCAGCGCAAGGTCAATAGACTTTACCGATACACGTGCTCGGCAAGGTTGCCGTACAAAATCATCTCTTGCCGCTCTCCAAATGGGATCATACCCAAAATTAAATCCCCATGCTCCGGGTGGTAATTCGGTTAGACCGGCTTCCTCTGCTACTGCTCTGGCGTCCTCTTCTGGGATAGAGCGGCCAAACTGCACCGTTGTGTCAATCATCGTTCCATAAGGATTTCCTGGAATTGGGCGATAGTTTGCCTTTATGAACTCAGTCAAGAAATCACGACATTCTTTCATCCACCTAACATTGACGGGAAAGATATGCGGATAGAATTGTCGAATGTTCCATAAGTCAAGAAGATCAGGTGCGCTCACGGGATCGACAACAAAAAATCTCAGGTCGCTTTGGCCATCAGGGTCGCGGCTAATGCCGTGCGTTGTAAAATGGAGTGGGAATCGAAAGCGCTCTTTGACAACCTTGACCCAATTTCCGGCGATAGGCGCGAGCTTTTCCGGGTCAAAGGCATCTGCATAGGATTGCGAGAGAACTTCAAGAGGTCCAGATTTAGGAAATCCCCCAAAGGCCGCTTCAATGAACGCATCATCTTCTGGAGAGCCACTATCAAATAGAGCAATGCGGTGCTCATGCCTCGCCACGAATTTGAACTCACGTTCATACAGGTCTTTGTAAAGATTAAAGATCCCTAGTCCAAAAGGCACACCAGGAACGTGGTCGTTGTAAGGAGCAAAGAAAACATCGAGAGGAAGAACCCTTTCACGGCCAAAATCGAGTTTGGCGTTAGCAAGGCCTAACTGATCTGCCAGCCCGCTCTTTGCTTCGACGAACACGTCAGGTTCAAAGAAGTCGAGATAACCCTTCGCAATTTGTAATCCGGATGGATCGCGAAAGTGTCGTGTATTCCATGCATCGGGAATAGTACTACATACTGGAATGATCGGATTATATATGCCGCCCCAGAGACACGTGGAGAGCTGCATTATGCGGCGGATGGACTCCATATCGGTAGGTGACACAAGGAAGCCGATGCGCGTCGGACGTAGGCGAAGTGTTGCGGAGAGTGTAGTCATATCATCACCAACGATGTATCAGTGGCACCGTTTTAGCTTTCTTTTTCTCTATATTCTTTTTCTCTACAGAATATTTTTCCCGCAAAGGAAACCTGGACCGGGAAGAAAATACCTTTTTAAATCTCCATTCGTGCACGCAATATGCACGCAATGGAAATGTGTTTTTGCTAAACTGAGAGCTGGCGAAGGGAGTCGAACCCCCAACCTGCTGATTACAAATCAGCTGCTCTGCCATTGAGCTACGCCAGCCCATCTTCGCAAACCTTTATATCAGAGCGGTTTGCGGGAAACAAGGGGGTTATCGAAGCTGACCGGTTTAGCCAGACTGAGCCCCGGATGGCTTTTTTTAAGTTCATCCGGCAAATCGAGCACCTCCAATATTTTGCACGCGAAGCCGCGAAGAAAGAGAAGCAGAAGAAGAGCTGCAGGGAGCAGGAAACTGGGGCTTTCTTGCGCTTCGGCCCCTTCGGTTCCCGCTGCCGGCGACGCAACTTCCCGGTAAGCATCTGACCTGCTTTTTCTTCTTCGCGTCTCAGCCTAATCGGTTCATTGCATTTGCCAGGACTTCACTTCGTTCAGCGCAAGCCATCAGCCTGAAGCTCCGTGTCCAAACAGCACAGCTACACTTTTGCACGTGCAAACCGTCCAGGTACGCGTTTGCCGGAAGACCCTTTTTTGACAACCCGTTGAAAAATCCTAATCCCAGTTGCTCCGAGCAAACCTATGGGTTCTGGTATAGTCGGCAGAACTGAAATCAAGGAGACGAGGCCACATTAGTGTAGCGTCAACTAAGTTGTGAGGGGTGCAGACGCACAATCCGTCATTCCGGCGCAAGCCTGAATCTAGTGTCTTTTCGGTCAGTTAAGATCAATGGACCCCGGCTTTCGAGGCTGTGTCGTAATTCAGCAGTGCTTGGGCAAATCCGATGGGGCCAGGTTCTACTTACCCCTTTTGTTAAGAGTGATCGATGGAGATTTCAAAGGACTTATATAGTATCGGAGAATCAAAATCCCCCCTGCCCCCCTTTAGGAAAGGGGGGAAATACGAAAAATATTGCGTTTGCGACACAGCCTCGCAAGCCGGAATCTAGTGTCTTTTCGGTCAGTTAAGATCACTGGAGCCCGGCTTTCGCCGGGGTGACGATCGATTGCCATAAGATTGAAACTTTGTTGACCATGCATTAGCGGGGCATTTTTAAAAAGCCATACTATCCGGCAGGCCCCTGCCGCTCGGTTGGCGTATTATCGGGAGTTATCGGAATTTTTTGGCGCGCCGCGCCGGCCCTTTTCGTATTCTCGTTCCATGAGCCCAACAACGGCGCGCAATAAAAGACCCTGGAAGATCATCCAGGCTCGGGTGCAGACTCTTTTCCATCTTGGACAGGAAAACTAAATGAGCCCTCCCTATCGAATCCTGCTGGCCGAGGACCATGACATGTTCAGGGAAATAATTGCAAAAAGCCTCAGCCATCTTCCGGAACTGGAAATCGTTGGGGAGGTGGGCGACAGCGAGCAACTGCTGGAATCCATAGAGACCGGAAGGCCCAATCTGATCGTTTTGGACATCAAAATGCCTGGGCTTTCCGGCCTCGAAGCCGACGAGAAAATCAAACAGACCCATGCCGAAATCAAGGTCCTGCTGCTGACCATGCACAAGTCGATCGAACACTTTATCCGCGCGTTTGACGCCAGAGTCGACGGCTATCTGCTCAAGGAAGACGCATTTCAGGACCTGCTAACGGCCATCGATGCGATTCGCAATGGGAGAAGGTATCTATCGAGCCTCATGACCCAACAGCTTATCGACGATTTCAAAAAAATATCACGCTCAACGCCGAAACAGTCCCAACACTTGTCCAAACGGGAAATAGAGGTCTTGACGTATATCGCTGCAGGCAAGTCGAACAGGGAGATAGCCGAGGCGCTACGCATAGGCTGCCCCACGGTGCGCGTTCATCTCGGGCGTATAAAAAAGAAGCTGGAACTCAAAACGAATGTCGACTTGACCAGATACGCCATCAGGAATGGTTTTGCCTCCGCACCATGATGGATATTCACGGTGTAGTGGTGTTTCGCCGTTTTCGCCCACTTTCACAGGCTTCGGCACACCAGATACCGCGGGAGGTTTTAGCCTCATAAGCGCTTGAATAAGCGTGTAAGTGGTTGGATTTACTGAAGCCTGGAAAATGATTCTCGTCGCCCCGGCTCATGAGAGTTCGCCGGAATGACGGTTGAGAAACCCTCGAGCCATTCAGTTAGCGCTTATGGGTGTCAATACCCCGGCGACGCCATGGGACCTGGGGGCATTCCCGTGTTTTTCCAGCTTCACAGGCCTTCCTGCGTCCCGATCCTCCCAGTCTCACGAAAAAAGGCCCAGCAGACCGCTTCTGAATTCCCGGCAAAGGGCATCGGCCGCCCGATGGCGAAATAGATGCCCATCCGGGGTGACTCCGTAAATTACTCCTTCCCTCAGGAAGATGCCGAGCAGTGTCTTGCCTATTTCGCGTCTTTCCAACATCGCCCTGTCCCTGCTCGATATCGCCCCGGCCGCCCGATGACGGAGCGGCAAAGCGGGCGCACTCAGGCCGGTCCGCCTACCCTGACCTCCGATGTCCGGCCCTTGAGCTTCGCGGGCATGCTCCCTCGAAAGTCTCAGGACCTCGTCCCGTTCGGACGGGTCAAGGGATTTGAAAAAATTAAGGATCCTGCCCAGTCTCAAAACCGTGATCGAATCTTCCCTGGTAGTCGTATCGGATATAGGCAGAGCCGTTGAGCGCCAAAGAGACAGCGCCGGCGGGAGCAGGTTTTGCTCCCGGCATTTTTCGAAATCGGCGCTGCCCGGCGCCGGATAGAAAACGGATACTCCCGCAATGGCAGCTTTTCGGGCCAGGTAGAGCAGGTCCGCAACCGAGTCTTGAGGGTCCTGCCCGGGTGCGCCCGCTATGATGTAGGCGACCGCCCCCAATCCGTATTTTTCGCCATATAGAAGACACCTTTCAAACTCTTCGCGAACCTCGGGGCGCCTGAATTTTTTCAGCTGCTCGCGGCAGGTCGAGCACAGCGAAAGATTCAGGGCGGTAAAACCAGCGGCCTTCATTGCGCACACGATTTCCTCATCCAGGGACGGCGGGAAAAGGCCGTTCATCGCCCTGAGCTCCAGGCCGCAACCCCGAAACCGCGACTCTATTTCTTTGAGCAGGTCGAGGAACCATTGCCTCCGGTACGAGATGTTTTCATCTTCGAAGTCTATGAAACGCGCGCCGATGCCAAAGACCGCGCGTTCCATCTCCTCGATGACCCGGCGCACGCTCTTGAGCCGGAAACCGGACCACGAGGAACATCCGATTGAGCAGTAGCTGCAGCCGAGCGGACAGCCTCTGCTCGCTGCAATTACCGAACACGGCCGTCTGCCGCGCTGATAAAAATCCCTGTCGATCAGTTCAATTGCCGGGAGCGCAACGTCATCGAGATTTTTCAAAACAGCCGGAGATTTTATAAAAAGCTTTCCACCAGCCGATCTGAACCCTAACCCCGGTACCGATTCCATCGGGGTCTCACGGCGAATCGCCCCAGCCAAAAGAGGCAACGCCGCCTCTGCCTCTCCTCGAATGATGAAATCCACGCAATCGTGCCTCAATACTTCTTCGGGCATTTCGGTCGGATGATGGCCGCCAAGCACGATCACGGCTTCGGGGCAGTTGCGCTTCACCTCTTGCGCGGTCCGCAAAGCCTCGGCGCTATAGGCGCTGAAAAGAGACGATATGCCCACGAGAAACGCGTCTGAATTTCGCGCCCTCTCGCCGATGGTCTCGGCGCCGAGTCCAAAACTCTTGAAATCGTGGAACATAGAGAAAGGAGAAATGTCAGGACCCGAATAGAAATCTTTCAGGTACAGCATTTCCGGGGGAAGCGCGATTTTTTTTGATTTGGAAACAGCAAGCCCGTCCAGGATTTCGACCGAATATCCTTCTTTTATGAGCGGCCCGGCAAGGCAGGCAAGCCCGTAAGGAATCGTCCTTTTTGCCGTTAAATAGAAATCGCGGATCGGGGGCTGAATCAGAAGGATATCGGGCATGAGTTCATCATATCTCGGATGCCGGGTCCCGGTCCACGGTAACCTGCACGGCCCGAAGGGCCGGATCGCCTTTGATGGACTCGAGCGCACATTCCATGAATTTCTGCATATCCGAACTGGTCCAGGTCTTTATGAACACCTGCCACCGGAACCTGTTCTTGAGCTTCAGATAGGCCGAGGGTGATGGACCCAAAACGGCCACGCTGCTCCCCGTACTCCGGAAGACTTCAGCCTTTTCGCGGCAAATGGCGGCAAAAAGACGCGCGCCCGAGCGGGCGGATTCCTCACTGGCCGAAGTGACGAGTATCTTTAGAAGGCGCGCAAACGGAGGGTATTGAAGGGTTTTTCTTGATTTTAGCTCTTCCCGGCAAAATCCGTCGTAGTCGAGTCTCAATGCCGATTCGATAGTAAAATGCGAGGGATTGTAGGTTTGCAGGATTACCCGGCCGGGTTCATCTCCGCGCCCAGCGCGGCCGGCAACCTGGATGAGAAGCTGCACCAGGACCTCTCCGGCCCGGAAGTCGGGGGCCTGGAGCCCTGCGTCGGCATTGATTATCCCAACCAGCGTCAGATTAGGAAAATCATGGCCCTTTGCTACCATCTGCGTGCCGAGCAAAATGTCTGCCTTCCCCGAGCGAACCGAATCCAGCGCACTTATCAGCCGGTTATGTGTGTTCATGATGTCCCGGTCCATTCTAACCACACGGGCAGCGGGCCATAGCCTTTTCACCTCTTTTTCCAATTTTTCAGTCCCGAACCCATGTGCAAAGAGAGCAGCCTGAGTGCAGATCGGGCACCTTTCGGGCAGGGTCGTCTCCCAGCCGCAGTAATGACAGCGAAGGCGGTTGTCTTTTTTGTGATAGGTGAGAGTTACACTGCATGAGACGCAGTGAAGCGCCTGTCCGCATGCGTTGCAAAGGTAATACCTGTCGTAGCCCCTTCTGTTCAAAAACAGGAGCGCCTGCCTGCCGCTGTGTAGCGTCTGTCCGACGGCTTCCTGCAGCTTGAACGAAAAAATCCCGGCGCGCCCGCCCTCCCTTTTCATATCCACCACTTCGAATTGGGGACTTGGCCTGTTCATCACCCGGCTGTGAAGCGAAATCGAGCGATACTTGTTTTCACCGCACCGGTGCATCGTAGTAACCGATGGAGTGGCAGATCCCATGACCACAGGGGCCCCTACGATCTTTCCCCTCATCAGCGCCACGTCCCTGGCATTATACCGCAGGTGGTCTTCCTGCTTGTAAGACGAGTCGTGCTCCTCGTCCACTATAATGAGTCCAAGGTCCAGCACGGGGGTGAGCACGGCAGACCTGGCCCCCAGTACTACTTTCCGCCGACCCGACCTGATCTCTGCCCATGTGCGCCGGCGCTCCCTTTCAGGCAGGGCACTGTGCCACACGGCAAGCCGGTCCCCGAATCGCTCACGGAAAATGGTCTCCATCTGCACGCTGATCCCGATCTCCGGCACCAGCACAAGGGCGCCGTTGCCGAATCGAGCCGCCTTTTCGATCAGCCGGATGTAAATCTCCGTTTTCCCGCTCCCTGTCACTCCATAAAGTACGAAGGGCCGGAAACAGGGGTTTTCCGTAAAAGGGCCTATTTCATCCAGGGCCGCGCTCTGCTCGCCGGTCAATTCCAGGGCCGGAGGGTCCCCAAGCCTGCATTCCGCGTCGGAAAACCCGCCCTGCCCTTCTTCGCATAAGGAATGGACGTCGGCCAGGGCCTCAGATTCCTCCAGGGCGATCACACCGTCTTTGAGGAGCTTTTTAAGTGAATAATCCGGCTTTGCGCACAATTTGCGCAGCTCACGCAAGCTGGTTTTTCCGCCGGCCAAACGAAGCAGCCGCATTATTTCCCGCGATTTTTCGGACTTGAAGTCCCCGGCGTCATGATCGATCAAACGAACGAACTTTATCCTGGGGCCGTTCAGGGCCTGCCCGATCGGCTCAAAACGCCCGAAAGGCATAACAAGATCGAACACCTCACCCAGGGGATAAAAATAATAGCTCGAAACCCAGAGGCACAATTTCAGGAGATCGGGAGGTATGGCAGGCAGTTCGTCGATTGTGTCCAGAACCGGGCGGATCGTTATTGTCTCCGGCAAGTCCGGATGGCAATCGGCCACGCACAGGACGACCCCGGCGGTTTTCCTCTTTCCCAACTCGACCGCGACCCTGCTTCCAGGTTGGACCTTCCCAGCAAGGCGGTCCGGGATAGAGTAGTGAAGGACCTTATTGAGGGCCGTACCCGCTATGACGACCTCGGCATACAAATCCGCCATTGTCAGTCTCGGCCGGACAGCATTTCACGTTTTTGGCCGTCGGTAGTTGTTCCGTGCAGGACGGAGGTACAGAAATCACGCGACTTTTCAAATTCAGAGACAATCGATTTGGGTACAAATCTGGAGCGCACAAACTCCGCGGTCTGGATGTTTAGAGGTCTGCCGTCCTTGTACAGGCGGAAATCAAGGTAAGTTTTTCCACTCCCGGCCGACCCTATCGAACCGATCGCCTCGGCCTGGGAAACAGGCGCCCCGCGAACCACCCCGTGGTTTAAGGAAGACAGGTTTCCGTACACACTCCTGTACCCCCCCCTGTGCCGAATTTCCACCGAAAGTCCTCTCTTGCCGTTCCTGCCCACGGCTGAGACGACCCCGTCTCCGATGGCGCCCACCGTGGTCCCTTTCGGGGCGGCGTAATCTATTTCCAGGTGAGGACGATGAATCTTTGTAACCGGTTTGATGTTCTTGCCGCCTTTAGTGGACTGCAAAATCCGGTAATTGATCGGGCTTCGGAGAAACGCCCGTTTGAGCGAGACCCCTTTCGCATCGAAATAATCCCACGAACCATCCGGAAGCTGAAATCCGAAAGCCTGGTAGAGCTTCCCGGAGACGCTCATTTCGGCCCCAAGGATAAGAAACTGTTTCCCATCACTCGATAGGAGCGGACCCTCCTGAAATAAAACGGAAAACGAGTCTCCGTCCTTGAGGTCGGCAGTGAGATCGACATCATAGGAAAAAATGTCTGCCAGGTTCGAAATAAGGGGGGCCGGAAGCCCGCAGGCCGCACAGCAATCATAGAAATTCTCGGAGTAGAGGCCGTGAACTGTCTTGACCGCCTCTCGCACAATGGTTTCCTCGGACCTGCATTCCCACCCGTTCGAGTTCTTGCGCAGCGTATAGGACGGCCCGTCCGGGCGCGAATAAATCAGCTTTACCGGAAGCCCGCTCTGTCGGCTCAAAACAAAAATCAGCTCGTCGTCCTCTTTGATTTTAGCCAGTGGATCGGACTTACAGGCCCCGTGCCACTCATTGGCATACAGTGCTGGAATTCCCGAACTGCCAAGTATCGCCGCCAGAGTGTCGCCGGGGTGAACAATCAAACGACGGATTTCCAATTTCTCCGGGGATTCGACCTTTGTCGCCGGAGCAGCAGTCTTATACGGGGCCTCACCCGGTTGAGAAGGCGCAGCTTCGATTGCGGCCGTTTGCTTAGGCTCGCTTACCTTATGGCGATGAAGCTTCCTGTAGCTCCCGAATGCTATACCCAGTACGAGCAAAAGGATAAATAAATGCCGGCCGCGAAATCGCCTTCCAGGAGGAACCATATAACCAGAACCCCTCAAAGCTCTTTTTCCCATAAGCTTTTTCATCGGATCCTACGGCATGGCAGACACACAGGTGACAAGGGTTTGGAAAATCCGGAAAAGGTAACGCATCCTTTCTATCATACGAGTCAATCGAGGTCAAAATCAATCGCTCCCGGCCACCCGATGCATTTTAGCCGCCCTTTTCGACACAATCGCCGCCTTTTTGTCTTTATTCCTTGCACAGGGCGCTTCTCTGCATATAATTGATTCGACCGGAAAGGGTCTTTTTTCCGCTTCGGCGGCGCCGGTCTTCGGAGGTTGCGCCATGAGCGCGCAGCCTCACGATAAAGTCCAGTCATCCAGAGCGGTTAAGTTCGAAGCAGCAAATCGGCTGAGACCGCGGAAAATCAGGCGGCCCAAGTTTCTAAAATGACATCCGACAGCTCTATCCGGGCAGTGCCACCCAAAGACTGCTGCGTGATAGATCCCAAAAAAAGCAGACGCGAAGAAACGCTGCCCCCCCTTGCCATCCTGGTTTTCAGCCCTGAGGATCTCGGCCTGTTTTCGGCATGCCTTTCCAAACCTCTCAGGCGCTCTCATAAGCTCTATCTTTCCGAGGTATTCACCGGCAGCTTTGAAGGATCCTCTATCGCTCTTGCCGGACCGATGCTGGGCGCTCCACAGTCGGTTCTGGTTCTCGAAAAGATGATCGCCCTCGGGACCAGCAAATTCATTGCGGCCGGCTGGTGCGGCTCTTTACGCGCAGACGTCCGGATCGGAGACATTGTCCTTCCTTCGGGCGCAATTTCAGAGGAAGGGACCTCAGGACATTATCCCGGTGCGGAGTGTGCCCCATCTTCCACGCTGATCGAGCCCCTCAGATCGGCCCTGATATCAGCCGGTCTGAAAATCCATGAAGGGACCGTCTGGACGACCGATGCGCCGTTTCGCGAGACCTATGCGAAACTGGAAGCCTTCCAGTCACAGGGTGTTTTGAGCGTCGATATGGAAACTTCGGCTCTTTTTACCGTATCACGGTTTCGGGGGGCCGATCTTGCCGTGGTTCTGGTGGTTTCCGACAATCTTTCGGGCCTGAAATGGATGCATGGATTTAGAGACCCTGCATTTCTCGAATCGCGGAAAAAGGTTATTAATTCAACACTGACCGCCATCTGCACGGCGGCCGGCACGTTCACCGTTTGATTTTTTCCGGATACCCGATGCCTGGTGTCGGATAATTGACGCCTGATATCCGATATTCAGACACCAGCGACAAGTTTGCATCTACAGGTGGCCGAAGTCCATGATCGACAAAGAAGATGCTCGCTCCAGAATCGAAGAGCTCCGGAAGCTTATCGACTACCACAACTATCGTTACTACGCTCTCGACCAGCCTGAAATCAGCGATGCGCAATACGACAGGATCTTCCGCGAACTCGTTAATCTCGAAAACCAGGACCCCGAATTCATAACGCCGGATTCGCCAACCCAGCGCGTCGGGTCCGCTCCTATAGAAAAGTTCCTTCCTTTTCGGCACGAAGTGCCGCTCCTCAGCCTCCAAAACGCGATGAATACCGGGGAGGCCCTCGATTTCGACCGCCGGGTCCGCAAGCTTCTCGGCCCCGTCGGGAACCTCGACTATGTGGCCGAACTGAAAATGGACGGACTGGCCGTGGAACTTGTCTATGAACATGGCGTTCTTACCGGAGCGGGCACGCGAGGAGATGGATTCACGGGCGAGGATGTTTTGCTCAATGTCAAAACGATCCGTTCGATACCCAGGGGGCTTTTTTTTCGGAAGGGCGATGGAGTTCTGCCGGAAAAGCTTGCCGTCCGCGGCGAGGTCTTTATAGAAAAGCGCGATTTCGAAGCACTCAATGAAGAACGAGGCAAGCGCGGCGAGTCTTTTTTCGCTAATCCGAGAAATGCGGCGGCGGGGTCTCTTCGCCAGCTCGACCCCTCGATAACCGCCACCCGCCCCCTTCGCGCCTTCTTCTACGGAATCGGCGCGTTTGTCGCTCAAAAAGAGTTCGCCACGCAGTTCGAGCTTCTGAACGGGCTAAAGCTTTGGGGGCTGCCGGTAAATCCCAGGTCCTTGTTGTGCACTGGCATCGAAGAAGCCCTCAGTTACTACGAAAAGCTGGCCGCGGAGCGTGAATACCTGCCCTACGAAATTGACGGGATGGTGATAAAAGTAAATGACCTGCAGTTGCAAAAACAGCTCGGCGAAAAGTCCCGCAGCCCGCGCTGGGCGGTTGCTCTCAAATTTAATCCCGACGAAGTCCAGACCCACTTGCTGGATATAGGCGTAAACGTCGGCAGGACCGGAATCATTACTCCCGTCGCCTTCCTCAATCCCGTACTGGTCGGCGGGGTCACGGTCAAGCGCGCAACGCTCCACAACATCGATGAAATCGAAAGGAAGGACATACGCAAAGGCGATGCCGTTATCGTTCACAGGGCGGGCGACGTCATCCCCGAGGTAGTCGAAGTCATAAAGTCAGGAAGAACGGGAGAAGAAAAACCCTTTCGGATGCCGATGTGGTGCCCTTCCTGCGGCTCGCGGGTGGTGCGGCTGCCCGATGAGGCATTCCACAGGTGCGTAAACCGCAACTGTCCCGCTCAAATCAAGGGTTCAATCGTGCATTTTGCCAGCCGCGACGCTATGAATATAGAAGGCCTCGGCGACCGGATAGTATCAAGGTTCATAGATGAGGGGATCATCCGGACCGTTTCGGACCTCTACGGGCTTGGGATGAAGGACCTCGAAAATCTTTCGGGGTTCGGCAACAAATCGGCCCGAAATTTGCTCACCTCCATTGAGGGGAGTAAACACACAACGCTGTCCAGGTTTCTATACGCGCTCGGAATAAGTCATGTGGGCACCTTTATTGCCGATCTTCTGGCCAACAGCTTCGGCACCTTTGAGGCGCTCCGTTCGGCGCCGGCCGTGCAACTGCAGCAGATCCAAGGGATCGGAGAAAAAATTGCCATTGCGGTGACGACTTACTTTTCAAACCCTGAGAACGAAAGGCTGATAGACGATCTGCTGAGTCTGGGGATCTCGATTGAAAACGTCCAGCGCCCCCGCCCCGCCCAGAGCGGGTTCTGGCAGGGGAAAACCGTTGTATTCACCGGAGGCCTTTCATCCATGAGCCGTCAGGAGGCAGGAGAAAAGGCCGCGGCAAAAGGGGCGCGGGTTACGGAGAGCGTTAGCAGGAAAACGGACATGGTCGTTGCCGGTACGGACCCGGGCTCAAAGCTGGCCAAGGCCGAGAAGTTGGGAATACGGATAATGAACGAGGATGAATTTATCAGTATGCTCAACGAGTAAGCTTTTCCCAGGGAGGCTACAGATGAAGAAGCGAAGGGCCCATGTCTGGATCAGGGGAAGGGTCCAGGGCGTATTTTTCCGGGCATACACGCAAGACGCTGCACAACGGGCCGGGGTTGCGGGCTGGGTGCGAAACCTGCCTGACGGCAGCGTGGAAGCCGTTTTCGAAGGAGACGCCGACAATGTCGAAAAGATGATTTCGTGGTGCCACGAAGGAAGCCCAATGGGCCGGGTCGATAGAGTAGAGGTTATGGAGGAAGCCTATACCGGTGAGTTCGACGGACTCACCATTGCTCACTGAGAGGATGCCCCGTGAAAGAGCTGCTGAACCACATATATAAATTCCTGGCAACTAACGATTTCCCAACGATGCTTGCCGCTATTGGCGAACTGAAATGGAATCAGGTGGCGAGAACCTGGTATACATGGCTAATCATCCTGCCGGTCCTGATTGTGCTTATCTGGACAAAAAGCATCAAAAGCATCGTCGCCCTTGTCTCGATTTTTCTCTTCTTGCTCCTGATCCAAAAGACCCTGTCCCCTGCCGAGGGAACTTTGCCCTTACGCGATTTGCTCACTTTCCTGGCCGGAGCCGTGGCGCTTGTAGGATTAAATCTCTATTTGATTTTTATCAGGGAGTGAGCGGGAAATCCCTTCAGATTACCGGATGTCTCGGGATACGGGATAAAAGCCCCACGCCCCCCGGGCCATCCGGTGTCCGGCACCTACTTAATTTTAACAGGCGCCTCGATGGCTTCCCCTCCGTTGACCCTTTCCTTGAGTTCCTTGCCCACTTTGAAGAAAGGCAATTTCTTTGACGAGACCTCAATCAGTTCGCCCGTTTTTGGATTTCTGCCCTTATATCCCTCGTAGTCTTTCACCTTAAAACTGCCGAATCCGCGGATCTCCAGGCGGTCAGAGCGTATGAGCGCCTGCTCCATACTCTGAAAGGTTACGTTGACCGCGGTCTCAGCAGCTTTCAACGTAATCCCCTCAGCCTTGGCCAACGTCTCGATCAACTCACTCTTAGTCATGATTGAGGCTCCTTAAAAAGTAAATCAGCTATCTTTTCTCGATCACCTTCATATTTCCAAGATATGGCCGCAAAACTTCAGGAATGACCACGGTTCCATCTTCCTGCTGGTAGTTTTCCAGGATCGCCACGACAGTTCGGCCAACAGCCAGCCCAGACCCGTTGAGCGTATGAACAAGGTCCGTTCGGCTTCGCCCTTTGCGGCGAAAACGGATGTTGGCGCGCCTTGCCTGAAAATCCTCGAAGTTGCTGCAAGACGAGATTTCCCGGTATGTATTCTGGCCGGGGAGCCATACCTCGATATCATATGTCTTGGATGAGGAAAACCCCATGTCGCCGGTACAAAGCAAGACGACGCGATAGTGAATCCCCAGTTCCTGAAGAATCGTTTCAGCGTTTTTAAGCAGATTTTCAAGCTCGGAGTATGAATCCTCGGGCCTGGTGAATTTGACCAGTTCAACCTTGTTGAACTGGTGCTGACGGATCAGACCGCGGGTGTCTTTGCCGTGGGAGCCGGCCTCGGATCGAAAACAGGGAGTATAGGCCGTATAGAACTTGGGCAGCTCCGACTCCTCCAGGATCTCTCCGCTGTGAATGTTCGTAACCGGCACTTCCGCGGTCGGAATCAGCCAGTAGTCCCAACCATCGACCTTGAACAGGTCCTCCTTGAACTTGGGAAGCTGTCCGGTACCCCTCATGCTGACGCTGTTAACCATGAACGGCGGAAGGACCTCGGTGTAACCGTGCCGCTTCGTGTGTACGTCGAGCATGAAGCTGATCAGAGCGCGCTCAAGCGCGGCGGCGGCGCCCCAATAAAGCGTGAAACGCGCCCCCGTGATTTTTGCGCCGCGCTCGAAATCGAGTATTCCCAGCGCCTCACCAATTTCCCAGTGAGGCTTGGGCTCGAAATCGAAAACCGGTTTTTCTCCCCACGTCCTGATTTCACCGTTGTCCTTCTCATTTTTGCCGACGGGCACCGAATCGTCCGGTACATTCGGCATGTTCATGAGAAAGTCCCTGAAATTTTCCTCCACTTCGGCCAACTGCTGATCGAGGGCTTTGATTTCCAGGCCAAGCTGCTTCATCTGCTCGACGAGGCCGCAGGCGTCTTTTTTCTCTTTTTTCAGCCTGGATATTTCCTCCGATGCAACATTACGCAGATGTTTTTTCTCCTCCACATCGACCAGAACGCGCCGCCTCGCTTCATCCAGTACCAGAAGTGGTTGAAGCTCAAGGTCAGACTGGCGGTTCTTAAGCATCCGGCGCATCAGTTCGATGTTTTCTCGGACAAATTTCACATCCAGCATAATTCAAGGGCCTCGCAATAATTTTACGTATTTTTTCAGGGCCTTAGTTAAACGCACTTTTACACTTAAACAGGGTCTTTGTCAATTCTTTTCGTTACTTCAATGAGTTGGCTAAAAGACAAGAAAGGAGTCTGAAAAGCGCTTTGGATTAATCGAATTTCGAACTTATGACATTTACACTGTAGTTGCTAAGGGTACTCATCTCGGGAAGATTATGGAAAATCAGCATGAAAGGCACCTTGCCGGCCGGGGCAATCCTGACGTTTTTCAGGTTCTTGCCCTCGCGGTTCATTATTTTATCCTGAATTTCCGCGATCTTGAGGTTGGCTATTTCCTTGCGAGTCAGCGAATTGCCGACATAGCACCGCTGGGTTTGAGCGGCCGTATCGTTGTTGTTGTACAACTTTCCTTCAATCATTACAAAACTCACGGGCTTGCTCGATTCATTGAGCACCTCCCCCTCGATTACAAGCACCTGTCCGGAGTGAACGTTTTCCAGGTAGTAAGCCTGAACACTGTCCATAATCGTTACAATGGGCTGGGCAGGCTCCTTGGTAGAGGTTTTTCCGGCGGAAGTCAAAAGCGACCTTCCAGGCCCAAAAACAAGGCCAAGGGCGATGAGTATCAGAAGGCAGGCCACTGCGGCAAACAAGATCTTTTTATTCGAAAGCCATTCTTTCTTTGCTTTAGATACCGCGGGCTTGCCAATCTGCTCAGGGACGGTCCCAGGAATGAAGACGCTTTCTTCATCCGAAATTTCGATATGGATGAGGCCGTCTTCGTCGGGTTGTTCCACTACGAATATATTTTTACACTTTGAACACCTCACCTTGTTGCGAGGTTTATTCAGTTTATCGGAATCCAGCCTGAACTTTGCCCCACAGGATTCACAGGTTATCACCATCAAGGCCATGAATCATTTTCCTTCCGCAGACCGGTTCGCCACACCAGGGCTGCATTCCGGCTCGACCTCATCGAACAAGACTTCATGGATGGCAGGCAGGTTCCTGTGATTCCCGGCGAAATCCAAACCGTAGCCGACCAGAAAGCCACTCTCAAGAGTCATTCCCACATAATCGAGGGGGACCTCGACCGAACGGCGTTCAAGTTTATCTATTAGAGCACATATCTTTACGGATTCAGGGCACAGGTTCGCGATATGATTGAGCAGCCAGTTCAGAGTGATACCCGAATCCACTATGTCCTCGACGATCAGCACGTGGCTTCCCTGCAGGGTAAGCTCAACATCCTTTGTTATCCTGACGCTTCCACAGGTCTGCGCTTTATCGCCATAGCTGGCCAACCGTACGAAATCAACCCTTACGGGGAGATCAAGACGTCTTGCGAGATCCGCCATAAAAATAAAAGCACCGTTGAGAACACCTATCAAAATGAGTTTCTTGCCTTTATAGTCATGGCTTATTCTCTCGGCCAAACCAGCTACACAGCTGCAGATCTCCTGCGATGAAATACGCTCCTGAAGATGATACTCAGCCATAATGGTCCCCTCTGAATTCGACCGCAACAAACCCGCCTCACGCTACACTCTTTTCATTCTACTGAAAACAATACGGAATTTCAATTCGATTCCCTGATTGGCAAAATAATCCACGTTCAAACATGCATAAGGATGAACAGGTAAATGAAAACCACGCGCGGGATGGACAGGATTTTGTTTTCCCTTCTTGTCTTATATGTTATTTTGCGTGACAATTTTATTTTGACAATCATCATTACCGGAGGAAACAGATGCGTGAGAAGGTCGAGAAAGCGCTTGCCAAGATAAGACCAATGCTCGAAAGAGACGGTGGAAGTGTGGAGCTCATAGATGTCGACGGTTCCGTGGTCAAAGTGCGGTTGACCGGTGCCTGTCATGGCTGCCCCATGAGCCAGATGACCCTGAAATCGGGTATCGAGCGCATTATAAAGCAGGAAGTCCCCAGTGTCACTGAAGTTGTGGCCGTCTAGAGCAGTGGCCGAAGGTCGAATAGCCTTCGGTTTTGCTTACGGCACAGCCGGCGCTCCAGGATCACCTGTTGTAGGGCTCGCCTCTTATGATCGTAAAAGCGCGATAGAGTTGCTCAACGAGCATCAGGCGAGCCAGATCGTGCGGAAGAGTCATTTTCGACAAGGAGAGCGCAAAGCGCGCGCTCGTCAGTAACTGCGGGGAGACGCCGACAGGTCCGCCCACCGCAACCCAGAGGTCGGACACTCCGGAGGCGATGAGTTTTTCCATCAGTTTTGACAGTTCCCTGGAATCGAGTTCGCTTCCTGCCTGGTCGCACACGATCAAATGTCCCTGAGGCCCTGCAACTTTCCGGATGCGTTCGCTCTCCCGCTCCCGGACAGACCTGTCCCCTGCCGCTCCGGTGATCTTTTCCGCCTTGACGTAGAGGACCTCGACCTGGCAGTAATGCTGAAGCCGTTCGAGGTAGCGGCCGATCACCGACTCAAGGTCGCCGAAGGCCGTCTTGCCTACGAACACCAGGTGAATGCGCATCGCTTTCTATCGATTCCCGGGGGCTTTGCCGACCATCAGGAATTCCCGGTTTCCCTTCGGTCCCAGTATGGGGGATGCTGTAATTCCGAACACTTCGAAGCCCAGCCCGGCTGTGAATTTCGCCACCACATCGCACACCTCTTCGTGAATGAGCGCGTCCCGGATGACCCCCCTGCCCTTTGAAACCAGCTCACGGCCTGCTTCGAACTGCGGTTTTATGAGTGCTATGAGGACTGCTTCGGCTTCAAGAAAATGAAGCACGGCTGGAATCACAAGCTTGAGGGATATAAAGGAAGTATCGATAGTCGCAATCTGAACCGGATCAGGCACAAGCTCCGGGGGCAGGTACCGTATATTTTGCCTCTCAAGCGCGATGACCCTAGGGTCGTTTCTGAGCTTGAGCGCAAGCTGGCCATATCCCACGTCGACCGCATAGACCCTGCGCGCTCCAAACGAGAGCAGACAATCGGTAAATCCTCCCGTCGATGCGCCGACGTCCATTGCGATAAGACCGGTTACCTCGACCGAAAACGCGCGGATAGCATGCTCGAGCTTCAACCCGCCCCGGCTGACGTATGGGACCGAGTCTTCGATGACCCGGACCTCCGAGTCCGCCGGGACTTTCTGCCCGGCCTTGGTCAGGGTCCGGCCGTTTACGAGGACTTTTGCGGCGAGCACGAGCGATTGAGCGCGTTCACGAGTAGGGACCAAACCTCTATCGACGAGCAGTTTGTCCAATCGCGCGAAGGACTTTGCCATGATTTGAATCTAACATTTTAAGGGCGGCGCTCTCAATGGCATCCGTGTCAATGCAACAGAGGTTTCGCAATATCGTCTGACTTCCATGGGGAACGAAAAAATCATTGACGCCCAAACGCTTCAATGCCTTCGGGAAAAACGATTCTTCCTCGAACATCTCCAGGACCGCACTCCCAAATCCGCCCTGCAGCACGTTTTCCTCGACCGTTATGACTCTGCCGGTTTTTTGGGCCAAGGTCATGATCAATTCACGGTCAAGAGGCTTTACGAACCGGGCGTTTATGACCGCCGCGTCGATTCCCTCCGAATCGAGCCGTACGGCTGCCTCCATCGCATTTTGCACGGTGGAGCCGATGGCGATGATAACCAGGTCTTTTCCCGGGCGGAGCAACTCCGCCTTCCCGATCTCAAGGCGCCTCAGCTCGGAATCAAGCCCAACGCCCACTACGTTTCCCCTGGGGTAGCGCACGGCAGCCGGACCGTCGTAATCGACGGCGGTCTTCAGCATATGCTGGAGCTCATTTTCATCCTTGGGGGCCATCACCACCATATTCGGCATCGAGCGCAGATACGACAGGTCGAACACCCCATGGTGCGTCGGCCCATCCTCGCCGACTATTCCGGAGCGGTCCATCGCCAAAACAACCGGGAGGTTCTGCAGGCAGACATCGTGCAATATCTGGTCATAGGCGCGCTGGAAGAACGTGGAGTAGACAGCCACGACCGGCCTGAAACCTTCCGTGGCAAGGCCGGCGGCGAACGTCACGGCATGCTGCTCCGCAATGCCGACGTCGAAAAACCGGTTCGCATAGGTTTTGGCAAAACACTCGAGCCCTGTGCCCTGAAGCATTGCGGCCGTAATGCCAATCAGTTTTGGATTGGCTTCGGCCAGCTTCATCATCGCTTTGCCGAAAACTTTAGTATAGGAAAGGCCGCCTGAATTAGCGCTCTTTCCGGTTGCTATATCGAATGCGCCCACCCCGTGAAAACTCGTTGGGTCCTTTTCAGCAGGACCGTAGCCCTTTCCTTTCTTGGTCAGCACATGGATCAGAACCGGGCCGTCCACGTTGCGGGCTATTTGGAATGTCTCTATCAACCTGTCGATACGGTGGCCGTTTATGGGCCCTATGTATTGAAACTCCAGGGCCTGGAAAAGCATTCCAGGCGTGAAAAAGCTGATAAGCGAATCGACGCTGCGTCTCAATATCTGCAGAATATTAGGTCCGATCCCCGGCAGTGACCTGAGAAAATCTTCCATTTCCCTCTTCAGGTACATCAGGGTCTTTCCGGAAAGCTTGCGGCTCAAGTACGACGATAGCGCGCCGACGTTTGGAGAAATGGACATTTCGTTATCGTTGAGGACCACGATGAGGTTTCTGGCGAGGTCCCCCGCGTTGTTGAGCCCTTCGAAGGCCGTTCCTCCCGTCATGCTCCCGTCACCTATTACCGCGATGGCTCGAGCAGGACTTCCCTTGAGATGATTTGCAACCGATATGCCGAGGCCGGCGGAAATAGAAGTGCTGGAGTGGCCGGTTCCGAACGCATCATACTTGCTCTCGGAACGCTTTGGGAAACCGCTGATCCCTCCGTACTGGCGAAGAGAACCGAATTGATCCTGACGCCCGGTCAAAATCTTGTGCGCATAAGCCTGATGGCCAACGTCCCAGATGAAGCGATCATGAGCGGCATCGAATACATAATGCAGAGCTATGGTGAGTTCAACTACGCCAAGGCTGGGGGCAAGATGCCCGCCGTTTTCGGCAACGGTGCCTATGATTCTGGCGCGAATTTCCTCAGCGAGTTCCTGCAGTTGCTCGTAAGACAGATTCTTTAGCTGACAAGGGGTTTCGATCTGTGAAAGCAGCCCCTTTCCCCTCGTTTTGTTTTTCAATTTCAACCCCTTCATTACATCTCTTGCTCCCCCCACCTCGACCCAATTAACGGAAAAATCCGGGTAGAAGTCAAGGAGTTTTATCCGAACTATCCTTTGCGCACCAGCAGGTACCCGGCGATGGCCCGCAACGGCTCGGCTTTCTCGTCGAAACCCGCCAGCGCCTCCAGAGAACGCTCCACGTGCTCACGTGAGGCATCCTTCGATTGGCCGATACCCAGGAGGGCTGGATACGTCATTTTGTTTTTCGCGACATCCGATCCAGGTGTTTTGCCCATCAGCTCGGCATCTCCCTCGACATCCAGAAGATCGTCCGTAATCTGAAACGCAAGCCCGACGTGATGACCGTAAGTTTTGAGCGCCTCTATGCGTACTTCGTCCCCGCCGCCAAGAATGGCGCCAATTTCGAGTGAGGCCGAAAGCAAAGCCCCCGTTTTGTGAATGTGCATATACTCTACGGTCGCAAGGTCCACTTTGCGGTTTTCGCACTCCAAATCGATTACCTGTCCGCCTATCATTCCCCTGTAGCCAGCGGCTTTGACGGCAATCCGTATGACTTCCAAGACCTTTTGCGCGCTCACATGGGCGCCGGCGCTCAGCGCGAAGCATTCAAAAGCTTCCGTCAACAGAGCGTCTCCGGCCAAAACCGCTATTGCTTCCCCAAAAACTTTGTGATTGGTTGGCACGCCTCGCCTGAAATCGTCATTGTCCATGGCCGGCAAGTCGTCATGGACGAGCGAATAGGTGTGTATCATCTCAAGGGCGCAAGCAGCCGGAAGGACCGGCTCGACATCGCCGCCAACCACCTCCGCGGCCGCCAGGCAAAGAATCGGCCTCAACCGCTTTCCTCCGGCAAACAGGCTATAGCGCGCAGCTTCGATCACTCTTTTTTGAAGCCCGGACGGCGCCGGGAAAATCTTCTCCAGCGAAGCCTCAACCAATTGCTTTCGCCGGCTCAAATAATTTTTCAGATCGAATTCACCCATATGTGCGCCCAATCGAGAATTATCTGTCAATAGGATTAAGTTATAATATTAACACGCTCAAGATAGTACTTCCAGCTACAAATATACATGAGCCCGTCACAGACCTCTACGCAATCCCGCCGCGGACGTTACGCGGGCAAAATCCAATCCCGTTACCGATTATCCTGATCGCCCGAATTAGCCTGTGCGGACTCAAAGGGCGCTGACGCCCATCCGCCCTGCTGGTCTTTAAGAAGCATCTCGACCCGTTTTTCCGCCTCTTCAAGTTTATTATGGCACAACTGGGAAATTCGAATCCCCTCGGAAAAACATTCCATTGCCTCTTCAAGGGGCAAATCCCCCTTTTCAAGTTTCTCCACGAGATCTTGAAGCTTTTTCAGTGCCTCTTCAAAAAGATCGCTTTTTTTCTTGGCCACGGAATCACCCTTCCTTTTCAGTCTGAACCTCTTCAGCCCTTTCGACCAGACACTCGAGCCGCCCATGGGCAAGCTGCACGAAAACCCTGTCTCCCGGCCTGGTATCCGCGCAGCTCCTTACTATTTTGCCGTCCGAAACCCTGCAGGTAATGGAGTAGCCGCGCATGAGAACGGAAAGCGGATTCATCGCCTCCAGACGAGATAAATTATGCTCAAACCTGAGCCCGAGCCCATCCAAAATCCGGTGATGATGGAGCACAAGTTCCTTGCACAGGCGGCTCAGTTCCGCCCTGTATCTCTGGATGCGGGCGTCAGGTTTTAGATACAGGAGCCTGCCGTTCAGATGGTCGCGTGAGACGCGCATTTTCTCAAGAGACCTCCGGACGGCGAGACTAAGCCTTTCCAGGCGATCATCAAGGCCCAGCCGCATATTTTCCAGCCGCCTTTTCGGATGCGTTATGCGGCTTTCCAGGTATTTGAGCCTCAAACCGATATTCTCGATTCGCCCCTTCATTACCTGGACCATCCGGTCCCGGCTGCCGTGCAATTCACGATGGACCTGCTCGAGCCTTTTTACAACCCATTCGGCGGCGGCCGTCGGAGTGGGCGTTCGGAAGTCCGCGGCCATATCCGCTATTGTAAAATCTATCTCATGGCCGACCGCCGAAATCACGGGAATCGAGGACCCGCAAATCGCCCGCGCCACCACCTCTTCGTTGAATGCCCACAGGTCCTCAAGGCTTCCCCCTCCGCGCCCGACAATCAAAACATCCCACTCATATCTCCAAGTGAGTTTGTTCGCCGATTCAATAGCTTCGGCTATTTCAAAGCGCGCGCCGGGTCCCTGGACGGCCACCGGGAAAAGAGTGACCTTGACCGGGTAGGGGCTTTTCTCGAGCACCTTTAAAATGTCCCGTATTGCGGCACCGCTCTTTGAAGTAATCACACAGACATTCTGCGGGCAAAGCGGCAGAGCTTTCCTTCGGGCC
The DNA here is from genome assembly GCA_050008735.1 of Syntrophobacteraceae bacterium. Lineage (GTDB taxonomy): Bacteria > Desulfobacterota > Syntrophobacteria > Syntrophobacterales > Syntrophobacteraceae > SbD1. Next base: position 89,618 of record JBEKMB010000003.1, read on the forward strand.
GGGTCAAACAGGCCTTCAGCCGAGAGCTTCTTTTTCAGGGCCTCGAAGGCAAGCTGCAACTCCCCGACCCCAAGGGGCTCCATGACCTCCACTATCAGCTGGTATTCGCCCCTTGGTTCATAGACGCTCAGGCGGGCCTGGCAAATAACCTGCATTCCCGATTCGGGAAGAAATCTCAGAAAGCGGTTCTGAGCGCGGAAAAAAACCGCATTAATCTGGCTCTGCGCATCCTTGAGCGTAAAATAAAAATGCCCCGAGGACGGGACGCGAAAATTTGAAATTTCACCTCTGACCCAAACAAACGGGAACTTCCCCTCCAACAGCGTCTTCACCTGCTGGTTCAGCTTGCTTACGGTGAGTATCCCGCTCTCATCTCCAAGGTTCAGCTGAAGCATATTTCAAACAACTTCCAATCAGGTTTCTCAGTGCCGCCGGGCAGCGTTCCCATATCCGTCATCGAAACAATTTGGGGTCCATCGCATCCCGCAGCCCCTCACCGACGAGGTTGTAAGCCGTGATACTCATGAAGATCGCAAACCCGGGGAAAACGGTAAGCCACCATGCGAACTCGATGTAGTCGCGGCTCTGCGAAAGGATGTCACCCCAACTCGGAGTCGGCGGCGGCACTCCGAATCCGAGAAAACTCAAGCTCGACTCGGTAAGGATGGCCCCGGCAATTCCGAAGACCGCTGAGACCAGGACCGGGGCCATTGCATTGGGAAGCATGTGCAGAAAAATTATACGCTTGTCTGATGCGCCAAGGGCGCGCAGCGCCGTTATGAAATCGAGCTGTTTGAGCTTGAAAAATTCGGCGCGCACGAACCGCGCAAAACCTGTCCATCCGGTCAGGCCGATTACAACCATAATGTTGTATATGCTCGGCGGCAGGAATGCAATTATGGCGATAATCAGGAAAAATGTGGGAATAGTAAGCATGATCTCGATTGCACGGCTTATAACTATATCGCTCCAGCCCCCGAAATAGCCGGCAAGCGCACCCAGCAATACCCCTATAATCATGGCTATCCCTACGGCGATAAAACCCACTGAAAGAGAAACGCGCGCGCCGTGGATCATTCTGCTCAGCACGTCCCGGCCGCTGTCATCGGTCCCGAACCAGTGCCTGGCGCCGGGTGGGGAGAGGTATTCGAGAAGGTTGTATTCAGTCGGTGAGTATTTCACAACGGGCCATATGGCTACCGCCTCCTCTTTTCCGGTAACGTGCTGGAAAACGAAAGGGGCACTTTTCCTCAGGTCCTTCCAGACGAAAGGACCCACCTTGTCCGCGCCGGAAAAAACCGGACAATAGATTTTGCCCTGGTGATAAAACAAGAGGGGTTTATCGTTTGCTAGCAGATCAGCGAAAATGGCTACAAAAAACAGAAATACAGTAATCCACAGCCCAAAGACGGCCAGCTTTCTTTTTTTGAAATGATGGCTGACCATTCTCCAGTAAGTATTGGGGACCTCGCTTTGTGCCTCCGAGTGTGTTCCCCCAATTTGAACATCGAAATTTTCTGCCCGATCTGTCATTTAGTAAACCCGTTTAACCTCATTTATTCCAGCTTTATGCGCGGATCGAGCGCGGCATATAGGATATCGGAAATCAACAGTCCGGCCAGCGTAAGAAACGCGGAAATCGCGGTGATCGCCATTATGACGGGGTAGTCCCGGCTTAAGACCGCCTCGAACCCCAACTGCCCCATTCCGGGGACCGAGAAGATACTTTCTATGATTACGCTTCCTCCGAACATGGAAGGCAACAAAAAGGCGAAAAGCGTTATGAGCGGCAGCAAAGCATTGCGGAATGCATGTTTGAAGATAACCACGCGTTCGCCGAGGCCTTTTGCCCTGGCCGTCCTCACATAGTCCTCACGGATAACCTCGAGCATACTCGCCCGCGTCAGTCTCGAAAGGTAAGCAAGCCCGCCGTAGGTAAGACAGATAATCGGAAGCACCAGGTGCCACATCCGGTCAACCAGCCAGGCAGACAGGCCCATGGTCTCGCTTCCTATGGACGATATGCCGAAGACGGGGAAAATGTCCCAGAAATCCCCACCTCCGAAGAGCATTATGAGCAGCATTGCCACCCAGAAACTCGGAAGCGAGTAGAGGAAAAAGAACCCAAGCGTCAAGATTTTGTCCGCAAACGACCCGGCGTGAGTCGACGAATAGACCCCGAAGGGCAAAGCGATAAGATAGACCAGGAAGATCGAGATCACGTTGAGTTGAATCGTTATGGGCAACCGTTCTGAAATCTTATCCCACACGTTCCGGTGGTCTTTGTAGGAGAAACCGAAATTAAGGGTAAAGATTCGTTTCAACCACAGAAGGTATTGAACATGCAGGGGCTTGTCTAACCCGTAGAGTTCTTTTGTCTGCTTTATAATCAGCTCGGAGGCGGTTTTTTCGCCAAGCTCCGCCTGTCCCTTGCCCATCTGGATTTTGAGCATCGCAGGATTTCCAGGCGCCAACTGGATAATGACAAACGTAATAAAAGTGATCCCCAGCAGGGTCGGGATGATCTGCAAGAGCCTTTTGATCAGATAGGTTTTCATCTAATAAAATATTATCCTCGAATTATTCTTCTTTTCTAACCGCGAATCCCCATCCTGGAAATTTCCACGCCTTGCCGGGCAGGTTTTCGGCCTCAAACCAGTCCTCAATGAGGCGATATGCAATCGAAACCGGCGTGGAAAGCTTCACAGCTCCTTTTTCAACGGCCTCCCGCAGTTCACGGCGCCCAAACCAGCGCGCGTCCTCCAGTTCCTTATCCCTCAGGCTAATCCTGTCGTCTTCGGCTTCAGCGGTAAACCCCAGCATCAGCGAGCAGGGAAACGGCCACGGCTGCGAGGAATGATATCGGATGTTTTTGACCCGCAGCCCGACTTCTTCGAAAACCTCGCGAACAACGGCGCCCTCGGCGGTCTCGCCCGGCTCCACAAAGCCCGCCACAACGGAGTACACACGCTCGGGCCATACCGTCTGCCTTGCCAACAGGCACTTTTCCCCCAGCCGTATAATAACGATTATCGCCGGGTCAGTGCGTGGGAAATGCACGACCCCGCATTCAGGGTTCAAACAGGCGCGGCATTGCCCCCCGTCCCTGATTTCGCTCCGGCTTCCACAGGCGCCGCAGAAATGATTGCGACCGTGCCAGTGCACGAGGGTTTTGGCATATGCCAGAAGCGCTCCGTCTGTTCCGGAAAGCAACGGAGCAACGGCGCGCAGGTCTCGAAACCGCCCAGCATCGGCAAAAGCGCCGGGCGCCTTTTCATTGACCTCCACTGCAAAATAGGAGTGGCCGTTTTGCTCGCCAAGGAAAAAAGTGGAATCTGTTTCGGCGTACCCATCCAACTGCTCCAGTTTCAGCAGAGCCGGCCTAGGGGTCCCGCCATCCACAATGAGAATTCTCGACTGCCGCACCGGTACGAATAACGCCCCCGGGGCACTCATCCGCCCGGCTATCCAGCCGGCATCTTTGCGCCGGTCGTGCACTCGGTCAAGCCCCCCGGCCCCGAACATATTCCGTGAGGACCTCTGGAGATTATCCATTACCAGCACGCCTTGTTTCATCAGTCCTTGTACTTTCGGGCATCTTTGGGCACCCACCAGTATAGGGGCGCAATTCCCATGGGGTAAACCTCGACGTTTTCGAACCTCCTGGAAACCGCCTCCAACTCTTTCATGGTGAATAGAAAAGTATACGGCTGTTCTTCATAAATGATCTGCTGAAACCTGTGGTACATCTCATATCTTTTTTTGGGATCGAATTCCTTTCGCGCCTCCTCGATCAATTTGTCGGCTTCCTCATTTTTGAATCCGACAAAATTCGAGCCTTTATCCACCGCCTGGGAAGAATGCCATATCTGGTAAGGATCCGATTCCCAACCAAGGGCCCAACCCATCGTACAGGCATCGAAATTATGCTCCTCGACCTTCTGGACGAAAACGGCCCATTCGAGCTTGCGGATCGACATCTTTATGCCGATCTCCTTGAGGTTTTCCTGAAGCATGGTAGCGATTTGCTCAGCGGTCTTGCGGCTGGCCGGGATCAGGAACTCGAATTCGAAGGGCATACCATCCTTTTGCAGAGAATCTTGTCCGTTTCGATATTCCCACCCCGCGGATTTCAGCAGGGCGAGCGCGGCATGCGGATCATAAGGATAGGGTTTGAGGTCCTTATCGTACTCCGGACTGTTTATGTAAAAAGGTCCTGAAATTACCGTCCCGAGCCCGAACAAAATTTTATTGAGAAAAAGCTCCCGGTCCACAAGCATGGTCATAGCCTGACGGACTCGCTTGTCCGAAAAAATGGGCCTTCGCATGTTCCAGCCGATATATGAAAAACTGGGCGCGTAATAGCTGATTTTTCGAAAATTTTCCTCAAACCGTTTGTTCTCTGTCTGCTTCTCCCATTGTATGGCCCTCAGGCCCATTTCATCCAGGCCACCCTGTTTCAGTACCTGAAGCGCGACGGTCGAATCCGTGATGACTTTGAAAATGATGCGGTCCAGGGCCGGTTTTTCACCCCAGTAACCCTCGTTTCGAACGAGGACGATTTCTTTTCCCGTCTCCCAGTGCAGGAACTTGTAAGGACCCGTCCCGACCGGTTGTCGTCCAATCGGGTGTTGGTTGAAGTCTTCGCCTTCCTTGAAAAGGTGCTCGGGAACGATGGTTATGTCACCACAGATAGTCAGCGCCCGGAAATAAGGTATCCTGTAGCGGTAGCGGACCGTATAGTCGTCGAGCATATCTAAGCGTTCGATATCCTGGTAATAGTTACGCAGGTGCGCCGCGTCGACTTTTGGGTCCATTATGCGGTTGAAAGAAAAAACGACATCTTTTGCCGTGAACGGATGCCCATCACTCCACTTTATGTTCTTTTTCAGGTGAAAAGTGTACATGAGGTGGTCCGCCGAGATGTCCCAACTCTCCGCGAGAGATGGAACAAATTCCAGCGACTTTGGATCTCTTTTCAGGAGTGTTTCATAAATATACCCATCTACCGCGGAGGCAAAGGCGTCGGTGGCCGTGATGGGATTCAGGGTGGAAGGCTCCGCGCTGAGCTGGGTAACCAGCCAGTCGCCAAAAACCCTGTCCTTTGGCTGTTTCAACTCTTCGGGGGCCTGTGTGGGAGAGGCCAGGCAGCTAAAGGCAAAAACCAGGCCGACAATATGAACTGCAAAAGATTGGAGGGTCTTCATTTTCATTAAGGACATTTTCCTCAAAACCGGTAAGTTTTCAGGTCCGAGTGGCCTGAAGCCCTCTTTTATATCCAAACTCCGAGGCGTTATCAACAACGACTGCAGCCCCGCGCCTTGCCGCCCATATTCAGTTGATACACATTAGGCACTCACAAGGCACAAAAAAACCCCCTTCGCATTTTTGGAGGAATACGAAAGGGGTTTCAGTAGCGCGGCGCGAAGCCAAAGCACTCAGTTCAGCCCCGTCATGACACACCATCCGTTAGAGCGATTTCACATCGATATTTCGAATGAACTCCTTGATGTTCTTCATCCATAAATCCAGCTTTTCGTCCTGTTGATTTTGAGCTGTTTCCCCCGGCCGTTCCCCGACCTGGCCCATCGTTTGAGCATGGTCCGCCCCGAGCGCCTCAACCGGCTTCTCGGGGGCCTCCACATTCAACTCGAACTGTCTCGCCCCAGAATTATCGATCTGTTCCGAATTTATTGCCGTAGCTTTCATGGTTTTTCCCTCCAAACATCGCACGCACTTTCGGGGCGCGGCGATTAATTCCCGAAACAAAATAATCATCCTCTTTTACTATGTAAACGATGAATTATCGCCATCTGTTTGAATACTGGCCCGATTTTCCAACGGACATCGTCACCATTTCACTTTGCCTTACAAGCGGATAGTAGTATTCTATTGCACGCGGTTTAAAAACAAAATTCGGCTGATTCTCATTTTCTCTAAACAGGAGTTTCCATGGTCCTCGTCGATGGCCAGATGTATTGCCTCCCAAACGGTGAGAAGATTCTCGCCAGGATGATCGACGAAACGTTCATCCTGGAATTCAAACGACCATATAGGACACCCCTTTCGGTGGGCTCTGACGGGACTCTTTTCCTGCGGGGTCAGTCGACAGGTTTCACCATTGACTCTCTCGCCGAAGTCGAACCTGAGCAAGAGCCCATTAACGGGGGCTGAGTCCAGCCTTTACAGACGCGAATGCACTTTTTTGCACACGAGGCGATTTTGACAGCCTTCCCCCCGCTCAGTCGCTTGGGGGCTATTTTTGTCTTCCACCCCGAACCCTGTTTCCGGGGCCTTGTTTGACATGCTCAAGGTTACAGGTTAACCTTTGCGGAACCTGTTTCGGGCGGTGTCGATTCACTTAATCCCACAACGGAGTAGTAACCTTATGTTTCGCGCAAATACAAACAGCAGCGGTAAAGAGCGTCAAAAAGGGTTCACCCTTATAGAGCTGTTAGTGGTCATGATTATTCTCAGCCTGCTTGCCGCCTTCGTCGGAACAGACTTTTTCAAGCATATCGGCACTTCCAAGCAGAAGGCCGCCAAGACTCAGATTGAACTTTTTTCCACGGCCCTGGATTCATTCAGGCTTAGCGTAGGACGGTATCCGACAACCGCCGAAGGGTTGGAATCGCTTCGTAAAAATCCTGGTACAGACCTCTGGGACGGCCCCTACCTTCGAAAAGAGGTCCCGATGGACCCGTGGGGAAGGGCTTATATCTACGCCTGCCCGGGAGAACATGGCGACTATGATCTCGTATCCCTTGGGGCCGACGGGCAGGAAGGCGGTGAGGGAGAAAACGCCGACGTGCTCAGTTGGAAATAGACATTGCGGGCATAGTGCATCCGGCCCGGACGGACTATCTTCATTACAAAATGAAGTCGGCGAAAAAGGCCGCGGAGCGTCAATACGCCTGCTCCCGCACCAAAATGATGCCGTTTTGCAGCATCTGGAGGTGATGGTAAAGGCCCTCTTTTTCCATCAAATCTTCGTGAGACCCACGCTCGGCTATGCGCCCATGGTCGATCAGGATTATCTGATCGGCACGTCTGATTGTAGACAACCTGTGGGCGATTATGATGCTCGTCCGGTTTGCCATAACCGCACTGATTGCCTGCTCAATCAGCATTTCGGTTTCCGAATCCACATTCGAAGTTGCCTCGTCCAGGACCAGGATCTTCGGGTCTCTCGCCAGGACCCTCGCGAACGCCAGCAGTTGCTTCTGGCCCGCCGAGAGGTCCATGCCGCCCTCCCCTATTCTGGTGTCCAGCCCGCCGGGAAGACTTTTGACAAGGTTTTTCAACTGTGAGAGCTGAAGAATTCGATCAATGTCCGATTCAGGCAACTCGCGTTCAAGCAGTATATTTTCGCGGATCGATCCCGGCACAATGAAAATATCCTGCATAACGAGCCCGACCTGTTCCCGCAACCAGTGCGGCTCTAACTTGCGAAGATCCACGCCGTCCAAAAAGATACTCCCGTGCTGCGGATCGTAGAACCTCTCCAGCAAATTTATTATTGTGGTCTTGCCCGATCCGGTTGCCCCGACAATGGCAAGGGTGTGGCCCGGCTCGACCTCAAAAGAGATGTTTCTCAACACCTGCCTTTCGGCATCGTAGGCGAACACGACATCCCGAAATTCTATATGTCCCCTGATCCCGCGTATTTCCACCGGATCGACAACCGGCGGCACATAATCTTTTTCATCGAGCAGCTGAAAAATCCTCTCCGCCGAGGCCATAGCGGATTGCACGACGGTGTATTTTTGCGAAAACTCCCGAATGGGCTGGAAGAAGAGCCGCATGTAGGAGATGAAGGCCGTGAGCACTCCTATGGTCATGTAGCTTTTCAAAACCTGACCGCCTCCATACCATATTATGAGCGCGAGTGAAATCGAACTCATAACTTCGATCAGCGGTACAAAAACGCCGAATACCCGAATCTGGTACATTGCGGCATCGAAATATTTTCTATTCAACCGGGAAAACCTCTCTTGCGCGTCTTTTTCGCGCAAAAAGATCTGGATAATGGAGATCCCTGAGATCGCCTCCTGAAGAAAGGCATTAATCCCGGCAAGGTGAGCGCGTATTCTCCGGAAAGCCTGTCGGCTCAGGCTGCCGAAAGTCAACGTGATAATGACCATCAGCGGAAAGGTGAGAGCCAGAAGGACCGAAAGCCTCCAGTCCATCCAGAACAGTACCACAAGGATGCCGACAAGCCTGATCCCTTCGTTGAAAAGTGTAATTATCACGGATGTAAACATTTCATACATGTTCTGGATATCGTTTGTATGCCTCGTAACCAGCCTCCCCACCTGGTGGGAGCTGAAAAACGAAAGGTTTAACCCTATTACATGACCGAACAGGCGCTGGCGCAAAGAATCCATGATCCTTTGGCCGGTCCATTCCAGGGCGATAACCTGAAAAAAATTCGCCACAAACCCGATGACGATAACCACAAGGAAAAGCGAGGCGATCCAGCTTACTCCGTTCACCCGTTGGGCGGCAGGCAGGGAAGTGTTGAGTATATATTTATCCATGGCCAACTGAATGAGTCTTGGCCACACAAGACTCACGCCGGTTATGATAAAGGCAAGACCAACGGCCGCAAAGACCCACTTCCATTGGGGAACTATGAATTTGAGTAATCGCCCCCAGAGTTTGAAGTCGCCCAGGTAGCGTTTTTGCTCTTCCTGAAAAAATTCCCGGTCCTGATTCATTGTTCGCCGCCAGTAACACCGCCCTCGGCGTAAGAGTTTGTCTGGTGCCTGTAGATACTCGAATAGAAAGCGTTTCGTTCGAGTAATTCCATATGGGGCCCTCGATCCACCACCCGGCCCTTTTCCATTACCACGATTTGATCGGCATCGGCCAGAGGCGCTATCCGGTGGGACACGATTATGCAGGTTCGCCCTTTGAGATAGGAAGCGATCGAAAGGATTATCGCGTGCTCGGTTTCCATGTCCACGGCGGAAAGACCATCGTCTATCAAAATTATCGGCCTGTCCAGAAGGAGCGCCCGCGCTATCGCGATCCTCTGGCGCTGGCCCCCGGAAAGTTTTACTCCCCTTTCTCCTATTCTCGTTTCATAGCCTTGCGGCATAGCGGCTATGTCGTCGTTAATGGCGGCCGCCCTGGCGACTCTTTCGATATCTTCGAAGGAAGCGTGCGGCCTGCCGAAAGCGATGTTGAAAGCAATGGTATCGGAAAAAAGCACCACATCCTGAGGCACATACGCTATTGCGCTTCTCACCGACTTTATCGAAATGGAGTTGACATCGCGCTCGTCGAAAAAGATGCTCCCGTCAGGGACCGGGAAAAGCCGCGCCAGCAGATTGCACAGGGTGGTTTTCCCAGCCCCTGTGCGGCCGACGATCCCGAGCAGCATTCCCCTTGGAACGTGCAGGTCTATTCCCTTAAGACCCCGTGCGGCTTGCCCCGGGTATTCGAAGAACAGGTTTTCCACGCGGATTTCACCGCTCAAAGAAGGCCCAGGCCCCGGATCGGGTCCCGGGCGCGCGCCTTGAGGCATCTCGTCACGCTCGGCAAGAACGGGCTTCTCACTTAGAAGCGCCTCGATTCTGGAAAGCGAGGTAACCCCGCGTTGGAAAAGATCGGCTACCCAGCCCATCGCCATCATGGGCCAGGTCATTATGAACAGATAACTGATGAAAGCGACGAAGTCCCCTGCCGTGATAGTTCCGGATATTGTCAACCGTCCCCCGAAAACCAGCACCAGCAGCATGCTGAAGTTCCCAATGAACCCGGACACCGGGAAAAGCGTCCCGTTGACAACCGCCAGCTTGAGATTGTCTCCAACGAAGGTTTGGCCCATTTGTGCAAACCGCTGTTTTTGGAGCTCTTCCTGGTTGTAGGCTTTTACCAGGCTGATCGACGACAGAGTTGAGCGGACAAATTCGGTGAGAAGAGAAAATTGTTCCTGGACTTTTTTGAACCTTCCATGCAGGCGCGATGAAAGAGTTCTGGTCAGAAAGGCAAGCAAGGGCATCGGCGCAAGCGCTATAAGGGTCAGAATCGGATGAATATAGAGCATGAAACCGAATGCGGCAAAACCCATGAAAACGGCATCCACAAACGCGACGCCTCCCATCCCGACACCAAGCTGCACGGCAGAGAGGTCATTGGTTGCAAGCGCCATCGCCTCGCCCGTGGTTGTCTTCTGAAAGTAAACCTTATCGAGCGAGAGCAAGTGCGATAACATCCGGTTTCTCAGATCTATCTCAACGATGCGCGAAAACCCGAAGATAAGCTGCCGCCAGACGAATCGAAAGACTGCAATCGCAAATGCGATCAGGGTTATGTAGACGCCATAGTCCAAGAGGCCGCCAGGGGTGGCGACCCCCTTTTGAAGCAAATCCACCGCATTTTTGACGATTCGTGGAATGAAAAGCTGGAGGAGATCAACCAGCATCAAGGCGGAAAAACCACCCGCAAGCCTCAAAAGGTTTCGCCTGAAGTAGGGTCTCAGCAATTTGACCGACCGCCACGAACCACCTTCTCCGGCATCTTTGAAAAACGCACCGAAAGATCTTGCCAAACCGCCCCTCACCGGATGTTTCTCCGCCTCCGATTTGTTTTCAATCAAAAAACCGCAATTCGCAAACTTTAGAGTTGAACGTATTATTATAAGGCCACGCCCTCTGATTGGGCAAATAAAACCGTTTTCCGAGCCTGCAGCCTGGAAGCTCAATGGTTGGAGGGAGACCCGCAAGATCGGCAGGCGAAAAGTTTCACCTCAGCCGTTACGGAATTTGAAGGACATCGGGTATTACCGGGGAAAAAGTGCCCAGGACGGAGGAATGCCAGCCAGGGTCCGGTACTGCAAAACTATTCTGGAGGAAGAGGCAACTGTAGGGACCGGGCAGCTGTTGCCGGAAGGCATGAAAATTATCCGGGCTGCCAGCACGGCAACGCCGGTTATATCGACGACGGAAAGACCGGCCCGTTTTTGACGATCAAACCCTCAGATAAGGTTTCCCTCGATATCACCGAATAAATCTTCGAGCCTGTATAGAAAGCGATCCAAATCATCGAGCCGCCGGGCCAGGAGTGATTCGCGCGCCAGATCGCGCACTTTCAGCAACTCGCCGAGTTTGGAAACAATTGGTTTTTTTGAATCCGGACGAACGTGTGGATCGTTTTTGACCCTGATCATGACCTCTACCATTTCATACAGCGAGGGCTCCTTATTAATGACCGGATCGTATCCGTTACTGCCCAAAAATTCAAAAAGGTTGGGGAATGCCCCTTTCAACCCGCCCGTTCCATAAACCGGAAGAAGCCTGATATCGATCTGCATGTATTTGCTCATATTTTGCTCCTCGCGTCGCAATAGCCGGTGTCCATCCGGAGACACCGTATGCGGCGCCGGAGGTTTCAAGTTTCCGGCTTCAATGCCTGAACCGCCTCAGAACACACCTTCTGAGGCGCAGGCAGAAAAAGGAAGCTTCCGATTCTTCACTGTCCGATACTATAACGCATTGGATTTGTTCGAGGGAAGCCATGCGGTCTCGATCCCGCTTCAGCAGAACAGTGGCGGTTTCATGGAGCCTTTCCTCCAGGGTCCTGTCCAATACGACATAATCGAAAGTGATGTAGTTCGAATCCATCTCGGCCAGGCAGCCGATAACCACGAACTCGTCATCAGATGCGAGCTTCAAAATAACCACGATCTCATCGCACAAAACTTCGAGCGGCAAGACATGGTCGTATGCCCCGGCCTGTTCATCCATAACGATTCGATAACCGGCATTGCCGGCAGCTTTATGGTTTATCATCCCTTTCCCTCCATTCGCCGTCCCCTTCCGGCACAAACAGTAACTTCATGCAACTGATTGCCGCATTGATCGCAAATTGTGATAAAATGTAATTTTCCGAATGCACCGCGGTAAGTGCTCTGAGGCAACCGCCCGGCCTCCAAATCAAGAAATTGATATAAGAATATCCTTTTTGATTTTACCCCCATCCAATTACCTGTATTATTGCCGCCTGAAACTTTGGGACCCAGACTTTGAAAAATGGCCGCGCACCAGCGCTGAAGAACTCCATGCAACGATCTGGGCTGTTTACTCCAATCAAATTGGATTTAAATCATGACGCCACAGAGGCAATGCATTCTGTTAGTGATCGCGCTGCTTGCAATTTGCTTATCAGTGCCCGGTTGCCTCAAAGTGGGGCCGAATTTTAACAAACCTGAGGCGCCAATTTCTTCGAACTGGCTGGAATCGACCGATGAGCGTGTAAAAAATGAGCCGGCAAACTACCGGGCATGGTGGGAAGGGTTCGGCGATCAAGCACTGAACGTGATAATCGAGAGGGCCTATCGTGAAAACACGTCATTAAAAATTGCCGCCGTCCGTGTACTCGAGGCACGGGCTCAGCTCGGCATCTCCGTGGGCAAACTCTATCCTCAAACCCAGCAGTTCAACCCGTCGGTGACGTTCAACAGGTTCAGCTCATATTCTTTCTCAGCGGCGGGGTCTACTGCATCGAGCGTCCCTGTCCAAAACAGTTTCTGGCAGGACCAGCTGAATTTGAACGTAGCCTGGGAGCTTGATTTCTGGGGAAAATACAGGAGAGGAGTCGAATCGGCCGATGCGACCCTGCGATCAACGGTTGCCGATTATGACAGTGCCCTCGTCACTCTTACGGCCGATGCGGCTAATTCTTACATACAGATAAGGGCCCTTGAGAAAAGGCTCGCTATAGCACGGGAAAACCTCGAAACCCAGAAGGAAAGCCTCAGAATAGCAGAAACCCGTTTCGAAGGTGGCACAACCTCTGAGCGTGACGTCCAACAGGCCAAATCGCAACTTTTCAACACTCAGGCAACGATCCCGGTGTTCGAGGCACAGCTCAGACAGAGCAAAGATGCGCTGAGCGTACTCCTCGGCATTCCTCCGGATAACCTTACGGATATTCTGACCGGCCCATCGGAGATTCCGAACCCTGCGCCCTACGTTGCCATCGGGATTCCCTCCGACCTGCTGAGACGCCGTCCTGATGTTCGCAGCGCGGAACTCCAGGCTGCAGCGCAGTGCGCGCAAATCGGGGTTGCCAAAGCCGACCTGTTTCCGGCTTTTTCACTTGGCGGCTTTTTTGGCCCTCAGGCCACAACCGTTGCAACATCGGACCTCGCTAAGATGTTCAGCATCTCAAAGGCGGCGTCGACGACCATGGGCCCATCCGTTCAATGGAACTTTCTCAACTACGGCAGGATAACCAATAACGTGCGAGCCCAGGATGCACGTTTCCAGGAGCTTTTGCTTTCCTACAAAAATACGGTGCTGAGGGCACAACAGGAAGTCGAGGACGCCCTGGCAGGGTTTCTGCGGTACCAGGAAAACGCTGAAAGCCTGGCGCTGAGCGCAGCGGCGGCAAAGCGCTCGCTCGATTTGGCCTTTATACAGTACAGCCAGGGAAGTACGGATTTTACGACTGTCCTGGTGGCCCAACAGGCCCTTCTCAACGTCCAGGACAATCTTGCAACCGCTATGGGCAATATCTCCACGAACCTGGTAGGGATCTACAGGGCACTAGGCGGTGGATGGGAAATCAGACAGGGAGAGGAGATCCTCTCGCCTGAAATCAAAGAAGTAATGGCACGGCGGACTAACTGGGGCAGTTTGCTTTCTCCGTGCGGTTACATGCCCCCGCCCTGCAACCAGAGCGATATTCGCAAGCCGGACTGGTAAAAACGGGAGCATAGATGCCCGAGAAATACGCGCAACATCTGGAGAAATCATGAGGTCAGTCTGTAATTTCATACAGCTTTTTTTATCGCACCCGTACCATCCAAAGCACCTCCGGACTGGGCCCAGCCTCACTCAAGGCGTTTGTGCGGCGCAGTGTGGCACCGCCCTTTTTTTTGCACGAAAAACAGCGGCCGCAGCCCTTGCACTCAGCCTGATTTTATTTTTATCGGCCGGCTGTGAACAGAAGAAAGCAGCTGCCCCACCTGCGCCGCCCAAAGTTACCGTAAGCCAACCCGTGCATGAGGACGTAGTCGATTACCTGGAACTAAGCGGCAATACCCAGGCCATCAACACCGTCCAGCTCCGCGCCCGCGTGGAAGGCTATCTTGACAGCGTATTTTTCAAAGACGGCGATATAGTCAAGAAAGATCAGCTTCTTTTTCTCATCCAGCAAAACACATATCTTGCAAGGCTCCTGCAGGCCGAAGGCAACGTTCAAAATCAAAAAGCCCTGCTCGAGCACGCAAAAACGGAGTTGGCACGTTTCACAAAGCTCTACGAGCAAAAGGCCGCCGCCGATACGGATGTCGAAAACTGGCGCTATCAGCGCGACACGGCACAAGCCGGTCTGATCTCGGCCGAAGCTCAGCGCGATCTTGCAAAGCTCGATCTCGGGTACACATGGGTAGTCGCCCCCTTCACGGGACGCATCGACAGGAGGCTTGTCGATCCGGGAAACCTGGTAGGCTCCAGTGCAACCAGCACTGTTTTGGCCGAATTGACCCAAATCGACCCGCTGTATGTCTATTTCAACATCGCCGAAACCAGTATTCCGCCCAATATATGGGATTCAAGGACTTCTTCGCCCAAGTCTTCCAAATCAGCCGCGAAGGCAGAAAGATTTCCCGTCTTCATGAGCCTGGCCAGTGAAGAAGCATATACTCACGAAGGCTATCTTGATTTCTCATCGACCGCGGTAACCACGTCAACAGGGACACTGCTTGCCAGAGGAGTTTTTCCAAATCCTGACGGCAAAATGCTTCCAGGCCAATACGCCAGGGTCAGGCTTCCGGTCGGCAAAGAAAAGGCCGCCATTCTCGTTCCACAATCCGCGGTGGGCTTCGACCAACTGGGGACCTTCGTACTGATCGTGACTGCAAATAATACAGTCGAACGCCGCAACATAAAAACAGGCATTCGAAAAGATCATTCATATGTGATCGAGGATGGCCTCACCGGAGATGAGTGGGTCGTTATAAATGGTCTGTTCAAGGCAGTGCCTGGCAGGCAGGTTACTCCGGAGCACGGCCAGTCACAGGTCGCGGCCGAAAAACCCGCTCAAGGGGTGGGCAAATGATCTCAGAGTTTTTCGTTGACAGGCCCATTTTCGCAAACGTAATCGCCTTAGTCACGATCATAATCGGCCTAGTTGCGTTATACAGCCTCCCGGTCGCCCAGTATCCACAGATCGTTCCGCCAACTATACAAGTTACGACGCGATACCCTGGAGCAAGCGCCCAGGTCGTTGCGGAAACCATCGGAGTTCCCATCGAGCAGGCCGTCAACGGCGTCGAGGGATCGATATACATGTCCTCGGCCAGCAGCAGCGACGGAGCTTATACGCTTACGATCACCTTCGACGTCGGGACCAATCTCAACGCATCCCTGGCGCTTGTCCAAAACCTTGTAAACAGCTCCCTTTCCCAGCTTCCGGGCGGCGCTCAGCAGCAGGGAGTGACCATAAGGAAAGTCTCTCCAAACATCCTGCTGGTGGTGAGCCTATATGCAGAGGATGACCGCTACGATGAGATTTTCCTTTCAAACTACGCGATCATAAATCTTCAAAATCCGCTGGCCCGGCTTCCGGGTGTCGGCCAGGTCAGGGTTTTCGGCGCCGGGCCATATAGCATGAGAGTATGGCTGGACCCATTCAAGCTCGACTCGCTGGGGATTACAAGCGCCGACGTCCTTACGGCGATTCAGGGACAAAACGAACAAGTCGCAATAGGTCAGCTCGGTGCGCCCCCCGTGCCCAAGGGGGAACCCTTTCAGTTTACGATCAGCACGCTCGGCCGCCTTTCCGACGCCGCCCAGTTTGAAAATATAATCGTCAAGACTGCAACCGGCCAAGCCCCGCAGATCGTGCGTTTGCGCGATGTAGCCCGAGTTGAGCTGAGCCAGCAGAACTTCACCAATTTCGCCGTATTTTCAGGACACCCATCGTCCCTGATCCCTATTTTCGCCCTTCCGGACGCCAACGCCATCGCTGTTGCAAATAGCGCCTATAAGGCAATGGCCGATATGAGCAAAACTTTCCCCGAAGGGCTCAAATATCAAATCCGGTATGACACGACCCTGTACGTGCGCGAAGCCATCACAAAGGTATATGAAACCCTCTTTATAGCCGCCGTCCTCGTACTGATCGTAGTGCTTCTTTTCCTCCAGAACTTCCGGGCGATGCTCGTTCCCGCCACAACCGTCCCGGTCACTCTTATCGGCGCTTTCATCGCGATGGCCGCACTCGGATTTACCGTTAATCTAATGACACTTTTCGCCCTCATTCTGGCCATCGGCATCGTGGTCGACGACGCAATCGTTGTCGTTGAGGGCGCCTCATACCACATAGAGCGAGGAATGACCCCCAGGAACGCCACGATCAAGGCAATGCAGGAATTGACGGGACCGATCATGGGAATCACGCTTGCCCTGGTTTCGGTTTTCCTGCCGGCCGCCTTTTTCCCAGGCATAAGCGGGCAAATATTTCGCCAGTTTGCCCTCGTTATCGCTTCAACAGCCGTAATAAGCGCTATTAACGCCCTTACGCTCAAACCGGTCCAGTGCGCTTTCTGGTTGAAACCGCGCAGCACAAAGCCGCCCAATTTGATCTACCGCGGGTTCAACAGGGTCTTCCAGGCAATGAGCGACGCCTACATTGTCGTAGTAGTCCGCATGGTCAGCAGGCCGTTCACGATGTTCATCGTATTCGTAGTCATCATCGTGGTCTCCTTCTGGCAGTTTCTGAACCGTCCGACCGGATTTCTCCCAACCGAGGACCAGGGATACGGGATTTTGTTCACCCGCCTGCCCGAAGGCGCCTCACTGCCACGCAATCGTGAATTGGCCGCCAAAGTGAACACTATCCTCAAACGCGTCCCCGGCGTTGCGTCCTGGGTGACAATCGGAGGCTACTCCATCCTGGACGGGGCCAACAGCCCCAACATTTCATCGACATTCGTCAATTTCAAAGATTGGAAGGAGCGCGGGTCGGCCCTCAACCAGGATGTGATCATAGCCACTATGAACCGGGAACTGGAGGGACTTGAGGAAGCCCAGGCACGTATGGTCATCCCGCCTCCCATTCGGGGATTAGGCCAGACGGGAGGCTTTCAGATGATGGTCGAGGACCGCGGAAACCTCGGTCTGAAAGAACTCTACGATGCTACCAGCGCACTCGTGCAGGCTGGAAATTCACAATCCATGCTGCGAAATCTGACGACCACGTTTAGCATAAGCAGCCCGCAACTCTTTCTTGGCATCGACCGCACAAAGGCCGAATCGCTGCATGTGCCCATGGCAAATGTGTTCTCGGCGCTCCAGGACTACCTCGGGTCATCATTTGTAAATCTTTTCAACAAGTTCAACCAGGTGTTCCAAGTATATATCCAGGCCGAAAGCCCTTACCGGCTCAATCCCAGCGACATAAAGAACATCTATGTCCGCAACCAGACCGGAGGCATGGTCCCATTAGGCACGGTCCTGAATGTAGAGCGCACGCAAGGCTCGGAGTTGATCACCCGCTATAATCTTTACCCTGCCGCGCCTATCTTCGGATCGGCATCCCCGGAGTTCAGCTCAGGACAGGCACTGGCGCAAATGCAGCGGATGGCCGACGATACGTTGCCTCAAGGTGCAACCTACGACTGGACATCCACGAGCTACCAGGAAAAGCAGGTGGGCTACCAGGCATATTTTATTTACGCCCTTTCACTGTTTCTGGTCTATATGGTGCTTGCGGCCCTGTACGAGAGCTGGAGTTCGCCAGGCGCCGTCATTCTCGTAGTACCTGTTGCGATCGTCGGGGTCCTTTTTGGACTCGTAGTCCGCGGATACGACAGCAACCTCTACACTCAGGTCGGCCTTATCCTCATGATCGCCCTTGCAAGCAAGAACGCCATCCTGATCGTGGAATTCGCCCGTGACCTGCACCACGGCGGCATGTCAATCGAGGAGGCGGCGATCGAAGCCACCCGCAGGCGGTTTCGCCCTATCGTGATGACCTCATTTGCTTTCATCCTGGGAGTTGTGCCCCTTCTGGTGGCGTTCGGCGCGGGATCCGCCAGCCAGCGCGCCCTGGGGACGGTCGTTTTCGGAGGCATGCTTTCCTCCACGCTTCTGGCCATCCCATTTGTGCCCGTTTTCTATGTCCTGCTGGAGCGTCTGAGCGAACGCTTCCAAAGATCAAGGCCCAAACCGGAAAGTTTCGACTAACTTTATCGGCCGCTCCGCATCCAGGGCGGACGGTTAAACCGCTTCCGGTCCGGACCGCGCAACGAGCAGACTATAAGAAAAGCGCATTGGAGGAAGCTGTGGATAAATTCTAACCCCACCTGGCAAAGGAAGAACACACCGTTGCGGCTCGAATGCTCTTCCTTTCATTACGCTTCGAGTTCCGGGTCTTAACAAACCAGAGCACTATGGGCGCGAGCAAGTTAAAACCGAACCAGCAGATCAGGACCCACCAGTACCAGTTCATTTTGTGACCTCCTTTGCCGTGAAATTATTCCCCGCACGAAACAGGCCACATATCCCCCCAGGGGCACTGTAAGTTGGCTTGGCAGCATAATGGTTAGCCTGAGTCGGCCCAATTATATTGCTTTGAGACTCGGCGAAAGCCGAACTGGGATTTTTAGACACAAAAACAGGCCAAGTTTAAAAAAAGTAAATCAGAACCATCGCTCTGCCGCTGAGGACCGCCTCCCGCGATCACGCCAGGACCCCACTACCGGCGATCCTCCCCGGTTTGGTTTTTTGTTATGCGCAAATTCTCCAAAACAGGGAACGCAACTGGTTTGCCTGACGAAGCTTTCGCCCCATTCAACTCAACATGGACCACAATCTTCTTTTAAGGTGATTTATCGTTTTCCACTCATGCAACGGTCATATGCCCGATCATAGTTATAGGACCAGGAGTTGGATGCCTGGGCGGTGCCGCCGAGCGCGCCGACCCCTCCGCCAATAGCGGCCCCAGTACCGGCGCCTCTGCCGCCGCCGATAATCCCGCCAAGAAGCGCCCCTGTGGCTGCGCCTCCCAGTGCGCCGCCCAGTACGTTGCCGCCTGTATCGGTGTTACGATCGGCATAGTCTTTCGCATAACTATCGCAATAGGAACCGGAGTTCGCGAAACTCATTCCTGCTCCTCCGAAAAACACACTGGCTGTCAAAACAGCCACAACCACACCCCATGTAATCCGGGAATTTTTTATCAATCTCATCACAGTCTCCTTAAATACCATCGGAATAGCTGACCTGCGGGCAATCCCGACGCAAAAAGCCAAGACCACCCGGCAGGAAATACCCGCCGGCTCACTAAAATATAAACACCAGGATTTGTTATTCAAATTTAGTTGGAATTAAATATTGTGAAATTGAATCGTTGGGAAATAATGCGAAAGTACGAAGGAAGACCACGCCATTTGGCCTGGTTAGCGCCCTGATTGCCTCAGCCGCTCGACGATCCCCATTTTATTGATCACCGAGACGGCAGCGGACGGCACGAGATGTTCCCAGGGCTGCCCTCCGGCCATAAGTCTTCTCACCTCTTTTGCACTTATGCCTTTTTGTTCGGGCGATTTCACCCAAAGCACCTCCACACTCAGGCCCAATGATTGAAACAGTGCGAGCTTGCGCTTTCCCCAATCATCGTAGATGGTCAGGTAAAATTGCGCATCGAGCGGAACGTAGAAATGGTAGAGTTCCGGGAAATTGACGGGAAACGGAACTATGGAAAACCGGGCCTGGTCCAGCCCCGTCTCGACCAGGGCCGCCCGAATGATGCCGTATCGCTCGAAGTATGTGAGTGGATTTGCTTCGAGCGAGTCCCGGAAGGGATCGGCCGGATCGCTTTTCGTAAGGGTTGGGTCTGGATTGGTGATCCCGATCACGAGGTGGCCGCACCTTTGCCTGGCTGCCAGCACATATTTTAGATGATCGAGATGAAAAACCTGAAAACGGCCGTGAACAACGCCAGTTTGTTTCATAAATCCCCGGCAACCTTGCGGATGGTCTCAGCGTCCATGAGCGAGAAAAATGCGTCTTATAACAACGATGTTCGGGTGTACCGCCACGTAAATCAAAGCGAGCAACGGCGCTGGGGGCCAAAATGCGCTTGCCAATCCGCACAGTGCGATGACGGACGTCCTCGTGCCTTTGCTTGCCAGGGTCGGCTTTCCCATGGGAATCCCCAGACTCTCGGCCCGAGCGGACGTGTAGCTTACAAGGCTGCCTCCGGCAAGCGCAAGAAAAGCGGTTACCAACACCAGCGAAATGTGAAAGTCTGCAGGCGCCCGGATGAGATAAATGCTCAGCCCTATCATTAAAGCTGCATCGGAGTAGCGGTCAAGGACCGAGTCCAGGAAAGCTCCTCCCTTGCTCTGCATGCCTGTGAGCCTTGAAAACTGCCCGTCGACCCCGTCCATAACCTGTGACAAAGCGGCAAGAAATCCCGCGATCCATCCAAAACCGGCGGCAAACACCACCCCGGCAAAAATTCCAACCGTGGCCGACAAAAGCGTAATCATCCACGGACGAAGCCATTTAAGTGAGACGAGCCTTGTGGTGATGTGCGCGGAGAGATTGATTTTGATCCACTTGAGGACAAACCTGTCAGAGGGCTTGGTCTTCCAGTCGCTCATTTCCAACTCCGGGTCCGTTAATCCCGATCGGGCGAATCGAGGGGGGGCTGCGCCTAAACCTCCCGGCCCTCAAGATATTGGCGAATTGCTTTGAGGGTCGTCAGAAGAGGATCCATTTCCCGCAGTTCCAGCACCCACCAGTCGCACCCAAGCAGTCGAAGAAGATCGAGACGGCCCCGGATATCTTCCAGGGACCCGGGCGGCACATGTCGATCGTCGACTTCCTCGTGATAAATGTGCGCATTGAAAACGCGATCACGGTGAGGAAAAACGAAATCCTCGAGTTCAAATGCCTGGCAATTCACGTACTGGCAAACGCGGGCATGGCCGATGTCAAGTGTGATCCCGGCGCCTGTTTTTCGAATCAGTTTCTCGAAAAGCTGCGGCCTGCTCGACCACCCGGAGGCCAGGTTCTCCAGGCACAGGTTCACCCCAAGACCTTGCGCATACCCGACAAGCTCGGCCAGCGCGTGTATCGTGTGCTCCCATGAAAGGCCCTCGGGGGATTTCCTTCCCAGCCCTAGGTGTATGGTCATATACCGGCCCTCCAGTGCGGACACGAGCCTGCAGACCTTTTTAAATACCTCCATGGCCGCATCCGCCCTGGACCGGTCCTCATCCCCGATTTCCAAGCCTTTGAAAGCGCAATGATACCGAACCTCCAGACCGTTGAACATAGAAATATCGCGCAGAAGCCTCGACTCCTCAATTTGATTTCGAGGAAGTTCCTCAGGCTTGAATGTCCAGTCGATTCCCGAAAAGCCGTATTGTGCCGCGGTTTTCCTGAGAGTGGCGGGATCACGGATGAAATTGCAGATGGCAATGGTGGGTAAATTCATCAAATTTAAAAAATTATCCCGGTTCGAAACCTGAGCGCATTGCAGGGCTGTTGCGCTGGGCCGATGAGTGCGATCCCGCCATTTCAAGAAACGCTTCGATCCGTGTTCGCAGCCGCTCCACATCGGAATCGCTATAGTCGGTTTCAAGATGGAGAAATGACAAACCCCGGCCATTTTCGACAAAATCGCCTACGAGCCGCGATTCAATACTATATGTATGACAATACTGCAACGTAAGGTCAATGACGCCATCTACCCTATATTCATCTATGAGCCGGTCCAGCAGATTCAAACGCCCGAGGTTGGGCGTCATGCACGAGCAGGGTATTTGCAAGTAACGGCGGGCCAAAGCCATAAACGGGTCGCTTGCATCCTCGTCCACGAGCAAATCCAATCCCTTGACGCCCGTGCAATTCTCCATGCAGACTACCGCCCCTCCACATTCTTCGGTCAGGCGAAGCACCTTCTCGGACCCCTTTCCGATGGGGCAGCCCGTAAGAAGCACTCTCGGGACATCAGGGGCAAAGGGGGAAAAACCGCTTTCCGCAATATCTTCCATCTCCGAGATGAATTCCCGGAGCAGATCGAGATATTTCTCCGGGTAGACCCAAAAGCTCTTGCTTTCCATCACGGTCATCATATCCAGCCCGGAAATGGGCACCCGTTCAGCGGCCTGGAAGCGGGAGATCCTCCGGACAAGCCTGCGTATGCTGTTGTGGATTGCAATCTGAAACCGGAGATGGTCTATATCTATCTTTTGACCCGTAAGCTCTTCGACAAAACTGCCGAGCCGGAGTATTTCCCGATGCCAGAATTGGAGAGCATGGGGCTCATTAGCAGAATACGGCAGGTGCATGAGGTGCAAAGGCTTGATCCGCCCCAGCAATTCATACATCTTCTTCTTTCCGTCGCATGTGGTCTCCGCGATCAGAAAATCGCTTGCCGAAAAATATGGGCATGTGTCGGTGATCGCATAACCGTAGCTCGATTTGATGAGCGGACACAAACTGGAGGGAAGGACCCGCTCGGCCTCAGCAATCGGTTTTTGCTTTTTGCCGCAAAGACTTACCGGTATCGCACCCGCGGCACGTATAAGTTCGACCGGCGCTAAGAGGCAGTAGACACCGGCAACCTTTGTGCCGGCGTCTTCCAACTCCGAGATATCGAGCAAAAAGCGTTCACCCGTATTTTCAAAATCTTTCAAACATTCAGGCTTCAGCGCATCCTCCTTGAGCCATAGAGGAATGGAAATTCGAGCTAAAAGACGCGGCCGTTTCGGCCGTAGAGCGCAGCGCCGATGGCGCCCACCATGTCAGGGTCCTCGGGAACTATGATCGCCTGCCCCAACTCTTCTTCGAGCAGCTTTATGACACAGGGGTTGTGGGCGACGCCTCCCGCAAAGGCCAGTGGCGCGGATACGCCGACCCGCCTCAGCATGGCCGCCGTTCTCTGCACAATTCCCATGTGCAACCCCATGGCAATGTTTTCCGGGCTTTCTCCCCTCGCCATCAGGGAAGTCGCTTCGCTTTCCGCAAAAACGGTGCACATGCTGTTAATCCTGATGCGACGATCCGAGCGGAGCGCAAAATTCCCGAAGGATTCCAGTGGGACCTGAAGAGCGGTGGCCATGAATTCCAAAAACTTTCCAGTTCCGGCGGCGCACCGGTCGTTCATCTCGAATTTGAGCACTTTCCCGGTTTCTGAAAGAGATATGACCTTGGTATCCTGGCCTCCGATGTCCAGGACCGTTTTGGCTTCCGGGCACAGAAATCGCGTTCCGAGCGCGTAGGCCTGGATCTCGGTTATCACGGAGACGTCCAGCTCCCGGAAAGATTCGGCAAAGAGCCTTCGACCGTATCCCGTCGCGATAACGCGGCACCCGATGAGCCCATCCACCAGTTTTCGGCATTGTCCGACAGGATCGAATGCAGTCGGGGTCTTTGACTGGTGGAAAAGCCCATCGGGTTTCAGCACGGCAAGTTCTATCGACCGGGAACCAATGTCTATCCCTGCAATGGTTTCATCGTTCAAAACAGATTTCATCAAGGTCCATCAACTCGTCATTTCAACGAAAGCTTCGACGCGGGTCTTGAGCTGTTCAACATCTTCCATGCCGTAGTCCGTCTCGATGGAAAGCATCGGAATACCGGCGGATCGCAATGCATTTTCCACCTTGTAGGCTTCCATGGCATAAGGCTGGCAAAATGAGAGGGCATAATGAATCACGCCCTGTACTTTCAAATCTTTCGCCATCCTGACTATGTTGTCCAACCGTTCAGTGTTGGGCGTAAAACAGGCGCAGTCAATTTTCATATACCGGTCCACGATTGCGTCGATCATGTCATCGAAAGTCTCAGCGCTTTCATCGATCAGGTCGCGCGTGTTCCTGGTCCCGATGCATGATTCCTCTCCAACCACAATTGCACCCGAGGACTCGACAATGTAAGGCAGCTTCCAATTCGGAACGGCCATGGGGCATCCCGACATCATCAGCCGTGGGGTATCTTTGGGCGCCACGCCTTCACCGCTTTTTACGCGGTCCTCCAGTTCGTCGCACAGCTCTCCGATTTTAGCGGTAAAACGGACCGGGTCGTCATAAAAGGAAACCTGGTTAATCAGGAGGGCGTCTCTTCCTGAAATCGGCACCGGCTCAGCGGCCCTCAGCCGGTTTAGCCTTTGGAGAACTCGCCGCCGCTCGTTTGTCAGATGAATGGCATCTTTCAAATTTGCCGTCGAGATTTTGTTCCCGGTTGTCTCCTCCACCTGGCTCTTGAAGCGCAGGACTTCGCTCTTCCACAGTTCCCTGTCCGATGGGTTTTTCATCTGTGGAATCTCCATCACATAAACCGGAGAATACTCGGAAAAGATCTCGTAGGCTTTTTTCTTGCCATCGCACGTTGTCTCGCCCACAATCAGATCGCATGATTCGATGAATGGACAAAGCCTCCCAAGCTTGAACCCAACGAATGACTTGATCAACGCGCATGTGTTTCTGGGCAGCACCTTTTCGGCTTCACCCTTGCCGATCTCAGCGCCAGCGCAGAGGCCCACCTGAACGCCACCCGCGGCAAGCACTATCTCCTCGGGGACAAACACGCAGAAG
Organism: Syntrophobacteraceae bacterium; assembly: GCA_050008735.1. Lineage (GTDB taxonomy): Bacteria > Desulfobacterota > Syntrophobacteria > Syntrophobacterales > Syntrophobacteraceae > SbD1. Next base: position 114,186 of record JBEKMB010000003.1, read on the forward strand.
GTCCCGACAATCTTTTTCCCCTGCGCCTTCGCATCCTGAAGCTCTTTTATCCGAAGCCCGTGGACCTCGGAGAGGACGAAATCAAGATACTCCATACCCCGCAACCGCCCCTGCTGGCTCATGTAAATGTCCCCGTAGAACTTTCCGAGCACTTCGAGCAGTCCGGTATGGGCTTCCACGTCGAGATTGAGTTTTTCCCACATTTCATCATAGGGTCCTGCCATAGTCCATCCTCCGTATTTGAATTTTTTCAAACCGGAATATAGATTTTTAAACCCTATGCATCAAATAGATAATACCTATTGAATTGAGTGGTCGGCATCGGAACGGGAGCTATTTATTTTGGCTTTGTTCGAGGAAGGTCACCAAAGGTGAGCAATAAGCCCCGCCCGGCCTGTAACGAACCTTGGGGCATCCGCGGAAAAAGGAAGAGCCAGGAAATAGGGGGGGCCTTCTTCCTGGCTCTGTTCGAGGGGCAGATTAAAGTGGGGTTTTAATCTCCGGTTGTATAATCGGCAGGGCACGCCGCAAACTGAAGTCAGAAAATAAGGAAAGAGGGCCTGAACCGAAAAAACCCTCTCAAAATAACAAAAAGGCCGGAAAGCAAGTACCGACCTTTAGGGATTTCGACTGAACCGAGTGAGATCAGATCTTTTTGACCCTGACTGCCTGAGGGCCTTTTGGTCCCTGTTCAACGACAAACTCGACATGATCGCCTTCTTGTAAACTCTTGAAGCCGGTGCCTTCGATTGCACTGTGATGAACAAAGTAGTCTTTACCGCCGTCTTCACCCGTAATGAATCCGTAACCCTTCTGGTCGTTGAACCACTTAACCGTACCTTGCGCCATCTTTTTTTAATTCCTTCTTTGGATGTTTGAGTTTAGGACTTTGCGTGAAAGTTACTTCATAAAATAACTACGAAACTGTGCAAATGCAAGAAAGAAAAGTTCACAATTCAAGACTGCTAAAATTTTGACAGCCTGAATGCCCAAATAAAAAACGAGCGGCCCCGCGAAACCTTCGGAACGGGGAAGGCGCCGGCTGAGGAGGGCCGACGCCTTCAGGAAAGAGGAAAAACAGTACCGTTTATGGGGCTACATAAAATAAATCGGACATGAAGGCCCGGGACTTTAAAAAAAAATTCAAAGTTAAATCGACTCCAAGTGTTTTGCCCCGTAATATTTTGAACGCGGAGACGCGGAGACGCGGAGACGCGGAGAAAGAGAAGCAGAAGAACAGCGACAGGGAGCAGGGGAAGCTGGGGCTTTCTTGTAATTCGGCTCCTTCGGTTCAAGCTACTGGCGACCCAACTTCCCGGTAACGCATTTGAACTGCTTCCTCTTCTTCGCATCTAAGCCTAATCGGTTCATTGCATTTGCCAGGACTTCACTGCGCTCTGCGCAAGATCTTAGCCTGAAGCTCCGTGTCCAAACAACACAGCTACATGTTTGCGCCGCAAACTGTCCAGGTACTCGTTTGCCGGATGAACCTGAATTTGTTATTATGTTATCTCAAAATTGGAGGAATTGCCCTGAGTACCGCTACGGTTGCGAATGCTGGATACGAATATGCAACCGGTGAGATAACAGGATCACAACTGGCGATCACTACGGGTGTCGAGGCCGCTAATGTATTCGGCGGATTTGGCGCAAAACCTGTGGAAGTTTTGGTTACCAGTGTAGCGTCAACTAAGTTATGAGGGGTGCAGACGCACAATCCGTCATTCGGGCGCAAGCCGGTATCTAGTGTCTTTTCGGTCAGTTAAGATCACTGGACCCCGGCTTTCGAGACTGTGTCGCAAAGGGACTATTTTCCATATTTGCCCTCTTTTCTTAAAAGGGGCAGGGGAGATTTTGAGTCTCCAATGCCATGTAAGCCTTTTCAGGCACGAACTGCTGCCTTCTCTTGTCAAATGACACTCCGGTGAACGGATACTAAAATCCCCCTCGATCCCCCTTTAGGAAAGGGGGAAGCAAAACCTGGTCCCTTGGGATTTGCACCGAGCATTTCTCTTATGAAACTTCAACCCAGTTCTGTCCTTTTAGAGGGACGCATCTCACAGTGCAAGGTTGAGGTTTCATTCTCGTTCAAACCGCGTCCGGGGACGCGGCGGCACTGCTGAATTACGACACAGTCTCTTTCGACGGGGTGACGATCACTTGCCATGAGATCGAAACTTTGTTGACGATGCACTAGTTTGACAAGGGGTACTGACGTTGTAAACACCTCACTAGATCTGGTTACGCCCACTTCTTTGGGGTTGGATGCCTCAGGTGCTTCAGTTGGGATTTCAGGGCACAATCGCTCCGGATCGCCTAAGTAGTAACACCGTTAATCTATAACTGAGGACACTTTCCCATGAAACTCGGATTTTCAGGAGAAGCATTTGGCAACTTATTGATCGTGTCGGGAGTTCTGGGATTGATAACTTTGGGTATAGTGTTCTTCATTGCTCACAAGAGGGGAATCAATATAGCTACGAGAAAGTTTGCTTTATCCACTGGTGTGGGTGCGGCCATCGTGTTTGCAATTATCCCTCTCTGGTTGACCAATATTTCAATCAAATTTAAAGTTGTGGGTTCGGCACTTGCATTAGCTGTTGGTATTGGAAACTACTTCGCTATTGATAGAGCACAAAGAGTCCTAAGGGATACAGTACAAGAAGAAATAATGAATAAAGAATTAAGACACTCTTAAATATATATTGGCGCCGATTAGTCTCCGGCAGCTCACATAAGCTCCTTTAGAGCAGGCTTGGATACCTTTCCCATCGCGTTTTTCGGCAATTCCGGGAGGACTATGACCTTTTTGGGCACTTTATATGGAGCAAGCCTCTTTTTACTCCATTGTTTAAACGCATCCACGTCCAGGACGGCGTTGCCGCGCATTACCAGCGCGGCGCAAACCCGCTCGCCCCAAACACGGTCCGGCGCCCCTACCACCGCGCACTCTTTTATGTCCGGATGAGTCCTGAGGGTTTCCTCGATTTCCAGCGCGGAAACCTTGTACCCACCAGTCTTTATGATGTCCACACTGCTTCGCCCGAGAATACGGAATACGCCGTTATCTTCCACGGCAATGTCGCCGGTCAAAAACCAGCCGTTCCTGAATGCCTTCCTCGTATCCTCGGGTCTGCGCCAGTATTCCAGGAAAACGGTCTCGCCCCGTATTTCGATCTCTCCCGGGGTCCCGGGTGGAACCGGCGTACCCGCATCATCTGAAAGCCTTGCTTCAACACCCGGCAAAGGGACGCCCACGGACCCCGGAACTCTTTGCCCGTGCAGCGGGTTGGAAAGACCCATGCCAATCTCGGTCATGCCGTATCTTTCCAGCAGAACGTGCCCGGATATCTCCTTCCACTTCGCAAGGGTACTGACAGGCAGGGCCGCCGAACCCGAAACCATGAGCCGCAACTTGCCGCAAGCCTCCGACATTCGCACCCGATCCGCATGGGAAGCCTTTTCCCAGGCATCTATCAGCTTTATGTAGATGGTCGGGACGGCCATGAACAGAGTGAGACCACCCCGGGCGATTCGCTCCCACACCCTGTCGGCGTCGAACCGTGGCAATATCTCACATACGCCCCCTACCCACACCGCGCAGCACAGTACATTCACTATTCCATGAACGTGGTGCATCGGCAAAACGTTCAAGATTCGATCATTTCGACTCCAGCCCCAAGCCTGAACGAGGCTCTTGATCTGAGCCGCGATGTTGGCGTGAGTCGTTACAACCCCTTTTGGCCTGCCCGTGGTGCCGCTCGTGTAGAGTATCATGGCCCGCCGCTCAGGCGAAACTACCGGCAGCGGACCCGGCGTGCAGTCAAGCGCATCGGGGGCCAAACCGAACCTGAGGCCTGATTTTTTCGCAACGGGTTTGAGCAGATCAGCGAAATCGGGCTGCGTAATTACCGCTGCAGGCAAAGTATCCTGAAGCACATACTCCAATTCGGGAGGCGGATGAAAGGGGGACAGGGGGACCGCGATGCCGCCCGCGCGCCATATGCCCCACTGTATCGCCGCATAATGAAATCCGGGATGGGCGAGAAAGGCGACCGGCCTGTCATGCAGGTCCACGGAACCGTCGAGAAGAAAGGAGGAGATACGGCCCGATGCCTCGAGGAGTTGCCGGTAGGAATAAGCGCCTTCCGCGGCTTTGATCGCGGGACGCTCCGAATATTGCTCAGCTCGCGCGGTAAGAAGTATCGACAAGACATCCACCTTTCAGCTCAAAGGGTAGCAAAAGGAGCGAATTTGTCAATTACCGTGATTCAAAAGCAGTGTCCACCTGGAACGCGGGACGATATACGAGCTGTTTTCGGACGCAAACGAGCTTAAATCCCCCCCGCTTTTTAGAGGGGGGATCTTATTTCCCGATTTAAATTCGACTTTCCGATATTCTATCTTCTTCTCGAAAAAGGCCGAATTCTTCTTGATCTGATTGATCGAAACCGCATAATGTCCAGAACTAACTTTTACCCCCCCCACAAAATGCACCACAATGAGCCGATGGCGGCGATTTGGGTTCGGATTTGTCTTGACTTACCCGGCAAATTGCCCGATACCTTTACGGCGTTGCGGGTTCGCAGCCAATCTAAGCCTTGGAGAGATCGAAACATGAAATTCTGGCGCATTCCCCTGGATACCGGTGAAATAGTGGTTTCCCAAGGAGAGGTCCACGTCATCGAGGACCGGTGCAAGGGCTGCGGCTACTGTATCGAATATTGCCCAAGAAACGTTCTCGCGCCTTCCGAGCGCTTCAACGCAAAGGGATACCATCCCCCGGCGGTAAAACAACCCGAACTATGCGTCAACTGCCATTATTGCGAGGCCATCTGCCCCGACTTTGCAATCTATTCTCTGGGGACCAACACACAACGGCCCTCTGTGCTTCCCATCCGTTAACTCACATGGGTTTTTTCCTATGAAACCTGCAGTTCTCACCGGAGAGCATTTTTTTAATGGGGACGCCGCGTGCGCGGAAGGGGCGCTTGTTGCCGGCTGCCGTTTTTTTGCGGGCTATCCCATCACGCCGGCCACCGAAATAGCCGAACACCTGGCGAGAAGACTTCCGGAAGTCGGAGGCCTCTTCATCCAGATGGAGGACGAGATAGCCGCAATGGCCGCTGTTCTTGGCGCTTCCTGCGCCGGGGCCAAGAGCATGACCGCGACCTCGGGCCCGGGGTTCAGCCTGATGATGGAAAACCTTGGACTCGGAATTGTGATGGAGACCCCATGTGTGGTGGTGGACGTTCAGCGGGCCGGCCCCTCTACCGGCCTGCCCACACAGTGCGCACAGGGTGATATGATGCAGGCCAGGTGGGGATCTCACGGTCACTACGAGATTATAGCGCTTGCTCCTGCCTCGCCTCAGGAATTTTTCTTTCAGACCGTCACAGCGTTCAACTTGAGCGAGACGTACCGTCTGCCGGTACTGATAATGGCCGATGAAGTAGTGGGCCACCTGAGCGAGAGGGTTGTCATACCCGATTCATCACGAATGAAGATCCAATCCCGTCCGCGCCCCAAGGGAAGAAAGGACCGCTTCAGACCCTTTCAGCCTTCTTTCAATGGGGTAGCCCCGATGGCCCATGCCGGCGAAGGCTACATGGTGCACCTTACGGGTCTCACCCATGACGACAGGGGCTATCCCGCGATGAACGCTCAGGCTCATTCGGAGATGGTCGCCAGGATAACGGGAAAAATCCGTGGAAACCTCGATAAGATAATACAGGTGCAAAGATATCGGCTGGAGGATGCCGATGTGGCTCTCATATCTTACGGGATCAGCTCGCGGAGCAGTTTCGCCGCCGTTGATGAGGCCCGGCAACAGGGCATAAAGGCCGGCCTTTTGCGGCTTGTGACCGTGTGGCCTTTCCCTGAGGATGCGATAAGAGAGCTTGCAAAACAAGTGAAGTGTCTCATAACGGTCGAATTGAACCTGGGACAGATTCACCTCGAGGTGCAAAGGTGCGCCGGCGGCATGGCCCCGGCTTTGCTTGTCGGTCATGCCGGAGGCACTATTATCACGCCGGCCCAAATACTTGAGAAAATAGCAGACATCCAAAATCTGATTTAACTGGACACACGATGAAGAGTTCCCTTCCAAAACATCCCCTTGATTCTTTGCTTCGAACCGACCGCATCCCGCACATATGGTGCCCCGGATGCGGAATCGGCACTGTTTTTTCCTCAACGCTGATCGCGGTAAAGTCAAGCGGCGTGGATCTTACGAAGACCGCTCTCGTATCGGGGATAGGGTGTTCGGGAAGAGGGGCCGGATACGTAAAGCTGGATTCCTATCACACCACTCATGGGCGCGCCATCCCGTTCGCCACGGGCATGAAGCTTGCCAACCCCGAACTTACGGTTGTCATCTTCAGCGGCGACGGGGACCTGTTTGCAATAGGCGGGAACCATTTCCTTCACGCCGCCCGGCGCAACATGGACCTGACGGTGATCTGCGTGAACAACTTCAACTACGGAATGACGGGCGGGCAAGCCGCGGCGACAACGCCCCACATGGCGATGACGACGACGACACCCCTGGGAAATCCGGAGCCGCCTTTCAATCTGCCCTTGCTCGCATACGCTTCGGGAGCGACCTACGTTGCCCGCTGGACCATGCTTCACACGCGCGATCTTACCCGGTCGATCGAAGAAGCCCTTTCGCGCAAAGGATTTTCCTTTATTGAAGTCCTTGCCCCCTGCCCTACTGGCTACGGGCGCAGAAACAGGCAAAAGCCCATTGAGTCGCTGAGACTCTACCAGGAAAAAGCAATCGTAAGAAATGGCGCAAACCCGGCAGAGGTCACGCTGGATTTCAAACAGGGCATAACTCTCGGAAAATTCGTCGAATACGACCGGCCGACCTTTTCCGAGTCCTATGACAGGATCTGCCGCCCTCTGGCCTCATGACGACGGCCGTTTCCTGCGCGCAATTTAGCTGACGGAAGCTGAGAATATGGAGAGTAACGCTACCGCAAAGATCAAAAAAGAGATTCTTGTAACCGGCTTTGGCGGGCAGGGCATACTGCTTGCCGGCCAGGTGCTCGGGACGGCGGCATGTCTTAAAGACCATATGGAGAGCACCCTTACGCAGTCATACGGCCCCGAAGCCCGCGGCGGGGCTTGCAGCGCACAGGTAATCATATCGGACAGGCCGATTCATTATCCCTATGTGCGCAATCCTGACATCCTGGTCTGCATGTCCCAGACGGGATATGACAAATACGGCCATCTGCTCAAAGAGAACGGAATCCTCATTATCGATCAGGACATGGTCAGGTCACTTGAGAATACCGGAGGGGGTGTGTTTCCGATCCGGGCGACCTGGATTGCCGAGGAACTTGGCTCAAAGATGATGGCCAATATCGTCATTCTCGGCTTTATAACCTCGATAACCGCCGCAGTCTCCCTCGAGGGCATGCTCGCCTCGGTTGCCGATTTGGTCCCCAAGGGAACTGAAGCGGCAAATGCGGCCGCTTTTAGCCGGGGCTACGATTTCGGGCAGGCGCTGATCAAGGCCAGGCAGAAAAAGGCCGCCGCCAGGAAGGGGGCCGGTCTATGAAAAACCCCAAAGAACGCCTTCAGAAGGTGTGCGTAATCGGCGCAACACCAGCCGGGATCGCCGCGACCAATAAACTCGGCGAGATGGGAATCCAGGTTACGCTCATTGACTCGGCCCCCGATCTAAATGAAAAGCTTGCCTCCGACATCTGGCGGATGCCCTCGGGAGTGAGCTTTAACTATGCTCAGCGCCCTGGGCTGCTCCGAATAATGAGAAATCCCAGGATCAGGATTCTCCTTCCCGCCTCGATCAGCTCGATCAAACATACGCCGCAGGGGTTTTCGCTCCGCTACAAAAAAACGGCCGCATACGTGGACAGCGATAAGTGCACGCTTTGCGGCCTTTGCTGGCAGAATTGTCCCGCAATCAGGCCTGACGGGACAAGGGCGCTCAGGTATGGTGGAAGGCACGCCCTTCCGGGAAGGCCCATAATAGATAAGCGCAGAACTCCTCTGTGCCAGGCCAATTGTCCTCTTGGAGTTAATGTTCAGGGATATATCGCCCTTGCACAGGCGGGAAAATATGCCGAGGCGTTGGAACTGATCCGAAAGGACAACTTTTTGCCGGCCATTTGCGGCAGGATCTGCACCAATCCATGCGAAGCCGCATGCCGCAGGAATGAGCTCGATCAACCTGTGGCCATACGGGACATAAAGCGCTTTTTGGCCGATTTGGCCCTCAGTTCGGAAATCAGGTCCGTTCCCAGGATAAAAGCGAGGCGCGACCAAAAAATAGCAATCATCGGTTCTGGTCCCGCAGGCTTGTCCTGTGCCTATCACCTCGCAATAGAGGGCTACCGGGTAAAGGTTTTCGAAAAACTGCCCGTGCTCGGAGGCATGCTGACCGTCGGTATTCCCTCCTACAGGCTCCCGAAGAACATAATCGAAGCCGAAATCCAGGTCATGCGGGACATGGGCGTAGAGTTCGAAACGGGGGTCGAGATCGGCAAAGACTTTACGATCTCTCAACTCAGGAGCATGGGATATAAGGCCTTTTTCATCGGCATTGGCGCCCACAAGTGCAAGGCGCTCGGAGTACCCGGAGAAGAGCTTGAGGGCGTGGTCCCAGGCGTTGAATACCTGCGAGACGTAAATCTGGGCAGGAAAGTCTTCCTTGGGGACCGCGTCGCGGTTATCGGAGGGGGCAGCGTCGCGGTCGATACAGCCCGGACGGCCCTTCGCAACGGATCGAGAAAGCCTGTTATCGTATATCGGCGAAGCGAAAAAGAAATGCCCGCCATCGAGGAAGAGATCATCGAGTGCCGTGAAGAGGGCATCGAGATCATGACCCTCACCAACCCCAGGCGGATTATAGGGGAAAACGGGCGGCTAAAAGCCGTCGAATGCCTGAGAATGGAGCTCGGAGAGCCTGATTCGAGCGGCCGCAGGCGGCCTGTGCCAATTGCGGGCTCCGAGTTCATCATGGAAGTGGACGCGGTGGTTCCGGCTATCGGCCAGGAGTCTGAATGGGCCTGTCTTGCCGAAGAATGCAACTGCCGGCTTACCGACCTGGGCACGATGACGGTTGACCGGCTCACCGCGCAGACAAACGAACCGGATATTTTTGCTGGCGGCGATGCGGTGAGCGGCCCTTCAACGGTCGTATCCGCCATGGCCTCCGGCCGCTCGGCTGCTTTTGCCATCCATGGCTTCCTGACAGGAGAAGTTGTCGAGCACTCGTCTCTTTCCCGGCCGCAGGAACTCGACTTTCCTCAGATCACGCCCGGGACCCTGTCTGTTCCGCGCGCCAGGAAGTCGGGGCACGTACCCGCCTCGAGCAATGAGTTCAGCGTCGAGGTATCCCTCGGCCTGACGGAAGATCAGGTCCAATCCGAGGCGTCCAGATGTTTACAGTGCGGTGTCTGTTCCGAATGCCGCCAGTGTGTCGACGCCTGCTCGGTTGCCAAGGCCATTTCTCATTCCGATGATTCGTTCGAAGGGGTCGAGTATGCCGGCGTCGTAATTATCGCCGACCCGGCCGCCGCGCCCGGAGTAAAAGGCGAGGACGTTATCCGGGCATACAGTTCGAAAACCATCAACCCGGAAGTTTTTGCCATGATGTCGCGCGGCTTTGCCGCCGCGGCGGAGGCTACCCTGCTGCTCGGCGATAGTGCTCCGCACATGAAGGGCCACGGCTTATCCTTTTCACCCCCGGGTCCGCAGCTCTCCCCGGAGCTTCGGATCGGGGTCTTTGCTTGCCGCTGCAACGAATCGCTGGGATGGGACCCGGAATTCGAAAAATTCATATCGAGACTTCCGGAAAACTCGGGAGTTGAATTCGCCGAATCCGTAGGCTCGGCATGCACGCCGGAGGGGGCCGCTTCAATACTCAGGACGATTCGAGAAAAAGGCCTTACGCGGTTCGTGCTCGCATCCTGCGTATGCTGTCCCCTGGACCTTATCTGCAGCGCGTGTACCGATCAGCGCAGCCGCCTGAAGGCTGCCATCTTCCAGGGCACCGGCGTAACCAGGGCGATGGCCGAAACGTGTAACCTCAGAGGCGAGGCGCTGTCCCTTTTGAAGAATGACCAGGCAACGGCCGTAAGCCGCTTTAAAGGTCTCATCCAAAGATCTATCCGGCGCTGCACACATCTCAAGTCCCTTCCGGCCCCCGCGCGCCAGTATAACTTCACGACCGCGGTAATCGGTGAATCCAATGCGGTGCTAAGGAGCGCGCAGACCCTCGGCCAAATGGGAATGGAGGTCTTTGTGTTCGGCAGCCCTGAGAGGCCGCTTCCATCGGTACCCGACTATCCCAATGTCCATGGGTTTCTCGGCTCGTGCGCCAAGTCCCTTAAAGGCACCGTGGGGGACTTCCAGGTGATTGTGGCGATGGAAGACGGGGCCAGCCAGGCTTTCAGCGTGGGGGCCGTAATCCTCGGAGAAAGCGCGCGAAGAACTATTGCTTATATGCCTCACCCGGACATGCCGCCCCATGAGTTTTCTTACTTGATGCAAACAAAAGGCCAGAGCGGAATTCCATTCTTCGTTCCAGGGGCGACTTCCATACCCGGGCTCCTGCTGGCGAGCCCCCCAAGCGTCAATTTGTCCGAACGATTGAAGGGCACGGCGGCCGCTATCCTGGCCGCCACCGTCATGCCGCGTGGTCCCAGGCAGAATAAGGGTTACACAGTTTCCATAGATGAGAGTTTATGCCGGGGGTGCGGCCGATGCGTGAACGCCTGTCCGTATCGCGCAATAAGCTTTCACACCAACTCCCTGGGCTCCGGGTACGCGGTTGTCGATGAGGCCCTTTGCAAGGGCTGCGGCAACTGTATTTCGATCTGTCCTTCCGACGCCGCCGACAGTCCCTACCGTGACAGGCTTTTACTGGAACAGATCATAGAGGAGGTAGTGGCTCGGGGTTCTTGAGGCATATCTCCGGCCGGATAAAGATTCATGAAAGATGATCTCAAAATAGTTCTTTTCATGTGCAACTGGTACCCGCACGTAGCGTTCCAGACCCTTCAGGACACGCTTGCTCCGCTGCCCCGCGAAATACGGATGATAAGAATACCGTGCAGCGGCCGAATCACCAAGTCGCTCCTTTTCAAGGCTTTCGAAACCGGGGCCGATGGCGTAGCCCTGTTGGGATGTCGGCCCGGCACTTGCCGCTACGGGATCGGGACCCGCGTTGCCGAAAGAAACGTCGAAGACACCAGGGGTATTCTTCGCCTGCTGGGTTTGGGTGAGGAAAGGCTCGGCTTTGCCTCGTTCTATCCCGACCAGCCTTCTGAGCTGCTCGATTTTCTGACCGGTTTCAGAGACAAAATCGAGGAACTTGGCAAATCCCCTGTCGAACCTCCCTCCGGGGCCGAGCAGACGCCCCTTTCGCACCAATCCGTCGCCTCTCTTACGGCCGCCTACAATATCTACACGTGCCTGGACTGCGGCAAATGTTCATCGGCCTGCCCGGTGACCCTGTCCGGGAAACGGTTTTCGCCCCGGGAGATTGCAAACGCCGCCGTAACGGGCGACCTGGAATCATCCTGCATCACGAAGGACATCTGGTCCTGCCTGACTTGTGGCCTATGCTATGACCGGTGCCCCTCGGCGGTCAACTTTCCCGATTTTATAAAGGAGATGCGCAACGCGGCCCCCGGGAACGGAGGGTTCGAAGCCCATGAAGGTTTTTTCCACTCCCTCATGCGCGCCATGGCCTCACCGGAGCTTCCGGTGGAACACTGGAAATGGCTGCCTTCCGAAATACAAACCGACCCAAACAGTAAAATCCTTTTCTTTGGAGGGTGTGCTCCCTACTTCGACACATTTTTCAAGAATCATCTGGGCATCGCCACCAGCGACATTTTAGCCGACGCGCTCAGGCTCATGAACTTTTTCGATATTCATCCGGCGATCTGGCAAAACGAGAGGTGCTGCGGCCATGATCTGCTCTGGTCGGGGGACCGCAACAACTTTCTCAAACTCGCCAGGCTGAATGTAAAGCTCATATCGGAGATGGGAATCGAGGAACTGGTTACGGCCTGTCCTGAATGTTACCGGGCCTTCTCGCGCGATTATCCCGAAAACGGGATCGAGACCGGGTTCAAGGTTACACACATATTCGAGCTTGCGGAAACCGAAATAACCAAGGGCGCAATCGGTTTTTCGAAGCTCAACAGGAAGATTACCTTTCAGGACCCGTGCAGGCTCAGCCGGACTGAGGCCGGATGCGAGTTGCCGCGAAATCTTCTCAAACGCCTCAACGTGCGCGCCTTTAGAGAAATGCCGGACCGTGGCGTATCATCTTTGTGCTGTGGAAACTGCGCCTGGACGGGATGCGACAGCTATACGAAAGCCATGCAGGTGAACAGGCTGAGGCAGGCAAAAGAGACCGGGAGCAATCTTCTCGTAACCGCTTGCCCAAAATGCCAGATACACCTCAGGTGCGCCATGGAGGACCCTTTCCTGGAAAATGAAATCCGAATGGAGATGGTCGACCTTACCTCCCTTCTTGCCCGAACGATACAGTGGGAATAATAAGTGGACATCCGGAGCCTTTGAGATGATGAAAAAACCTTCCACTAACAACGAAAGTCCGAGAATCGGTGTCTATGTCTGCCATTGCGGGTTAAACATCGGCAGAACGGTTGATTGCCCAAAAGTGGCCTCCGAGAGCGCCAAACTCGAAAATGTCGTCCTGGCTCGAGATATCCAGTATGCCTGCTCCGAACCCGGTCAGCAAAGCATCAAGGAAGATATTGCCGGCCATGGGCTCGATCGCGTGGTGGTCGCCTCGTGCTCTCCAAGGCTGCATGAACCAACGTTTCGGCAGATGTGTCAGAGCGCCGGTCTCAATCCCTACCTTCTGGAGATGGCCAACCTGCGGGAACACTGCAGTTGGGTCCACATTCACGAACCGCAAGCCGCCACCGAAAAAGCGGTCGACCTGGTGCGAATGGCCGTAGCCAGGGCCGGGAAGCTCGAACCTCTCAAAAGCCGCAAAATGCCGCTCAACAAGCGGACCCTGGTAATTGGCGCCGGCATCGCAGGAATTCAGGCGGCCCTCGACCTCGCCGACAACGGCTATGAGGTCGTTCTCGTCGAAAGAAAGCCGTCCATCGGCGGCCGGATGGCAAGCCTGGACAAGACCTTTCCGACGATGGACTGTTCCATCTGAATACTGGGGCCGAAGATGACGGATGTCGGTCGACATCCCCGAATAAAGCTCCTTACCCTCTCCGAAGTGATCGACGTCAAAGGCTACGTCGGTAATTTCGAGGTCAAGATTCTCAAGAAAGCCCGGTATGTATCGGAGAAGGACTGCACGGCATGCGGCGACTGCGCCCAGGTGTGCCCGGTTGTGCGCCCCGATGAGTTCAACTCGGGTCTTTCTTCGAGGAGGGCCATATATTCGCCTTTTCCACAGGCGGTCCCTTCCGCTTATGTCATCAATATCAATGAATGCCTTGGCCACAACCCCAGCGTATGCGCCAAGTGCTCAGAGGTATGCCAGAAAAAGTGCATCAACTTCCATATGTCCGATGAGGAAGTGGTGGAAAATGTCGGGGGCGTCATAGTCGCCACCGGCCTTGAAGCCTACGATCCGACGGAACTGGACGAGTACGGTTACACACGCCATGAAAACGTGCTGAGCAGCACCGAGTTCGAACGCCTGATAAACGCCGGAGGTCCGACAAAGGGCGAGTTGATAAGACCCTCGGACAGGCAAACCCCAAGGTCCATAGGGTTCGTTCAGTGCGTCGGCTCACGGTCGGCAAGAAAAGGCGCCCCATACTGCTCGAACATCTGCTGCATGAACACGATCAAGAGCACCCTGGTCCTCAAGGAACACTACCCTGAAATGGAAATAAAGGTTTTCTACATCGATATCCGGGCCTTCGGCAAAGGTTTCGAAGACCTGTTCACCAGGAGCCGAAGTCTTGGCGTCCAATATATACGAGGTTTGCCCGGCAAAGTGGTGGAGACCTGCGAGCGCGGACTGCGGGTCGCTGTCGATAACAGCGCAAAGGGGAAAATATCCTTTCACGATCTTGACATGCTGGTGCTGGCAGTCGGCATGAAGCCCTCCAGGACGACAAAAAAACTCCAGGAGATGTTCGGACTTCAGCTTTCGCCCGACGGTTTTTTCCTGGAAGCTCACCCCAAACTCCAGCCTGTCGATGCGGCCACAAGGGGTATTTTTTTCGCCGGATGCGCCGAAGGGCCCAAAGACATAAAGGATTCCGTCACCCAGGGGTCCGCGGCCGTCGCTCGCGTTATTCGCCTTCTCCACCGCGGGGAAATGCTCTCTGACCCCATCACGGCCGAGGTGATCGCGGAAAAATGCAAAATCTGCGGCCAATGCGCAGAGGTGTGTCCCTACGGGGCAATTTCCGTCGATGTGAAACGCAAAATCGTCGCCTCCGTAAACCCTGCCGCCTGTTCGGGTTGTGGCACCTGCTCCGCCGAGTGCAAGTTCGATGCTATTATTATGAACCACTTCACGGACGAACAGATCACCGCGCAGATAGACAGTATGCTCTCCGAAAGGCCCGAGTCCAAGGTCCTGGCCTTTGCATGCAACTGGTGCTCATACGCGGGCGCCGACTACGCGGGAGTCTCACGCCTGCAATATCCTCCAAACGTTCGGTTGATCCGGACCATGTGCTCGGGCCGCGTGGATGAGTCATTCATATGGGATGGTTTCGCAAGAGGAGCGCCGATAATCCTTGTAAGCGGATGCCATATCGGCGACTGCCATTATATAAATGCAAATCAGTGGACCGTTAAGCGCATCGACAAGATACGCAGGAAAATGGAAAAGCTCGGCATAAGGCCTGAAAGACTCCAGCTCGAATGGGTCAGCGCCGCCGAGGGAAGCAGGTTTGCCAAGGTCATGGAACAAATGGAAAAGCTCAGATGCGCGGTCACGCAGGAAGAAATCGCCCAGACCGTAAAAGTGCTGGCAGACAAGTCTGAGAAACAATAACTTCACCGCGGAGCCGCTGAGAAAACGAGCATTGGAGACTTAAAATCCCCCCTGCCCCCCCTTTGAAAAAGGGGGGAAATATGGAAGATAGTCCCTTTGCGACACAGCCTCTTTCGCCGGGATGACGGTTGAGAAACCCTTGAGCCATTAAGTTAGCGCTTACGGCCTGCCTCCCCCCACATAAGCGCCGGAATCATTTTTCCTTCGGCGCAACCTTCCCGACATAGCTTATTTCAAAGTTGAACTGAGGGAACTTTCTCGGAAGGGTCATGAGCTTAAAAACCATGACCCCAATGGCGAGGCGGTCGAGCCACGAGGACATGGGCCAGCCGAAGTGTACATTGATGTGTCTATCCGGCAACTCGTATTCGACGATCCTGAGCACGATTATGATGCGTTGGTAAAGGCTGCTTCGGACCATGGGGAAACGGAAATGGTTTTCCGCCATTTTGGGCGGAATGCCCTGGCGCGGCGTATAGAAGGTTATATAAACTTCACTGTCCTTCGGATTTCCAAGTGATTCCTCCCGCGGGCGGCGAAAGATTATGTCCAAGTCGGGCGAGGCTGACTCGGACATGTATAGGATCATTTCCATCTCGTTGTCGGATTTGCCGATCTGAACGATTTCAGGTGATCTTTTCTTTGCGAGCAAGCCGCCCGCTACGAGGACAAAAGCCGTTATGCCGGCCCAGAGCGCCGTGCCGTGAGGCTTGTCTATCGCCAGGAAAATGAAACAGCTGACCAGGATGATCCAAAGAATGAGCGTACCGACGCGGCTCGTGTAATACGGGATCACCTCCTTGGTGCCTGTAAAATAGCGGTAGATCAGCAGGGATCCCATGTTGATGCAAAAACTAGCCACGAGGCCTATCGCATACATGTCCGCCAGGATCTTTTGGGAGCCGCTCGTAATGATGATGATCGTCGAAAAGAATACCGCATTGACGATGTGAACCCGGTAGAGTGAATGGCGGCTGTTTGTCACAATGAGCCAGTGGTAGCCATAACGGTGTGCAACGCGCTCCAGCAGTTCGCTGGAGGCCACGAAGGCGGTATTTACAGCCATTGTCAGAGTGATGCTGGCAAGACCGGCAACCAGGATGCCGAACAAAGTCCCATTGAGCAGAGTTGCGTAATAGGTGACCAGATCTCCCTCGTGTTCGGCGAAATTGATAGGGGAGCAAAGAACCAGGCCGGCTACCAGAGGTGTCGCGATGCCCACCGTAACGGCCAGGAAAAGATAGGCCTTGTGGATCTCGCGCCAGCTTCGAACGAAACCGGCGGTCTGAATAACCGACTCGATTCCGGAGTAGGCTAAAATACAAAATGCTATATGGGATATGAAATTGCCGTAATCATGAAGCAATGAGCCGGTTGCAAGCGGCTTTAAAGAGTTTGCGCCCGATTCTTTCAGGCGCGCCATGGCCGAGCTGTCAAATTCGACTATCCCCGAAACGATGAGGTTCAGGATAACGAATGCGGCCAGGATGAAAACCAGGAAAGTAAACCTTGCATTCTCCCTGATGCCGAGAATATTCAGACCCGCAATGGCCCAGAGTATTCCGAGCACGAGGAAAACGACCATGGAGGGTGAATTGACAACGTGAGGGAAAAACGAAGCTGCATTAAGAATGGCGCTCACGGCCGAGATACAGGCGGTGAGCGTGTAATCGACCATAATGGAGGAGACGGCCACAAACGATATCATCGGACCGAGCACCATGTATGAAAAAGAGTAGACCCCTCCCCCTATGAGTCCGTTATACTCCAGTATTTCGGCAATTTCGGTAAACCGGGTGCTCATGAACCGGACAAGAATGCTGGTAAGAGCGATGAAGAATATGGCGCTCAAACCTATGAACCTGTATGCCTCGGCCGGGGCGTAGAAGATGGACGTGAATTCGTCCATGAGGGTGATTATGGCAACGGCCAGCCAGGTCAACCACAGCCGTCCTGACCGTGAGAAGGTGAGAAGGTTCGGCCTTCGCAGCAGATACCCGAAAACGCCGACCAAACCCAGATTGAGGAACAACAGTATGATGGTTTTCATCTATCGAAATCTTCAAGCAGCATTGGCTTGGACCCTTGCAGAGCCATGGGCCTTGACTGCTGATCTCTGATGGAAATTCGGGACGCTTTCTGCTCGTCTGCCGAAGCCTTGGGAGGGGGGCGCCATAGCGGATTAGTGCCTATAATGGACCCATGGCAATAAGCTGCGTGTGATCCACCTGACATTATCCCCCTCGACGCCTGCGAGGTCAGCTGACGGGCTAGGGCCGAAGAGGTTGCCCTACGCCGGAGTTCCGGCATTTCGCCCCGTGTTCGTGGGTCCCCCGCTCCAATATCA
>JBEKMB010000030.1:0-52167 GCA_050008735.1 Syntrophobacteraceae bacterium
AAAGGCTTGATCATTATTTATGGATTGACCATCATCACAAACTTCATAATCAACGCGTGGATGAAAGTGGCGCCCATAGGCCCGTGGACCGGCGATGACATCTTGAAATGGTACTGGTTCGACAACGTGTGCTTGATGTTGTTTTCTCTTTGGTGGTGCTTTTTCTTCGCCGCCGTGGGGATGTGGCCGTTCGACAAGATTCAAAATGCCTTCTCTCGGGGACTTGTTGCAACAATAGCATGCTGGGTCCTGGGCTGGTTTTCTTACAAGGCCGTATACTGGATCGGTTTGGACGCCGGGTGGGTCTTTCCCATTGTTGGCAGCGTGTACTTTATCCTGGTTTTTTTGTCGTTTACCGGGGAAAATTGGCTTGTTGCCGGATTCACCGCTCCGCGGCAGTTCGGCATACTTCTCCTGATGTGTGTAGTTGTCACCTGGCTTTTCACGATGACTTACGTTCGTTGGATCCCGCCCTGGTGGTTCCCCTTCTGTCAGATGGGTCTGGCCACAGGTCTGTTTGCGTACCTGTTCAGAAAAATGCGCCAGCCCACGAAGGGAATCGCGATGTGGCTGCTGATGTTCCTTTTCGTGGCTGTGTGGTTGATGATTTCAGCTCGACTGGGAATTTGGGATTTCAAACTGGAAGGGGTGGGCAAATTCTGGAACATCGGCTCTTACGACCCCTCCAACGTTTGGCTGCTCCTGTTCTTCGTCAGCTGTTCTTTCATTTATGGGGTGTTGGTGCCGTTGCACAACTGGCCTTTCACTAAGATTGCCATGCCATGGGGCGGCATTCTTGCCAGCGCGTTCGCCGCAGTGCTGTCCATCATCTTAACCCTTGTAATCAAGGGCCTGATAGGTCCCGTATTCGCAGACATGAATTCGGCTCTCACCTACGGGTATATGGGCGTAGCGTGGTCCTTTTTCATTCCGCTCTTTTTCGGTATCGGCTTCGAGAAGCCCTACCTGTGGGTGGGACAGAAAACCCCCGGGACCTGGGAAGACGTGGACTAAGGGCGGTAACAGCCGGGTCCGGCTTCCGGCGGCCGAAAACAGGCAAAGATGCGGTTTAAGGTTGCAGGCCCTTCATTGGCGCAACGAAGTCAGCACTGGCTTTGTATCTTGATGGCGCTGGAGACCTGCGTCCTGGTTGGCGGGCGCTGTGGCTCCCGCGCCTCAAATTCGTTACTCATGATTCACGTTAATAGTATACAGTACAACGCACAAATCGATGCCGAAGTCCATATCATGAGATACTGACTGCTGAAAGAACTGTATCTTGAATATCGGGCATCGGAGTGCGGAATAGACCTGACGGAATGAAAAGCGCTGAGAAATAGAGAGGGTTGCCATGGGAAAAAAGAAGCTCATGATTCACGATTTCTACCGTATGAAAAAAACCGCGGAAAAGATCTGCTGGCTGACCTCCTATGATTACCCCACGGCACAGTTTGCAGAAGCCGCCGGCATTGACATGATTCTGGTCGGCGACTCCCTGGGCATGTGCGTCTATGGTTATTCGAGCACCGTGCCGGTGACGATGGATCAGTGCATCGTGCACTGCGAGGCGGTACGTCGCGGCGCCCCGAACACCTTTATCGTAGGGGACATGCCATTTCTCAGCTACCAGACTTCGGTCGAGGAGGCAGTGTTGAACGCCGGGCGCTTTCTCAAGGAGGCCTTGATGGATGCAGTCAAGCTGGAAGGCGGCACCCGTGTAGCCCGTCAGATCCAGGCTATTACCGATGCGGGCATGGTGGTGATCGGACACATCGGGCTTACTCCGCAGAGTTCCGGCCAACTGGGTGGGCACAAGGCCCAGGGCCGCATTGCTGAGAGCGCCAAACTGCTGGTGGAAGACGCTCTTGCCGTTGAAGGGGCTGGAGCCATGATGCTGCTGGTGGAGGCCGTGCCCCCGGAGGTCACCGGCTATATTGTTGAAAAGCTCACCATCCCCGTACTTTCCATCGGGGCCGGCCCGCACTGCGACGGGCAGCTCTTGATCGTTAGCGATCTGATCGGGCAATTCCAGGCCTTCACGCCGAAGTTCGTCAAGCGATACTGCAACGTAGCCGAGATGGTCACCAAGGCCATCATGGCATACTGCGATGATGTCCGTGCCGGAAAGTTCCCTGGAGAAGAGCACTGTTACCCAATGATCGAAGGCGAGCACGACAAGTTCCTGGACCTCATGAAAAAATAGAAGGAGAGATCAAGAGGAAGGATCGCGAGAGCTTTTGCATATAGGGGAACAACGTCTCGCCGAAATCAACTCGGTCCTCACCGATCCGGACAGCGAGTCCCGTCAGCAGACTCCCGGAGATCGTGAAGCGTTACGGTGGTTCCCGTGCGATCAACGGGAAGGCTGCAGAAGGTCGAAAGCCGGAAACCTCAGCCACGCAGAATCTAAAGATTTGGCTCATTCCTCACTTATCGCCGAGGTCTCGAACCTGATCCGGTGTTTTTCGATTTTCGCCAGAAGGGTCGGCCGGGAGAGGCCGAGCATTTTTGCGGCGCGGGACCTGTTTCCTCCGTTGAGATTCAGGGCTTCGGTGATGAGCATGGCGGAAAACTGATCCATTGCCGAATCGAAAGGACTAAAACCGCCCTGCTGAGTATTCAAATACCCGCGGACCCAGGCCCGGATAGTCTCTTCCGGCAAATCGGGTTTTTCGGCCGTTTGGTCCCTGGCGATCGCGCTCACCCGCGCAATCTCTTCCCGCGATACGGGCCCGCCCCGGTTGAAGATCAGCGCTTTGTGGACGGCGTTTGCAAGTTCACGCACGTTACCCGGCCAGGAGTAGGCGCAAAGCATTTCCAGGGCCTCAGCTGTTATCCCAGGGTCAGGGGAGCCCATTTTTTTAGAATATCGCCTGATGAAGTATTCGCAAAGCAGTGCAATATCGCCCTCCCGGTCCCGTAGAGGAGGAAGCGAAATAGTGACGACCTTGAGCCTGTAGTAGAGGTCCTCCCTGAATTTGCCCTCCGAAAGAGCGGCTTCGAGATTGCGGTTGGTCGCGGCGATTATGCGCACGTCAACCGGAATGGGTTCGCGGCCGCCGAGCCGTTCGATGCTTCTTTCCTGGAGCAGCCGCAGGATTTTCGCCTGAATTGCGAACGGCATGTCTCCAATTTCGTCGAGAAAAACCGTCCCGCCGTCAGCCTGTTCGATGCGCCCTACCCTGCGGTTGACGGCCCCGGTGAATGCGCCTTTTTCATAGCCGAACAGCTCGCTTTCCAGGAGCGTCTCAGGGATCGCAACGCAGTTAATGACCAGGAAGGGCTTATGGGACCTTGCGCTGTGCTGGTAGAGGGCCCGGGCGACGAGTTCCTTACCCGTGCCCGATTCACCCCGGACAAGGACCGTAGCATCGGTAGAGGCTACCCTGCCGATCGCTTTATATACTTCCTGCATGGCTCGGCTGCGTCCGATGATGGCTTCGCCGGAGTCGGCATCGGGTATCGGGTCCAATTCGACCCGCGAGCGCATAAAGCGGCCGGCCTCCACCGCCTTTTCAATCAGCAGGAGCATTTCCGGTATATTGAAAGGCTTGAGGATGTAGTCGAAAGCGCCCATCTTGGTCGCTTCAATCGCGGTTTCGGTCGTCCCGAACGCGGTCATTATGATGACCGGCAAAAGCGGTTCGATTTCACGGATCGCTTTGAAGGTCTGAAGTCCGTCCATACCGGGGAGCCTGACATCCATAATGATAAGGTCGAATTCATCGGGTCTTACCAGGGTCAGCGCCGCCTCGCCGCTCGAAGCGGTCTTGACCGTGTGGCCATCCTGGGTGAGCAGCTTATCGAAGCTCCGACGCAGATGGTGATCGTCGTCAACTATAAGGATCGCAGCCAAGCTCCCTCCTCCTGGCATGGCAGAGTAATCGTGAAAGTCGTGCCTTTATGGGGGCGGCCTTTAACGCTGAGACAGCCCTTGTGTTCTTCGATAATGCGGGCCGCTATGCTCAACCCAAGCCCGGTGCCTTCCTGTTTCGTGGTGTAGAAGGGTTCGAAGATTTTATCCCTGATGGCTTCAGCAATACCGGGTCCGCTGTCGCTTACGCGAATAACAACGACCCTGCCCATCGGCTCGCTTGCCCCTTCTTCTTCGGTTATGAGAATGTGTCCTCCATCTCCCATCGCCTCGCACGCATTCACGATCAGGTTCACCAGCACTTCCTTGAGCTGCTCGGGGTCGCAGTCGACCTCCGGGAGTTTCCGGTTCCTCATCAGTTCTAGACTAACTCCGTAAGACTCGATTCGATGGCGCAGGAGCTGCACGGCCATATCGACCACTTCCGACGGACTCGCCTTTTGGATCTTGAGTTTCGGCGGTCTGGAAAATTCGAGAAAATTCCCGACTATTGTATCTATATGGCGGATCTCCTCGGAAATAACGTCAAAGTCTTCTTTCTGCGCGGCCGAAAGCGAGAGTGTGCGCTCCAGGGAAAACAGCCGCATTTTCACCGAGGTAAGAGGATTTCTTATGCTGTGCGCAACCCCCGCGGCAAGTTTTCCTGTCTGAGCAAGTTTTTCGGACTGAAGCAGATGTTCGCGGCTCTGCTCCAGTTCGATGCGCGTAGTATCTACACTTTCGATCAGCCCCTGTATTTTTTTTCCAAGCGCCTTCACTTCGTCGGGTTCGTCAAGCGAGACGCCCCCGTCGCGGTTAGCGGTAAGCGCAAGAAGCCGAATCGGCACCAGCACCCTGTTCAAAAGCAATACCCCAAGCGTAATCCCCAGGCCCAGGGCGCAAATCATGGCCAGGATTGCGGTGGTATCGAAGAATTTCACCTGCACCTTGATATCCTCGGAGATTGAACCGACCCTGTCATACTGGGCCCGTTTGAACTGCTCGCAAAGGTCCCTCACGGCGTAAAAGGGGTTGCGGACTTCCTTGTGCAGCGCGTACCCTTCTTCGCGTCTTCCGGCTTTATAGAGCTCGATTGCCTGTTCGCGCTGATTCGTATATCGAATGTATTTCGATTCAATATCGTTTAACAGTTCACGCTCACGATCGGAGTCGGCAAATTCGCGGGCTTTTTTCAGCCAGCTTTCGAATTCGTACCGGTGCTGATCGATTTGCGTCAGCCATTCGCTGTTCCCGTCGATATAATAATAACTCAGGAGACCTCTTTGCATTGCGAGGGAGCTTTCCAGTTCCTGGCTGACATTGAGCGCTGCGACTTTGGTCCTGATTACCGAAGAAACGGCGCTGTCCATCAGGTGCACCATCCATATGGTAGTCGAGCCGCCCAGCATGGCGATAACCACCAGTGTGCCGATAGCGAACATTATTTTAGCTCTGAGGCTGAAGCGTTTTAGCATTTAGATTCCTTTAGGTTCACTTCTCGCCGGTCGGGAAGAGCAGAAGCGCGCCGTCGTAGCCGGAACATATCCGCGGAACGAGGTCCTTTGCCCAGAACGCTCCAATTCCGGCCATTCCCCTCGTGGCCATTACGACCATGTCGGCCTGTCTTGCGGCGGCGGCGCCGACAACCGCGGGTTCGGCATCACCGCGATCAACGCTTCCGCTCGCCTCGATATTCCGGGAAATCAGCAACTGAAGCTGTTCTTTCAAGCGGACGCTAGTCTGTTCGGTTTCCAAATCCAGTAACATACGGGTCGTCTGCGGGACAAGGCGTCCGCCGGGAATTTCCTCCGGCCTGACGCTGCCCGAGGTCGGCACAACGTATAATAGGTGCAGTTTCGCTTCGAATATCATCGCCAGTTCCGAACAGGCGGTCAAGACCGGCTCGCTGTGCGATGTGAGGTCCATAAGGGCAATTATGCTGCGGGGGCCAAAATCGGGAGCACGCCCGTTTTCATCGGTCTCTATAAGAGCTACGGGTGTGCGTCCATGTGTGAGCACCTGCTCGGCATTGGTTCCGAATACAAATCTTTTCAACCCACCGCTTCCGTGCTTGCACAGGACAATGAGGTCCTGTTCCAATTCTTCGGCGTGTTCGGCGATGCACCTGGGCACGTCGCCCTGCGGGACTTCGTGTACGTGGCTCGAAACACTCAGTCCCCAGCCTTTGAGCCTTTCGGTGATCAATGCCAGATAGCGTTCAGCGCCTTCGACGTTCTGGAGGTGCCTGTCACCATGTATGCTGCTCGGGGGGCGTTTTTCTATCACGTGAAGAAGTTTCACCGCGCACCCAAGTCCTTCCGCAAGCCTCCTTACGACCGGAAGAACCGATTGAGCGAGTTTTGACCCGTCGAGAGGAACAAGCAGATTCGAAAACATAGAGCCTCCACATAATCCGGACACGTAAGTGTCAATCGCCCCCGGCCGCCATGCTGTAGAGCAGGTAGATATTCAGCGCCAGAATCAGTATGGTCGTAATCCATGCGAGAAAAGAGGTGAACGGCCTGTTTACCAGGGGCCCCATTATTTTTTTGTTCGCGGTAAAAACAACCAGCGGGACCACCGCAAACGGAAGCCCGAAGCTGAGCACAACCTGACTGATCACGAGCGTGTTCGTGGGGTCCAGTCCCACGGCCAGAACGGCCAGTGAGGGCAGGACCGTAATCAGACGCCTGATCCAAAGCGGGATTTTGAAATGGATGAATCCCTGCATGACCACCTGGCCGGCCATGGTGCCTACCGCCGAAGAAGACAGGCCCGCGGCAATCAGCGCGATTGCGAAAATATTGCCCGCCGCCGGTCCCAGAATTGGGGAGACCGTCCTGTAGGCTTCCTCGAGTGTTCCGATCTCGCGCAATCCTTGAGCGTAAAAGGTCGAGGCGGCCATAATCAGCATTGCCGCGTTAACCGCCCCGGCGATTGTCATCGCTATTGCCACATCTATGACTTCAAAGTGGAACAGCCTTTTGAGCTTATCGATGTCCTTGACGATTATTCGCCCCTGGGTCAAGGCGGAATGAAGGAATATGACGTGAGGCATGACTGTTGCCCCCAGAATGCCGGCGGCAAGCACAACCCCTTCCCTGTTCCCGAAGCGCGGGATAAAAAGTGAGGCCGCGATCTGCGCGGGTTCGGGTTTGACCAGGAATATTTCAATCACGTAGCTTACCGCCACAATACCTATCATTGCGGTAATTATGACCTCGAAAGGCCGAAAACCGTAGCGTTGCAGGCCAAGGACCAGAAAGGTTGCGACAGCAGTCAGAAGCCCGGCCCAGATAAGAGGGATGTGGAACAACAGGAAAAGCCCAACAGCGGTCCCCACGAATTCGGCAAGGTCGGTTGCTATGGCGACGATTTCAAGTATAACCCACATTACCCAGACAAGCGGGCCCGGAAAATGATTCCTGCACAGTTCCGCCAGATTCAGGCCGGTGGCGATGCCCAGCTTTGCCGAAAGGATTTGAACGAGCATCGCCATTAAATTACTTATTACTATGACCCAGATAAGAGTGTAGCCGAGTCGCGCACCGCCCTGGATGTTCGTGGCGAAGTTTCCCGGATCGATGTACGCAACCGCGGCGATGAACGCCGGCCCAAGGAAAGGCAAAAGCCTTTTTTGCCAGGGGACTGTCTCTCGGGCCAGAACCTTCTCGGCCGCCGAAATAGTGCCGGAGTCAAAAGTGCCGGGTTTGTTTTCCGGTCGGTCGTGCCGCACGCCGTATCCTTTCATTGCAGATCCGGGACAGCTTGTTAGAATTAGTAGTTTAGCTTTAATAATTATTGATTCGCGGGGGTCCAGCCTCCGATTTCAAATTCATTTATTTTCTCCGATTCTGGTTTTCCGATAAATAAGAATTAGTTTGCGATTTGGAAACCAGGAAGCGACGGCACTGAATTCAGGACTGCAGGGCCCAATATGTTCAATGCACTGGATTTCATTCTCAAGAAACTTAAAATACGCAGGAAGAGGATTGCGGCCGATACGTTCACCAGTGTGTTTCGGTCCAAATACGATAACTTCAAGGCGATCCTGGACTCCAATGCGGAGCTTTCGAAAATAATATCCGAACTGGAAGACAAACTCCATGGACATGAAGTGTTCGGGATGACCTACATCAAGTCCCGGAGCGCCAGGGCAGTCTTCCACGCCTTGAGAATGATCAGGAACTTCGATGCACTTTCGAATCGAAAATTCCCGGCTCTTTTTGACGTTCTTGAAAGGCTTAACGCCGAGATAAAAGCAGAACTCGACGATCTGAAGCAACAGCCGTCCGATTGCGGCTGGGTCCTTCCCTATTCTGATATTACCACGGAAAAAGTTGATCTTGTCGGCGGCAAAAACGCAAATTTGGGAGAAGTCCAAAATCGGCTCAATCTCCCCGTGCCCAAAGGATTCGCGATCACCACCGAAGCATGCCGGTTCTTCCTGGCTGAAAATGATCTGACCGACCAGATTGCGATGAAAAAAATGGCCCTGGACCTCGACGATCCCGAGTCGATGAATTCGATCAGCGAGGAAATCCAGAGGCTGATCGTATCCGCATCCATTCCCGAAAAGCTGCAAGACGAACTCCTGAGCGGCTACGATTCCATTGCCGGGCCCGAGGACAGGTCCAGCGGCCCTCTGGGTCCGTCTCGGATTTCGATGCGCAGCAGCGCTGTGGGCGAGGATAGTGAGCTTTCGTTTGCCGGCCAGTACCTTTCCGTTCTCAATGTGACTCGCGAAAAGATGCTCACGGCCTATAAGCGCATCATCGGGAGCCTTTTTACCACGCGGGCCATTTCCTACAGGCTCATGAAGGGAATTCCGGACGAGGACTGCGCAATGAGCGTCGGGTGCATCACGATGATAGATTCGGTTGCCGGCGGCGTGATCTATTCTAGACATCCCTTCGACTCCCGCAATGAAAACATCCTCATCTCAGCGGTCTGGGGCCTTGGATCGTATGCCGTCGATGGTGCAATAACGCCTGACAGTTACACGGTGTCCAGGAAGTTGGAAATTCTCGACAAAAATATTGAAATCAAGGCGGTCAAACTGACCGGCGGTCCCCAGGGAGGATCGCAGGAAGAAACTGTTTCGGAAACAGACCGGCAACGCGCGTGTCTTTCCGACCCGCAGATATTGACTCTGGCGGAATACGCCCTGAGGCTGGAAGACCATTACGGTTCGCCTCAGGATATCGAATGGGCGCTCGACGGCGAGGAAAAGCTGTTTATCCTTCAAACCCGCCGGCTGGTTGGAGGACCCAGGATCCCAATCGAGGTGCCGCAAAACCTCGCGGTGGATCAGCCGCCACTGCTTGAAACCGGCTCGCCGGCCTTTCCGGGCATCGGATGCGGAAAGGCGCACAAAGTGATGAGCGAGGACGATCTTCTGAGTTTTCCCGAAGGCGGTGTCCTCGTCGCAGTCCAGCCTTCTCCTAAATACATGGTCGTAATGCCCAAAGCCAGGGCCATAGTTACCGATTTTGGCAGCGTAACCGGCCACATGGCCTCTTTGGCCAGGGAATTCTCAATACCCACCCTGCTCGACACCAAAAAGGCGACCTCGGTCATCCCGGATGGCGCCGACATCACCGTGGATGCATTTTCCTGCAAGGTTTACCGGGGCGTAATCTCACAGCTGCTCGAACTGCAACGAAAGCCGGACCATTCCCTCAAGGGGACCCACGTTTACGAAACTTTGAAACGAATAGCGGCAATAATTACCCCACTGCATCTCATCGACCCCAGATCAGCCGAATTTGCACCGGAAAACTGCCGCTCGATCCAAGACGTGATGCGGTTCGTTCACGAACTTTGCTACACGGAGATGTTCAAAATCGGAGATTTCGTATCCGGAGATGAAGGGTTCGCAATCAAGCTGATCGCCCCGATTCCGTTGGATCTCTTCCTGATAGATCTTGGCGGCGGGATTTCACCAAAGGCGGCCAATCTCCGAAAAGTGAGGCCGGACCAAATTGCTTCAGTTCCCTTGACGGCGCTGCTGAAAGGACTGCTCAATGAGGACCTCAGCACGTTTCGCCCTCGTCCGATAGAGCTTAAAGGCTTTCTTGCCGTCATGGGAGAGCAGATGCTCAATCCACACATCCAGGCGGAACGCTTTGGAGAGCGAAGCTATGCAATAATTTCCGACAAGTATCTCAATTTCAGTTCGCGCGTGGGGTATCACTATGGGGTCCTGGACTCTTACTGTGGCGCAACCCTGAGCAAAAACTACATAACCTTTTCCTTTAAGGGCGGAGCTGCCGACGAGGTGCGCCGAAACAGGCGGGCGCGGGCCATTGCCCTTATCCTGGAGTCCATCGGCATGAGGGTTGAGGTGAAGGCGGACAGGGTGGATGCGAAAGCTCAAAAGCTGGAGGCGTCCATACTTATGGAAAACCTCGATATCATCGGCAGACTGTTCCAGTTCACCAGGCAACTCGACATGCTCATGATCGATGAAAACATGGTGGGGGTTGCCGCTAAATCTTTTCGCGAGGGGAAATACACCTTATGAGCGCCTCCCGGACCGAAAATTCCTGACCCGATGAGGCGAAGGCGTGTTCTTAAAAAAAGGGAGAAACCGGCTTGAAAAGTTATCGCAAAGAGTTGTGGTTCAATGCCCCAACACGCCTGGCCTTCATCAATATCACGCAAGAGGTCGAGGAATGTCTTCGTGAAAGCGGCATACGGGAAGGGTTCGTTCTTGTCAACGCAATGCACATCACCGCTTCGGTGTTCATTAACGACGATGAGCGCGGGCTTCATCACGATTACGCCCAATGGCTCGAAAACCTCGCCCCGCACGAACCCGTAAACCAGTACCGCCACAACGACAGCGGCGAAGACAACGCCGACGCCCACATGAAGCGCCAGATCATGGGCCGCGAAGTGATGGTAGCCATAACAGCGGGCAAACTCGACTTCGGCCCCTGGGAGCAGATTTTCTATGGTGAATTCGATGGACGCAGGCGAAAACGGGTGCTCGTTAAAATCATCGGCGACTAAGACTGAAAACCGCCCCCCGCTTGCCGTATAATCAATTTTTCTTTACCAGACATCCGGGACTTACCTCGATTAACGGATCGACTTTGGCCATAGCATCCGTATCTGAAACCGTTTCCACCCTGATCTGCCCCAACGGCCGCCCTTTTGCATCCAGCAGGACCAACTCGGAGCCCCGCTCCAGACCGTGATTGCTTCCGAGGCCGAAATAGATGGAAACTCCCGTCTCATCCTTTTGGACGTGGAAAACTTCCGCTTCTCCCCGCAGGGCCATGAGGCGGTCCTTTTTCCCGGAAATTACGTAAAGGCACAGGCAGGTGAGCAGCGTGGCCGAGAAAAAAATACCGGCCCCCACCCAGGGCGAAACTCCCGAATAGCGCTCGATGATCGAGTTTGATGCGTCAAGCCGGGCTTCGCGGTCCTTGTACACGATGAGGTGAAAAGTGTTTGCTCCAACCCTTTTCTGATCTTCTTTTCCGAATACCGTAACTATATAGTCGCCGGGAACGATCTCCGGGCTGAGATCGACTCTTCCTCGCCACATCCTCGTTCCCAACCAGAACCCGGAGATCACCTCTCTGAGAAAAACGTATACGGCGGGGGAGTTGGTTTCAAAATCCATCCCGTCGACAGTTCCCACTTCCGGCGCCATGGGACCCGTCAGCTTTAGGCTCTCACCCGGCAGAAGCCGAAAACTGTTGGACGGCCGGCGAAGATGGTCCACACCACCATCGATAATCGATATTATGAAAAGGCAGCACAATACGGCGCCGGCCAGAGAAATCCGGTCCTTCCAGGCTATAGTCCTGTCAAGCTCCACTTTTAGAGATTCTTCCTTAGAGCCAGGCGTAGTTCACTGAGACGCGGAGGACGCAGCGCAGAGCGGCACGAAGACCTTTGACAGGATTTACAGGATTAACAGGAAAAAACAGAGCAAAGGCAAAACGGGAGCCGTTTCAATCCTGTTAATCCAGTCTAAATCATCTGTCCTTCGTCTTTTCTGCTGGTGAACGCCCTGTCTACTTCTTAAAGATGTCCGTTTTGGAAATGTTCATGAACCGCAGGGCTTTCCCCTCTTCCTTGTAGTATATCCGGACTTCGTCGCCCGCATCCCAGGTATATTCCGGAAGGCTGAAATACTTCTCCGGCAGGGAAAAAGTAGTGAGGGTTTTCAGCCGTGAGGAAAAAACCGTGATCGTTTTCTTTTCCTTGTCTACGATCGGAAACGGCTTGGTCTTCTTCGTCGATGCGTCAAAGACAAGCGGATCATCCTTGCTGAGGTTTTCTTTCTGGTCGATCAGGGTATAAGAGATCGTCTCGAATTTCCCGGCTTCAGGATCGAAGAGGGTAATCTGATTATTCCTGGTGTCCAGCTTCAGCCGCAGCCCGGCCTTTGGCTCAGGTCCGGTCTCGGCCGGGTCCCCGGGCATAGTGTAGACCAGCGCGGGCAGATATGAATAGTCCGGGTTTTGGGAATCGTTCTTCAAATCACGGATGATTGTCACCGTGCCTTTTTCCTTGTCGAATTTGACGACCCTTCCCTGATCGACCTTACCGTAGTCGCATGAAGCCAAAAAAATCAGGGGCAGGATCAAAAGAATCGCCAATATCAACTTGTGATACCTTGCCATTATGTGTCTCCCCTTCATTTCTGTATCCGTTATGAGGCCAAAATCAACCGCCGTGCGAAGCGAGCGAGGCTTTTTTCGCTGCAACCTCGAGCTTTGCCCCCTGAACCATCCTCACCGTTATGTAAATTGCAAGTGCGCTGACCACTGAAAGCACCACGATAGTTGCGGCGATGTCGCAAAAGGCACTCAAAACCGGGAAGTAGGTCGGGATAAGTTTCAAAATAACGGAGATACCACAGCCGATAACCGCCAAGCCGAATGCTATACGAATTCCATAGCCCTTGATGTACTTCGTGGCCACCGTGCCGACTTGAGCGCCGACAGCGGCCCCAATGAGCATGATCAGAGCGGCGACGAGTTCAGTACGTCCCTTAAAGGTGTATGAAGCAGCGCCATAAAGGCCGGACATCATAACCTCGAAAAGGTCCGTTCCAACCGCAATATGCGTTGGGCAGCCAACGATGTAGATAAGCGAGGGCATACGGATCAGACCGCCGCCGATACCGAGAATGCCGGCAAGCCAGCCCGTTAAAAAGCTGACCATGATGGGGAGCCACGCGGAACAGTAAATGCCGGCGGTCGTGAGATGGATCATCGGGGGAATTTTAATCTTATGAAAAGTCTTGTGCCATTCCAGACCGGTAGCCAGTTTATCGAGTTCTTTGCCTGCTCTTAGGGCTTCTCTTTCCTTTTTCTTCCGCTTTGCCACGTCGGAAAAAACCATGTAAGTAATGAACATCAGCAGCACGATATAAAGCCATCGCACAACAAGCTCAACCCTGCCGATTCGTTCGAGCCACATGATCATCTGGGCGCCTGCCTCGAACCCGACGATCGTCCCGAACAGCATGATAAAACCAAGTTTATAATCAACGTTGCCGAACCTTCCGTGGCGCATGGTGGAGATCAGCGATTTTCCGGCCATGTGCGCGATATCCGTCCCGATTGCGAAGGCCATTGGAAAACCAAGAATATTGAGACCGGGGGTTACCATCCACGCTCCGCCCATACCGAAAAAACCGCCTATGACACCTACACCGATTCCGAGGATGATCAGACCCGGCCAGAATATCTTGACGCCCGCGATGGGCATCAGAATGTATAACCAATCCATGTTCTACCTCCTGAGCAGCATGAGATTTTCCAACCGTGATCAATGTTCGGCCAAGTCCCGGTGTTCGAGGTCAATGCCTATCCAGGTCATGACAACGTCGGCTATCAACCCGAAAATAACTCCGACCAGCGGTATTATGATGACCGTGAGAAGAGTGAACTCGATACGGCTGTTGTTGTACATGTTAGCCCACCATCTCATGATGCCGTCCAGCTTTCTGGTGTCCGCCACCAGCACCATCGGCGCCACGGCCCCCCCGCCGGCAGCAAAAGCCAAACTGGGGAGCGACAGCGCAAGAAAACAAGAAATGTAGAGCCGCTTGAGAATCCTACCCATGTTCGTTTACCTCCTAAGTGTTGAATGATTCGATCCGGGGTCCCTCGTCGATGTTCCAATTCTTCATATCATTTTGTTCTCCGGTTCGCAAAAAAACTCAGCGTCTTTGGAGCAATTAGCATGCCATCGTTCGGAACCGTTTCTGTCTGAATATATCAGTGTTTACGACATGTTATAGAGTGGCGAGGAGGCTGTTGCGGTATTGCCGCGCCGCACTGGAACTATAATGTGACAGCGTGAAACTATGAGTGGACACAAAACGAGTCAGCATACACCAACGGACGCTGAGAGATCGTCTATTAACTTTCTGAGCGAACTCACCATGATGGGTTTTATAAAGTAGCCCCTGGCGCCCATTTCCAAGGCTTTTTTTATCATAGCCCTCTCATCGAGGTAGGCGTCCACGATTACGACTGTCCGGCAGACCGTTTCCCGCATAGAGTCCAGCAGTAGGAAATGGTCCTGCTGGAGTGTGGAGACATCGGCGAGAAGAAAGCTGAAGGTGATTTCAGAAAGAAGGCTCCTGGCTTCTTGAGAGGTGTTCACCCAATAGCACTTGTAGCCTTCGCGGTGGCATTCGAGCGCTCTGGAGAAAAGCTCGGCGGTGTCCCTTTCGGGATCGAGTATGAGAATATTTTTTCGGCTCTTTTCAACCATTCCGAACCCCTGAACCGGGGCCGCTTTTAATATGATCTCAGCGCATAGGGCGGCAAATCATGCGGTGAAATTTGGCGCGGTATTTCTCTTTAGTTCAAAGTCCATGCCAGAATCTCGAACAGTGGCCGCGGTACGGAGAGTCCATCAAACAGGCGGGCCATGCGTGACTTCGTCGCAGGCCGGTAAAACGATTCTGAAGGTAGTTCCGGAAGCGCCGGGCGCTTCTTCTTCGCTTAAACTGGAGCACTCTATCGAGCCTCCGTACCTGGTTATTATTCCGTAGCTTACCGAAAGGCCCAACCCCGTTCCTTCACCAACCTTCTTGGTGGTAAAAAAGGGATCGAAAATCTTGCCCAGGGATTCTCTCCTGATTCCGGACCCCGTATCCATAACGATGGCTTCGATTTCTTTTCCGCCTGACACGGAGCCGGTTTCTATTCTAAGTGCTCCATCTCCGTCCATCGCCTGCACGGCGTTATTAATCAAATTGAGAAAGACCTGCTGAAGACCGATCGAATCTCCTCTCACGGGCGGAAGGTCCGGGGAAAGAGCGAGGACCAGTTCTATGTTATTGATATCGAGGGTATGCTTCACGACCGATACGATGGACTCGATATTCGAATTAAGATCACAGCATCCCTCGTTTTCATCTCTTATCCTGGCGAAGCTCAGAAGTCTTTCGACGATGCTCTTGCAGTGCAGGCCGTGTCTTTCAATGGTCTTGAGGTCGTTGTATTCCATGGAGGCAGGGTCCATCTTCTCGAGGAGCAAATCGCAAAAGCCGAGCATTATTCCAATGGGATTGTTTATTTCGTGGGCGACACCGGCAGCCATGGTGCCAAGGGAGGCGAGCTTTTCGGCATTTATGAGCTGCTGTTCGATGTCCTTTCTTTCGGTAATATCTCTGGCGATGGCCAGTGCAAAGTCTTCGCCTCCTTCCCCTTTTACGGGAATATACTGAATATTGAACCATAGATTTCCGGAGGGCAGGGTCAAACGTGTTTCGATTTTCTGGCCCTTTCCGGAAGCGAGGGCCTTCCGAACGTAATTCAATTG
The DNA here is from genome assembly GCA_050008735.1 of Syntrophobacteraceae bacterium. GTDB lineage: Bacteria > Desulfobacterota > Syntrophobacteria > Syntrophobacterales > Syntrophobacteraceae > SbD1. Next base: position 15,662 of record JBEKMB010000030.1, read on the forward strand.
CTCATAAACCTGTTTTTTTGGCAGAAACCGGTAGAGGCTCTGGCCTGTCATATCCTGGACCTTGACCCCGAAAATACGAGACATATGCTTGTTTGCGGTTCTTGTCAGCCCGTCCCGATCCATGGTGAAGATTAGGTCTTCGGCGCTTTCCACCAGTGAGCGGTACTTGGTTTCCGAGCTTTCAAGCTCATCGGCGTATTTCCGGATATTTTCCGTTTTGGCCGCGACTTCATGCTCCAGCACACTGGACCATCTAAGTTCATAGAGCACGACGAACAGGCTACCCAGGCAGAGGATGAACACAACCAGCGCCTGGAGGAGAAACTGCCTCGTATATACCGATTCTATGAGAGACTCGACCTCCTGGGCCGGGGCCGCCACGGCGACCGACCACGAATAATTCACATAAGGCCCTTCGATGTGCACCGGCGCGAAAGCGATCAGCTTTTCCATCGGTTTCACAATTTCCCGATGCCACCCCGAAACATATGAACCGGTCCCCTCTTTGCCCGTAATCATCTCTTCCCGCTGAATTTGATTGATTTCAGCAAACGAGAGACTGGGGTTCCGCATGGACCTCGCGTCGAAAGCGTTTTCGCCTATGAACGACTTTTCCGGGTGGTAGATGAACTTTCCATACGAGTCAATGGCCCAGGCATAGCCGCTTTTCCCGGAACGGATAGAGGGCATTATCCCATGCATCAGATGAGAGACGTCCAGGGTTAGTCTGATGTATCCGGCAAATGCTCTGGAGGGGAAAGGGTGAGCGGAGTTGGTGGCGTCCGCGTAAGTTGGCGCAATCAGGTCGAACACGAGGACGCCCCTGTCTTTTGCCCCTTCCTTCGGGTAAAGAGGCGTGCCCATGGTTTTGCCTCTGTTTGCCGGATCCGCGGCCCAGGACAGATACGCCCCGGGCTCCTGCTGTGCCGGCCCCAGGTTGCGTATGATGATCCCCTGTTCGCTTGCGGCGAAAATCTGGCTCCCGTCCCTGTCTATTCGGCGAATTGCGATAATGCTGCTTCCGTTGAAGACGGGGAGCGTCGAGAGCAGCAGGGCTTCGTAGCCGTCAGGATCACAGTGTTGAATCGCGGGAAGGGAGTTCAAAAACAGCATATCGGTGATAGTGTCGCTTATATTCGCTTCTATACGCTGGGCGGCGTATCTGGCGAGCACCAGCTGCTGTTCGTTAAACTGGTCTCTCAGAACGTCTTTCATGTACCTGGCGGTGGAGATGGCCAGCCATGAAGCTCCGCCGACAAGCAACAGGGTCACTATACCCAGGATTCTCAAAACTCTGAGGCGTTCCGGCCGTGATTTTGTGTCCACTCTTTTTGTCCGTTTGTGATGTATAACGAGAAAAGCCCGCCGAAATTTCACAATATGTCACTTTTAAATGACATTTAATTTGACTCTGCGTCAACAGTGGAGTGAAAATTCAGTGAACGGAAACGGCATGTCGGGTGAGCGAAGAATCGATCAATGAGTTGAACGCGGCTTTTTGTAAAAAGGTATAAAGATGTCCTCAATTCTTGCTTTAGACGACGAACAGGACATGCTGGCTCTTTTGGGCAGAATCATATCTGAGAAAAGTTCCCATGGGTTAACTACCCTCAGCGATCCTTCCGAACTGACGCAACTTTTGCAGCATAAAGCCTTTGACGTCGTACTGACCGACCTCAAGATGCCGGGCAAAAACGGCATACAGGTATTGGAGGAAATCAAACAGAAAAGCCCTCAGACAGCGGTTATCATCATGACGGCCTATGGCACGATTGACTCGGCTATCGAGGCCACCCGCAAAGGAGCTTTTGATTATATTACAAAGCCTTTCCGCAAGGAAAGGCTTCTGCATGTGATCGAGCAGGCCCTCAACTGGCAGCGGCTTCACAAAGAAAATATCTACCTTCGTCAAAAGCTCGAGGAAAAATCCAGTTTTCACACCATGGTGGGTTCGACCCTGGTTATGAGATCGCTGCACGACCAGATACGGAAGGTGGCCAAAACTTCAGCCACAGTGCTCATTACCGGCAACAGCGGGACAGGCAAGGAACTGGTTGCTCGCGCCCTCCACTCCCAGAGCCCCAGGAACGGTCAGCAATTCATTCCCATCGACTGCAGCACGATTCCCGAATCGATCATAGAAAGCGAACTCTTCGGCCACGTTAAAGGGGCTTTCACCGGCGCGATCCGGAACAAGAAAGGCATGGTCGAAGAGGCGAACCACGGGGCCCTTTTCCTGGACGAGATCGCCGATCTCAGCCCGGCGATGCAGGTAAAGCTGCTTCGGCTTCTCCAGGAAGGCGAATACAAAATTGTGGGATCCAATGCGATCTGCAAGGTGGACATCCGGTTTATCGCGGCGACGAATCAGAACCTGGGCGCAAAGATCAGGGAAGGCCAATTCAGGGAGGACCTGTTCTATCGCCTTAACGTTATCAATATTCGACTCCCGGCTCTCTCGGAGAGACGCGAGGATATCCCGCTGCTTGCGAACCACTTTCTTGAAAAATACAACAGTCTGCACGGCAAAAACGTCAAACGGATCTCGGATGAACTCATGGAGCACCTGCTCGGAAAAGATTGGCCCGGAAACGTCCGCGAGTTGGAGAATGTAATAGAAAGAGGCGTAATAATGGCCGCTTCGGAGACCCTCGAACTATCCGACGCCCTGGCTTATGGACCGGCCCCCCAAGGTTCTCCCCCGGAACCAAGTCAAGGCCCCGATCTTTTTTCCATGCCGTTTAAGGAAGCCAAAGACAAGGTGATCGATAAGTTTCTTGCCCAATACATATCCAGGCTCTTAAGCCGCAACGATGGCAATATTTCCAGGGCCGCCCTCGAGTGCGGCCTGAAGCGGCAGTACCTGCACAGGCTGATACGCCAGACCAAACTGGACACGGGTTCCTTTAAGAATCACCCCTGCTAGAATACGGGGGCAGGCAAGGGCCCTTCCCTTCGGTTTCCCGTTTTTCCTTTAACGGCCGGTGTCGACGGTCTTTTTTTCCCGCATCGCTTTTCTTTCGCATGCGGATTCTATCTTGCCCACAAGCTCATCTATCGCACAGGGCTTCAGAAGGTAGTCGTATCCGCCCAGCTTCATGATCTCTATAGCCGCATCCACGCTGGCATGACCGGTAAGAATTATCACCTCGATTTGAGGATTGTCCCTCTTTATTCTCCCAAGCGCTTCAATGCCGTCCATCTCGGGCATTTTCACATCCAGGAGAATTACATCGTAATCGCTGTTGGCAATTTCCGAGAACGCTTCCGTGGCGCTGCCCACATAAGCCGCATCGATCTTCCTTACGGTGAGCAGCTTGTGCAGAGTCGTTCTAAACCTTTCCTCATCGTCCACAATGAGTACTTTTGGCCTTACTGACATTGATCACCCGCTTTTGTGTGAATTATAGTCAAGGGGAAGCCTCACGGCGAAAGACGATCCTTTTCCCTGTTCGCTTTGGACGGTGATTGTTCCGCCCAGCCGCGTAACTATGCTGTGACACAACGAAAGTCCCAGCCCCGTCCCTTTGCCTGGAGGCTTTGTGGTAAAGAAAGGGTCGAATATCCTGTTGAGATTTTCTTTTGGAATCCCGCACCCGGCATCGCTGATCTCAATTTCGATCTCCCCATCCCTCGGCATCCGCGTTTGGATCGATATCGCGGCGTTTTGTCCAACGGCGTAGGCGGCATTGTTCAGCAGATTCAGGACGACCTGCCTCAGAAGAGGCGGATCGGTAAGTGCGGGCGGCAAATCTTTCCGGTACTGCCTTATTATGCAGACCCCATTGTGCCGGACTTCCTTTTCGACCAGTTTTGCCATGTCCTCCACAAGTTTGTTAATGTCTGTCGCCTGTACCAGGGGGTCCCGTTTTCGGGCTAAATCCAGAACTCTATGCGTTATATCACTGCACCTGGCGACCTGGCGGGCGATTTCATCCAGGGATTCTTTAAGCTCTCCCGTGCTTTTTTCGTCCGGCTTTTCGACCTGAAGCTGATGGCGCGCCCACTCGACTTCCTGGGCTATTATCGCCAGAGGATTGTTTATCTCATGAGCTATTCCTGTTGAGAGTTCGCCAATGGCGGCCAGTTTTTGAGACTGGATAAGCTGCAGGTCGAGAAAGCACTTTTGCTCTTGGGCCTTTACAACTTTGCGAACGAGCGAACTGATGACAAAAAAGCAAAGGGCGGCCACTGCCAGCGCCGCAAAAGCAGCTCCGGGTCCGCTGTATATCCAGAGCGGAACCGCGAGCAGAAGAATTGACGGCGGAACTACCAGAATGTAAACCCTGGAAGGATCTGTGGGTATGATGTTCAGCATGGCCTGGCCGGCGCCTGATTGAGGGGAGCAAGACAGAGGTCAAAAGGCCTCAGACGATATGCTATGCCTTTCGGAGCCGCTCCTCGTGAAGCATCTTCCTTTCGGCGGCCTGGTTCACTTTTTCAAGGAGCTCTTCAAAGTCCGCCGGCTTGATTACATAGTCGAACGCGCCCAGTTGCATTCCCTGTATTCCCGATTCGACCGACCCATGCCCTGTCAGCATGATAACTTCGGTGAGAGGGCTTTTCTTTTTTATTTCCTTCAATGTTTCGAGGCCGTCCATCCCCGGCATTCTCAAATCGAGAATCACGACGTCAAAGGATTGTTCACTGAGAAGCCGGACTGCTTCTTTCCCGCCGCCAACTCCGGCTGCCTCGATCTGACGTTTACGCAAACGCTTCACGACGGTTTCCAGGAAATCCGGCTCATCGTCTATGACTAAAACTTTTGGTTTCACCATGATCACAAACCCCTTGCGGAGCGTGGAGTCAGAAAGTAAAAAAGAGCGCCTGAACCGGTTCAGACTGTTTTGTCGGTTATCCACGGCAGATAAATAGTGAATGCAGCGCCCTTTCCTGCTTCGCTGGATACATTTATTCTGCCCCCGAGCTTCTCGATTATGCTGTAGCTGATCGAAAGCCCCAGGCCAGTGCCCATTCCATATTCTTTTGTGCTGAAAAACGGGTCGAAAATCTTGCTCTTCAGTTCGTTCGGGATTCCCGGGCCATCATCGGAGACACTGACGTAGAGCTCCCGCTCGCTTTCGCTGAAACCCGTCTTTATGATTATTTCCCCCGATTTGCCGATAGCATCGATAGCGTTGTTCAGAATATTCAAAAATACCTGCTGGAGTTGAGAGGAATCGCTGACCGTAGCAGGAAGATCCTGGCTAAATTCGGTTTTTATCTCGATGCTGCGATAATGAGCTTCATTTTCCAGGAAAGCGATGGTTTCGGATATAAGCCTGTTTAGATCAACCTGCTCCCGCACGGGCTCCATTCGTCTTGCAAAGCCGAGCAGCCGGTGAGTGACCTTCTTGGCACGGTCCACATGGTAGTCTATTTTACGAACGGCGTCATCGAACTCGGCAAAGTTTTCGCTCTTCGCGATCTCCTCTTCGGTCAGCAGGTCACTTATCCACCCGACTTTTTCTTTTATTACGGCGAGGGGGTTATTGACCTCGTGAGCGATTCCCGCCGCAAGTTTTCCAAGTGCCGCCATTTTACTGGACTGAATCAGGCTGGCATCCAGCAGGGCCTTCCCTTTTTCAGCTCTTTCCAGTTGCCGGACCATTACCCTGGATATGAACAGGGCGCCTATGATCATCACCAGCACCCCGCCCGCTATAAGCTCAATTGCGAAAAACCTCGCCCGCACAAGAGGCATCATGGACTCGAATGACTCCACCTTTATTACAAGAAGCCATTCTTTGTTCTTGAGCCAGGCAAGCCCGACGAGGGCCTTATCGCCGCCCAGGTCTCTTTGCTCGACGATGGTTCCCGAAAACCTCTGGAAGACAGGATAATCCATCTTGCTCAGGAGTTCGCCGCCAAAACGGGGGGTAGTCTGAAGCACGTTATTGCGGTTTACGACGAATGCATCGCCTTTCTGCCCCGTCTGCGCGGCCCTGACCATGGCTTCGAAGATATCGGTATCGATGGTGGCGCGCAAGATCCAGCTCCGGTCCCCTTCCCTTCTCATTATAGCGATAATGAAGTGAGGAAAATTCCTGAACCCGGCAAAAACATCGCTTATATAATAGCCGCGCCGCATCGTTTCGTGGAACCATTCCTCATTGCTGTAATTTACGCCCTTCAACTGATATGGCCCTATATAAGCGACGTGGTTTCCTTCCCTGTCGATGATCCCCACATCCACATAGGATTTGGAGCGCATCTGAAGCAGTGTGAAAACCCGGTTCAGGTACTCCTCGTCTTTCAGCTGGTCGAATGATTGGGTGTAGACCAGAGTACTCAATTGGGACAGGCGCTCTTCGAGAAAGAGATCTATAGCGTAGCGGCGGTTTTCCGCCATTCTCCTGAGGTCTTCCATCACCCGCGTTTCGTAGACCCCGGCAAATCCCCTGTACATCTCGAAACCGACAACCAGGAGCGGAATCATGGCAAAACAGAGCGTGGTTATCACAATTTTTCGACGGAGCTTTTTATACCCGCCTATTTCTTCCATAGATCGACCTTGGATGAGCTGAACCATATGAGGCCAAAACGGCAATGACTGTTATCATTATCATGCGAACAGTGAGAATTTCCACCGTTTTTTGAATTGTCCACGAACCCGGGGCCGATCAGGAGGCAGCCTGAACGAATCCGTTGAGTATTCCCAGTTCCGTCATGGCTGAGAATGCCGCCTCGTATTCCTTCCGCATAGTCTTTCTGTCAAGGGGTGGAGTAGAGGGGCCCTTATAAGCCGGAAAATACTGGTTCATAAGACTTACCCAGACCTTCGAACCTATCCGCCGGGAAAGAAACGAGAAGCATTCGCCGGAGCCGGCGAGGTTTTCCGGTAAGACCAGGTGGCGCACCAACATGCCCTTGAGCGCGATGCCTTCCGCGTCGGTTCGGATCGGCCCGGCCTGCCGCCACATTTCAACAAGGGCCTCCCGGTTGAACCTTACGTAATCCGCGGCCCCAGAATATTTTTTAGCTGTTTCGGGCTCAGAGTATTTAATATCCGGCAGGTAAACATCTATGACTCCATCGAGGAGTCTGAGGGTTTCAAGGGATTCATAGCCGTTCGAGTTATACACGAGCGGAATGCGAAGGCCCCGATGCGCGGCCGGCACAAGGGCTCGAATTATCGCGGCAATCTGATGGGTCGGGGTAACCAGGTTTATGTTGTGCGCCCCTTTGTTTTGCAACTCGAGCATCCCGAACGCCAGGTCCTCTATGCTCACCTCCCGGCCGACCCCAAGCTGGCTGATCGGATAGTTCTGACAAAAGATGCACTTCAGCGTGCAGCCGGAAAAAAAGATCGTACCGGAACCCCGCGTTCCGGAAATAGGTGGTTCTTCCCAGCAATGCAGGTTTATTGCGGCTACCTTCGGCAGATTGCCAACCCCGCAATAGCCCACTTTTCCTCTGTTCCGGTCAACGCCGCAGGCTCGGGGGCACAGATCACACCGGCCAAGCCTTGCCTCCAGGGCTTCGGCCCTGCGAGACAGCTCACCAGTCCCCAGCAACTCTAAATAAGCGCTTCTTTCATCCGGGGCGCCGGCGACATAAAAATCAGCCGCCGGAGCGTTCGACCCAAGTTGCTCCATCCCAAATGCCCATAATCATGCCGGAGTTGGAAACGTCGTAGCCACCCATCGAAGCTGTCTTCCGGCGGAATGAATCCGATGCTATGATATCGAGCGCCATCCGGACCTTGAAATCCGACCAGGCGCTTTCCGCAATCAAAAGGTCATAGCGTTCGCGGGCGATCGGAATGAAATCCAGGTTCAGCGCCCTGGCTGAAGAGTGAATCGCCATTCCCGCGTCGGCCCGCCCGCTCGAAATACTTACCGCAACGCTCATATGCGTGAATTCTTCCTGGTCATACCCTTTGATGCCTTCGGCCGACAGGCCGAGCTGTTGTAGACAGTAGTCAAAGAGCACGCGCGTTCCCGAACCGCCCTGCCGGTTTATAAAAGTCACATCGGGCCGCAGAAGGTCGTTTATTCCATTTATCCCCTTCGGGTTCCCTTTTGTGATAAGCAGCCCCTGCTCCCGCATTGCAAGCTGGACAAGCCTGACCCCGGTTCCTTTCAGATAGCGCTCCACGTATGAATAATTGTACTCTCCGCTCTGCGTATCGAGAAGATGCGAGCCTGCAAAATGAGTCTGCTTTCGCCTGAGCGCCAGCAATCCCCCCAAGCTTCCGACATTGCTCGATGACAGATGGACCCTACTGTCCCGGCCCTTAAGTTCGTTGGCTAACAGGTCAATCGCGTTATCATGGCTCCCGATCATGATAAGCGTGCAATCGAGCTGGTCCTTCGGCCTTAGCAGCCTCACTTCCACCTCGGCGCCCTCATCGACGCCCTCCTGCTCCTGGGGAATCTGCAGGATACCGTCCGCGCGGCTAAGCGATGTGATTATTCCTGCGCCCCTACTGATCGGCATTGCAACAAGCCTGTCCTCCACCCTGCCCAGAATCACCCGCACAAATTCTTCCAGGCCCAGTTTCGATGGCAATTTCCTGCCAAGAGTCGCGGAAACCGTGGGAAATGCCGGGGGTTGTACAGCTCGAAGACTGTAGAGAAGCGGCCTTACGAACTGTTCGAAAGCCATAATCGCCGAAACTGGATATCCGGGGATTCCGACAACCGGTTTTCCGCTCACCATCGCAAGGATAACCGGCTTTCCAGGCATCATGGCAACCCCGTGCACCAGCACTTCCCCAAGTTCCCCGATGACCGAGGCGGTGTAGTCTTCCGATCCGGCCGAAGATCCCGCGTTGATCACGATGATGTCCGCCGAAGACTCGACCCCTTCCCGGAGCGCCTCCTTTATGGAGTCGTAGCAATCCGGGACTATGTCGCGCAGGACCGCCACTCCTCCGCATTCTTCGACCATTCCGCCAAGGATTGCCCCGTTGAACTCGACGATTTCACCCGGTTTTGCCTCAGCCGCCCTGGCCGCCGGAATGATTTCGCTGCCGGTGGGCTGGATGAACAGTTCGGGTCTGGCGAAAACACTGATGCTTAAAACCCCCGCGGCCAGGAGCGACCCTACATCGACGGGGCGTAAAATATGCTGCTGGGGCAAAAGCAACTCACCCGATACTATGTCTTCACCAACTTTGCGCACGTGCTGCCAGGGGAATGCCGCGGACCGGATTTCTATCAGCGAACCCGAAACGCCCTCGACATTTTCGATCATGATCACTGCGTCGCTGCCCTCTGGAAGCGGGTCACCCGTATCGACCGCGTAAGCGCTTTCCCCGACCCTCAGGCGAATGGGCGTCGTATCGCTCGCACCATATGTATCGGTTGCGCGTACCGCATAGCCGTCCATCGCAGCGCCGTGATAGTGCGGGACAGAGCGCAGAGCGGTAACCGGCCTCGTGGTGATGCGCCCGAGGCCCGAACTCACATCGATGGTCTCTTCGGCCGTCCGCAGCGACCCTGTCCGGCCCACCCAGATTTCACGGGCCTCCGGAAGCGTTTTCATCTTGAGGTAGATATTTCTTTTCGACTTTTCGATCTCGGCGGACCTCCCTTAAAAATGAGCAGCCTCCACGTGCGCTCAGGATCTTTGGAAGCCGAACCGGTTGAAAAACTCGATTCGGAAACGTCTGGGAGCAGCAAGGTTGACTTCGGCCATATAGACCTGTTCGAGTTCGTCCAACTCCAGTTGAATCCAGTTTTCGATGTCCTCCAGACCCCTCACCCAGCGATTGAAATCGTCCTTGTCCAGCATCTTGGGAGGTTGGAGCGTAAAACTGCCTCCTCCATGCTGGTGAACGCGCTTTTCGCCAAACAGGGCGTTATAATCGGCTGTATTGATGCCGACGACCGGCGCGAAATTATCGAAGGCCCTCACCAACGCTCCCGTTCTCCAATGACCGCGCAGGATTGGAAAGATGCAGGGATTGAAAACGACTTCTACTCCCTGGTCCGCCAGTTGCCGGCCGGCTTCGGGCTGTCCCCAGAAATCGATGCAAACCGGCATGCCGATCTTTCCAAAATCGGTGGTAAAAACCCGAAATATCCCATCTCCCCGTGAGATTCCAAGTCTGTCGCGCTCAAGCGAACCTACGTTGAACTTACGTTGTCTGCCGACAACCTTTCCGGCACGGTTGAAAAGGGTAGCGGTATTGTAACGCTTCCCGCCTTCTTCTTCGAGCAAGCCGGCTATTACGTAGCTGTTGAATTTGCGGGCGGCCGAACCCAGCTCGCGTTCGCCCGTAAAAGGGAAATATTCCGGTAAACAGATTATGTCCAGATCTTCACCCCGGCATCTTTCCATCAGCTGCAGGGCGTGTCCGATATTGCGCGGATCGTCGAACGAAGGGTAAGGCTTGGCTTGAATTATGGCTGTTCGTATGCTGTCTTTCATCGAAATCCTTTAATCCTGATTCTGTATCGCCGCCTGCCGCCTCGGCAAAAAAGCTAACCTTCGATTGCCCCGCCCGCGACTGCGACGATCTGCCTGGCTATGGCCAGGGAAGAAGTGGCTGCCGGAGACGGAGCGTTTAGCACGTGAATCATTTTCTCTGTGCGCTCAATGACGAAGTCGTCCAGAAGCTTTCCGTCAGGCCCCAGGGCCTGGGCACGCACACCCGCCCCGCCAGGCTCAAGATCGTCACTGGAAATAGCGGGCATAAGCCCTTGAAGCGCGCGGGTAAAGAGAAATTTGGAAAAGGAGCGCGCCATTTCACCCATGCCGGTTTTCCAATGCCTGGATACGAGGCGCCAAAAACCGCCATAACCAAGGGTCTCGGCCAGCTCCATGGGAGAAATTCGCATCCTGCTGTATCCCTCGCGGGCAAAAGCAAGCACCGCGTTAGGACCGGCCTCGATCTTCCCGTCGATCATTCGTGTAAAATGTACCCCAAGAAAAGGGAATCTGGGGTCAGGGACCGGATATATAAGACTTTTGACCAGATAAGCCCGTCCTGGTTTTATCCTGTAGTATTCACCCCTGAAGGGAACAATCTTGCACGGAGGCGACAGGCCGCAGGACTTGGCGACCCGATCGGAATAGAGTCCCGCGCAATTTATAAAAACCCGGCTCTGCAACTCCCCTCGATCGGTTTGAATCTGCAGCGTTTTCGGACCAAAGTCCTTTACTCTTCCGACTTTAGTTCCCAGCAACAGTTCCCCGCCGCCTTTTCCAAACACCTCGGCATAAGCCCCGGCAACCTGCCTGAAATCCACAATGCCGGCGCTCGGCACGAGCATTCCACGGATGCTCCGCGCGTACGGCTCAAACTCTTTTACCTCCGCGCTCGTGAGCATCCTCAGCCCCTCAACGCCGTTTTCGCTTCCGCGCCGATAGAGTTCGGCAAGGGCGGGAAGTTCCTCGTCGCGCGTCGCTACGACTACCTTTCCGCAAATCTCATGCTTGATGCCGTGATCGAGACAGAACCGCACAAGTTCGTCATGACCGGACATGCAAAAGCGAGCCTTCATGGCGCCGGGCCGGTAGTAGAGCCCCGAATGAATGACGCCGCTGTTGTGTCCGGTCTGATGAGCGCAGATCGTATTTTCCTTTTCCAGAATTGCGACCCTCAGTCCGGGATACTTCTCCAGGAGTTTCATGCCCGTGGCGAGACCGATTATTCCCGCCCCTGTAATTGCGACATCGAATGAAGTATTCATTGAAGCCCTTTCAGTGATAATAACAGATTACCGCCCGGACATCGACACGGCAAAGGCGCCCGCCGCAGGAGCGCTCATAAAACGCGACGACCACCTATACAACTGATTTCCGAAACCGTAAACCATGAATGGAAGGGCCCCGAGCGGCCGGGGCCTGATGTGCCAAAAAGAGCTGTTGGATCTCCAGGGCAAAAAAAGATGCGAGATCGCCTCCGGCATTCCTTACGGCGCTGTAAGCCGCACCATGCCCGCCTCCCGGCTCTTGTGGTCGATAACCGTGAGAATTAACCCACTTTGGGGAGGCGTTGTGCTTAAAACTTCCCCAAATTGATCCGGTCCATCGACATCACTCTGGTTTATCTGAAGGATAATATCATCGCGTTCGACACCGGCTTTGCCAAAACTCCCATTTGGTGCAATCCGGCTTACGATTACACCCTTTCTGTCATTGAGGCCGTATTTTTTCTCTTCGTTTTTTCCAACAGACTTCACCTCGACGCCGAAACGCTCAGCCACCGAAGACAGAAGCGCTTTCCCCTGTTGCACGTCGCTCGATACCATCAGGTTGACGTCACGGGATCGGCCGTCTCGAAGCGTGGTCAATGTGATGGATTGTCCGATGGGGACGATGGCAAGTTCGTTGCGGAACCTGTCGGGGTCCTCGACAGGCTTTTGCTCGTATGCCACTATTATGTCTCCCCGTTTTATCCCCGCTTTCTCGGCCGGGCCGTTTTTCAAAACATTGGCCACCACGACCCCCTTGGTGCTGCTCATTCCAAAAGATCCGGCCAGTTCCGGCGTAAGATTCTGAATCGTCAAGCCGAGCCATCCGCGTTCGACCTTTCCGCTTGCCATCAACCGCTTGCTAACGTGGAGCGCCATATTGCCGGGGATCGCAAAACCGATACCCTCAAACCCGCCGGACGAAGACATAATGGCTGCGTTCACCCCTATAACCTCACCCTCCAGGTTGAGAAGCGGCCCCCCGCTGTTGCCCGGATTAATAGCCGCGTCAGTCTGAAGAAAATCCTGGTAGCTGCTCGGGTCTGAAATTCCCCGCCTGTGCTTCGCGCTTATAATCCCCTGGGTGACAGTCTGGTCGAGCCCCTGCGGATGACCGATCGCAACGACCCACTGCCCTACCTCGACTTTGTCCGAATCTCCGAAGGTAACGAAAGGGAAATTGCCTCTGTCCGAGATCTTTATGACTGCAAGGTCGGTTTTCGCATCCACACCGATGACCTTGACCGATGCATCCGTGTAGCTCCTGCCGTCGGAGAGAACGACTTTCATCTTTGTTGCGCCGTTCACTAAATGGCTGTTGGTCAAAATATGCCCCTGGGAATCAATTAGTATCCCGCTTCCGAGACCGGTTATCTCCCTTTCGAATTTCTTCGGCATCTTTGGATTTCCAAAAAAATATTGGAAAAAAGGGTCGTTCTGAAATGGCAGCAGAGGATTTGTAACCGTCCGTTTCTCGGTTACCTCGATATGAACGACGGAGGGAATAACCCTTTTAGCTACATCCTGGATCGCCGTTACCAGGTTCAGGTCCGAAAATGCTGCGCGTGCCGTGACCGCCGCACCCATTAAAATGACAACTGCAATTGAAGCAAGCAGCCATAGCAATTTGGAATAGCCGTTGCGCTTCATAACCGGAAATCCTCCTGTTCTGAAAAACCAGTTCAGAAAAACCAAAATGACTTTCTCCCGGCACTCCCATCAAATCATTGCGGGCGGAGATGCCCGGCACTGCGAGTTTACTCAACCTGATAACGATAACTATCTTCTGGTTTGCCTGCCATACCAGCCGTTTTAAAACTGCGCACCACCCCTTTGACTTCTATTCGTATGGAAAAAGACTCACACAAAATATTTTTTCACAAATAATAATCATCCGTTCCCTTCTCCGGGGAGATGCTTATATTGCTGCGGCACCAAGGGAGTAGTTGTTGGATATTTTAATTTTTCAAAGGAGAGGACCACTGCCATGAATGAAAGAGTTGAACAGTGTCACTGTGACAAATGCGGAAATGAAGCGGAAATGACCATAACCTGTCAGATGATCGAAGTGCAGGCGCCCTCGGGCGAGACAAAGAAGCAGCAGCGTGAAACCCGCGTATGCAAGGTCTGTGGAAACGAAGCGAACCTTATTGTCGACTTTGGTGATTAATTTCAGCAACCCCGCCAAAGGCGGGACCATCCGCTTGGCGCACCGTGCCCATTCCGTGTGGCCTGCGTGCCTGCCCTGGACGGACGGCCTCAAGATTGAACAGGGTCTGCTTTTCTCTGGGCCGTGAGGGGGACCCGGTTTTGCCGATGAACTTCAGGATCTGCATCAGCCTCTCCAATTTTGCAGGATAGATGCAGGATTCCAGTATTGACATGAAAGATTTCTCGAAGTACACTTATAAGACTTGTCGCGGGGTGGAGCAGTCAGGTAGCTCGTCGGGCTCATAACCCGAAGGTCCTTGGTTCAAATCCAAGCCCCGCTACCAAACGAAATCTAAGGGTTGCGCTTATTACAGCGTGACCCTTTTTCGTCTGCGCTTTCGTAATGCCGGCTATGGCTTTCATGGTCAGCCCCCTTTTATCCGACTCAATTGCGCAGGGCCTCGGGCCAGTTTTTTGGGGAGGCCCAACCTTCCAATACACTAAAGCTTTGCAAATGTCCGGATTCGGATTTGCAGGATCCCTTACCGGACATCCCATGGCTCCAAGGGCGAAAGGGTCATCGGGTCCGGACCTGCGGCTTCTGATTTCGCCGGTTTATTTCACTTCGAACTCTTCTTCATAATTCGTGGTCGTATTGGCTACCCTGTCGGTCATTTTATACTTCCAGATGTATTTTCCCTGACTGGCGGCGGACGGCAGGCCGATCCACGCGGAGATTTCTCCGAAAAAAGTTGGGGGCCGGTAAAAGTAGGAGTCTTTCAGTGTTATAAGATCGGGTTTTTCATAAATAATCTCTCCAAGAGGCCCAACCACCTGCAATGAAATTTGGACATCGATTTTGTCTTCCCTGAACTGCATCCCGGCTATTTTGGAAGATGAATGGACTTTATCGCCGGGTTTGACCGCTAAAGGTTTCACAGGCGGTCCATCCTTTGATGTCGACAGCAGGCAGTCGCGAAATTCCAATTGTTTCGATACGACCGTGGGAGGCCCATCTACGTCAAACAACTTTGCCAATTCATAATCGACATTTTTTACAGCATCATGGGCCTTGATTCGAATGCCGTACTTTCCCGCCTTAGCATACGCGGGTAGTTCCAGGTTGAGATAGCCAAGCGGGTTCTTACCTTTTGCCCCCAGCCGGATTTCATCCTTTATGGGCTTGAAAAGTTGAATACCTTCAGAATCGGATGCCGTCATTTCCACGAGTACGTGCGGCTGGCCCTGCTGATCGAGACCAAAACCGGTAAACTCGAAAGTCGTATATAGCTTGTCCTTTGGCTTGAAATTACCCTGAGCACGCTCGGGGCCTCCTTTGGACTCGAGAAACTTAAAATCAGTTATTTGAAAAGGTGCGTTCAACGCCATGCCAACGGGGTTGAACGTGACGGCGGCCATGCCAAAGATGCTTTTACACTTTGGATATTGCTCTTCAGCAGCCGAACCCGAAACCACGAAAATATAATCGCCATGCCTGGAAGCCGTGAACCTGGTCAACACATGCCCTTCCACGTCTTTTTCCAAAAGGGCGTCTTCGACAACGCGCTCGTTGTATTCCCCCCGCTGCCTGGCTAAGACCCTGCAGTCCATATTCTTCAAAATAATATCCATCCAGTCCGCGAGTTGTACACGGGTTGGAACACGCATGAAATAAACGTTTATAATCATGTCCTTTTCATTTTCCGAATTTGGCGTGAAAACAGCCATTCCCACCATCGCCTTCCCTGCCTGCGCCTCTTCGAAATCCTGTTTTGACACCGAATGCGGGCGAGAGTCCCAGTTCTTGGGCACCAGGATCTCAAAATAGAACTTTGGATCGTCAAAAGGCGTAATCTTCTGCCGGTCAAAAGCTTCTTTGATCTCATCGGGTTTATATAGATCAGCTACCGGCAGCATACTCTCCGATTTTTCCTGCGCTCCAACGGGCTCATTTCCTGAAAAAGACACGAAAGTTAACAGAGCAACAAACAAAACCGTGAAATAGCTCCCCAAGTTTTTCATACCAACTCCCGTTCATTCCACCGAATTAAGTTTGTCCAAACAGGGGTTTCGCCCCCACCCAGCATCACCTTGAATCATACGATATGCAAATCAGGGCACGCAACTAAAATGCTTACCCCGGTCCAAGCCGGCGCGAGACGCAAAAAGGTTGCTTTCATTCATTAAATGGTCTATGGTCAAATGGTTAGACAACGAGTTTGACACCGGCCCGATGTGCCAACCGGAACAACAGGCGCCTATCATGGCGAAACACCACCAGGAAGCAGATTATTTCGTACCGATTTTGGCCCCCTATGTGCAATGGGTAAGCGCATACAGAGAGCTTATCCCTGCGCTTTACGAGCAACACAGGACAGTCAAAAGGACATGGAAAGCTTTCAGGGAAGCAGTACCGGGCGTTGAGCAGCGGCTGGAATTCGACGTCTTTGAGCAAATCCTGCTCTTCAGCCTTTTCCTGTCCGAATGGACTGAAGGCAGTGACGAGACCCCCCCGGTTCAGAATGTTTCGCGGGCAAACCCGGACAGCGGGGATTACCTGAAAGACCCTCACGGCCGAGGACCGGATGCGGTTATACAGGAGTTGCGCGAAATTTCCGGTGAAAGGGACAAAGCCTTATGGAATCTTAAGCATCTCGAAGAAAACATCGGGCAGATCAAGGCCGAAAAAGAGGACTTGGAAAATCGGGCGAAAAGCCTCGCGCTGCATTCGGACAAGCTTCAAGGTGAGTTAAGCACCGCGATTGAAAATATGAACAGGGTTATACATGAGTTAGACGCACAGAAAGAGGACAACTCCCGCCTGGTGCTGGAAGTGGGCGCCTTGAGCAAAAAGCGAGCTTCTCTGGAGGCCTGGATTCAAAAACTCCTGAAGAAGTCAAACGCATTTGCAGTCTCCACGGTTGAAAGCACACAGCCTTCCGCACTCGATGCCCCAGAGGTTAAACAGGGACTTTCTCAAATGGTTATACAATGGGCCGGGCCTGACGCCGTCCGTGTTGGGGGGTTGGGGGTTGTACAAAATTCGCAAACCTCGATTCCTTCAAACAAGATAGGCAGATGGAATGCTCAACGGTCTAAAGACGGCTATTACAGGCTCTACAGGAAGATCAGGGGCAGGGTCCATTCGATCTATATAGGAAAAGATCTCAATATCGATAAGGCCCGGAGAAGAATAGCCGAAAAAGAAAAACAATTGCTGGGCGTCGATCCCCCTGTCGAACCATAGAAGTTCGCTCGACCATATGCAGGAGTTTTATTCGATTTTGCCCCGGCTGCATTCGCCGCGGGCTTGGGGTTCAGGGCGGGGTGGCAAGTGGTTGGCGGCGTAGATGAGCCCTGCTGATATAACAATGGTAATGAAGGCCACCGTGTATGCGAGCGATTTACCGTGCCACAATCCATCAAACCAGCGTCTTAATTCATCGGCAAGCACGTTTGCCGTTCCGCCGTAGAGTTGCAGGCCTCGAATGTATTGCTTGGAATCATCGGGCATGATCGGATATGCAGCAGATCCCCCTCCGTCTTCGTATCCAAGCACGCCGCTCGATTCACCGCGAGCCATCAGATAGATCGAGGCGGCGCTGAGCAAACCAACCACGAGAACGATCGCGCCTATAAGATTAAGGCATTTATGCGGGTCTGCAGTTTTCCATCTCATGTTCCGTCTATCTTTCAGCTGACTTTCTGAGCGCCCGCCTACACGGTCCGGCTTTGTTTGCCGGCGCGCACCGGTCCCGCGCGGGCGCAAGGCCACTGGTTCAAAAGGGCGCCGATCATGTGCCTCGCGGCCGGACCCGTTTCCTCGAGTACCACCGGCCTTTCGTGTCCCGGTCTTTTAGTAATATAATATCCGTAGCGCGACGCGGACCTGTTTGTCCCGAGGCGGGGCGTTAACTCTCTACAATTTTGAAGAACTCGTCAACCGGCAGTGCTTTGTAGACTTCATAGGCAACCATCCCGTGTTGAAGTGTATTAACCATGCTCTTCACCCTGGCTTCTTCATCCGGAAATTCGGCAACGATAAGATATTCTCCACGGGATACGATGTAGTGGGCCGAAATGATTTTACCTCCGGATTGTTCTACATTTTTCCTGCCCAGTTCGAAACGTTCGCGCGATTTCCTGATTTCCCGGTTTCCCTCGGCTGTCGATTTCAGAAAAGAGACATAGATTGGCATGAGGTTTCTCCAATTTGAAAGAAAATACAACTATCCTGTCAGGCATGGCCATGGCCAGAGCACTTACCTGAGCAGACGCCGCAGGAGTTTGCCCGTAGGGGTCCTTGGCAGCTTGTCCACGTATTGAATAATTCGAGGGAGTTTGTATACGGCTATATGGTTCCTGAGGAAGCTTTTTATTTCATCTGTCAATCGGTCAGAAGCTGCGAAGCCTTCCTTCAGTTCGACAACCGCCTTTATTATCTGCCCTTTGTCGCGGTCCGGGACGCCGACCACGCCAACATCGGCTATCGCCGGGTGCTTTGCGATTGCTTCCTCGACTTCGACAGGCGCAACACGGTAGCCTGAACTCTTTATCATGTCATCTTCGCGACCGACAAAAAAGATGTTGCCGTCCGCCGCCATGTGAACGGCGTCGCCCATTTGGTTCCAACCGCCTACCACGCTGTCTTTCTGCGATTTCAGCAGCTTTTCTCCGTTTTCATAGGGCTTCCAGTAAAGGGTCCCCGAAGGGCCTTTTAGCATCATCCTGCCCACTTCTCCGGGTTTGCAGTCCCTGCCGGATGCATCTACCACTCTAACCTCCACCCCTGGCAGCGCCCTTCCGATGGAGTTAACGACGGGCTCGGCGTTCATGGTGTTGGAAGTCACCAGGTGGAGCATTTCCGTGCCTCCAAGCCCCTCCCAGATGGGCCTGCCGGTCAGTTCGATCCAGCCCCGAAGTGTTTCGGCGCCCAGAGTGTCGCCGCCTGAGGTATAAAGCCTCACCGAACTGATATCATAGCTCTTGAATCCGGGAAATTTCATAAGCGCCCGGTACGTGGTCGGCAACCCGGTTAAGACGGTAATCTTGTGCCTGCCGATGAGGTCCATCATGTCAGGGGGTGTAAATTTAGGAATGAGCGAGATAGCCGCTCCACCCTCGAACGGAATGAGAGTGAAGGTGCCGAAGCCGGCCGCGAAAGATATCGGCGCCGCACCTCCCAGCACGTCGCCGCTCTGAAGGCGATATACGTACCAATTGACTATTTGAGTCTCTACTATAATGGGACGGATGAAATGGATGCAGCCCTTGGGCATTCCCGTGGTCCCGGACGTGTAGAGAATTACGCCGATATCGCCGGCGTCCAGCATTGTGGCTTCAAGATCCGGCGACCCATCGGCGAGCATTTCTTCATATACCGCATGGCCGGCCGCCTTGAGTTTCTCAGCCACACCCCCTATCACGATAACTTTGGTGCCAAGCTCGAAATTTGGCCTTGCCGCCTCGACCTGCTCCATCAGCGGCGCATTGACAACCAGATATTTCATTTCAGCATTGTTTGCGGCAAAGGCGATCTCCTCCCTGGACCACAGAGGCGACGTAGGGACTGGAATAGCTCCGACTTTTTCAATGGCGAAGATCGCAACCAGCGACTCAGGGGCGTTTACGAGGCGAATACCCACCCTGTCTTGAGGCTCTATGCCGGCTTTTTTAAGCGAGTTGCCGAACTGGTTGACCATCTTTTGCAACTGCGCATAAGAGATTGTGCTGTCCATGAATTTAACAGCAATGTTGTCCCCCCTGCCCTCCCTGACGTGGCGGTCAAGCAGAAAGTCAGCCAGGTTCATTTTTTGCGGGATACCCGAAAGTTCCCCATCCAGGTATTCCGGCCAAGTCTCTTTTTCGGGCAAGTAATCATCAGGTATTTTAATCATGCCTGCTCTTCCCTTCGCTCAGTTAATCCCACGCGCCCTGCCAATGCTGCAAATAAACCGAGCAGAAAAAGCAAATAACACAAAAGCCCTCGCAAGCCGGGCCGCCCCCACGCAACCGCCCCACACCAGTCCCCTCGGGACGACTCGCGCAGATAAGCCGTGAGACCCTGAAATCCTTACCAAAAACCTACACCACGGCGGCAACGGATGCAAGAGCGTTTGCATGCTGCAAGGTTTGGCCTCACGGTAACACTCAGGTCAAAAAGTCCCCGTTCTTACAAAAATGATTTACTCCAAGTGCACTTCAAATAGCAGACCCTTAACGTGGCCGAAGGGATGGACGCTTTGCAACAGTTAAATTCTCGAAGAGGTCATGTCAATGTACCGAGAGGTCCATGGTCCGCGTTCCGGTTTTTCCGCACAAATCCGCGAGACTGCGCCTGCCCCGATTCATATGAGTTTATGCTTTTCACGCCTGCGTCGACATATCGGAAAACCTTACAAACGCTGGTGCTTTTTCAGGAACTCCTTGAGTGCTCATCTGGTTGGCACTATTATATCTCCTACAGGACTTTTTCTCCTGAAATAAAAAGCTCAAATCCTTTAAAGGTGACTTTAATGTTTCATTTCGGAAAACGAAATACACTCACCGGTCTTGCCAGGACCTGTGGCTGAGCGGCTAAGATAGCTCCAACAGTTTTGTTGGAGGTTTTGCAGGCCCTGCCTGCCTCATCGGACCCGAACCTTCTCGTAGGCTTCGATAAGTATGACGATGCCGCGGTCTACCGTGTGTCCGATGATATCGCCGTGGTATCTACAGTAGATTTCATAACTCCGCCGGTTGATGACCCGATCTGGTTCGGCCGCATTGCCGCCGCCAATTCGCTTTCGGACATCTATGCCATGGGCGGGCGTCCCATAACCGCGTTGAATCTGATCATGTTTCCTTCCGGAAAGCTGGGCGCCGACATACTCAAAGGAATCATTCAGGGGGGTGGCGAGAAGGTAGCCGAAGCAGGGGCATCGCTCGGGGGAGGTCACAGCGTGGAAGACGATGAGCCCAAATACGGCCTGGCTGTTACAGGCGTCGTATCCCCCAAAAGGGTCCTCACCAACGCGGGCGCCAAACCCGGCGATCTGTTGATTCTGACAAAACCGCTCGGAACGGGTGTCCTTTTCAACGCCCGCAGGTCCGGAAAGCTTCCCTGGAAAGAACTGGAGTCGATCTTGCCCGAGGTGGCCGCATTGAATAAGACGGCCATGGAGATCGCCCTCAAATTCGAGGTGCACGCCTGCACCGACATAACTGGTTTCGGGATACTGGGACACAGCCTGGAGATGGCCAGGGCAAGCTCCGTCCAAATCGATCTCGAATTCAGCGCCCTTCCTTTCTATCCAAACTCCCTGGAAATGTACCGCAAAGGTGAGACAACGGGCAGCAACAAAGCCAACCTTGCACTCGTCCGGGACTTTCTCCATATCTCAGCCCGGATTTCCGGGCAGCAGCATAAGTTGCTCTTCGATCCTCAGACCTCCGGAGGCCTGCTCCTCTCAGTTACTGAGTCCCAGGCCGATGTCCTTTTGACCGAACTGCTGGGCGCTGGAGTGAATTCAGCATCCCTGATCGGAAAGGTTCTCAGCAGTCTTAACCCCGGGATTAGACTGGTTTAGGCGCCTCCTGTCCCGTCCAGGGCCGGAGTTTTAATCCATTGCATCGTCTTTACCGATGTTACTCATCGGATTAAATCGTCTTATTCAATTTGACTTACCGCTCAGCTCCGCTAAATTGTATACAAATTTTTTAGGGGAAATGGGAGGGCCGGTCCTATTTGGCGTAATGCTTTGAAACCTGTCACAGAAGCGCTTTTCCACTCGCTTTTGCTCCACAGCCTTATGCGCCTGCTGCTCGGGGCTTTATTTGTATTTGCGGGTGTCTCCAAACTGCTGGACCCTCGAGGCTTTGCCCGAATTATTTCAGAATACGGCCTGCTTCCGAATGCACTGCTCGCTCCCGTCGCAATCGGGCTGCCCGCCCTGGAGTTGGTGGCCGGAACGTGCCTTTTGTTCGACGTCAGGGGCAGCCTGAAAGTAACTACTGGACTTCTAACGGTTTTTCTCATCGTTCTCGGCTACGCCATCCTGTACGACCTGGATGTGGAATGCGGCTGCTTTTCCGCCGACGAAATCCGCGCCCATGGCGTCCTCAAGCTTGCCTTTGCAAGGGACCTGGGGCTGCTGGCTATTTCTATTTACCTCATGATATGGCATCGGTTTAAAAGAGGCTTTAGAAAGTTTGATTCAAACCAATAAAGAGATTTGAAGGGAGTTTCGCAGATGATTTCGAAGACCAGGCTCATTGTGTCAATGGCGGCGACGGTTCTGATTTTGGGCACTTGCTGCACCGCTTTTGCGTTGGAATGGGGAACAGGGGAACTGGACACCGAGAAGCTGGCCATCAACTTCGCTCACCAGGTGAACAAAAGCGGGTACCAACTCGTTGCCACGGAAGAATTAAAGGTCTGGCTGGACAACAAAGAGCCTATGCTCGTGGTCGATACCATGCCGTTTGAGCAGAGCTACAAAAAGCAACATATACCTGGCGCGCTTCAGATTGAATTTCCCGTCGAAGAGATGACCCAATTCGACGATGCAACAAAACAG
The DNA here is from genome assembly GCA_050008735.1 of Syntrophobacteraceae bacterium. GTDB lineage: Bacteria > Desulfobacterota > Syntrophobacteria > Syntrophobacterales > Syntrophobacteraceae > SbD1. Next base: position 38,019 of record JBEKMB010000030.1, read on the forward strand.
GGCCTGGAAAAACTCCTCGGACCGGACAAAACCCGTAAAATAGTTTTTTATTGTGGATTCACAAAATGCGGCAGGAGCCACAATGCGGCCGTGTTGGCCGTGAAGCTGGGATATACGAATGTCTGGCGCCAGCCGGGCGGGATCAAGGCATGGTTGGAAGCCGGTTATCCTGTCGAAAAGGTGCAATAGATCAGCAGCTTTCAAGCTCGAAGGAGAGCTTTAAGAATTCGGCCCGGCAGGCCGGCGCGCTCGGCTGCCGGGCTTGGACTGCTTTCTCGGCTCCGATGGAGCGCCCTGAAAGGTGTGCTTCGGGGATTGCTCCTCTTCCAGGTCCAATTGAAAACGCACCGGGCCTCGTGAATTATCGGTCCCGCATGGCGCTTTGTCGTAGTTCATGTGGAGTGCGCATTCGGCGGCAGGCGAAGACCATGAAACCGCGATTGACGTGTGGCCTTTTGGAAATCTCGTCACTTCGGCGTCCACATAGTTCAGGGGTGCCAGGGCCGAGGCTTCCTCTACAAGTTCGTCTTTTTCAGCGATACAGATAAGCCACTTGATCCCTTTCTCCTTCAGCCGCTTGAAATTCAGGCTGCGCCCGAACAGCATGACTGGAAGGGTTCCGTCCCCGGCGACTGGTTTTGTATAAGACTCAAAACTCAGTCTGGTAATCTCGACCGGGATGTTTGTGATGTCATAAGTCAGCCAATGGCTGATAGCCGCTGCCACCTTGTTGATCCTAGGCACTTTTTGCGCGCCCGCCTCAAACATCCCGATATCGCGGTAAAACGTGAACAGGGGCGACTCTTTTTGGATACTCTTGAGTTTATACACCCAACTCATAACTTTTCCGTCAACGACCCTGTTTCCATTTGGCAGGACCTTGGTGGCATACCCCAAGTTCCTGAAACGATATGGCAAATGCTCAATATATTCTACAAGCCCCTTGCTGCGCGAACCATCCATTGGCGCCACGCAGGTGGTCAGAGCGTCGACCAGGCCGTCCAACTCTCCCGACAGGATGCCAAGCACGGCCATAAAGCCACCCTGGCAGTACCCATTGAGTGTCACAGGCCTTCCGTTCCTTTCGAGGAGCTTTTCGCAGAAGTAGCGAGTGTCCAGAACATCGTCTTCACCTCTCATGAGCTGCACGGCTGGATTCTTATTTATATCCTTGACCAAACGAATGTATGTTGGAATTCCGCGATTGGCGAATGCATGAACATAGCTTCTGTTCTCACCGGGTAGAAAGGCCAATATGTTTGCTCCAAGAACATATGGTGGGATAATCATGACAGGCTTTCCATGGTCACGCACCTTTATCTTTTTGTCAGTTGGAAGCACCTGGTATAATTCAAACCGGTCCGTCTCGGCGACCTTTACATAACCGTCCGTATCAAGATGAAATCCATACTCTGATTCGACTTCGCGAACGGCCTCAGGATAGGCGTTGACAACCGTATCCATCAGTCTGAGCTGCCTTTCGGAGTAACGCACCAGGTCTTCATCTTTTTTTTCCAGAAGGGTGTTCTCTACCGCTGTCAGCATATCCGACATTTCGTGGAGGTGATATCGGCTGATTGCGGACATGTCCGCCCAGGCGCCCTTGGCGGTGAGCTGGACTTCGAACAGCAAAAGCTTGATAAAATCAAGGGACTTCCCCCAGGATGAGCCATCGTTCGAAATATTTTGACCACCGTTGTAAAAATTTCTCAAAATACTCCAAAACGGCGCCATAAAACCAGAGGAATAGCGCATCATGCCCAGAAGCTGGAACCATCGCGACCTCGATGTATTCACAAATGCCTCAATCAAATCGGCATTGAGCGTCAACAGCAGTTTTGGAGAAAATATCGAGCTTTGTTTTATTTTCAAGTCGGCAAGTGATTGCGCCTGACCGGCCGTATCAGAAGATGATGACTTCTCCAAGTTGACCTCCATCTCAATCAACGTGTTATTTTCGCCTGTTTGTTTTCACTTACATAACTTAAGATTGATTTGGCTCATTAGCCACGACCATGGGGAAGCGGTTTGCCGGCCATAATAGCCCCGGCCTTTTCTCTTTGATTTTTCCTCCTTGGGACCGGCATCGATTAGCCGCCGGTTTTCCGGCGGGCACTTGATTTCAGGCAAAAGACCTGTTTCTTTGACGGGTAGAGGGAAGAGGCAAGGACTTTTTAGGACGTCAAAGAATCGGGACCGAAATCAGCCGTGAAGCTCCACGCTTTATGGCTAAAGGGTATAATCAACGAATGCATAACTTCTGGACAGCTTTAAAAGAGCCTTTTTTTGCCATGGCGCCCCTTTCCGGAATAACGGACAGCGCGTTTCGCAGGATATGCAAGGGCTTCGGGGCCGATGTCGTCTATAGCGAACTTTCAAGTTCCACCGCACTTGCATATAAGCCGGAAGTCTCTCTGCGGATTCTTCGTTTTCATGAATCTGAGCGCCCTTATGTTGTGCAGCTTTTCGGAAACAATCCTCAACATTTCGCGGTCGCAGCCCGGTTGGTGAGCAGGGAAATCAAACCCGACGGCATAGATATCAACTTTGGATGTCCCATCCCAAAGGTATTCAATTCCGGAGCGGGAGCGGCTTTGATGACGAATTTGCCTCTGGGCAAAGAAGTAATCCGCAGCGTTATAGGTAACACTGATCTGCCTGTATCGATAAAAACCAGGACCAGCGTCAAGGGAGTGGATCTTCTCACTTTCCTTGACTATATCGCTGATTTGGACATCAAGGCCATAATGGTCCACGGAAGATCGTATGCTCAGCGCTTCTCCGGGCCAAACGATATCGAGACGACCCGTGCCGTTCGCGGGTGTTTCAGAGGCGTTGTCCTTGCAAACGGGGGAGTCAACACTGCGGCGCAGGGCCTTGAACTGCTCCGGGAGACGGGCGCCGGCGGGCTCGGAGTTGCCAGGGCAGCGCTTGGAAATCCCTGGATTTTTCAGCAGTTGAAAGCAGCCTCCTCCGGAAGCGCAAACGACAAACCACCCAGTAAAGATGTTTTCAAAACGGCGCTGGAACATGCAAGGCTTGCATCTGATTTGAAAGGCGACCGGGGAATCATACAGATGCGCAAGCATCTGTGCTGGTATCTCCAGCAAGTGCCAGGCACAAAAAAGCTAAGACAAATGGCGGTCAGGATAACCAGAGTGCAGGACGTCGCCGAACTGCTCGCGCAAACCGGCTGAGAAGATCCGATGATTAAACGTGCGGGTGTGCCGCCAATTTAATCGCCTTTTACCCAGGGATGCCCCACTCGATTTCAGCCCACACAGGGGCATGATCGCTTGGATTTGATTGGCCCCGAAGATCGGCATCCACCAGGCAATCGATCGAGGCGCCGGCGACCGGTTCGGTGGCAAATATCTGGTCGAGCCTCCAGCCCAGGTCCCTTTGAAAACTCTGGGGCAGGCGGTAGTCCCAGAAAGTGAACTGCCGAACGCCTGGATGGTGCATTCGGAAAAGGTCCGTAAATCCCCAGGAAGCCGCCTGCGCGAGCGCCTGTCTTTCCAAAGGGTGAAAACCGATTTTCCCATCCATTCTTCTCGCAGAGAAAACGTCTATTTCCTCGGGCGCCACATTGAGGTCCCCCGTCCAGATAATAGGGTCGGAGGGTGTGAATTCGCGTTGGAAAAGATTCAGGAGCCTTGCGAAAAAATCCAGTTTGATCTGGAAAGCCGGATGTTCGGGACTTCTGCCCTGCGGCACATATGTATTGAAAATCCAGATTCCATCAATTTTTGCAGCGATTAGCCTGGCTTCCTCGTCCGATTGTCCGTCCCCGAACCCGCGCCTCACCTCCTCGGGCTTGCGCTGACTCAGAATTGCTACTCCATGAAACGATTTCTGTCCGCACACGCTTGCCTCATAGCCCAGAGCACGCAGGGAATCTACCGGGAACTCCGAATCCCGGCACTTTATTTCCTGAAGACACAGGACGTCGGGCCTGTTGCGCTCTATCCAGGATACGACGACATGCTCTCGTGACCGGATGCCGTTGACATTGAATGTCGCTATTTTCCATTTCATGCAAGAAACCCCTCACAATAAAAAATCCTGTCCACAGCCGGCCGGGCGTTTTCCTCACATCGCCCCCGTCGATTTCCATGGAATGCCCGGATAAGGCTACCTTGACGCAGATTATAAGGACAAATTAGGTTATCCTAAGGGGGCAATCGAAAAAAACCATCTTTATAGGAAACTCAATCAATTTTAAAGCTTGGGGCGAGGACTGAAACCTTTTTCGATTGCTTGGCAGATCGAAACATGTTAGTAGATTTTGTTCAATAAAATTCACACTCCCCTTTTCCTTTTGGTGTCCGGGGTTCCAATACGCCGCCGGATGCAAAGGGGCGGAGGCAAAACCAGAAGGAGCCTAACAATGGCAGTTGTTGGAATGAAACAGTTGTTGGAAGCCGGGGTTCATTTCGGTCATCAGACCCGCCGCTGGAACCCCAAAATGAAACCCTTCATCTTCGGCGCTCGCAACGGCATCTATATCATAGATCTCCAGCGCACCGTCAGACTCTTCAACACCGCTCATCAATTCGTCGTCGATACGGTGGCCGCCGGTGAAAGCGTTCTTTTCGTCGGGACCAAGCAGCAAGCCCGTGACACAATCCTGGAAGAAACCGACCGCTGCGGCATGTTCTTTGTCAACCAGCGGTGGCTCGGCGGCATGCTCACCAACTTCAAGACCATGAAGCTGAGAATCGACCGTCTCAAGGAGCTTGATGCAATGGTCGAAGACGGAAGCATAAACCGGTTTCCGAAAAAGGAAATCCTCGGGCTTCAGCGCGAGCGCGAAAAACTGGAAAGGAACCTGGGCGGCATCAAGAAGATGAACCGGCTTCCGGGCGCACTTTTCGTAGTGGACACTCAGCGTGAAAACATCGCCGTTATGGAAGCAAACCGGCTCGGGATTCCGGTTGTAGCCATTGTAGATACAAACTGCGATCCCGATGTGATCGACTACCCCATTCCGGGAAATGACGATGCAATCAGGGCCATCAGGCTGGTTACCTCAAAGATAGCCGATGCCTGCATAGAAGGCCGCGAGAAGCTCTCAGAGATACAGCAAGCCGACGTCGACAAGGGACCTGAACTCGAGGAAGTCCCTGCCGGACAGATTCTGGGGCAGGAGGAAAAGGGCCCGGTCGTCGAGATTATAAACCCTGTGCAGACCGAGCAAGGGGAAGAGTAAACAAACAGGGGCCCCGCACCCGAGAAATCTGTTGCGAGGCCCCCTCTGCTTCCAGATATTGGTTCCGCACTCGCCCCAGGCTTCCACGTTCGTGGGTGGCCCGAGGCCTGAGATTCCATCGCAAACCCGACGAATCTTAAATCTGAAAATAGGTTAGTTTGCTTTTCAGGAGGAACAAAATTGGAAATAACATCCAAAATGGTAAAGGAACTCAGAGAAAGAACCAGCGTGGGCATGATGGACTGCAAAAAGGCGCTCCTGGATTCCGCGGGCGACATGGAAAAAGCGGTTGACCTGCTGCGTCAAAAAGGCCTTGCCAAGGCAATGAAGCGAGCCGGCCGGGAAGCGACTGATGGTCTGATTCATTCCTACATCCACAGCGGAGGCAAAATCGGAGTTCTGGTAGAGGTAAACTGCGAGACCGATTTCGCCGCCAACAGCGAAGACTTCGGTGAATTCGTGCGCAACATCGCTCTGCAGATAGCGGCTGCGAATCCACTGGGGGTTAATCCCGAAGACATCCCGCAGGACATCGTAGAGCGCGAACGCGGCATTTACATGGCCCAGGCCGCCGAGTCCGGAAAGCCACAGAATATTCTCGAAAAAATGGTTGACGGGAAGATCCGGAAATTCTACGAAGAAAACGCCCTGATGCAGCAAAAGTTTATTCGCGATCCCGACAAGACTATCCAGGATTATTTGAATGAGTTGATCGCAAAAATCGGAGAAAAAATCCAGGTTCGCCGCTTTTGCAGATATCAGCTTGGTGATTAGCGGGATGGGGACTGATCCCCGAATCCAAATCGGAGTTAAACCTGGGGTGAGCGAAGATAAAAAGCCCGTTTACGGCAGAATATTGCTGAAGCTGAGCGGCGAAGCGCTGATGGGGGCCGAGCCTTATGGAATAGATACCGACGTGCTGCGCGAAATCGCCGAACAGCTTGCCGAAGTCCATAAACTGGGCACACAGATTGCGCTCGTCATCGGAGGAGGAAACATCTTTCGCGGTGTTTCCGCCGCATCCGGCGGAATGGACCGTTCGACTGCCGATTACATGGGCATGCTTGCAACTGTGATGAACGCCCTTGCCATGCAGGATGCCCTTGAGAAATTCGGAATAGCCACAAGGGTCCAATCGGCGATAGACATGAAAGAGGTTGCCGAACCCTATATTAGGCGCAGGGCTATCAGGCATTTGGAAAAAGGCAGAATAGTGATTTTTGCCGCCGGCACCGGGCTCCCATTCTTCACGACGGATACGACCGCCGCGCTTCGGGCAAGCGAGATAGGGGCCGAGGTCCTGATGAAGGCAACCAAGGTTGACGGAGTCTATGAATGCGATCCGACCAAAAACCCCCTGGCTGTACGCTTCGATCGCATCAGCTTTTCCGAAGTGCTGGCCCGCAATCTCAAGGTGATGGACGCCACGGCAATATCTTTGGCCAGGGAACAGAAAATGCGCATCATTGTCTTTAATCTCAAAGTTAACGGCAATATAAGGAAAGCCGTTCTGGGCGAACCGATTGGGACCGTGCTGGAGGACACCTGTTATGCTTGATGACATCTATAGTGATCTTCGCGACCGCATGAACAGGGCTGTACAAACCCTGGAATCCGATTATAAAAGGCTGCGGACCGGCAGGGCTTCCATTGCGCTGGTCGATGAGATCAGGGTTGACTATTATGGGGCCGCGACTGCGCTCGGCCAACTCTCAACCCTGACGATAGCCGATCCGCGCACGATAGTGATTCAACCCTGGGATACCTCGGTAGTTGGCGAAATAGAAAAAGCCATACTGAAATCCGACCTTGGACTTACCCCGATGAGCGACGGAAAGGCAATTCGCATCAACATCCCGCCGCTCACCGCCGAGCGCCGCCGCGATCTGGTCAAAGTGGTGAAGAAAAAAGCTGAGGAATCCAAAGTCGCGGTAAGAAACATCAGGCGCGATATAATTGAAAAGACAAAAGAACTCAAAAAAGACAAGAAAGTCTCTGAAGACGAACAGTTTCGCGCTCAGGACGAAATTCAGAAAGTTACGGACGATTACGTGAAGAAAATCGATACCATTTACAGCGCGAAGGAAAAGGAAATCCTGGAAACCTAGATGGAACTCGATTTGGAGCGCCTTCCGCGCCATGTGGCCATCATCATGGACGGCAACGGGCGGTGGGCCAGGCAAAGAATGCGAAACCGAATTTTCGGGCACAAAAAAGGCGCCGATGCCGTGCGCTCTGTTGTGACCTGTTGCCGGGAATTAGGTATCCGTTATTTGACGCTGTATGCCTTTTCCAAAGAAAACTGGAACCGGCCCAAACGAGAAGTAAAAGCACTCTGGGGACTGCTGGAAAAATATCTGAAAGTCCAACTGCCCGAACTTATCGAAAATCAGATACAGTTCCGGCATATCGGCGACGATGAGGGCATCCCCGCCTCTGCATTGGAGCAACTTCGGATCGCCGAGGATAAGACCGCCCATTTTGGGAAGCTTTTCCTCAGTCTTGCCTTGAACTATGGCGGCAGGCAGGAGATCACACGGGCCGCGAAACTGTTCCTGGCCGATGCAACGAACAACGGCGGATGCGCACCAGGCCAACTCTCCCCTGAATCTTTCGCGCACTATCTTTACACTGCCGGCCAACCCGACCCCGACCTCGTCATCAGAACAGGTGGTGAGATACGGGTGAGCAACTTCCTGCTTTGGCAGATCGCTTATGCGGAACTCTATTTTACGGAGATTTTGTGGCCGGATTTCGGAAAAGCCGATTTGGTTGAAGCGCTCAAGGAGTTTCAAAGCAGAGAGAGACGATTCGGGCGCACCGGAGAACAGGTGAGAGAGCGGCAGGAAGTTTCGAGTCACTGCGGCGCCAAGACGACGACACACATTGGTCAGGTTAGATCCGACGATAAGCAAAGGGCCCCAATGGGCTTATCGCTAATCCCAAAAGATAACTAGTTTTCGTGGCGGAAAGGGGCTCTTTCCGAATCGGAAACCGCCGGTGCCTCACCCGAACTTTTCGGACAGACACCAACCAGCCGAAATTTCATGCCTGATTCACTTAAATCCAATCCCCATCTCCAGCGTTGGTTTACCGGCGTATTTATCGGGTTGCCGGTCCTGGCCTGTGTGGCGGCGGGTCCACCCTGGAGCTGGTACCTGCTTGTCAGCGTTTCCGCGGCCATAGGTTTGTGGGAACTCCATGGTCTGCTTTTCCATGATTCTCTTTCATGCAAGTGGCGGTTCGTGTCATTTGCCGCCGGACTTTTCCTGCCCCTCGGGACTTACCTCTGGGGCCTCACGGGCCTTAATCTTGCCCTTTTTGTCTCGTTTTTCGCCGCACTTTTCATTATGATGCTCTCCGCTCCCATCGATTCAGATGAAATCGGGCGCATTGCCCTCCTGTCGTTCGCCTGGCTCTATCTGCCCTATTTCATCTCGTTTGTGATCCTTGTGGGGGCCGCACCCCAGGGCCGGTCCTGGATTTTGTTCGTGCTGGCGGTCATCATATCGGGAGACGCCGGGGCCTACCACGTCGGAGTGCGGCTCGGCCGCCATAAGCTCTATCAAGTCGTCAGTCCCAATAAGAGCGTTGAGGGGGCGATTGGCGGGCTTTTTTCGAGTCTGCTCGGCGGAACGATAGTCGGCTTGATACTTTTAAGAAATGTGCCCCTGACAAGACTGCTGCTGTGCACCATTGCGGTCGCCTCCGCGGGACAAATCGGCGACCTGATCGAGTCGATGCTCAAGCGCAACTGCGGCAAGAAGGATTCGAGCCACCTGCTTCCGGGCCATGGGGGAATTCTCGACAGGCTGGACTCCATGATTTTCGCTTTCCCTGTCATGTGGGCGCTTCTAATATGGGTCGCTACGGACAGATAGAATGCGTTCTGATAAGGCTTTGAACATGAGCAGAAAGAAAATATCCATCCTAGGCAGCACGGGGTCGATAGGACGAAGCACGCTGGAAGTGATCCGCCAGTTTCCGGACCGCTTCGAGGTGGTTGCTCTGGGCGCAGGCTCCAATGCGGCGCTTCTGTGTGAGCAGATAGTGGAGTTCTCGCCTCGGCTTGTTTCAGTCATGGACCCTCAAGTGGCCTTGAGTCTCCAAAATCTTCTCGAGGCTAAGTCCGGCCGCTTGCCCGAAATCTTCTACGGCGAGTATGGGCACTGCAAGGTGGCCTCTTTCCCGGAATCCGACATGCTCGTATCGGCAATGGTCGGCGCCGCTGGTCTTTTGCCTACGCTTGCTGCAATTGAAGCGGGAAAGAATATCGCGCTTGCAAATAAGGAGACCCTGGTCGCTGCCGGCGAGATCGTAATGGGAGCCGCAGCCCGGAAAAACGTCAAAATCCTTCCCGTGGACAGCGAGCACAGCGCCATATTCCAGGCCCTCGAGGGCAATCATAGGGAAGCCCTCGCCAGGGTGCTTCTCACGGCCTCCGGGGGGCCTTTTTTTAATATGCCCAGAAGCGAGTTGGAAACGGTTTCTCCTGAGGCAGCCCTTTGCCATCCCAACTGGTCCATGGGTCGCAAGATCACAATCGATTCGGCCACCCTGATGAACAAGGGACTCGAGGTCATCGAAGCCCACTGGCTGTTCGGAGTGGCTGTCGACCGCATATCCGTGCACGTGCACCCCGAAAGCATCGTGCATTCCATGGTGGAATACGTCGACGGCTCGGTTATCGCGCAGATGGGACTACCCGATATGAAAATCCCGATAGCCTATGCCCTCGGTTATCCCGAACGCCTCCCAGTGGCCAGCCCAAGGCTGGATCTTTTCCGCCTGCAGAAGCTGACGTTCTACCCCCCGGATGAAGAAAAATTCCCTTGCCTGAGCCTCGCGTTCGAGGCCTGCCGCATTGGATCGACCATGCCTGCGGTGCTCAATGCGGCAAATGAGATAGCGGTTCACGCCTTCCTCAAGAAATCCATCGCTTTTTACGATATACCTCGAGTGATCCAGCAAGTCATGGCCTCTCATACACCCTCTGCAAAGCCGGACCTGCGGGCAATTCTTCAGGCTGACGCATGGGCTCGCCAAGAGGCGGAGAAAATTATCGTAAGCGGGGCGAAAACAGGCGGATAAGTTTGCAATTGAGAATTATATTTGGGCAAATGACCTTCATTTAAGCGAGGAACCACCTTGTTGACCATTTTGCTTGCAACCGTAATAGTTCTTGGAGTTCTGATTTTCGTGCACGAACTCGGGCATTTCCTGGTCGCCAAACGCGCCGGAGTGACGGTCCTGCGCTTTTCGCTGGGTTTTGGCCCAAAGATATTCGGAATTAGTCGAGGAGGCACAGAATACCGCCTGTCGCTGATACCTCTCGGCGGTTATGTCAAAATGCTGGGAGAAGATGGAGAGGAAGAGTTGCAGCCGCACGAACGTGCAGGCTCCTTTTCCGAGCAGAGCGTGAGCAAGCGGCTAGCCATTGTGTTTGCCGGGCCGTTTTCAAATTTCGTTTTCGCTATCATCATTTTTACCTTCCTGTTTACATTTTCAGGCATCCACGAATTATCCACCGAAATCGGCTCCGTCAACTCCGGCTCCCCGGCGGAACAGGCCGGCTTGATGGCCGGCGACAAAGTGCTGTCGATCGACGGCGCCTCGATCAGTACGTGGGAAGAGCTTTCCCAGTCAATTGAAAAACTTGGTCATAAGCCTCTTAATCTCAACGTGCAGCGGGGGGATTCGCAGATCTCGGTAACGGTCACCCCGAACGTCAGCGAGGTAAAGAACTTATTCGGGGAAACCATCAGGCGGCCTCTAATCGGCATCGCGGCTTCAGACACTACTGTTGTCAGATCGGTGAACCCGATGGCGGCAGGTTATTACGCCCTGGCTCACACGTACAACCTCAGCAAGCTCTTTGTCCTTACGGTTGTGAAGCTGGTGCAGCGCATAGTGCCGCTCAACACTCTGGGAGGGCCGATCCTGATAGCGCAAATGGCCGGAAAGCAGGCCCAGAAGGGCGTCGTCGAACTTCTGAACTTCATGGCGCTCATCAGCGTAAACCTCGCTGTGCTGAATCTTTTGCCCATACCGATTCTCGACGGTGGCCATATTTTTTTCTTCCTGATCGAAGCGATACTGGGCAGGCCGCTTTCACTGAAAAAGGTTGAACTAGCCCAGAAAATTGGACTTCTCGCGCTTGTGTCCCTTATGGTCGTGGTCTTCTATAATGATATAATGAGGCTCGACTGGGCCTCGTTCACCTCATGGTTTCACAGTTTATGGTCCAGATTGTAATGACGATGAAAGGTGAGCAGGCACACATTACGTTCACTGCTCGCTTAGCAGTTTAATAATGAGAATTCTTGCTGCAGATACTTCCACGATGTCCGGCAGCCTGGCACTGCTCGATGGAGAAGACCTGACAGCCGAGTGGACGCTCAGGTCCGCCCAAACCCACAACCGGCGATTGCTCAAATCAATTGATTCGATTCTAAGGGAAGCGGGCTGGGACCTGGACAGCGTTGATGGGTTCGCGGTGGCCGGCGGTCCGGGAAGCTTTACGGGTCTTCGGATCGGAATGACCACCATGAAAGTGCTTGCATGGACCACGCGCAAGCTTTATGCGGCCGTTTGCACCCTTGACGCGCTCGCCCTGCCCCTCTGCTTCTCGGCCAATCCCGTATGCGCTCTTCTCGATGCCCGAAAGGGTGAAATCTATTGCGCGCTCTACCAGCCTGATGGAAAAGCCGGCTTCAGGCTGGAAGCTCCATACGCAGCGGTTACTCCTTCACAACTCGCCGAAAGTCTGGTCCACAAACTCTCCGAACCTGCCATTTTTTGCGGGGACGGCTGGACGGCTTATAGGGATTGTCTAAAAAGCAAGCTTGGGGACTTGGTTCTGGAGCCGCCATCGACTTTTCACATGATCAGGGCCGGCTCGATTGCCGAGTTGGCTCGAAGAAGATTTGTCGAAGGACGCTCGGATGACCCAAAATCGAGCGCGCCTTTTTATCTGCGGCCATCGGAGGCCGAAATCCATTACCCGGACCTTGCGAAAAAGAGCAGTGGCAAACCCGAAATTATTTGATTCGAACCGGCTGAAGCGCCACCTGAAAAAGAAGGGCGCCTCGACAGGAAACAGGGCCGTAAAAACGATCTGTGCCCCCGGGTTCCCCCTTTACTATGTGCTGCGCAACCTTGGGTGGCTAAAACACGAGCAGTGGTGGACCACTCTGTCCCATCGCGCAAGGCGGGCGCACGCCTCAAGGATCCTCAGCAAGCGAATCGCCGTATTCAATGAAGTGAAGAAGTGGAGAAAGGCCCTGAATGAGCCGCAAGTACCTACGTCTGACCAGGCTCAGATGAACGCGCCGGCCTATTGCAACAAATGTGGACTGTGCTGCGAGGTCGCAAGCGGGATGCCGGACTTTCCAGTTCCCAACGCCCTTCCCGCTTACTGGCGTGAGATGTTTGCCAACGGCCTGGGCCGAGGCCACCGCTTTTGCCCCTTTCTATGGGAAGACAACGTCTCAGGCGGCGGCCTCTGCTCCATTTATCCGCACCGCTCTAATCCCTGCCGGCTGTTCGGGTCCGAGGAATGCGAGTTCTTCTGGAAATCCGATGAACCCGATGAACTCTCAAACGCCAGGAAGATCATGCTAATGGGGCGATGGCTCATCAAGTTGGTTAATCCCCGCCAGTTGCCAGTCACGACCACCAGTGTCACGGCTGAATGTCCAAAATTCCTGGAATTTAACCGGGTTTAGCTTGTCTCCGCTGATGAGTTTTCCAGATTCGTCGTCAACCGTGTAATCGAGCAGGTTGGCCGTAAAGAGCACAGTGATGTAATGCCGGCCGGATTCCTGCCATACTTCGGCAGGCTCCACTTTGCGAACCGCGATATTTTCCAGGCGGTTGATCATCCGCTCCTGCTTCATTCTCGCGAATTCACCGCTGAAATACTCGCCCATTTCAGGGGTCAGCAGGTCTTCGACGCCCTTGATACTGCGATTCATCCATGCGGCCTGAATCCGGAAGAAAACATCTTCGGCGGTTTCCAGAAATTTCTCGGTGCTAAACGACCCATCAAACCTCCTGATCTCCTCCAGGCCTCTTTCCACCTCGTTTTGCTGAGGCAAATAAGCCTCTTGTCCTCCGCCGTAATACGGCGAGCCGTACGAGCGGTTTTCCTCGTAGTAGACGGAGTGCTCACCTCTTCTGCGAATAAAATACCTGTATCCAAAATAGATCAGCGCCCCGATTACGATCAGGTCCAGAAGACCCGGCCCTCCGCCGTACCCCATTGGCCCACCGAATGCGCGGCCCCCGAAAAGCATATTTCCGACGAACCCTCCAAGCATACCGCCTGCAAGGCCGGACCAGAATGGACTCCTGCCATAGCCCATGCCAGGAGCGCCAAAGCCGGGGTTCGGCGTCATTCCCGGTGTCGGGGATGGAGTCCTGGCCGGCGGCATCGACGGGGCTGAAAAGCTCCGGCCTCCGCGGCTCCCCGAGGACCCACCTCCTCCGGCCCTGGCCCAAGCCGAAGATTCCAGCGCAACACACACCAACAAACACAGCACTGTTAAAAGAATAAGAGCGCCGAGCGCCTCTTTTCTCCTCATTATCTTCATTTCTCCTCGGAATGGAAGTCCCCGCCGGGTCCGCACGCCGATCGTACCTGCCTGGCGGCCGCTCACTCACTAAGATATAAAGATATAATAGAAAGACAACTGACAATCGATGATCGAGACTGTAGTTCGCCTTTCAAATCCGCATTTTGCACAACCCGCCATAACCCCGGGCCCAAAGCCGCAAATTCCGACCGGATCGGCTCGTCTTGTGGTTCCACGAGAAACAAAAATCCCCTCAGTCCGATTTCAGGACTGGGGGGATTTTTATATAAGGATGAGGCGGCGGCGTCCTACTCTCCCACGCAGTCTACCCGCGCAGTACCATCGGCGCAGAGGAGCTTAA
>JBEKMB010000031.1:0-55770 GCA_050008735.1 Syntrophobacteraceae bacterium
CCGATAAGGAACTCGACGGGCTGTTCTTGCTTATCTCCGAGCTGATGCGCAGCCATCTGAGCGACAGCGAGTACCACGAGTTGTTTCTCAAAGACGGGTGAAAAAAAACGGTGAATCGGTGAAATCTTTTCCCACTCACCCATTCACCCACTCACCCACTCACCTATTCACCAACTCACTTATTCACCTGCTCTTTAACAGCGGCGATCAGCCTGTCGTTTTGATCGGGCAGTCGCACTGCCACGCGGAAATACCAGTCGTCAAGACCCTCGAAAGACCCGCAGTCGCGGATGAGGAGCCGGTCCCGCTCGAATATCTCCCGCTTCAGGCTGGAGGCTGGCGCGAGCCTGCGATCCATCCTGAGCAGAAGGTAATTCGCCTCTGCGGGAAAAACCGTCAGGCCGGCAATGGCCGACAGCTCCCGGGAAAGCCTCAGGCGCTCTTTTGCTATCAGCTTCAAGGTCTTGTGCCTGTAGCGTTCCTGCGCAAAGCAATAGGCGCCCGCGGTCTGGGCAAGTGTGTTCACCGACCAGGGCGGAAGATGGCGCCTCACCTTTGCGGCAATGCGCGGCGGGGCGAGCAGATAGCCGATCCGCAGGCCCGGCAGGCCGTAGAACTTGGTAAGAGACCTGATGATCGCGACGTTTTGCGACCTCTCTATAAAACGCTTCAGTGAAGCCTGTTCGCAAAAATCGATAAAGACCTCGTCAATGAGAAACAATGTGCTGCCTGATTTGGAGCCGTTTTCGACAATCCAGTCGATCAGGCCGCCGTCCATAAGGGCCCCGGAAGGGCTTGCCGGGTGCGTGAGAAGAACGGCCTGGACGGGATCTTTTTGGAGCGCGGCCTGCAGATGTTCTGCTCTGGGCTGAAAGCAGTTTTCCGGGGCCGAAAGCAGTCTTTGCAGGCGTGTTCCCTGAAGCTCGAAGGCTTTGGCATATTCGCCGAAGGTGGGCGATACCACCAGAGCGCTGCTTACGCCGAGCGCCCGCGGCAGCCAATAGATAAGCTCGGTCGATCCGTTCCCGACCGCAATGCATTCGGGGTCGATGTCGTGGAATTTTGAAATGGCGTCGACCAGGAGCCGGTTGTGTATATCGGGATAGCTTTCGAGCCGCCGGAAGCAGCCGGAAATGACCCGGGCCAGGCCGGGAGGAGGGCCGAGTGGGTTTATGCTCGCGCTGAAATCCAGAATATCATCGGGTGAGCATCCGGCTTGCGCCGAAAGCTCGTAGATATTTCCGCCGTGAACGATGGTCATAAGTCGTGTCCCCAGGAGGGTAAATTGGTAAATGAGTGAACATGTGAATTGGTGAATGGGCAAAAGCTGGTTTTTTTTCTATTCACCTACTCACTCATTCACCAATTCACAAGCATTTTAGTCAGCATTATGCAGGCTGCCATGAAGAAGGCCAGCCCTGAACTCAGGTACATCAGCCGGATCATCCTGCTGTAGGTCTCGAGCGTTATCGGGGCCAGGAGGTCGCCCAGGCGGGGTTTCCCGACCGGCTGTCCGAAATAGACGTTGGTGCCGCCGAGTTGGACCCCGAGCGCTCCTGCCGCCGCGGCTTCGGGATATCCGGCGTTGGGGCTTTTCATCTTCGGCGCGTCCCTCATCATGACGCGTATTGCGGCCCGCCAGTCCGCGCCGGCGCAGGCCGAGGCGCCGACAAGCAGCCATCCGCTGATTCGGGCGGGGACCCAGTTCGCCACGTCGTCGGCGCGCGCGGCAAAAGAACCGAACCACCGGTAGCGTTCGTTCCTGTACCCCAGCATGGAATCCATGGTGTTTATGGCTTTGTATGCGAGCGCGCCAACCGGTCCGAAGAGCGCGAGGTATAAAAGCGGGGCCACTATTCCGTCCGATATGTTTTCGGAAACCGTCTCCACCAGCGCGCGCACAATGGCCGTTTCATCCAGTTGGGAGGTTTGGCGGCTTACGATGAACGACAGGCGTTCGCGGGCAAGATCCAGGTCGTTGTCGCGCAGGGCCCTGGCGACGATTGATGATTCCTTGTGGAGGCAGCGCGTGGCAAGAGTAGTGTAGGCGAGCCATATCATGGCGAGGTCGGCGAATACGGGGCCTGCGAGGCGGCATAATTCTATGAAAGCCTGTGCCGATACCAGTACGACCGTTATCACCGCCGCCCAGAGGGCAAAGCCCGAGACCCGCAACAGGGCAGGGGACGCCGAATCGGGATAGAGCAGATTTTCAATCAGGGTGATGAGCCGGCCGATCCAGCGGATCGGGTGAGGCATCCATTTGGGATCGCCTGCCGCAAGGTCGAGAAGGTAGGCCGCGGCCAGTTGCCAGGTGAGAAATGTCATTTCTATCCGAATCATCCCTTGAAAAGGATATCGAGGACCCGTCCGACATCGACGTGCTTGCGCACAAGCTCGGCAAGACGATCGTATTGCTCCTCTTTCCAGGGCCGGAATGAAAAGGGACCGGGAGCCGGGGCGCTTTTGCCCGACCTTTTTCCGATATCTTCGATAAACTTGTTGCGGAACCCGTCGTTGTCGAATATCCCGTGAATATACGTGCCCCAGGCTCTTCCGTCGGGCTGCGAAAGCCCATCTTCCACGTCAGCGGGCTTGCCCTCCCGGCGCATGATCCTGAAAATCGGTTTTGCCTCACCGCCCGAGGCGCTCCTGCCCATGTGGATCTCGTATCCGGCAAGCTCGCCACCGCCCCCCGCAAAGGGCAAGGATTCGGAGATGACACGGGCCTCGACCTGCGAGGTTATCTTCTCGGGATACATTTCGGTTTCCATATCCAGCAGCCCCAGGCCCGAGATCGTCCCCAGCGAACTCTCGATTGCGTGCGGGTCGCGCACCACGGTCCCCATCATCTGATAGCCGCCGCAGAGCCCCACGACGGCGCCTCCCGATTTATGAAAGGCGCTCAGCGCATCGGCCATGCCGCTTTTGCGCATCGCGGCGAGATCTTCGATCGTATTCTTGCTTCCAGGAATGATCACGGCGTCGAAGCCAAAAATTTGGGCCGGCCTGTCGAAATAGACCAACTCGACTTTCGGGTCCATCTCGAAGGGGTCGAAATCGGTATAGTTTGAAATGAAAGGCAGGCGGACGACGCCGATACGAATCAAGCCGGGAACGCCCCCGGGTTCGGGTCTGATCATTCGCCTTCCAAGGGCCACACTGTCTTCTTCGGGCAGGGAAATATCGTCGAAGTAAGGCACGACCCCAAACACCGGCACACCTGAGCGCGATTGCAGTATTTGAACGCCGTCTTCGAAAAGGCGAGGGTCCCCTCTTAGTTTGTTTACGATGAACCCGATTATCCGGGCCCGCTCGGCGGGCTGCAAAAGTGAGATGCTGCCCAGAAGAGATGCGAATATTCCCCCCCGGTCGATGTCACCCACCAGGATGCATTTGGCGTCCGCCATCTCGGCCATCGCCATATTCACAAGGTCGTGCTCTTTCAGGTTCAGCTCTACCGCGCTTCCCGCACCCTCTATGACAATTATGTCGTTTTTTGCGCTAAGCCTTTCAAAGGCGTCATGCACTACCGGTACGAGTTCTTTTTTATATTCGTAATATTGCTTTGCCGAAAAATTTCCGACAACGCTTCCGAGCACTATGACCTGAGAGCCCATCTGAGACGTCGGTTTGAGCAGGATGGGGTTCATGTCCACGTGAGGCTCGATCCCGGCCGCTTCGGCCTGTACGACCTGGGCGCGCCCCATTTCGCCGTTTTGAGGGGTTATGAAGGAGTTCAAGGCCATGTTCTGCGCTTTGAAGGGGGCGACCCGGTATCCCTCGTTTTTGAAAATTCGGCAGAAAGCGGCGGCCAGGACGCTTTTGCCAACGTCGGAGCCGGTCCCCAAAAACATTAGTGCTTTCGCGCTGGACATCTTAAATCCCTTTGCCTCCCTTTTTCCATTCGGCGCAGCTGTGCACAAACCGGTAAGGGGCCTCGGGGGCGCTGCCCCAGTGAAGGTGGATGTAGCTGGCAAGCACGGACCCTTTCTGATAGCCCTCGGGGCGGGCGGCTTCGTGTTTGCGCAGGTGCAGATCATAGGCTGAATCGATCTCCGCGTTCTCTTCCGGTTCGACTATTTCGGAGTAGTGAAATTCATGGCCCCGGATGACGGTACCCGGCGCGCCAAGCAGACATTGCCGCCTCAAAACCACCTCGGTATATCCAAGCGCCTTGCGGCTGGAGAGCATCCTGGTCCCGAAGGGCAGTATGCCGGCCATGGGATATCTTTTTCCTTCAATAGTTTCGATAAAGCGGCCAAGGGTCATCAGGCCCCCGCATTCGGCATAGATCGGCATCCCTTGCGCGGCGCGTTCTCGAATCGCCTGAAAAAAACCGGCGTTGCCGGATATCTCCCTGGCAAAAAGTTCGGGGTATCCCCCACCCAGATACGCCCCTGAGCATTGCTCCGGGAGGGTTTCGCCGGAAAGCGGAGAAAAAAAACGAAGCCGCGCTCCCGCCTGCTCAAGAAGCTCCAGGTTGTCCGGGTAGTAAAAGCAGAACGCGGCGTCGCGCGCCACTGCAATCTCCGGTCTGTCCGGCATTTCAGCGAGCGGTGAGCGGTGAGCGGTGAATAGTTCATGCCGGCCCTCCGATTCCCCCGCCTTTTCCAAAGGGGAGGATAACCGGGCCTTTGCAAGGAGCAGGTCGATGTCGATGTGCTTTTCCACCAACTCGGCCAACCTCTTCTGCCACTCTGTGTCCAGGTCCATTTCGTCGGCGGTCACCAGTCCCAGGTGCCGCTCGGGTATACTGACCCGGTCCTCTCTAGGGACCCCACCCAGGACGGAAACCCCGGGGCATGCGGAACCCACGGCCTCCTTCAGGTACTCCAGGTGGGCCTCGCCGCCGATCCGGTTGAAAATCACCCCGGCAAATTCGAGCGCCGGATCAAAGTGTGTAAATCCATATATCAGGGCCGCGGCGCTCCTTGCCATGCTTCGCGCGTCCACCACCAGTAGGACGGGGACCCCGAGCCATTTGGCCATCTCGGCGCTGCTGCCCGATTCCGTCTGGCCCTCATAGCCGTCGAAAAGCCCCATGACGCCTTCGATCAAACCAACGTCGGAGTGTTGCGCAAGGCGCCGGAAAAGGTCCGTGTTCCAGCCGCGGCCAAGCATCCATCCATCCAGGTTGCGGCTTTGCTTTCCGGCTATCCGGGCGTGCAGGCCCGGGTCTATGAAATCGGGCCCTACCTTGAAGGGCTGAACGCTCAGGCCTCTGGCCCTCAATGCGGCGAGCAATGCGAGCGCAATTGTCGTCTTGCCGCACCCGCTGTGCGTTCCACCTATCAGGAAGGCGTGTTTTTGTCGGGGGTCGCCGGCCATTATCTGCTTTCCTTCGAAAAGTTCATCTATCTTGTAAGGTGTTTCCAAGGCTATCCTAATTTTTGATCACCTTTTTGGAAATAGAAAACTGCCTGTGCATCTTAACTCATTGTTTCCGCGGGGTGGACAATGAAGATTTGCCGGAAAGATTTTGCGAAGCGACGCATCGGTTCGGCGGCCGGACCCGTTTACGCCGGATAACCGCATGCACCCGCGGGTAAGGCAAACTGCCGGGTTGCTCTTTAAAACAAAGAACTTCTGATATACTGTCATATTAGTGGTTTGAGCACGCAGGTGGAAAGCAAAAACTTAAAGAGGCCGTGGCCCCCCGGGAGACGGTCCTGAGAAGAATATGATCTGGAAGCTCAAAGAACGGCAGCAAAAATGGCTTGAAGGCGAAAAAGGGACCATCGTAAAGAACTGGGGAGGTAAAACGCGCATCGCCCTGGCATTTCCGAACCGTTATGCCGTGGGGATGTCAAACCTTGGGCTTCACTCCGTCTATGAGGCCCTGAACAGGTTTGAAAGCGTGGTCTGCGAGCGCGTGTTCTATCCTGAGCCGCAGGACCTCGGCGTGGTCAGCCAATCTCCGGGGAGTCTGCTCTCGGTCGAGTCCCAAAGGCCGCTTCGCGATTTTCACCTTGTGGCCTTCAGCGTTCCTTATGAAAACGATTACCCGAACCTGCTTGAAATGCTGCGGTTCGCAGCGATACCCTCGCGCTCCAGTGAGCGAACCCCCGCACATCCCCTGGTGGGTGGAGGGGGAGTGGCGCTTTTCCTCAACCCCGAACCGCTTGCCCCTTTTTTGGATTTCATGTTCATTGGAGAGGGCGAAACTCTTATTCCCGACTTCATCGGCTTCTGGAAACAGTTCGAGAGCAGCTCCGCCGGCCGCTCCGAAATTCTGAAAGAGATGGGCCGCTCGGTCGAAGGGATCTATGTCCCCTCATTTTACGAGTCTCACTTCAATGCGGACGGCCTCCTGGATTCAATCGGTCCATCGGATGGGAGCGGCCTTCCGGACAGGGTCGTCGCCAGGCGCGCGGCCCTTTGCGCCAAGCCGCCGTGCAGAACGGTTATATTCACTGCCGATACCGAATTCAGCAACTCCCTGCTGCTGGAAATCGGACGGGGCTGCGGGCGTGGGTGCCGGTTTTGCGCCGCCGGGTTCGTGTATCGGCCCGTGCGCTATCACGGCGCGCGGGAGCTGCTTCAGGCCGCCGCTGAGGCAAACCCGACTACGAATAGAATCGGCCTGGTAAGCGCGGCCGTATCCGATCATCCGGAAATAACCAGCTTATGCGCGACGCTGCTCGACCGGGGCGCAGCGCTCTCTTTTTCTTCGCTCCGGGCCGATACGCTTGGCAATCAAATCCTTTCGTCGCTCGAATCGAGCGAGCACCGGGCGGTAGCGATAGCCCCCGAGGCTGGATCGGAAAGACTCAGGCGGGTTATCAACAAAAATTTGTCCGAAGATCAGATATACAAGGCAGCCTCGATGCTGGCCGAAAAAGGGATCCTTAATATCAAGCTCTATTTTATGGTCGGGCTTCCGACCGAAACCCCCGAAGACCTGGAGGCAATCGTCGAGCTTGCAAAAGGGATCCGCCATCACGTGCTCAGCGCGAGCCGGGGTAAAACACGGCTCGGCACCATTACTCTGAGCGTAAATTCTTTTGTCCCTAAGCCCTTTACACCCTTCCAGTGGGCGGCTTTCGCCGGCGTGGGGGAACTCAGGAAAAAAGGGGGCTGGATTCAAAAAGCACTGCGAAAAGTGCCCAACATGCGGGTCCATTTCGACCTGCCGAAATGGGCATACGTCCAGGCCCTCCTGTCCAGGGGGGACCGCAGGGTTTCCTTTTTTCTGGAAAAGGTCGCGCTGGATGGGCTTGCCTGGGGACGCGCGATGCGCGATGCGCCCCTGAACCCCGATTTCTGGGTAATGAGGGAGCGTGGGCGTGATGAAAAATTCCCCTGGGAGGTAATCGATCACGGGATCGATCGTAAATTCCTGTGGGAGGAATACGGGCGTGCTATTGAGGGGAAAAGCAGCCCCGAATGCCGGCCCGAACAGAATTGCAGGAGATGCGGGGTCTGCGGCCCGTGAGACGCGGGGAAAAGAAAGACGCGGGGACGCGGAGAAAAAAATACAGACAGACAAACGCGGAGACACGGAGAAAAAACAGACGCGGGGACACGGAGACGCGGGGACGCTGGGACACGGAGGCTGGATGCTGGATGTCGTTGCTGAAAAACTTACCCGAATCTACCCCATGGGGAAGGGCGAGGTGGTCGGGCTGCGCGAGGTCGACCTGGAAATTCCGCACGGGGAATTGGTGATAATCAAAGGGGAAAGCGGATCGGGCAAAAGCACGCTGCTGTCGCTTCTCGCCGGGCTGGACCGGCCGACGGGCGGAAGCCTGATCGTGGCCGGAGTGAAGCTCGATCTGGCCTCCTCCCGCGAGCTGACCGAATTTCGCAGGAAATCCGTCGGAATCGTCTTTCAGTCTTTTAATCTTTTACCTACACTCACCGTACTGGAGAACGTGCGCCTTCCCGGCCTGTTGGCGGGACAGGAGCGCCGGAAACTTTCCGGGCGTGCCGGGGAACTTCTCGCCCGGCTCGGCATGGACCGGCGCGCGGGCCACTTTCCCTCGCAACTCTCCGGGGGCGAGATGCAGCGGTGCGCCATAGCCCGCGCCCTTATAAACAATCCGTCCCTGATTCTTGCTGACGAGCCCACGGGCAACCTCGACAGCAAAAACGGGACGGCCGTCGTCGAGCTTCTCGCAGAGCTTAACCGTGATCTTCGCCGAACCGTCATAATCGCTACTCACAGCTCTTTCGCCGACCCCTACGGCACCTCGGCAATAGTGTTGAGGGACGGTTGCATAGTGGAGCGATCCGGAAGATGAGCGCCTTTGTTCGCCTCTGGATCTGGTTCAGCTTCCGTGAACTCAAAGGCCATGCCTGGCGGACCCTTGCCGTGCTGCTTGGAATAGGCCTGGGGGCCGGCGTTTTTACGAGTGTGCGGCTTGCCGCCAACGCCTCGGTCCAGTCGTTCGCAAATGGTGTCGACGCAATTTCAGGAAAGGCGGACCGGACCGTTACACGCCCGGGCGGGGGCCTTCCCGAGGGACTTGTGCCCGTGCTGCTCGATTCCAGCGACATTATTGCGGCTTCTCCCTTCATGTCCACCTATGTCCAGGTGGAAGGCGACGATGAGCCGCTGCTCCTGATCGGAATCGATCCGGTCCTCGACGGGCAGCTGCGGACACACAAATCCGCTCATCCCGATCCCAAGGGGGATTTTTCATCGTGGGGCCGGCTTGTCGGCGACCCTTTCACGATGATCGTCGGGGAAAAATTTTTGCTAAAAGGTGCGCCTCACGGCCGCGAGCAGGTGCGTCTCCAGGGCCCTGCCGGCGTTAGCTCTTTTGAGGTGGTGGGAGAGCTTGCCCCCGAGGGCCTTGCCACGCTCGAGGGAAGCAACATAGCGATAGTCGATATCGCCACCTTCCAGGAATTTACCGGAGTCTACGGACAGGTCGACCGCATCGACCTTATTTTCACCAGACCCCTCACGGAAGATAAGCTCGACAGGGTAAAGGCCCTTTTGCCGCCGGGGGTGGAACTCACTGAGCCCTCGGAGGCCAGGGAAAGCGGCCGCGTGATGATCCGGGCCTACGAGTTGAACCTGTCGGTCCTTAGCTTCGTGTCGCTCTTCGTCGGTATGTTCCTGGTCTACAGCCTGATCTCTCTTCATGCGACATCGAGACGGAAGGAGCTTGCGATTTTGCGCTCGGTGGGGGCGTCGGCGCGCATGATCTTTATGCTGTTCATCGCCGAAGGCTGCTTTTTCGGGGTTGCGGGGTGGGTGCTGGCGATCCCGCTCAGCGTTTCCATGACCGGGAAACTGATTGGCTATGTCAGCTCGACAGTGTCCCACCTTTTCGTGCGGGTAAATGTGGAGGGTTTTGGAATTACGGGCCGGGAAATCGTGCTGTCTTTTTCCATAACTCTGGTGGTGGCGGCCCTGGCCGCATGTCAGCCCGCCTTCGAAGCCTCGAGGGTCCGGGCCGTCGAGGCGCTGCTCATGCGCGAAAACGTTTCTTTCGAAGAGGGAAGGCTCATAAGGCGGCTTGCCCTTTTCGGGTTTGTTCTCGTGGCAAGTGTCTGGCCCGTTTCCAGGATGTCCGCATTTTCCGGCATTCCTGTCCCCGGATACATGGCGACTTTTTTTCTGTTTCTCGGATTTGCGCTCTTTTCGCCCCTCATCCTGAAGGCGGCCGGGACATATCTGCCTGCCCTCGTGTCCAGGGCGGGCCTGGGTGAGACGGCGCACCTCGGGACAAGCTATCTGAAAAGCGCCGGGGCCAGGGTGGCTATTTCAGCCGGAGCGCTCATAACGGCAATCGCCCTTTTTTCGGCGCTGGTCATCATGGTCCACAGCTTCCGGGAGACGGTTTCCACCTGGGTCAAACAGAGCATAAACGGAGACCTTTACGTGCGGGCAAAAATGGCGGACATAAACGGCTACCGCGACCCGCTTCCACCCGAAATCGCAGCCGAACTCGAGGAGCTGCGAAATGAGGCGGACCTGGTTCCCTACCGCCGGATATTTCTGAACCGCGGCGGTGTCCAGTACCTGCTCGAACCCATCGACACGGACAGCTACATGCGCCGCTCCGGCTTTATTTTCGTTGAAGGCGACGCACGCACCGTTTCGCCCGCCCTAAATGAGGGCAGAGGCGTCATTGTTTCCGAGGTGTTTTCGAACCAGACCGGATTGCGGGTTGGAAAGCGGTTCAAAGCCGTTGTGGAATCAGCTGAACTCGATCTGCCGATTGTCGGAATTATTCGGGACTATCGGACTCAGGGCGGCGTCGTGTATTGCTCGCTGTCTTTCTTCGAACGCGCGACCGAGGACCATCGATGGAGCGGCGTGAGCGTATTTTTCAGGGACAGGGGCGCAGGCCTCGACCAGAAGATCGCCCGTCTGAACAATCGTGTCCTTCTCAGCGCCGCCGGCCGTGGAGAAAACATCGAGGCCATCAAAGGATCGGACCTGCGGCGAAACATCCTCAGGATATTCGACGAGACCTTTGCCGTGACCACGGCCCTGCTTTTCATCTCTCTTATGATAGCCGCGCTCGGTGTGGCGACCACACTGACCATCCTGGTGCTGGAGCGCGCCCGGCAGTTTCAGACAATGAGGGCGATCGGGGCGAGCCCCGCTCAGGTAAGGGCCGTAATCGGCTGGGAAGCCGTCGTAATGGTTCTGCTCGGTGAGGCGCTGGGCCTGGCGTGCGGTTTTGTTCTATCAGTGCTTTTGATTTTCGTGATAAACAGACAGTCTTTCGGATGGACCTTTGTCTATTGCGTTGACTGGCTTACCATCGCGGCGTCTTTTCCGCTCGTGTGCGCAACCGCGCTTCTTGCAGCCGTCCCGGCGGCGCAACAGGTGCTTCGCGAGCCGGCCGCCGAGGCGTTGAGATGAGGCAAAATGAAATCCTGCTCCCGCATATACGTATTTCTCGGCATGCGCCTGCTTCTAGGGGTCATATTCATAGCCGCAAGCGTTGACAAAATAGCGCACCCGGCTGAATTTGCGCGAATAGTTCAAAATTATCAGATCCTTCCCGACCGTCTGATAAATATTGTAGCCGTAGTGCTCCCCTGGCTCGAAGCGATCCTCGGCACATTCATCCTGTGCGGTTGGTGGCTGCCGGGCGCCACGACCCTCGCCAATCTGCTTCTGATCGTCTTTTTGGGGGCCCTCGCCAGCGCCGTTGCGCGCGGAATCGATGTTCACTGCGGATGCTTCAGCTCCCAAGCCTCCGGACCGCCTCACACCTCATGGTATTTCGCGCGAGACCTGATTTTCCTGCTGCTCGGCGCATCCGTAATGATCCGGACCTTCCGGGCGCGCTCGAATGAAAGCCGGCGGCAGGTCTCCTGAAATCTTCCAAATCCCGGAAAAGTTCCAGGAATCAGCCTTTGCGCCCTCGCGTGCACCGCATTCATAAGCGCTTGACATCACCTGAGTATGAATCACGGGCCTGATAGGGAATTGACTCCGCTGCAATCGTGCATAAATACAAACATTCGGTCAAAAAAAGATGCTTTGTACCTGATCATTTATTTGTGGAAGGCCCGCCGGTTGTGGGGGCCCTCATAAAATCAAGGAGGGAAACATGAACGAAACAATGAGGAATGCTTTGAACGAACAAATAAACGCCGAGCTTTATTCGTCTTATCTCTATCTTTCGATGGCTTCTTATTTCAAACGGCTAAACCTCGATGGGTTCGCCAGGTGGATGGAAATACAGGCCCTGGAGGAAGTGAGTCACGCGATGAAGTTTTTCGACTTCGTAAACAACCGGGGCGGCAAGGTCGATTTAAAGGCAATCGGGGGTCCTCCTACCACGTGGGGTTCGCCGCTTTCGGCTTTCGAAGCCGTCTACGAACATGAGGTAAAGGTGACGGGCCTGATTTACAACCTGGCCGACATTGCAGCGGCAGAAAAGGACCATACCACGGGCAATCTGCTTCAGTGGTTCCTGACCGAACAGGTCGAGGAAGAGGCCAGCGCCGACTCCGTCGTGCAGAAATTAAAGCTGATAGGGGGCGAGGGCGCCAATCTCTACCTGCTCGATCAGGAACTCGCGCAAAGGGTTTTCACGCCGCCGCCGGGAACGACCATTCTTGGGGCCGCGGGCAACGCCTGACCCGGGCAGAGCGTCCTCGGGGCCTCCGCTATTGGGAATGAGCGTTGCCTTCCAGCAGGCCCATGATGCAGCCGGCGAGCAGCAGGACTGTCACAATGCTGACGGCCCCGGCCCAGAGGGTGGGAATGAAAAAGATGTTCAAGGGCGTGTTGTAGCAGACAAGTGAGAGGAAAGTGGCGAGCAAAAAGAGCGTCCAGGCCGTGCGGGTGCGGCCTGCCAGGGCGATGCGCCCGACACAGAAGGCCGGCAGGAGCATTACTCCGAAATGACCTCGGCTCGAATTCGGGGAAAGCAGGAGCATCAGAAGAAGGATTATGCTGAATTCCAAAGCCCAGGCATCGGGCGCGGCGCGCGGCGCTCCGGCCATGCGCCGGCGGCGCCACAGGGCGTAGGCTGACGGTATCGTTACCATTGCATAGAGGATCAGCGTGATCTCTTTGAGGGCCGTCGGCGAAAGATCGCTATTCTTTTTAACTACATCGATGCCGTCCGGGGTGCGCTCGAGGGTCGTGGTGAAGAAGCGCTTTACGGCGCCGGCCAGCGACTGATTATTGATGATTGACGTATACCATGTCCCAGGGACATAGTTTTCCTGCCCTATGGGGCGGATATAGCGCGTGTACCACTCCACGGCCCAGGACCCGCCCGATGGGGGCCGCTGCACCATGTCCGGTAAAAAATTTACGCCGATTGCGATCACAACCAGCCAGAGCGCGGCAAGCCATTTGCCGCGCCATGCCAGGTAGGGCGCAAACAGAAGCGGCGTGCACTTGATTGCCGCGGCAAGCCCGATCCACGTGGCGGAAACAAAACCCCTGTTCGCTCTCAGTGCCAGACATCCCGCCATCACCAGCGCGGCTATCAGCAGGTCGGTCTGTAAGTGGGACAAAGCGTTCAGAAGGAAGCGCCCGGCGCAGAGTATCGCCAACAGGAAAACGAGGTGCTCCCCCGGTTCGACCTTTACCCCAGCCCCCTGCAGCCTGCCGCCCCCGGACATCGACCAGGCGCTCTTTACCACGTAGACAAGGCAGGCTACGCTGATCAGGTAGAAAAGAATCTGAGAAAGGGCCTGCGGCAGCAGCGTAAAGGGCGTTGACACCATTGCGAAAAACGGCGGATAGACATATCCGTAGTCTTTTGCCAGGAAATTTTGCCCTGCCAGAAAGTCTTTGGACGCCGAAACAAAAACTTCGGTCCACTCGGTTCGACGGCGAAGCAGGGGGGGAAACGCCTGCGATATGAACAAAACGGCCGCCGCCGCGGTGTAGGGGTAGCGCGTCAGCGACGTCCACAGCGGGACTAGCCCGGTCTTTTGACAGGAGTTCGTCACGCCTGGCCTCTGATCCAGAAATAACACAGGATTGCGGCAAAAATGACGTTTCCGGCCCATACTCCAATGAAAGGCGATAGGACTCCGGCCGAGGAAAGAGAACTGCCTACGTTCGATATGGCCATGAAGGCGAATGCCACGCAAAGCGATATCCCCGCCCCGCCGGCGATTCCTCCATGGAGCCCCTGCCTCAGGGCCACCAGTATCCCGAGCAGAGTCAGTATGAACGTGGCAAAAGGCAATGCAATCCGCATATGCAGGTCAACCCTGTAAGGAGTGGAGCTGAATCCCTCTGACTCTATTTTTTCCACGTAACGGCACAGGTCCATCCAGCT
This sequence comes from Syntrophobacteraceae bacterium, assembly GCA_050008735.1. Lineage (GTDB taxonomy): Bacteria > Desulfobacterota > Syntrophobacteria > Syntrophobacterales > Syntrophobacteraceae > SbD1. The sequence continues at coordinate 13,728 of JBEKMB010000031.1, forward strand.
GAGGTTGTCCGGAAGGGTCTGCGAGGTGGCGAAGTTCTTTGGCGAAACGTTCAGATCAAGCTCTTTGCGGTCGAATTTCTGCTGAGAAATATTTCCGTTCTGGAAGCCGATTATGAGGCCGTCATCGGCGCGCCATCCGGGATTGGTCCAGGTTATGGACCGCGCGTCAATCCTCTGGGTTATGCGGAAATTGGAATCGAGAAAAAATATCGACGCCAGTTCCATGACATTTTTGGCCCGGTCGTAGAGCCTGATCTGGTAGATGGTATTCTCATCCCTGTACCACATGTTTTCCGGGTTCATCCATGGCGCCGCTTTTTGGCGCTCGACACTGACCTGCCAGATTGCGTCGATCTTAGCATTCAGGGGACGGGCCGCAAACTCCGCCACGCTGAAGTGGACCAGCGCGAGCACGAACGCGGTCATCACTATCGGCGCGACATAATAGGAAGGATTTACGCCCGCCGTCTCCATTGCGATCAGTTCCCGGTTTCGCTTGAGCAGGCCAAGCGCGATTATGGCCGAGAGCAGCGAAGCCATCGGGATGCCCTGGGTTACGATCAGGGGAATTTTAAACATGAAGTAGGTGTAGACCTCACGAAACGGGACATTGCTTCCCAGCATGCTGTCCACACGCTCGAAGAAGTCGACCATGAGGTAGATGCCCACGAAGCCGACCATCGACAGGGCGAAAACGGGCAGGAAATGCCTCAGCACGTATGCGGGAATTATCCTCATTCGACCGCCGCTCCATGAACGCGGGCGCCCAAGACCGCACGTCGAAGACGTGCCAGCGGGCGGCCGAGCAGAGTAATGTAAAACGGGGTCTCCTTGTGCAATTTAGTCCACAAATAGATGACGAGGAGAAAACTCAGCAGATTGGGGGTCCAGACTGCGAAAAAAGGCGGGAGCACGTTATTTTCCCCAAGTCCCCGGCCCGCGGACAACATGATGTAGTAAACGAGAAAAATCCCAATCCCGAGCGTGACCCCCGTCATTCGGCTCCTCTGGCGGAAAAGCGACCCCAGCGGAGGGCCAAGCAGCCCTAAAAGCAGACAGGCCGAAGGGAAAGCAATTCTCTGATGCAGCTCAAGGCTCCACCAGACGAACGCCCTTGAATCCGTGGCCGTTTTCACCTTATCGTATATCTCGGTCAGGTTCATTTCACTTCTTTTCCTGCCGCCTTTTTCGGCCCCCATGATCTCGTCCATCGAAAGTATGAAGTCGTAATTTTTGAATGAGACGGCTTGGGCGTCCAGCATGTTCTGGGCGGCACGGGTTATGACGCCGTTTGCGAGCCTGAAGGTGATGCTGTTGGAGTCGTGCGGAATGACGAGTTGGGCGCTCTCGGCCACTATTGTGACTTTTTCCTTGGGCTGTCTCTGGTCCTGTACGAACACGCCTTTGATCGAATAATCCGTGCGGTCGACCGATCTGAAAAAAAAGACCAGTTTCGGAATGGTGGAAATGAAGACGCCCTCTTTCAAAAGGGCCGGAATGGAGGTGCGTCCCAGAGACCTCAGCTTTGTCTCGAAGGCGTGGTTTGTAATGGGAATGACGCAAATGGCGTTGATGAATGCCAGGATCGTGGCGACGATGAGCACCGCGAGCACCGGGGGCAGGAAGCCCAGAAAACTGACCCCGGCCGCGCGAAAGGCTATGAGTTCATTGTCTCCGTTCAGGCGCACGAACGCAAGCATAACCCCGAGCAGGATGGACATGGGGGTTGCGTACAAAAGGAGCCTCGGCATGGCAAGCATCAATATTTCGGCCAGGTCTTTCAAGCTGCACGCTGAGGCGAAAAGGATCCGCATGAGCTGGAGAAGCTGCCCTGTGACGAGCACAAAGCAGACCCCGGCAAGGCAGATGAGAACCGGTAAACACTGTTCACGCAGTGCGTACATATAAAGAGTCTTTTTCATGATGAGTGATAATCTAGTCAATGAAGGCCGATGAGGTCAATTGCAAAGATGCGGCGGCCGAAAAGAGACGCCGGGACGCGGGGACGCGGAGACGGGGAGAAAGGCAGACACGGGGAGAGGCGGACGCTGGGACGCGGTGCGCAAATGCAGGCTATCCCCAAGATTTTCACTGCTGACCATGCTTTCTGTTCACACAGCTCAGGTGCTTTCATCGGGTATCGGGAAAATCCCCGCGTTCCTCTGTTCCCTCGTCTCCGCGTCCTCGCGTCCCCGCGTCTGCCTCTCCTCGCATCCCCCCCTTGTCCGCGTCCCCGCCTCCGCCTTTCTCGGCGTCTGTCTTGCTCCGGCTGCAAAAAAGCCTAAAGATTTGCCGCCGCTTCGACGATATTTTGGGTACGGAAGTTTAAGATCCCCAATACGCTCAATGGATGTCGCCGTGGCGAGATTTCAGTCAAAACCCAGTAAAAACAAAGTCGGCCGAATTCAAATAAGTTCCATTGAAGGGCGGCTTTCCCGCATCGTTCGTAGAAGGCAATTTCAGGAGGCTTAACATGGTTCAGGGTCACCCGTCGGATATCTATTACAGGACAGCTATAGAAACCGCTGATCCGCTTCATCTGATCATTTTGTGCTACGACTCCGCAATTTGCGACCTGAAAGAAGCCAAAGAGTTTCATGAAAGGCGTGAAATGAACGACGCCTACCGGAAAATCAGACATGCCCAGGACATCATCACGGAACTGCTGGTAGGACTGGACTACGAAAGGGGCGGAAACATAGCCCGGAACCTCAATCGGCTCTACAATTTCGTCCTCAGGCAACTGATCGGCATAAACAGCCGCGAGGATACCTCCATCTACGACCATCTCGTACAGATTCTCTCAAGACTCAAGGACGGTTGGGAAGCGATCAGGCTGAGCGCGGGCCACACCGCAGTCAAAAGTGGACTTCTACCACGGCACTGGCAGGCCTCTGCATAGGATTGAGTTATGGAGAGCAATGGATCGGATTGGCTGGATTGCGCTGAATCCATCCTGGACCAGCTTTTGAAATTTACCGCGCAGCTCGCGGAAATCGAGAAAGATCCGGAGGTGGACGCCAAGGCCCTTTCAGACGCATGCGCCCAGCGTCTCGATGATTTGAAGCGGCTGATTCCCCAGGACCTGAAAGGCTTGCCGCCGGCCAAAAACGAGGTCCTTGAAAAGATGCACGATCTTTATTCCCAGACCCATGTCTGCCTGGAGATCCTGGGAAAAAAAAGCAGCCGGGCGGCTGCCAGGCTTCAGCTCCTCACAAAAAAGAAGCGGGCCATCATGGCTTACAGCGGGCAGCGGGGACGCGAAGACTGAAAGGACCCATGATAGTTTTTAGTTGCTGGTTTTTAGTTTTGAGTTAACTAAAAAATAAAAACTCTCCAGGCTACCCTCCCCATGTGAAAAACCTGTTCGACAGATAGTTCCAACTCATCCCCACCCAGACGCCAAGCACCGACGCAAAAACCCAGGGGATCCCCATGTCGACAAGGTACCATCCAACCACAAAATTAAAGGCGCTTCCCAGCAGGCACGCCAGGTTGTACTTGAGCAGCCCTTTCCACCACATCCATCCCAGGAACCGGCGGTCTTTGAAGGTCCACTGGTTATTCAGGACATAGTTGGAAACCATTGCGGTTTCGATCGCCAGGACAAGTGAGACGGGGTAGCGCAAACCAAGCACTACGTGGAACAGGTACAGCGTGAGGAAATGCACGCCGACACCTGATGCCCCCACCATCCCATACCTGATGAACTGCAGGTTGAATCGGGAAGGAATGGCCCGTGAAATCAGCAGGTCCGCGAAATCGAACATCACGGCGGCCGTCAGCTTGCTGGTCCCATACAGCCTGGTTTTGAATTCGTAAGGCAGCTCCTTTACTCTCAAATCAGGGCGCTTGATCAGTATATCGAACAGTATCTTGTAGCCGTATTCGAAGAGCTGCGGGGCCACTTCATGTATGATTTGCCGGCGGATCATGAAAAAACCGCTCAGCGGGTCTGATATCTTCCTGTTGAGCACCTTTTGGGCCATAATCGTGCCCGCCCTGCTGAGCTTGGACCTCCATGCATCCCAGCCCGGCACGGCTTTTTGGTTCAAATACCTCGATCCTATCACCACGTCGCAGTCGCCGATCTGTTCGATCATGGCGCTCAGCAGCGTGTGATCGTGCTGAAGGTCCGCATCAAGGACGGCAAGATATCGTCCTTTGCCCAGAAGCAACCCTTCGGTTATCGCCGAACTCAGCCCCTTCCGGTTGATTCGGCGAATCGCGCTGATATTGCCGAAGCGCTGGGAGAACTCTTCGGCGACCTGCCAGGTGCCGTCCTCCGAGTCGTCATCCACGACGATGATCTCGTAGCTGCGGCCCTCCATCACGTCCTGAAGCTTTCCGATCAGAACCGGGAGGTTTTCTCGCTCGTTAAAAGTGGGAATGACTATCGAGACTTCGATGCGGCGTGCCCCGTCCACAGGGTATTCAGGCATATAAAGAGCAGGGGTGGCGCCCAGGTCGGTTTTCATTCGAAAAGGCTCTCCTAAAGGGTAATTATCCCCTAATATGCCCGAATCGGCGTTTTGTTCAAGGGAAATCGCCTTGGGCCGGCGAGCGGGCGGGTCAGTTGAAAGTGCCGGTCAAAACCGGCAGTGGGCGGGTGAACAGGTTGCAGGTGAACAGCCGAGCCTTTCGGCCTGTTCACCTTTTTTGTGGTCAGCTTTTCTTGAGCTTCTGATCCGACCATCTCTTGAGAAACCCTGTAACCTTCGAGCAGGGGGCGGCCTCAACTATCCTGAGCTTTCCGCGCCGCACCATCACACTTTGGACACAGGCCCTCAGGTGAAGGCATGGAAGGCACCCGCTCTGAGGCTGCATTATTCCTTCCTCATCCACGGGGCAGACCTTGTCCCCATCGCCGAAACACTCCGGGGGTGCCGCGGACCCGACTCGTGAGCGACTTGACGGCGTTTCTTTCATTGAGCAACTCCAGCGCTCACCGCTTATTCGAGAATCTCGAGTACGGCGCGTTTTTTAAGCTTCGTTGCCGCCGCGTTCATGATGGTGCGCATTGCGTGGGCGTTTCTGCCTTCCTTGCCGATTATTTTTCCAAGGTCCTCCTTGGCGGCATGCAACTCTATAACGGATATCCTGAGCCCGGCAACCTCTCTAACCGCAACCTGTTCGGGGTATTCAGCAAGACAGCGCGCGATGTATTCAATCAGCTCTTTAATTTGAATGTCTTCCATAAGTGCAGGCTCCCTGTTGATGACTTTCTGCCAAAAGGCCCGACAATCGGGGGAACTCCGGCTATCTGTTTGGGGCTGGTCGGCATCCGCAGTCAGGTTGGAAATACGCAAAACAACGCTGCAATCGGTTCGCGCGGGCTAGCGAGAAGAACAGGGACCTGACAGTTAACCACTTAACAATGGATAGACCGGTTGTGAAACTAAGCAAAATCAAATATGGTGTCAACTGAATTATCGAGTGTAAATAAGACGTTACATAACGAAATCCAACACGAACTCCAGCTCACTTCCATCCGTCTGCAGTATACGCGCACAAAAAAGCACCCGGCAGGAAACCAGCGGTTTTTTAACGGGCCCTCGCAGCATGGAAGACCACCTTTTTACTTCACATGTTAAAATAGCTCATTTCGGACACAAAAGAAAGCATGCCGAACAAATTAACCGTGGACCTGCCTGCGGCCGAGGCCGTCCGATAACCTCCCGCACCGCAGCGCCAAACCGTATCCAATGCTCTGCCGATCTCCTCCGGGTTGTTCAGCTCAACCGGTTTCCGGCGGGAATACCGTACTTGATCGAAACGTGAACATCTGGCGAACCGGTGCGAAATTGCAGTACCTCAAATGCAGCGACACGGCGTTAGCCGGTGTTTACATTGCGGGAGAATTCTGCAATATTACCGGTCCTGGACCGGCGGTTTGCCGGAGGCCCGCGACAGCCGAAGAACCGGAGTTTAATATGAACCGACTGATACAGACGAACAGGTACCAGCACAAGGCGGCGGTTTCCAGGTTTTCGGTCAGGGGCGTATCGGTGGCCCGGCTTCTTGTCGGTCTTCTCCTGGCCCTGAATGTGGTCCTCATCTACGCAATTTTCTTTTCCTCGCATGGGCTTCCCGGTTATAGAACACAAAACCGGCAGGTAAAGGAACTCGAAGACAAAGTCCTGAAGCTCAGGAGTGAAAACCAGAAGCTCTTCGAGATGGTTCAGGCCCTCAAGACGAACCCTAAGGCACAGGAAAAATTCGTTCGCCATGAACTCGGCTGGGTCCGGGAAAATGAGATTATCTTGGAACCGGCCGATAAGGGAAACGGAGGGGGCGATAAGGCTGCCGTGCCGATCAAGCCGTTCAGCATTCCGAAATAGCCTTAAACCCGCCCGGTATTGGACATCCCCGTAAATGCAGCCGGAGCGCGGCTGCTTTCCAGGGAGACCCGCAATTACTTAAGCAGGAGAATACCATGGAGATTTTCATTTCGGGGTCCCTTGCCTACGACCGTATCATGGATTTCCCCGGTCATTTCGCGGATCACATTCTGCCCGAAAAGATTCACGTCCTTAATGTCTGCTTCAACATAAACGGTCTGGTCGAAAAGTTCGGAGGGACTGCCGGAAATATTGCATACAGCCTGGCCATGCTCGGAGAACACCCTTTCATCGTGGCCACCTCCGGCGAAGATTTTCCCAGGTATGAAAAATGGCTGCTCAAAAACGATCTGCCCACGGCACACATAAAAGCGATTTCGGGGGTTTTTACCGCCGGCGCATACATCACGACCGATCTGGACGACAATCAGATTACGGCTTTCAATCCGGGCGCGATGGCCTTCGAAGCCGACCTGCCCCAGCTGAATGGTTCCAGCATGGTGTTCATCGGGCCGGGAAACAAGACGGACATGATGAATTTCGCGCAAAAAGCGAGGCTTGCCAATGTGCCCTTTTTCTTCGACCCAGGGCAGAGTTTGAATATCTGGACCGGCGATGAACTGCGGGATGCTGTCGCCGGGGCGCTCTGCTTCATCTCTAATGATTATGAACTCGAACTGTTTCTCCGGATGACGCGGTGGAAGATGAAGGACCTCTACAGGGAGACCAAAATCGTAATTACCACAAGGGGACAGGAAGGCGTCGTGATCGATACCCGGGGCGACAGACTGCTGATACCCCCTGTTCCGGTCCGCGATGTGCTCGATCCGACCGGGGCGGGCGACGCCTTTCGCGCTGGAGTGCTCAAGGCCCTCGCAATGGACCTCCCTTGGGATGTAGCATGCCAGATGGGGGCAACCGTGGCTTCCTTTTCCCTTGAATATCACGGGACGCAGGAGCACAGTTTCAACTGGGGAAAGTTTTGCGAAAGGTACAGCAGAGTATACGGCGCCCTGGTCTGCTGATACAGGAAAGTGAGCGGAAAAAACGGCTTTGCCCGTCCACTCACAGCAGCAGCCATCGGCGGCGGATCGGCCGTCCCTGGGCCTCCCGCGCACGGTCTGCGCAGGGAATATATCAGGACTTTCGCCAGGCCGACACGATAAAGACTGGATTCAGGGCCTCGAGCCTCAGGTCGTTTCCGGTGCGAACGGAGCGGTTTACCTGGAGTTGGACCACGGATAGCTCGAAACCCCTGTCCTTCCAGAACGCGCTCACTTTTTCGAGCGTTTGGAGCAGGACGACCGTCTGAACCACCCTGCCGCCCGGAAGGAGCCTCCGCGATACGGCCTCCAGGATAGTGTGGAGATCGTCTCCGCTTCCGCCGATGAAAACGCGGTCCGGGTCCGGAAAAGCGAGGATAGCCTCCGAGGCCCTTGTGCAGACGGCCTTCACCCCGCGCGAGCCGAATTTGTCGAGGTTTTTGAGCAGCTTGGTATACCTGGATTCGTTTCTTTCGACCGCGAAGACCCGATCGAGTCGCGCTATCCTCTCGGCTTCGATCGATACCGAGCCGGTGGCGGCCCCGATATCCCAGAGGACCTGCCCCCGCGCGAGCTGAAGCGAGGCCAGGGCCACCGCCCTCACCTCCATCTTTGTAATCATGCCGGCTTCCCGTTCGAACGCATCCTCGCCAAACCCGAAAATCCAGCCCGGCTTATCTTCCCTGTCGGGACGGGCGCCAGGTTCGGCAGGCTTCACAAGAATGACGTTCAAGGGCGAAAAGTCCATGCCGGCGGCATCCGAAGGCGAAAATGAACGCACTTTTTCGTACGGCGCTCCCAGGTCTTCGCCGACAATGAGCCTGCATTCGGAAAGGCCCGATTTGATCAGTTCCGCGGCGATCCACCGCGGGGTATGCCCCGGATCGGTAAGTACGGCAACTTTGCTGCCGCCGGCAAGGGCATCGATGAGCCGGCCGATGCCTGTTTCGCCTTTGCGGCCGTGAAAGCTCACGGTCTCCATTGAGTCCCAGCTTTCGCAGACCCTGGCGCACAGGGCCTGTATGCTGGTGATATTGGGAATTACGAGGATGCGCTCCTTGCCCAATCTATCGGCAAGGGTCCTGCCGATACCGAAAAACAGGGGATCTCCCGAGCAAAGGACCGCTACACGCTTTGTCTTCGAAGCCCGATCGATTTCGTCGAGACGCTCTGACATGGGAGACTTGAGCGCCAGTTTTTCGCCGGCGTAGCCGGAGATGAGTTCCAGATGTCTTGAGCCCCCAGCCAGGATTTGCGACGCGCCGATCCAGCCGGCGGCCGAAGCGCCGAGACATTGCGCGCCGATCCCCATGCCTATTGCGGCAATAAGAGGCGGCTTCCACTCATTGGGTTTGATGGAATAGACATTATTCATTTCACATCCACAAGCAGGCGCCCGTCGTAGTCGAAAAGAAGCAGCCTGATCTGCGCGCCATCGCCAGCAAGCCGCGCCGATTGAGCGGCGGCCATTCGGGCAATGGATTCGAGGATTGCGTGTGAACCCTTGCGGGCAATAATTTCCAGGGCATGCCTCGCCGTGTTGGCCGAAGCCAGCTCCCGGCAGTGATCGGCATCATGTCCCAGGCTTTGAGCCGCGGCGGCGAGGACGTCGAGTTCGAGCGGCACCGAATGCGCATGCGTATAAGGGTGCCCCTGTGCCATTTTTATGGCTTTGCCGAAAAAGAGGCTGTGTATTATACGGGAAAAACCGAAGCGGCGCGCCTCCCTGACGGCAAAAGAAAAGAAATCGGCAATCTGTACGAAGGCTTCGGGCGGGAGTTCCTTGAGCAGCCCCATTGCGAACCGCTCGCTTTTCCCCCCCGTGCTGAGGACGACCGAGTCGCACCCGCTGGAAGCGGCGACCGAAAAAGCAGCCTGGATGGTCTGCTCGTAGGCTTCGTTTGAAAACGGTTTGACGATGCCGGTAGTGCCTAGAATCGAGATCCCGCCCAGAATGCCCAGGCGCGGGTTGAGCGTGTGCCTCGCAAGTTCTTCGCCCCTGGGGACTTCGATTTCAACCATGATCGAGAAGCCGGCCGGCTGTATGAAGCTGCCCCGCAGCCCGCCGTCGGCGCAAAAGGGCAGGGGCAGCGCAGGCTTATCAGGCGGTGTATCGACAAAAAACGGTTGGAAATCGAGATTTTCCCGCAGTTGGAGTTCGAGTCCGATATTTTCAGCGAGCATTTGCCTCGGCACCGGATTTATTGCCGGCTCACCGGGGGCTACCGGCAGGCCCGGCTTTGTAATCAGACCGATCCCCTTGCCGGCGACCAGAAGTATTCCGGGGCAGCCGCCGAGCCCCGCCCGGCAGCGCAAAACGCTGACGCTTGCCCGGATCTCCGCTCCATTCGTGATATCCGGGTCGTCTCCCGCGTCCTTTACAACCGAAGCGGTTGCCATGGCGCCCTCAATACGGCTCCAGGCCACCGGGACGGCAAGGTAGTCACCCGAAGGCAGCCGGACGTCAACCGCATCCGCGCAGGCCCCCGTGAGCAGGCGGCGTAGCGCCGCCCTGGCCGCGGCCGCGGCGGCCGTACCCGTGCTGAACCCACAGCGTAGTCTTTCTTTTTTGCCGCCTGATTTAGATGGTTTTTCGGGCATCGATTTCACTAAGGCCCTAAATGGTGTCCATACCGTCTTCGCGTCTTTATGAGAAAATGCCTGACAAGGACTTTATTTCCCGAACCTTTCCGGATAGAGGGCCGCGGCCAGCAGTTCGACGGCATCGACGCAACGGGGCCCCGGCCTCGAAAAGATAAATTCGTCCGCGGTCATGACCCTGCCCTCGCGCACGCATTTGAGGCGGTCGAAATGGGCGCGTTTGTCCGGGGGCGCCGGGCCCCTGTTCATCGGCCCCTGCTGCACGATGTAGAAATCCGGGTCCCGGAAAAGGAGCGCCTCCAAGCTGTACTGAACAATCGCTTTATCGCTGTCCAGTGCGTTTTGCGCACCGGCCGCCTTCAGAATTTCATCCACGATCGAGCCATGCCCGGCCCCTGCAAGCGGTTCGGCCCGTATTTCGAAAAAAACCTTCGGCGTTGTTTTTATGCCGGCGAGTTTGTGCCGCACGGCCTCAAGCCTTCCAGCGAGATTTGCGGAAAAAGTCGAGGCCTGCCTCTCATGCCCGGAAATCGATCCGAGTCTTTCGATGACCGCAAAAATCCCGTCGAAGGTCTTCGGAGAAAAGACCGCAACCGGGATTCCCGAATCGGCAAGCCGCGCGATTTCGGGAGTTTCCTGCCTGCGGCTCGCACTCAGGATTACAAGGTCCGGTTTGAGACCGATGATCATCTCTACGTTCGGGGTCATGTGCGTGCCCACGGAAGGCAAAGGCGCCAGTTCGGGAGGAAAAACATCGGCCTGGGTGCGCGCTATAACCGCATCGCCTGCCCCTATCGAGAAGAGCATTTCGGCAAAAGCCCCATAGAGCGGGATTATTCGTCCGGCAGGTTTGGCGAGGACGATTTTCTGCCCGAGGTCGTCCACGATCTCAATGGACCGGGCGGGGACTGCGATGCAGCAGATCGCCAGAAAGAGCGTTATACCTGATACCAGTCTGCTGAGTTTCACGGCAAAAATATTACCTGTTTTTTCCCTGGAATTGAGTCTATTTCCTGGACCATTACCCGCGTCCGGTAGACGTTTTCCAGAATGCTCGGGGTCAGCGTGTCATCCGTTTCGCCGTCAGCCACGATAACACCGTCTTTGAGAAAAATCATCCTGCGGCAGAAAAGGGCCGCAAGGTTTATATCGTGCAAAACGGCGAGCACCGTCAGGCTTTCTTCCCGGTTCAACCTGTCGAGTACCCCGAAGAGCTGGAGTTTCCTATGGACATCCATGCCGGAGACGGCTTCGTCCAGGACCAGGATGGGGGTCTCCTGGGCGAGCGATTTTGCCATCAGGGCCCGCTGCCGCTCCCCGCCGCTCACTTCTGCGATGAGCCGGTCGGCGATGACCTGCGTGTCCGTCAGCCGCAGTGCCCTTTCAACCGCTTCGCGGTCGCCGGCGGCTTCCATTTGCCAGCGCCCTCCGTGCGGGTAACGGGCCATGGCGACAACTTCTCTGCATGAGAAAGGAAACCGCATTTCCGAATCCTGCGTCAGCACCGCGATCCGGCGGGCGCGTTCCTTCAGGCTGAGCCGGCCGATCTCCCGGCCCAAAATTTCGATCCGGCCGCCCTTGAGCGGGATTACGCCGCTCAGTGCGAGCACGAGGGTCGATTTGCCCGCGCCGTTGGGCCCGAGTATCGCCACGAACTCGCCCTTTTGGACCGTAAAGGATATACGCTTCAATACCTCGGTTTGGGCGTAGCCGCAGCTAAGCTCCGATACGGCTAGCGCAGGCGAAGTATCTGTTTTCTGCGCAGGAGCAGGAAGCAAAAAAACGGTCCTCCAATAATGGCCGTAACCACGCCCACCGGGATTTCGGCCCCTCCGGGGAGAATAGTTCTGGCAATTGTGTCCGAAACAAGCACCAAAAATCCGCCGGCCGCCATGGCCGCCGGGATGAGCCTCCGGTGGCCGGGGCCGAGCGCCAGGCGCACGAGATGCGGAATCACCAGCCCGACAAACCCGATTATGCCGCTCACCGCAACCGCCGCGGCCGTAATGAGAGAGGCGGCGAGCAGCAGCCGGAACCGGACCCGCTGGACGTTTACTCCAAGCTGTTGGGCCTGGACGTCGCCGAGGCTTAGAAGGTCCAGTTCGCGCGTAAAACACAGGATAAAGATTGCCCCGGCGGCGATATAGGGGAGCACGAGCAAAACATGCGTCCAACTTTTTCCCGACAGGCTTCCCATGATCCAGAATACTATCGTTGAAACGGATTCTTCGTTCAGGCTCTTGAGCAGGCTGATCATGGCCGACAGGAAGGTGGAAACGATTATGCCCGCCAGAACAATGGTTACAAGGTTTATGCGTCCCTCCACACTGCCGAGAAGATAGACTGCGTAGAGGGCGAAAAGAGCGCCCAGGAAAGCCGCCCCCGGCAGAGCGCTGATGCCCATGAAATGACCCACGCCGGCGCCGAATAAAATGGCCACTGATGCGCCGAAGGCGGCGCCCGTCGAGATGCCCAGGGTAAAAGGGTCCGCGAGCGGGTTCAGCAAAACGCCCTGGTAGACCGCCCCGGCGAGCGCGAGCGCGCCGCCCACGAGCAGCGCGAGGCAAATTCGGGCAAGTCGTACATGCAGCACTATGTAGCCCACCGTCTCGTCGGTCCCCGCGGCGAGGCCGGGGATAAAGGGCTTGAGCCAGAGCCTCAAAATGGAGTCATAGGGCGTTTTGAAAGTTCCCAGCCCCGAACAGATAAATGCACCAATAATTATGACCAGGATAAAGCCTGCCCATCCCAGGAACCCAATCGGAGACAAAAGGCCCCGCGGCCGGGAGCTGCTTTTAATGTGGGCGGGCGATGGCGAGTTCATTTTGATTGGTTTTCCGGCTTGAAATCCGATGCCCATCGGGCATGGCGCAGTCTTATTTGACCTGGAACCGGAATCCTATTTTTTGCCGGTCCAGTCTCTTTTGATTATCATCAGCGACAGGTAATGCGGCTGTTCCATTTTGCACAGCTTCTCGAAATCGCGTTCGACTATTTCTCCTTCCAGTCCGCACCGGCTGATGAGCCAGCAGCGCTCCTCCAGGCCCTCCTCCCTGATCTGGTCCAAAATCTTCGGGAATTGTTTGTAAGTCTTCATGAGCACGACGTTCTCGGAGAATTCGACCGCCCTTTTCAGCCTGCTTTCCCCCTTTGCCATCGACATCACGGCAAAGGACTCCTCGCCTTCGGCCAGAGGCAGGCGGGCGCAGGCAGCAGCCGCCTGATAGGCGGTGATTCCCGGAACGATTTTTATTTCAACTTCCGGAAGCCTTTTCTCTATCTTACGCATAATGTAGATAAAGGTGCTGAAAGTGAGCGGGTCTCCAATGGTCAGGAATGCGACGTTGCAGCCCTGCAGCAGAATCCGGGTGATTTTTTCGCAGTTTGAACTCCAGGCGTCTTCCAGGCTTTCCGGATTATAGGTCATCGGAAAGGAGAGCCGATCGACGGGCACGCCCGGGGGCAGGTGAGCGGCCACGATGCTTTCGGCAAGGCTGTAGTCGTTCTTGCTCGAAGAAGCGGCAAAGACGTGCGAAACTTCCCCTAGCACCTTAACCGCTTTCAAAGTCAGCAGTTCGGGGTCTCCTGGTCCAACTCCGATCCCATATAACGTGCCCGGCATATTGACCCTCTTCACATCGGTTCGAGAAACGAAATGAGCCGCCCATCCAGCCCGGCAATCACTTTTTCCCGGGGCAGGCAAGCTCGATCAGAGCGTGGATTATGGCGACAGCGACGGAACTGCCGCCTTTTCTTCCCAGTACCGTAATCGAAGGCTGTTTGGTAAGGTCGAGCAGCGCCGCTTTCGACTGTTCGGCCTGCACGAACCCGACGGGGACCCCTATCACAAGGGCCGGCCTCACCCCATCCTCTTCGATCAGGCGAATTACTTCAAGGAGCGCCGTCGGAGCGTTCCCGATTGCGACTACAGAGCCGTCCATGTCCGCGGCGCAACCACGAAAAGCGGCAAGCGTGCGCGTCACTCCGGCCTTTTCGGCAAGCTGCCGGCTAGTTTCGCTTTCGGCTGGACAAATTACCTGGTTGCCGTGCCATTCAAGGCGCCAGGGAGAAAGCCCGGCCCGGATCATCCGCGTATCCGCATATATGCAGCTCCCGCCCCTCAACGCTTCTATTGCGCGAAAGACGGCATCGGGCGTGAAACGAATCCTCTGGGAGTAATCGAAATCACCGGTCGTATGGATGACGCGCCGCACTATCGGCCACTGGTCAGGTGGGAAGCGGTGCTCACCCATCTCTTCGTCGATGATGCGGAAACTCTCCCGTTCGATCTCACGGCCGGCTTTAACCAACCCCGGCCGACCTGCCGAGCCCTTTGGAGGAAATTGCAATATCACGTCGTTTTCACCTCGATAATCCGCACGCAGCCCGCGAACCATTGATTTGCCAATTGATTCATGCCAAAGACAAGGTGGATTCTCCCGCCTTTTTTGAAGCGGGGCAGGGGGATTGTACCAAACCAGCCCTTCCAGACGGAGATTTACGCTAATCTCAATACGGCGCCCTTCAATAATCCAGGGCACTGGAAAAACCTCAAAAAAAAGTCCCCGATCCCCGATAGACGGGAATTCAAGGACTGCACCCAGCTCAACTTGATCCTCTCCTGTCAGGGAAATACCTCGTCCCCCGAAACAAAGATTTGTTCGAGAACCCCTGTGGAATCAGGCAGGTTTTCTGGCTCACGGATCTATCTACTCACCATCCCTTCCCAACCGGTTCTCCCGGCCAGTGGCCAACTATGGCTTTCGTCCCCGTTTACAGCGGCGGGACCGCGACGGCTTCGCACCGTCTTCCCTTTTAAACCTCGGGAAAAATCAAGGATACCTGAATCCATGTAATTTCAAAGAGCAGCGATATTTGCTATAAACAGGCGCTGTAGCGAAATTTGACAGATATATGCCGCATCTCTACACGATTTAGCTCCGGAGGTCAATCTTTATGCGCTCCGATCCAAATTCAATTCTTTCGAGCGGGTCATGATCAGCGTAATAATTCCGACATTTAACAGGGCAAAGTTTCTCGGGGAAGCCGTCCGGTCTGTTCTCGGGCAGAAAGACTGCGCCGAAGACATCGAAATCATTGTGGTGGACGACGGCTCCACGGACGACACCAGACAATCGCTCCGCGCTTCGCCCGGAAATATCCGCTATATTCGCCGCGAGCATTCCGGTGTGAGTGCGGCCCGCAACCTCGGTATCTCGGAGTCACACGGCGAATGGATCGCCTTTCTCGACTCGGATGATCTATGGCTTCCCGGCAAACTTTGCGCCCAAATGAAATTTTTTTCGGATCACCCCGAGGTCCCGTTGTGCCAGACCGAGGAGATCTGGATTCGAAACGGCAAGCGCCTAAATGCCCGAAAATATCATAAAAAACCGGCCGGATACTGCTTTGCGCTGCTCCTCGAAAGATGCCTCGTAAGCCCTTCGGCCGTGGTCGTCAACCGCGGGGTCTTCGATTCCGTCGGAATCTTTGACGAATCCATGCCCGCCTGCGAAGACTACGATCTCTGGCTTCGGATCGGCTGCCGGTTTCCCATCGGGTTGGTCGAAGAGCCGCTCGTCGTAAAGCGCGGCGGCCATCCCGACCAACTCTCGGCAACCGTTGCCAACCTGGACCGCTACCGCATAGAGGCCATCGTGAAACTCCTTCGCTCAACACCGCTCGATCCCGGTCAGAGGACCGCGGCCGAAAAAATGTTGGAGAAAAAACGCAGGATCTATTCCGACGGATGTCGAAAACGGGGAAACGTCTCCGAGGCGCAACGAGTGGATGCACTGGTGAGCGGGGAGTTGCAGCGGGTTCGCTTCTGGGAGCAAAGGTAAATCTCTTGCGTTTTCCGATTTTTTCCTTTTATAATAATACAGTAGCCGAAAGCAAACCAACAAGTATTGAACCGAATACGTGAAAGGAGAAGACTACATGCTCTTTATGGCCATATTCAGCTACGCGCCCGAGGATAGAAACCTGGTGATCGAGCGTGGCATGGAGCCGGAAAAGTCGGTGGGAGTCAAGATCAAGGGAGAGTGGTTCGATCTTTCCGGCCACAGGGTTTTCCGATTGTTCGAAGCCGAAGACGATGCACATCTCGCAGCCTCCGTATTTGGCTGGACCGATCTCGGCATAGCGGAAATCATACCGGTTATGGAAACCGAAAAGGCGTTGAAGCTGCTGAAAAAAGCCGGCAAAAAAACCTGAGATACGTTTTTTTGTGAGCTGGTGACTGCGGGCTTTTATGGCGCATCGGAGCACCCGGCGCGCGCGGGCGATTGCCAAAACCATCGAACAATCCTCCCGGCCTTTTTCCATCAGGTCTGGAGGATTTTTCATTCCATGAGTTTCCGTCCGGGTCCTTCGATGCCGGGAAAGTGCTTCTTGCGGCCTGGCGGCGCCTGTGTCCACGCCTGACAAGGTGTGGATTTTTTTACGCCTCCGCGCAACCCCCGTGTTTTTTGACTGGACTGGTAATTACTTTTTTGACTCGGGAAAATCCGAATCGGGGACCGCCGTGTTTCATCCGTGCCTTTTGACGACGAAGCACCCGGGCGGGCGCTGATTACTTACATACGGAGGGAAAAATGAAAGGGCTTGAAGCGTTGATTGGCAGTATTGAGCCTGCGGACAGGACCTGGGAAGACAAAGCCTGGGATCGACTGCACTCTCAGATTCGGCCGCTCGAATCTCTCGGGGAACTCGAAAAAATAGCGGCGCGCCTCGCCGCCATGAAACGAACTCTTTACGTGGACCTCTCCCGTAAGATGATCTTTGTAATGGCCGGGGACCACGGGGTGGTGGCCGAAGGCGTCAGCGCCTATCCGCAGGAAGTCACCCCTCAGATGGTGTACAGCTTCACGCAAGGATGGGCGTCCATTAACGTTCTCGCCAAGCACGCGGGTTCGGATGTCTGCGTGGCCGACCTGGGGGTCGCCGCCGATATTCCGGCCGAATGGGGTATAATCGATGCCAAAGTAGGGCGGGGAACGGCTTCGATTGCCAAAGGGCCTGCGATGAGCAGGGAAGATGCGATCAAAGGAATCAAGGCCGGCGCCGATTTGGTCCGGAGGTCCTGCCTGGAGGGGACCCGGTTGGTCGGTACGGGAGACATGGGAATAGGCAATACCACCCCTTCGGCTGCAATCATCTGCGCCTTCAGCGGCCAGCCTGCCGCCGCGCTTACCGGAAGAGGCACGGGAATCGGGGATGAGGGGCTCGCCAGGAAAATCGCCGTAATCGACACTGCCCTGGCAATAAACAAGCCCGATCCGCTGGATCCCGTCGACGTGCTGTCAAAAGTGGGCGGCTATGAGATAGCCGGTTTGGCGGGGGCCGTTCTGGGGGCCGCATCCACCAGGACCCCCGTGATATGTGACGGCCTTATCGCCACTGCGGGCGCTCTGATCGCGTGCAGGCTCTCGCCCGAAAGCAGGGATTATCTTTTTATTTCCCACCTGAGCGTTGAGCCCGGTCACGCGGCAATGTGCGATATGATCGGTCTTCGACCCGTTCTGAGTCTGAACATGCGTCTGGGGGAAGGCACCGGGGCCGCCCTTGCCATGAACATAGTCGAGGCCGCGGCCAAGATCATGGGCGAGTGCAAAACATTCGCCGAGGCCGGGGTCAGCGGCAAGGAAGAGTAGACGCGAGGAAAAAACAGACGCGGAGAAAAAAAACAGACGCGGAGACGCGGAGACTAAAAACGACACGGAGTCGCGTCTGCTTTTCCCTCTCCCTCCAGTGGGGATTTTGCTGATGCAGTGCACATTGACTGGTAAACAGGCGAAGAGATCGCGTGCTTTTTGTCCCCGCGTCCCCGCGTCCCCGCGTCCCCGCGTCCGCTTCCCCCTCCAGCTTTTATGCGAGCTGCTGGCATCGGCCGGAAAGATCTCACAAGGCGCCGATGGCCACGAACCACTGGTTCGCCTTCTTTCGAAAATGGCGCCCGGTCTGCCGGCCTGGCTTTTTGAAAAAAGATTTCGCCTTGGCCCGTTTATCGACAATATCGATGCAAGAAGGATTTTTCCCGGCGTCGGGCAGCCCAATCAGGTCCTAAGGAGAAGATGGAGGCTTCTCAGAAAGTTCATTGCATCGAGTTCGGGTGCGGCGTGCGGCCTGACGGGCCATGGCCTTGAGACCACCACTTCGGACCTGGGGTTCGTATTGAAGGCCCGGAGGCGGCCCCGGCGCGTGGAATCCGAATGGAGAATTCACGGCAGGGCCGTTTTGTCAAGAGCTGCGGACGTTTCGGAAAAACCTGTCCAACCCCTGAGGCGCCTGTATTGGGGAGGTGCGGGGAGTCGCAAAATCGCGTTTTGGGAAAAACTCATTTCGACCCAGGCCGGGGAACTCGCCGAGGTCCGGCGGCTTGCCGGGGAGGTTAGCAGGCGAACTGGGCGGGTCGTTTTGAGCTGGCATAACGCGTCTCTGGGCGCGGCCGGAGGCTGGGCCTTCGAGGAAACGGCGGCCCAGTTTGATTCCCCCGAGCTCTACGGCCGCTTTGTCCGTGCGGTCCGCGAAGAAGCGGCGCAAATCCGCAAATCGTTCGACTTTTCTTCAGCCATGGACCTTTTCGATCTGAGGGCCGATCGAATTTTCGCTCCCAAACTGGTCCGCGCGGTCGAACACAGTCAAATCTGCGCAAATTTTGCCGGCCTCGTTCGAAAATCCCCCCTGCCCCCCTTTGGAAAAGGGGGGGATATTTTGGGACTGTCCCCCTTTGGAGAAGAGGAGGATATTTCGGGGCTGCCCGTTTTTGGAGAAGAAGGTGCGCAGATGGGGAGACGGGGGGATGGGGAGACGAAGTGCTCTCACAGCATCAACGCGCCGCCGCGTCCCCGTGTCTCGGTCTCACCGCGTCTTTGCGTCTCAGCGCCGCCGCGTCCCGGCATTCCCGCCTCAACGTGTCATCTTTTCTCTGGGGCCGGCATCCGGGACGAAACCGAATGGCCGGGGGCGCTCAGCCCCCATCAGATGTTGTCTGCCGAACAGGTCCGGGCATGGATCGACAAAGCGCGAGAGGGCTGGACGGACGGTCTCATTTTACTTTTTGCGCTTGCAAACCAAGGGCGGCGAATGCTCGATTCCGGCAAAATCGATTCCCTGGTCCTGCCCTGGATAGACAAGTTCTTCATCTCGTCGAGGAGGAGGTCGGACGGCATATACCTCGAACGTCTGCTTGGATTTGTATCCTCAAACATGAGAGAGCCCTTGATTTTGTTTTGGGAAGACACGGCGCGCCGTGAGGCCCCGAGCCTCGGGCTTGCCCTGGAAGATCTGGCCGGACGCGGCCTGCCAGTAAGAGGGATTGGCATATTCGGCCCCGGGGTGCCGGAAGGCGGATCTTTCGGGGCAGAGCGGGCCAACGCCCTCCAAACCATTCTCGACGAGTATCCGGAAAAAGCGCTTTTCGCTCTTAGGCCCCTTAACGAAAATCATTGCCCGGACGCGTTTCGCCGGGTCTTCAAAGATCTCGACATGAGATTTTTCCTAAACTATGATTCGTCCTGGAAGGATAACCTCGCTTTCATCTATGCGGGAACGCAGGTTTTTCCTCTCCTGTCCGAGCAAGTGGAAATGGAGTGCATATCGCCATGGGTTTGTGCCGGACGAAAGAGGTTTGCCTTTGGGGCATGGCTCAGGCGAATGCTGCGCGGTATTTTGCTCGGCGATCTGGACGGGACGTCCTGTCCTGTCTGCCTCGAGTACAGTGCTTGGGCCAACCTGCTCTGAGTATGGCCTGAGTGATTTTAGAATCTCCTTGCTTTATATTCTCTAATGTTGGAAAAGTCGTCAAAGTTACCCTGATCTCGGCGATAATAAGATAGGCTGGGCAGCTGCTGGACTGGAAATAGTGATATGGTGAACTTCAAGAAGGCCCGGGAACGCATGGTGGAGACCCAGATAGCGGGCCGGGGCATTCAGGATGAACGTGTGCTCGAAGCGATGAGGAAGGTGCCCAGGCATATGTTCGTCGACGAGGCCCTCCGGGAGCAAGCCTACAATGACCATCCGCTGCCTATCGCTGAAAAGCAGACTATTTCCCAGCCCTATGTCGTCGCTCTTATGACCGAGAGCCTGGAACTCACAGGCAGTGAAAAAGTGCTGGAGATAGGAACGGGTTCGGGCTACCAGTCCGCGGTGCTTGCCGAACTGGCGGACCGGGTTTTTTCCATCGAACGCTACCCGGACCTGGCTTACCGGGCAAATTCGGTATTGCAGAAGCTTGGATATAAAAAGGTCATTATCCGTGTCGGAGATGGTTCTTTGGGCTGGCCGGACGACGCGCCCTTCGATGGTATCGTCGTAACGGCCGGCACTCCGAAAATTCCTCAGCCGCTCGTGGATCAGTTGGCGATGGGCGGCAGGCTGGTCGTTCCGGTCGGCGACCGGTTCGGCCAGGACCTAATTCTCGTCAGGCGATTTGCTGACGGCATCAGAAAAACAAGTCTGGGCGGAGTCCGGTTCGTGGACCTAGTGGGGAAATGGGGATGGAGCGAATAGAGGTAGGCAGTCCAATCATCGGGGTGATCGGCTCAGGGACCATCCGGCCGGATTTGGCCGGGCTGGCCGAGGAAGTTGGGCGGGAAGTTGCCCGCAAGGGGGCTGTCCTGGTTTGCGGGGGTCTGGGAGGCGTGATGACCGATGCGGCCCGGGGCGCAAAGGAGATCGGCGGGGTTACCATCGGCATTCTTCCGGGACCCAAGACGGTGGATGCAAACGAATTCATCGATTTCCCAATAGCGACCAACATGGGTCAGGCGCGCAACTCGATCCTCGTTCACACGGCGGATGTCCTGATCGCAATCGGGGGCGGATACGGCACTCTATCCGAAATAGCGCTTGCGCTGAAGATCGGCAAAGGGGTTGTGGCGCTTCAGGCGCAGTATCAGATCCCGGGGGTGATCGGCGCACAGACGGCGCTGGGGGCGGTTGACGAAGCCCTCACGCTGGTCGAACTCGGCCGCAAACCAACTAAAATGTAGTGGTTTTATCCCGAAAAGATCGGGTATGCCCGCGGCCGGGCCTCGGCTGAAGTTTTTTACCGGTGTTTGCAGCGTGCCGGGACCGGTGCGCTACCGCCTGATTTGGCGGTATTTGATTGCATCAGGTCTCGGGGGTGATCGGCGCACAGACGGCGCTGGGGGCGGTTGACGAAGCCCTAACGCTGGTCGAACTCGGCCGCAAACCTTAGATAGTGACTTGTGAATGATGAATAGTGACTGGGAAAAAAGGCTTTGTCTAATCACCAGTCACTAATCACTAATCACCAAAGAGTTCCATACCAGAGGCGCCAAACTCCATGCTGAAACGAGGCCGCAAAAAAAGTCCCAAGGCCCCAGCCCCGCCGTCCCCGGCGCCATGCGAGAACACCGCGGACGAGGGCAGCGATCTCCAAAGGCTGAGGCTGGAAAACGAGGCGCTGCGAAAAGAACTCGCCGGGGTGCTGGCAAATGCCTCGGAGAACGAAAAAATCTGGAGGCATTTTGCCGCGGTCGAGCGGCTCCTTTTCAGGACACGGGAGTTGGACCGGCTCGTCGAGGAACTGCTTCGGGAGATAAAAGACCGGTTCCTTACGGGGCTTCTGGTTTTATACCTGTCGCATCCCGAGGCCCTGGAGAGGTTTTTCCAGGGCGATCATGGGTCAAGCCTCGAAATAGGGGCCAATACCTGGATTTCGCCCCTGGACGGCGAAGAGGCGCGCTCTCTTTTCGGACCGGCGCTGAAGCCCGTTCTGTTTTCGGCGGGGGGGGCGGGTTATCTTGAAATGCTCTCTGCGAGCCGCCAGACCGTGCGCTCTGGGGCCCTGATCCCGCTGAAGATCGGTGAGGCCCTCTTCGGGGCGCTCCTGCTCGGCAGTCCCGACCCCGAAAGATATCGTCCGGAAGACGGCACCGACCTCCTGGAGCAACTCGGGGTCAACATAGCGCTTTCCATGGACAATTGCCTGACCTATGAAAAGGTCCGTGATTTCTCTGTAAAGGACCAATTGACCGGGCTTTATAATTTCTTTCAGATACACACGATCCTGGAAAAAGAATTCAGAAAGGCGCGCCGGTCGGGGAGCGCTCTTTCGGTTTTGCTCATTGACCTCAATTTCTTGCAGGACTGGGAGGAGTTCGAGAACGGAATGGAGGTGCTAAGACACGCGGCGCGGGTCCTTGGGGGCATCTTGCCCGTGGATGACTGCTTTACCGGCAGGTACGGCGGCGACGAGTTTCTGATCGTGCTGCCAGGGGTGCTCGAGGAGGAAGCGCGGGAAGTTGTTCCCTATATTTCCTCAACGATGAGAAAATCCCCATACCTGGATGGCAACACGGCCATACTGATAACTACGGCCATCGGGGTCGGATCGCTCAATGAAGGCACGGCCGGCGCGCAGGACTTGGTCGATGCGGCTTACGGCGAACTCTGCGCGGTAAAGCTCCGGCATGTGGACTATCGGTCAACGGGCCAATAGGTGAACAGGCGATACACTTTGCCTTTTGGCGTCGCTCCCCGTTCTGGGGGCATGGAATGAAACGAGCAAACAAACTGACTTGCCTTATGGATGCCGGTCGTGATACTAAGACGGCCTTATCGGGGCGTAGCGCAGCCTGGTAGCGCACCTGCCTTGGGAGCAGGGGGCCGTAGGTTCAAATCCTATCGCCCCGATTGAGTTTGCGGGGAGTCACATCGGAAGTTGTGACACTCTTGTGACAGGTAGATTCTGAAGAAGCATTGCTGGCGGTGAATCCATTGAGAAGGTTCACCGCTTTTTTCTTGCTCTCCTTGCTGAGATGGGCGTACCGCATTGTCATGTTGATGTGTTTGTGCCCGAGCAGTTCCTGGACTTCCTTAAGGTTGGCTCCCCTCATTACCAATTGGCTTGCGAAGGTGTGGCGGAAATCATGGAATTTAAAGTCTTTGATCCCGGCCCGCGATAGTGCCGCATTGAACGAGGTCTTTATGTTATGCCACCAGAGGTTTGATACTGCCGGCAAATTAAGTGATACTGCCTTTCCGAGGTTGATCCTCAGCTTCAATCGGCCAGCAAGCCCGAATGGTTGTCCCCATGCCAGGAGTCGACTCGATTGAGAAGCTCCCCCTGGTCAGTTCGGCCCTTTCTCTCATGCTGGTAATGCCAAGACTCCTGGCTGCGCTTGTGTGAAGGATTAACTCCAGATCCATTCCCACACCATCATCAGAAACGACCAACTCGATTCCACCCCTATTCTCTGAGAGCGAGATGTCAACCCACTCAGCCTTGCTGTGCTTGGCAACATTGTTCAGTGCCTCTTGGACGATTCTGAATATGTTTACCTTCAGAGTTTCCGGAATTTCCTCTTCTGCAACTCCAGTTTCAAGCTCAATGTGACGATCCGGATAGAGTTTCATGCATTCCCGACGCAGCCACTCAAGCGTGGCCAAAAGCCCCATACTGTCAAGCACCGAGGGCCGCAAGCCCATGTAGATACTTCTGGTTTCCTCAATCGACCGCTGGAGGATCGGAATAAATTGCTCCGCGTGGTTCAAGACAGCACTTCCGTCACCTTCATCGCCGAGCTTGAGGAGCATCTCCACCCAAAACTTGACAGCGGCAAGAGTCTGTCCAATGCTGTCGTGGAGTTCGGAGGCAAGTCTTTTCCTCTCTTCCTCTTGAACCGCTATGAGCTTTGATGGAATTTGCCGAAGTTCCTTATTGGCCTTCTCCAATTCTGCCGTTCGTTCCTCCACCCTTCGCTCCAGTTCGCGGTGAGCCTTTCGCAGTTCCTCCTCTGCTCGCTTATGGACTGTTATGTCCTCATATGTACCCAACATCCCCTTGATTTCACCTTTAACATCAAACAGAGGAACCTTACTTGTACGAAGCCAGATTCTGTCACCACATGGTGTGGTCTGAGGTTCTTCGTAGCCGAGTTTAGGTGTCCCCGTTTCTATCACGAGCCGGTCATCCGAACGATATAGTTGTGCCCGTTCCCCCCACCCCACCTCAAAGTCGTTTCTACCTACGATCTCCTCGGGTGATTGGAGACCCGCATCGAGAGCAAATGGGCGGTTGCAGCCCAAGTAGTTTGAATCAAGATCCTTCCAGAAGACCCTTACCGGGATGGTATCCAGGACCGAATGCAACATTTGCTGCGACTCACGCAACGCCTCCTCCGCCTCCCTGCGCTCGACAATGTCCCATGAAAGGTCACCCAATTGTGATACTATCTCCATGTCGCTTTCGCCATAGTCAGTAGATTTGTTGCCAACCCCAATGATCGCCCTTATATGGTTGCCTCTGAAGATCGGGACAACGACTTCTCTAACGACCGGCGCGTGACCCTCCGGCATCCCTTTGCGGTGAGGCAAAGAAGCATAATCGTTATGAATGACGGGATGACGTTCATATACACAGTCTGCCCACACACCCGCTTGGGCTATATCATAATGGCTGCCTTTCCCCACAGCTGTGCACATGGTCCTCAGGGTATTGGTCGACCAGTTCCGCAATGAAAGCGTTCTTTGATCTGATTCAAGAAAATGGTAGAAACCAATTGTACTCCCAGTCAGTGCTTCAATTTCATCCAATGTTGCAGTAAGCAACTCGTCCATCGAGTGCGAATTGGCGAATTCTAACAGACGAAGGCGCGCCTGCATAATATTCTCAGCCCGCTTGCGCTCCGTGATATCGCGTATGATGCCCCGGTAAGAGGTAACCACTCCCCTTTTATCCTTCACGGCGGATAACGAGCAGTAGGTAACCATCTTTTCGCCGCTCTTTTTCTTAACGACGACCTCGTACTCGGCGCTTCCCTGGGCATTTACCGTTGTAAGTATCCGCTTTCGATCGGGTGAATATGCATAGGCATCTGTTTCTAAATCGAGACTCAGCATTTCCTCTTTCGTTTCATATCCGAACATCATGACACCCTTCTTATTAATGTCGAGGATTTTCCCGGAGGGGGAAGTGATGAAGAGGCCATCGAAGGACTCTTCAAAGAGAGTCCGGTATTTCTCCTCGCTCTCCCGCAGTGCCTCCTCCGCCCGCTTGCGCTCGGTGATATCCGCGATCAGACCATCGTAACCTATCAGTTGTCGCCGCTCGTCGTAGTGTGGCACGGGTGTATTCCTCACCCAACGAATTGAACCGTCTCGATGAATGATTCGATGTTCTAAAGGCGATGCTCCTTCTCCGGAGAGCACCCTGGCGGCATGCTCCGTCACAGCATCTCGGTCTTGCTCATAGACCATTCGATACCAAAGGTGCGGATCAGCCTTGTAGCCTTCCGGCGTATAGCCGGTCACCGCAGCACAACCCGGACCATGAACAGTGGCGACTGGACGGCTATCTTTGACTTGCACCGTGCAGATATAGTCCGTGACCGATTCGAGAAGCTGCTTGTAGCGCTTTTCGCTTTCTCGTAACGCTTCTTCCGCTCGCTTGCTCTCGGTGAAGTCGCGGGCGATGGTTGACGCGGCCACAATCCCGCCTTCCGAGTCCAGGGTGCGTGAAACAGTGAGAGACATAAGAATGTCTCGTCCGTCTTTTGTTCGACGCACCGTCTCATAGTGTTTGATGTGTTCTCCCGATTTGATCCTTCTAAGAATCTGCTGCAGGTCATCTTCGCGTCCTGGCGGAACCAAAATTGCGATAGACTTGCCAACCACCTCCGTTTCGGTATAGCCGTAAATCCTCTCTGCACCTCTATTCCAGCTTGTTATTATTCCGTCCAAGGTCTTGCCGATGATGGCATCGTCAGAAGACTGGACGATGGCACCGAGTTCCCGAGTCTTTTGCTCCGCCCGTTTGCGCTCAGTGAGGTCATAAACGGTCGAACGGCTCATGACATAGTTCCCATGAGAGTCTGTCACAGCACTGGCGCTCAGGAGCACCGGGAAGATTGTGCCGTCCTTGCGGACCATTTCGAACTCGAGGTCCCGTATCTGTCCCTGCACCACGAATCGAGGGAAATTGTCCTGAAAGGTCTTCAGACTCCTGTCGGTGATGAGGTCGGAAAACTTTCTTCTGCTGATGATTTCGTCCCGCGTATACCCCAGCCATTGGAGCTCAGTGTCGTTCATTTGTACAAAGACACCGTCGGAGTCCAAGGTGTGATAGCCGCAAGGTGCTCGGTTGTATAGATCGTATATCTCTCTTGATGACTTCTCCAGTGCATCTTCTACCCGCCTGCGTTCTGCAAGTTCGAGCTGCAACTGATCGTTGGTTTCTCGTAATTCGGCTGTCCGTTCTGCCACCCGCGCATCAAGCTCCTCCTTGGCCCTGCGCGGGGCATCCTCTGACTTCCTCAGCTCTTCGTTCGCCCTTGCTAATTCATTGTTCGCATCTATCAGTATCGAGTAGCTTTCTATCTCGTTTTTCAGGACAAGGGCCGCGTAATTGAAAAAGGGCCGGAGCTGTGTGCGGACCTCGGCGGCGGCCATGAGCATCCCCTCCATCTTGAGGACGCCGATCATCCTCTCCCCGACCATCAGTGGAAGTGCCCAGTAGGACGCCTTCGTGAACTCGGGCGTCATCATTTTTGTATCTTCGAACTCTCGCACTTCCTCCACAAATTCCCTGCCTTCGAATGCCCTTTGAACCATGTCGTCAGCGACGGTTTCCAGAATTCTCTTTTCGCCGTACACATCTGCATAGTGGATTTTGGAATCGATCATGTAGTAGATGCTGACATTGGAGCCTCCGATGTTGTCGAGGATGAGCCTTACCATCGCTTCGACTGTATTCTCGAGGCCCGGCACCGTACTCAGACTGTTCATCAGGTGGTTGACGAGCTGAAGATAGGACTTCTCCAGGGCAAGTTTCCGGGCGCGCTCCTGCAGTGTTTCCAGTTCTATCCTGGGTATACTGATCGTGTCGGCCATTCCAGTCCCCTCATTTTGCGGCGCTGAAAAAGTCGGATATGAAACCATTCAAAACCAGTGGAGATAGTCAAGACAGGGTTGCAGATAATCCCAAATGGTCTAGTTACAAATTCTTTGAAATGGATACATAGAAAGTGATTCCCTTTTTGCCTCTCGGTTCCACCCACACCCTGCCGCCATGTTGTTCGGCTATTTCTTTTACTATGGCAAGGCCCAGACCTGCGCCTTCGACACCCCTGGATGTTTCGTTGCGTTGAAACAGCCCAAAAATCTTTTCGGAATCGGCCTCTTTAAGTCCCTTGCCGTTGTCGCTTACGGAAAAAATGTGGAGGCTTTCAGAGTCTTCGTAGCCGATCGAAATCCTGGTAAGGCTCTCTCCGCCGTATTTCAGCGCGTTGTCAATTAGATTCCTGAAGATTCTAAGAATCGAAAGCCTATCCGCCTTGATCTCCACTTCAGACTCAGGCGCAAGCCAATCGATCCGGCGAAGGCTGAGTTGCGTAGAGAATTCGTCTCTGAGCATCCGAACAATCTCTGAAATGTTTATCGTCTCGATCAACAGAGCAGACTCTTTCGTCGCTATGTACATATTGATCTTCTCAACGAGGGCTGCAATATGCTCCGATACCTTCATAATCTGATCACAATAGGTCCTGCCCTTTTCATCAAGAACATCCCTGGCGTGTTTGCTCAGTCGTTTTGTCAGTCCATAAACACCGGTAGCTGGACTTTTGAGATCGTGAGCGACCGAGTAAGCAAAAAACTTCAAGTTTTGCGAGCTCTCCTCTAACGCCTTCTCTGCTTTCTTTCGGTCAGTGATGTCGCGGTTGCTCCCGCGGCGGCCAAGAAAATAACCACGGCCATCGAAAACTGGTTGACAGACGTGTGCGATCCACCTCGTCGTTCCGTCCCGATGAAGAATGCGAAACTCCAGGCTGCTTGATGCGGCGCTTTTAGTTCGGGCCTCCACCACATGAGCCTCAAACTGGGTCAGATCATCAGGGTGAACGATGCGGGAAGCCAGCTTGGGGTCCGCTTCAAACTCACTCACCGTGTAACCGGTGATCCTTTGGCAGGACGGAGAGGCGTATAATACTTGTCCTTCGGGACTCGACCAATACTCCCAGTCGTACGTGTTGTCGGCAACAATCCTGTATCTGGTCTCGGATGCTCGCAGCATCTCCTCTGCTCGCTTATGGACAGTTATGTCCTCATATGTACCCAAAACCCCCTTGATTTCACCTTTCACATCAAACAAAGGAACCTTACTTGTACGAAGCCAGATTCTGTCACCACTCGGTGTGGTCTGAGGTTCTTCATAGCCGAGTTTAGGCCTCCCCGTTTCTATCACCAGCCGGTCATCCGAACGATATAGTTGTGCCTGTTCCCGCCAACCCATCTCAGAGTCGTTTCTACCTAAGATCTCCTCGGGTGATTGGAGACCCGCATCGAGAGCAAATGGGCGGTTGCAGCCCAAGTAGTTTGAATCCAGATCCTTCCAGAAGACCCTTACCGGGATGGTATCCAGGACCAAATGTAACATCTGCTGCGACTCACGCAGCGCCTCTTCCGCCTCCCTGCGCTCGGCGATCTTCCATACCGAGTCCATCATCAGAGCCAGTTGGCGCACGTCCAGGCCGGTATAGTCAGTTCCCTTATTGGCTACACCCACTACACCGACAATCCGCTCGCCGCTGAACACGGGAATCGTCATGTAACGGAACAGTTGAGCGTGTCCTTCGGGGTAGCCCTTCTTCAAAGGATTCGGTGCGAGGAAGTCATTGACAACGATGGGCTTGCGCTGCCGCACCGCTTCTCCCCAGATGCCTGTTTTCTCCAACTGGTACACCGTTGGCGGGTTGAGGATGGTACATTCTTTCATCACCTCTTTTGACCAGGCATGTAGGGTGAACTCGCATCTGTCTTCGCTGTAGTAATAGATGCAGCCGAGTTTACTTTCGGACAGGGCGATGGCTTCGTGGAGCGCAGAGTCGAGCAGTTCTCGGACCGAGGCTGTCTTTAGCTGTGAAATCCTCAGCAGACTCCGCAGGCGTGCTTCGTCTATCAGGGCTTCCTCCTCCGCCCTGTTGCGCATGAGAGCTTCCTTTTCCAGCTCCTCAATCCTTTTTTCCAGTTCTTCGTAACTTGGTCTATGAGTCAACGGGAATTTCCTCTCCTTAATCCCAAAAGCGAAAGCCTTCGGAAACGCCTTTGTTTGACGCGATTGCTCAAAGATCTGCCGGTTCCAAAGGAAAAAAAACGTTGGGGGAGATTTTACTGAGCTGAGTTCTGGAGGCTTTGTACTGAAGCCGTTCACTGATCTCCTGCCCCATTTCATAGCACCGTATGGAAGAATTTGGAATGTTTATTTGAATCGTGAAAAGTCATCGCAACGTTTATCAACTGGGAGTTCAAGGGTAACTGAGTTGGGCTCTCTGGAAAGAGGCGTTATGGAAGTGCCGCTGCTGGGCGAGGACGTGAAAATTCTGGATCTTGCCAGAATCGTAAGTATTTCGCTCAAAGCGATTCCCAAAACATATGATTCGGAAATGGCAAGGATTTTGGCGATCGATTTCTCAAGAACGAGGAGAGGTGTCTGAACTTTCGCCGAGCTTGAACTGGCGGCTGCTTAAAGGATTTGTTACCTACAGCGCAAGTTAATGGAGAAAAATGCCCAAGTTGGAGATGTATGAATCGGGATTTGCTAAACTGCTGCCAGGGAGACCCTTGTACGGTTCGTTTCACGTGCAACCCGGCTTTATGAGCAAGAGCCGGAGGGAGCCTTAGGATGCCTCCCGGCTTGAGCCATTTTGTTGAGAAGTCAGCACCATTAGCGTTCGAGTAAAAAGAGGCACGGGCCATCGAAGCCCCATGCCTCTAACACCAACCGAAGAACCAAGCAACCGATGCTGCTCAGAAGTGCTTCCAAGAGGGCCGAAATGGCCCGACCTGCGCAGGAGTACGAAGCATCGGCGCAGGAGCAAGAAGCATCGGGGCAGCATTGCTGGACGCTGCAGGTAATCCGAACCAACCGGTCGGGTCTTTC
The DNA here is from genome assembly GCA_050008735.1 of Syntrophobacteraceae bacterium. Taxonomy (GTDB): domain Bacteria; phylum Desulfobacterota; class Syntrophobacteria; order Syntrophobacterales; family Syntrophobacteraceae; genus SbD1. The sequence continues at coordinate 43,622 of JBEKMB010000031.1, forward strand.
TGCGCAACATCGCATTCGCTGGAAACCTGATAAGGGCGATAGCTGAAGTATGTATGGTCAGGCAAACAAGCTGCGTGACATTTTTCGGAATCAAAGAACTGCACGGCTGGCGTGTGGGTGAGCGCATATTCCGGAGTCAGAATCTGCCAATCAAGCTTATTATTTTTGTTTTGGCCGCCAAGATAAATGTCGAGAAAGGCGATCATAAACTTTGTGATTACTTCACGCGCATCGGCCGACGAAATAGTCGCAGCGTTAGGAATATTACTCTCGCAGGGCCACCCACTTGTCCAAGCTGTCAAGTCAATGCCCGAAATCTGGCCCGCGTTATACAAAACCTGCGCAGCATCGCAGACATTGGTGAATGAATCGTGATTGGCGCCGTTGACATCCACGCGATAGGAATCGTCACGGTTGATTGCGGCATGCGCACGTGCGTTTAAATCCCTCCAGCTCCCATCTGGGAAAAACCTAGGTGGTCTTCCGGGCTAAACAGCAATGTGAACATGGCAGGAAAAGACATATACCGCCAGATTTGCTGCGAATTTCTGGCTCCCCATTTCGGACAAAACTGACCACTGGGAAGATTGATTTTGTTGGACAAAATGGGAGGGACCGGACAATCCTCCGAAGGCCACAACATGGACCCGGTGTTGCAGAAGTCGTTCAGAAATCTGTAAGCCCTTGCTGCTCCATCTATGTCATTGCGGGCTCCATTCCCGCCCCAGGCACTTGAAATAGCTAACTTTTACGCTTACTTGTGGTCTGTAAATCACCACTGATCGGTGTTGCACTGGTGTTGCACCGGGTAAGTGCGTAACCGTGATTGGCCCTGCCTAACTCATTCTTTCCTCGGGAGTTTTTCTAAGTTGTTGACTACTTCTCGTATTAGGTTGCCTGGTATTCCCACAATCATTTCTTCGGGCGCTCTGCGCGCCCTCCCGCCAAAATCACCTATGCTAAAATTTGGAGTGTTTCTCAGATAAGGTACAACCGTAGCATCCCCGCAGGCGCAACCGATGCAGGCGAAACTGGGGAAATGTCTCCCACCCTTAGTGTAATTGAGCGCAAGACCAACCCACATCGCTTGACGTGGTGTTAGATGGAGAATGATGACTTCAGGTTCGACAGGAGCCTTCTCAAGGGGAAAAACTACGGTGGCTTGAATAGTTTCGGGGTCGATTTTGGGTATTTCGCGTATTGTCTTGCTTGCAGCGGCCGGCGAACTAAAAAGTCGCAATTTCGTATGAGCTTCTCCCGAGGATATCTTTTCTGGGACCTTCATTAAACCGAGAATTGCTGCACCTAGTGGGCACCCATGTTTATCCTTTCTTTGTAGGACCGATTCACCCTGCCTGGCACTGGCTATAGATCCGCAATAGGCAGTGGGGTGTGCGGGCTCAGCGATTTCTGGAAGTTCTTCACCGACCTTGATCAGCTTCACACCAACCGGGGAGTCTCCTAGCTCCAAAGTAGCCTTTAGCTTCTTCGAGATTTCTTCAAGTGTCATAGATGATACCCCCCTTCTGTTTAGATTTGGGTCCATAACACACGGCCTACCGGGAACGAAGAACGGTCCATGAAAAGAGTATACCTTACTATTCTGATTCTGCCAGCAAACCCACGGGATATAGAAAGTTGAGAGGGAAGTTCCATTTATATAAAGTGATTAAGGGCACCGATTGTTGTAAATGTCAATTAGTTGGAAGCTTTATTTTTCGAGCAGACTAACCGTATATGGGAGCTACACACGCCGGCAGCATTTTCGGGCAAAATAGCGAAATGGTGATAATAGAACGATACCCAATATCGCTTTGCAAAATGCTTTCAAAATCACAGAGAAAATCGTCGCACCATTTGCCACTGTACGTAACAATGCTATGAAGTTGCCACCTGCACTGCCCCTGAGGCAGTCCATATTGCATCATAGTTACTTGCCAGAATGTTGAATCCGACTGTGGACCTCTGCTGCAGGACATATGATCTGGTAACCTTAATCTTTTCGCCCATCCGATTTGTCTGCATCGTGCCATGAGGGAGGCGCAGCGGCATCGGTGACCACTCGCACGCCGCACGCGCTACTGTTGTGGAACATAGTTCCATCTGACGTATGCGACTACGGGTAAAGAGAGCGATCTGCGGACGGGCGCAGCGGACTCACCTGATGGAAAGCCATGCCGGTGTGTTGCTCATCGCTCAAGATCGACCTGCTCGCGAAGGGTGAACTCCATTGTGGTACCGGCAGGAACCTTCGCTTCCCGTCTGTCGGCGCCTGACCAACTCATGCCGCCCCTGCCTCCGAGCGCACCCTCAAGAGCTGCAACGCCGGCTTGCCCCATGGCCTGACCCAACCCGGGTTGTTCCCTGGGAGCCTCTCTTCGCGCGGCCTCACGGGCGGTGTCGGACACGACCCTGAATTTCTTCCCTTCGAAGGTGATAGTGTAGAGCTTGAACGCAAGCTCATCCCGGTCTTCCTGTACCTTCGTTAGCCGGATCTCGACCGGGGCGCCCCGGCGCACCACCACGTGCTCGCCTCTCACAATGTCCTCATCCAGCGTCGCGGGGAATATGTCGCCGGGTTCGGCGGTCCCGACCGCGATCTGTGTGTCGGTGCGCACAGCTACCACAGCCCCGGCCGGAATGAACGGACGATGATGGCGCTCCTCCTGGCCGACAGCCTCAATAATGGATACGCAAAAGGTTATTGCCGATACTATCATTAAAAATGCAGTCCATCTGGTTCTCATGACAACCTCCTGTGTTTGATGTGCACCCCGTTCCGAGGCGTGTATTACGCTCAGACGCTTTTCTATACCTAATAATATCTGGCCATGGACCTGTTAATATCTTGCCTTGAGCCTCCCGGTGGAATCGCCCGGCCGAGACGTCCTCGCAATTCCGTCTTCCAAACTCTTTCGAGTTGAAGCCGCTCGGCAAAGATTCAGCACAGTGTCGGCAAACTGTAAATTGAATAGTCGGGTTGAATGTCGGCCGGCAAATTCCAGGGCAAAAACCTCCGGAAAATGATCCGGCTTCGGAAAGCGTTCTTTGACCGCTTGGCTAAGCTTTTCCAGAGTTCGTACGCTGCATCGGGACAGATAACCTGCGCCCCCTTTTCATCAGCGGGTTTGAAAAGAACTCGGTAGGCAAAGCCGGCTATCGCTGCCCCAACAATGGGAGCTACCCAGAAAAGCCACAGCTGTGCCAGCGCCCAGCCTCCGGCAAATATCGCTGGGCCCGTGCTGCGGGCTGGATTCACCGATGTATTGGTGACCGGAATGCCTATCAGATGAATGAGAGTCAGACCCAGGCCGATGGCGATAGGTGCAAACCCTTGTGGAGCGCGGCTGTCGGTGGACCCCATTATTATCATAAGAAACATAAAAGTTAGCGCCACTTCGGCGACCAGGGCCGACACGAGGGGATAGCCGCCAGGTGAGTGCTCTCCGTAGCCGTTTGATGCAAAACCTGCATGCACGTCAAAACCTGCCTGACCACTGGCAATTACGTACAAAACTGCTGCTGCTGCGATTGCGCCGGCAACCTGTGCAATAATGTAAGGGACAAGATCGGAAGCCGGGAAGCGCTTTCCGGCGCACAACCCCACCGACACCGCAGGATTTAAATGACAGCCGGAGATGTGCCCGATTGCATATGCCATGGTTAAAACAGTCAGCCCGAAAGCAAATGCAACCCCCAAAAATCCTATGCCCAGCTTGGGGAATGCAGCCGCAAGGACCGCACTTCCACAGCCGCCAAAAACCAGCCAGAAAGTACCTATGAATTCCGCTGATACACGCTTCCCGATGGACATTTCAGGCTCCTTCCCCTAAGAAGAATACTAGCCGTTGAGTGTCAGGCAGCTCCCGTAATATGCCGATATGCTCACGCCGAGATCAATGTGCAGGATACAGCATTAATCAACATAATCGCCGGCGTTCTCTTCATTCCAATCCTTCTCTTTTGGCTGGCCGATTCGCGAGGCATTCTCTGTAGGTTATTACACAAGATAATATGGAGTTGGGTGTTTGCAAGCGCAGTTTCAGATTTTGTTTATACAGCAATAAAACCTGCTTGGGAAATGGAGGTATTTCGGCGCCTCATTTATCAAGTTTCAGTAGGAGACTGTTGGCCATGGTTTCCTGGTGGGGTAAACGGGGATATGCTTCTTAACACGCGCAACAAGCTCAAAATAGCTTGCCACTGTACGTGGGCCAAGTCTAAAGATATGAAATGTATTTTAGAACCCCGCGGGGCGGATAATGGATGATGTAAGCCAAAAGTCAGCCGGTTAGCGTGGCCTTCAGGAAAACCACGATACCAGGCTCTAGAATCTTGCAAAAAAGGGCCGCACCACATGGCGATCTCCAGCCGGGACGTATGAATTATCGTCCCGTATGGTGATCGTCGATTCTACGGCGCAAAATCCGCAGACAACTACCGAGCTAGCAGATGTGAGCGCCTGATCTACGCGTCCGATAGGAGAGGCGAAGGCAACGAAACGTCTCTTCGGATTTCGCCGGCGGACCCCTCCAGACGGCCCCAGGATCGACTATCTCAAGCCGGCTCATACCGAAACATCAGCCGATTTTTTCCGGTGAATCTTCCCCCCATAAAAAGGAAGCGCTGAAAGGTAGTTAGAGTTTACGGAATCATACAGGACAAGGGTTTTAAAACAGTGGTTTTCTTGCCTTGGGAGCAGGGGGCCGTAGGTTCAAATCCTATCGCCCCGATTGATTTTAGAGAGTTTGAACTTTTCTCGGTGTGTGGGTCCGGTGTGTGGTTTTGGATTTTTGGGAGACATCGGGCAGTTCCTCGAGAGTAAAACCCCCATCCAACTTCTGTATTTCCATCTTCGCAGCTCCATCGATCGGATGAAGATAGATTTCAGTAGTTCTTTTGGACTTGTGCCCAGGAGGTTTCCGGTAGCTCCGGTGGGCTGCTTTTCGATGTCATGCAAATAGGTTGCTATGAAATGCCTGATTTCATGGAAGCCGTAGTTTCTTCGGATCTTAGCCCGTTTGCATAGTCCCCTCATGAGCTTTGGCCGGCGAGTCTGCCGCCTCTCGGTTTTCTTATTCCAAAATATCCAGTTGGTAGAGGTTCGCAATCGTCGAAAAGACCGTGCCGGTTTGGGTCCTTTTCTCCGATTACTGGTTTTCCCGCTTTTTGCGTACTTCCCTTTCCGTTCCAGCGGTACCCTTTGTCTTTGCCGATCCGGTGTATCACTTTCCCTTCCGTTGGAATTCGTAGCGCCATCGGCGATTTATCAGTTGAATTTTCGTATGCGAATAAGGGCCGGAACGAAGCTGGCGCCTTTGGTGTTTTGAAGATGGGCTTCCCTACTTCATAATCGGGTTATACCCTCCACCCCCGGTAGCGGGGTCAACCCGTTGCCTGTGCCGTAGGCGCCTGTCGCCCGGTCATTTGGATACACCGGCACGTATTGTGGCTCGGATCTTTGTGGCTGCGGATAGTTGCTTTGATGCCAGTTGGCGAGATTGTTGGGTTGCAAGGTTGAATTGGACTGAACTGGTTGCTGATACTGCTGTTGCGGCATTTGAGGCTGGACCGTTGGGTAAAACTGCGTGTTAGCTGAAACCGCGAACCCCCAAAACGAACAGAACTGCGAAAAAGTATCTCATGGGCTCTCCCCCTCCTTTGCCATTAAGATACCAGATAAAATTCTACCGCAAGGGGGATGCTGGTATTTCTGTGTGGATTTTTAGGGCAGAAAGCATTCTTAAGAGGTGTGTTGGTCCGGTGTGTGGTTTTGCTTCATTCAGGTGAAAAAACCCACACTCAGCGCGCACTTTAATCCAGCAGAGTGGGTTGTTGATAGCGATAAAGTCATTACCTTTTAATGATTCTCAAGTCGCTCTGCCGGGTGCATTAAAACATAGATTTAAACGATTCAAGGTTTGCGCTGGAGAAAGGGCTTATATGAATATTCTTTTAATTATCTCCACGGACGATGCGGAAACTATCTATAATGCCATGAGACTCGCCAACGTAGGCGTTAAGAAAGGTGACGAGGTCGGTGTATTCATGCTTGGTAAGGGTGTGCTTTTCGAACAAAGCAGCAATGAACAGTTCAACGTAATGGAACAAGTTCAGCAGTTTGCTGGTGACTTTTATGTCTGAGGGGTGTGCATGAAATCCCACGGTCTGGAGGGATCGAGCACATGTCCCATTGCCTGGATGGACGATCTTTACGAACTTGCCAGGGAAGCAGATAAGGTCCTTACCTTTTAGATTATGGATTTAATGAAGAATCAAGCAGGTGAAATGCAACCAGGCAATATGACGCGATTGGCAGGGGTGCTGCTCTTTCGGCGAGCCTTTACGAGCCCGTAGCGACAGATGGAGCAAAAGCCTGCTGCGAAACTGACCTTGTAGTTGAAGTTATTTTATCTGATACAGTTGGCTGTCGGAAACTGCCGGATGCCCTCCCGGGGTTTCCGGATGGGCGCTGTCAAGGACACCGCGGCATCGGGCACACCGTCATTTAAATGGCGATAAATCCGGCACACCGTCATTTACACGGCGACAAATCCGGCACGGTTTGAAAGGCTTTGAAGGTAACTCATGCGCCAGGCGGGGGCCTAGGCCATCATCGTTTTGTCCGGTTTCATCGGGTGCGACCCTCGCGCAAACCCACGTCCGCGCCTCACCAGCCCTTTCCGACATGACACGGGATGATCCATTTTGTCTAATCTTATCATGCTTTGAAGCTGCCAATCGCCCGCCAACTGGGGAAAGTGATTCAGCTAGTGCATGGGACCCCTATTACAGCGGGGTGATGATTTTGGGAGATTGGGGAACAGTGATATCAAAATGCTGGCTCTGATGACAGAGTCTCGCATTGTCTACCCCTCGAATGGATGTGGCACATGCGGTTGGCAGATTGGAAGCCTCGTACGGAAAGATTCCTAACAAAAGAATCCAGTCATGGACACAGGCATCGAGAACATAGTCGCAAATCTAAACAGATCAGGGAGGTACTCTCGCCTTCTCAATTGCATCGCCGATCCCATGCTCCAGTCGTTTCTGTTCGAACTCCTGTTTGCTAACAGCCTTGAGGACAGTGAGGTTCTTCTGAGATACGAAGTCAATGTTCATCCCGGCACGAATGCGACCGTCGATTTGTTCACGAAGATGATGATAGGACTCTTATCTGCTTCGAACTCGTTAGCCCGGAAATGAGCGATGAGCTTAGCCGTGAATCCGCTCCCGTCAGAACCGAAATCGAGGGTGTCTCGACATACTCCGTTCTAATGAAAAGCGGGCATGAGAACCAGTACTTGAGACCAGAAGCTCTTACAATCAGGATGCAGGAAAAACTGCTTGAGAAAGTCAGTAAATTTCCGGAGCCTTCAGACGACGCCTTTTCAACTATCGTAGTTGACTGCTCTGCTTTCCATTTCGGCAATTTCACCGCTGAGGATTGCAGGATGGTGGTTTTCGGAAGAACACAAGAACCATATTACCAAGAGTATTGGGATGGTAAGCCGGTCAAGGGCATATTGAATCCCGGTTACCACAGGCGCGGTGCGAAGGAATTCAAAGAACGCGTTACGGCGGTAATATTCATTCCAGAGAAGAAGGTTGAGATACTTGATAAGGCTTTCCTTGTCTTGAATGTGTCTCGGCCAGTGAGCCATTTGCAAGCATTTTGGTCGAAGTTGAGGGCTATGCCCGTTTTTCGCCAACTCAAATATGTGCCACCAGCGCAATGAACGAGACGACGTAAAGCTTGATCGGGTAGCGGGGGGGCTCCCCCAAGCCGCACACCATCCTGCATGAGGTCCGTAGGTGTGATGCGTTTAAGGGCTCGTTCGTGGTTTTAATCCTAGCCAGCCGCAAACCCGCAAAGAAGTTCCCTCGCGATCCCGGCCTCATGCACTTGGCGGCTCATCTTCTCCCTCGTCGGGCCGGTCTAAGCCCACACCACTCATTCAGGTTTCCACCTTCTTCGCTCCAAGCCCTTCAGGGTTTCGCTTTTCTGTGCTATTCCGCGCCGTAAACCGACTGGACAGATGAAATCGTCTCATCTATTCTGCGGGGGTGAGGGCAGGACGTATGGGATCATTTGACAACCGTACCAGGCCGCATACAATTAATAGGGCGTTAAGTCTTGGCTAAGGCAAATTGAAAACAACTCTACAAGAATCCCCTTCGATCCGCATTCACATACGCGGATCTTTTGAACCCGATCTTCCCAACATATATACGATCCGCTCATCTGACCGATTGCCTTCGCGAGCGCCCACTCCTGAAACATGAAGAGGAGAGGATTGAAGAACAGGGAGAGCGCCAAGGCTTTTGAAGAAAAGACTTATCGGAAAGTAGACTGGCGTCTGATACCATTTATTTTTCTGTGCTATATCCTTGCCTACCTCAACAGAGTGAACGTTGGTTTCGCGAAACTCCAGATGCTCAAGGACTTATCACTGAGTGATGCGGCATTTGCGACGGGTGCTGGCATATTCTTTATAGGGTATTTCTTCTTACAAGTTCCAAGCAATGTCTTATTAAAGAAGTTCGGAGCCCGCAGGTGGATCGCCAGAATCATGGTGACCTGGGGCATTGTGTCCTCACTCATGATGTTCGTGAAAAGTGAATGGGCTTTTTACGGGATGCGTTTTCTCCTCGGCCTGGCAGAGGCCGGCTTCTTCCCTGGCATCATTTTTTATCTCACACTATGGTATCCTTCCAGGCTGCGCTCTTCCCGGACCGCTTTATTCGTTTCTGCTATTGCAGTTTCAGGCGTAGTAGGCAACCCTGTTTCCGGGTGGGTTATGGACATGCTCTCGGGTGCATTGGGTTTGGCCGGATGGCAGTGGCTGTTCATGATTGAAGGCGTACCCTCGATAATTGTCGGGATATGGGTAACCTGGTATCTGGACAGCAGCATCGAGGATGCAAAATGGCTTGACGAAAAAGAAAAAGCCGTGCTCGTCAAAAATATCGACGAAGAGGATAAGCATAAGCACGAGGTCAAACTCAGTGACGCGTTCAAGAGCGGAAAAGTGTGGGTCCTGAGTGCGATTTATTTTACCCTGATGATAGGGCTCTACGGGATCGCTTTCTGGCTGCCCACTATCATTAAGGCATTCGGGGTCAAATCATACCTGGGTGTCGGGCTCATAACAGCCATTCCCTACGGCGTAGCAACTATCGGGATGATTCTCCTCAGCCGGAGTTCCGACAGAACCGGCGAAAGGCGATTGCATTATTTCGCCAATGTGACCGCGGGTGCACTCGGTTTGATACTCAGCGGCATATTGGCCTCCCACCCCGTTTTGTCCGTGATTTTCCTGTCCATGGGCACACTCGGTGTTCTGGGATCTATGCCCCTGTTCTGGCCCATCCCCTCTGCCTTTCTGGCCGGTACGGCCGCGGCTGCCGGAATCGGTATTGTAAACTCGATCGGGAATCTGGGCGGCTACGTCGGGCCAAATGTTCCCATATGGGTCAAAGGTTTTTCGACCGACCCCTCCGCTGCCCTGTATGTGATTGCCGGTGCCTTGTTTCTGGGCGGTCTTCTAATTTTGGCTTTCATCCCAAAGAGTGTCAACATTAAGGTCGGCGCGCCGGCTGAAGGCATCAAAGCCGGAGCAAAACCGAGTTTGCTAAGCTGACAGTGGTATGCCGACAGATTTGCAATTCGCCTGACAAACGGATGGGGAGGCCGTCTACGACTTTCCCTTCTGTCTTTTGGAGCGGCTTCCAGCGCCGGATCGCATATGCGGTGTTCGACCAGATGCGCAGCCAGCTAACCTCGAAGTTGACTGCATATGGCGCTACGGATTTGCCCGGGTGATCGGTGAACTCAGATGCAGCAAGCAAACTTCATTCATCGACCCAACGATTTGTTGTATCTGTCCGCAGGGCTTTCGCGCTGGTATTTGCGGTCGCATTTCGGATCAGTCACTTCGCCATGGCTGCGACAATAATGAATGGCAAAAAAGTGACTCCATGTACCGCAATATCGTGTCGCACAATGAGAGAACTGGCGAGATTGTCGTCAACACGGGCAAGTCGACAGGCAATTGGAGGTCGAGCCCGCATGTCGTAGTATTTCACGGTAAGGAACGACCAGGAGTTGTAGCGCCTTCCGGGATGGACACGGTTTCATGGCCCAAACCACTTCATTCCCCCCTGTGGTCATGAGGTCTTATCCGAAGTTTTGGTTGACTCTTTGTCACGATTATGGTAGAATAAATTATTAGGTTCTTTTTGCTGTTTTGATATGAGCCTCCTCAATCCTTTTAAAACGAGGTGTATGCCGGCGCAAGACACCCAGATCCACTTATCCATTTCTGTCCGATTGCTGACTGTAGATAAAAATTGAGCATGCCGGGAGTTTGGTCCCAACTTTTCAACACTTCTCCAACTCAGTCTCAACAGGTTTTTTCTCTGGCAATTCCGTGCAGGGCTTAACTGCTTTGGCGGCCTGACGTCATCTTGAACTCAGTACAAAGCACCGGAAAGACAGCGGACTCAAAAGGCCGTCCAATACCAGTATCAATCCGATATGGAGTTACATATCAAGCATAGCTATGAAAGGAGGTGACTAATTTCAATTATCATTACAGCATCCCGTCTAAATGCTATGCGGCGGCTATTTCCTTGCCAGTTCTCCACCGCATTCTTCGAGCCACGCCCGACATGACTACACCGGGATAAAGACTCTCGCAGACGTTTGCAGATATGTCGGAATGGAGTTCGGATCGGCTGGCTGCCTTGGTGGGACGCGCTCTAACCATTCATCTCTTCAGATGAGTAAAGGAGGTGTTTACCTTGGAAACGCAACTTACATACCGTATTCCGACAGAAACCATTATTCCCGTAACGACAACTCCACTGAAGTTTGGCTTTGGGGCAACCGAAGAGTTGGGCTATGAATTGAAGCGGCTTGGCTTAAAAAACGTCCTTATCGTCAGCGATCCCCGTCTGGCAAAGACCGGTCTCTTGTCAAAAGTGGAAAAGCTGATTGGCGATGAAAAAATCGACTTTCAGCAGTACTACAAAGTCCACGTCGAACCGACCGACATCTCTTTCAAACAGGCGATTGCGTTTATGAACGGGAAGCAGTTTGACGGCTTGGTGGCCGTAGGCGGCGGATCGGTTATCGACACCACCAAGGCGATGAATCTGTATGGCACCTATCCCGCTGATCTTCTGGATTACGTCAATCCACCGATAGGCAAGGGAAAACCTGTTCCCGGGCCGCTGAAACCTCTGGTGGTGCTCCCGACAACCGCAGGCACGGGGAGTGAGGCCACTCCCGTGATCGTCCTTGACCTGCTGGACCTGCATGTGAAGACCGGAATCGCTCATCAGTATGTCCGGCCGACCATGGCCATCATCGACCCTTTGAACACGATAACCATGCCGCCACTGGTTACCGCAGCAACGGGCATGGACGTGCTCACCCATGCCATTGAATCCTTCACGGCCGTTCCCTTTCACGTAAGGCCAAGACCAAATTCGCCTGCCGAAAGGACTGCCTACATCGGCTCCAATCTCATTGCAGATCTCTGGAGCTACAAGGCCATTCAACTGGGAGGCAAGTATCTCCGTCGGGCCGTGCTCTCGCCCTTTGATCTGGACGCGCGATACCACATGATGGCAGCTTCTACCTTCGCTGGCATCGGCTTCGGCAATGCCGGGGTTCATATACCTCATGCGTTGGGTTATCCCATTGCCGGGATGGTTAAAGATTACTATCCACCCGATTACGCCTCAGAGGAACCCATGGTCCCCCACGGCGTATCGGTTTCGGTAACCGCCCCGGAATGTTTCAAATTCACCGCCCCCGCGGGGAGCGAGAGGCATCTTCAGGTGGCTGAAGGGCTAGGGACCAACATCGCAGGCGTCCCCCTCAAAGAAGCAGGTGAATGCCTGGCCCAGACTCTGATTGATTTGATGAAAGACATCGGCTTTCCCAGCGGCATAGGCGACCTCGGATATGTCGAGAGTGATATCCCTGGCCTTGTGGAGGGGGCATGGAAACAGCAGCGGCTGCTTACGATTTCCCCAAGGAAACCTTCAAAAGAAGACCTGACGGGTATCTTCAAGAAATCGCTAAGGAACTGGTAACCACTCACAAACTGGAAGATCTCAAGAAAGAAAGGTGAAAC
>JBEKMB010000032.1:0-50775 GCA_050008735.1 Syntrophobacteraceae bacterium
GGCGCGGCGATGGCCGCCGCCGTTCGAATTGCATCTCGACCGGAAAACAAGGACAAAAAAATCGTCGTTATCCTGCCTGATGCGGGTGAGCGCTATCTATCAAGCATTTTGTTCGATGGCATCAACGCCTGAGTAGCGCCAAAGGGAGCCGGCGTTTCCGCGGGAGACCTTTTGTCCGAGGCGGTCTCTGACTTTCTTTAGGCATCATCGGGCATCCCTGTATAATAGAGGCGGGGTTTGCGGACACCGCTTACCTCGTCTCCATTTCACCCGATCCAGACCGGCTCAACCCGCCGCACTCCTATGATGCATTGTTTCCCTCGAATTTTTCAAATATTTTGACTCGATAAATTCACCTCAAAAAATTTCTTGACAGCCCTTCATGAGAAGAGTATCCAGATCGTAATGTTCACTAAATCCATCGATATAGTTTACTATCCAGGAAAGCCTCGATGTGACCGCATTCGGGGCCACCGCCCCAGTGGTCAATATCGCTCAGGGGACGGACCTGCAAACCATGCGGACATTAGGGGGAAAGATGCTGCGCTTCCGGATTCTCATTCACCTTCCAATCCCCCAGCTTTTGTGAAGCGGACTTTTGATTCCGAACACCGGCACTATCAAAGGAGAGAACGATGAAGTGCAATTGCAACAGGCTCAGAGTCAGGGTGAGGAAAAGCAATTTGACGTCTAACCGGCCAACTCGAAAGCTCATCGCGAAATGCATTGATTGCTCTCGCTCATACATTTGTTTCGCAAATATTACGGAGGTCGGTTTGCTCCTAAGCCGGTGAATACGGAAAAAAGGACAAAAAGGGATGGGAACAGGACGCTACCTATTTACGTCGGAATCGGTGACAGAGGGACATCCGGATAAACTGGCCGACCGGATTTCAGACGCGGTGCTCGACGCCTACCTGGAGCAGGACAGTATGGCACGGGTGGCCTGCGAGACAAGCGTCACAACCGGTCTCGTGCTTCTGTTCGGGGAGATCTCTTCCAAAGCGCAGGTGAACGCAGCCAGAGTGGCCCGCGACACTATCACTGAGGTGGGGTACACGAGCACGGAGTTCGGGTTCGATGCCGAGCACAGCGCGGTGCTCGTCTCCCTCGACCAACAGTCACCCGATATTGCCCAGGGGGTGAATCGGGCACTGGAGATCCGTCACGGCAAGGATCATGACGGCTATCTCGACTCGGTCGGAGCGGGGGACCAGGGGATGGTCTTCGGATTTGCTTCAGACGAGACCCCGGAATACCTGCCAACCCCCATAGCACTGGCCCATAGACTTTCACGGCGGCTGGCCGAAGTCAGGAAGACCGGCGTCATTCCCTATCTCCGCCCGGACGGGAAGTCCCAGGTGACAGTGACGTACGAGGGGGAGCGCCCGGTCAGGGTCGATACCATAGTCATCTCCGCCCAGCACAGCCCCGACGTCACCCTGGAGCAGATCCGCGAGGAAATAATCACCCTCGTAATCAGGCCGGGCGTCCCCGAGGGGTTCCTCGACGACCGGACCCGGATATTCGTCAACCCGACCGGACGCTTCGTGGTCGGCGGTCCCCACGGCGACGCCGGTCTCACCGGACGCAAGATTATCGTCGATACCTACGGGGGGTTTGCCCGTCACGGCGGCGGGGCCCGTCCGGTGTCCATCTTAGCCGAGAGTTTCTGCACGAGCAAGCTGACCAACAGCGAGTTGGTCGAGCTGATCGCGGGCCATTTCGATTTGCGGCCGGCGGCGATCATCGAGCGGCTCGACCTCCGCCGTCCAATTTACCGGCAGACGGCCGCCTACGGTCACTTTGGCCGCACCGACCTCGACCTCCCATGGGAACGGACTGACAAGGCCGTGGAACTCCACCAGGCGGTGTTCAGAAAGTCAGCATAGCGTAAGGCGGGTTGAAGGTCGAGGCTGAGGTCGAGAAAAACGTTTTTGATTCTCATCTTCAGCCAAAACCTGATTATTAAAAGGAGAATTCCCATGGCAGTCGCATTGAAAAGAAAAAGGGAAACAAAACCGACTTTCAACGAGGTCGTGGCCAGGTATCCCGAGATGCCACGGCTGATCGCCCTGAAGATCGATGTCCAGCGGCGCGGCGTCCATTATACGGAACGTGCCCTGAGTATTGTCGACGATTCGGTTCAGATGCGCAGTCCCTACATCTTCGGCTCCCGGGACGGGGAGATCAAACCGCTCCCCGAATCCATCATCCTCCGGGACGGCACCTCCATCCTCACCGACCCCACCCCCCTGGAGCAGGCTCCCTATCACGTCGACCTGGTGGACGGCCGCCTGGCGCTGGTGGATGGCGGCGAGCCGGTGGAGTTCGTGGAGTTCTGGCCGAAGCCCCGGTATTACGACAAGGAAACGCGCTCCGGCATCCCGATGAGCCACATAGTCAGCGCCCGGCCGCAACGGCTCAACATCTTCCAGTCGAACTTCTGTCAATTCTGGGCCAGCAAGCAGGAGTGCCGTTTCTGCGACATTGTCAACCACTCCAGGCAGCAGAAGGATGCACTGGGGGTCCCCTCACGGCTCAAGCCCGAGGATGTGAGCGAAACCATCCGCGAGGCCCTCAAGGAGCCGGGTCGCTTTACCGGCATGTGTCTCACCGCGGGCTCGGTCCTCAAGGGGGAGACCATCTTCGATCGGGAGGTGGATTACTATATCGAAACCCTTCAGGCGGTCGGCGAGAATTTCAAGACCCGGAAGTTTCCCAGCCAGCTGATCGCTTCGGCTTTCAACGAAAAGCAACTCACCCGTATCTACGAGGAAACCGGTTTGACCAGCTACACGAGCGACCTCGAGGTTTTTGGTGAACAGCTCTTCAACTGGATCTGCCCCGGCAAGGCCCACTCAGTCGGCTATCGGGAGTGGCAGCAGCGGCTGATCCGGGCGGTGGACATCTTCGGCCGGGGGAACGTCGGCACCGGCCTCGTGGGTGGCGTGGAACTGGCCAAACCGAACGGCTTCACCAGTGAGACCGACGCCCTGGCGTCAACCCTGGCCGAAGCGGAGTACCTGGCGAAGCACGGGGTGACCACCGTCTTCATCGTCTGGGTGCCGCGGCCAGGCTCCTATTTCCGCAACCAGCAAAACCCATCCCTCGATTACTACCTGCGGCTCTCCATGGGTCTGCACGCCTTGAGGGTAAAGCACAACCTCGGGGTCGATTTCGACGACTACCGCCGCTGCGGGAACCATCCTGACACCGACCTGTCGCGTTTGCTGCAGGGAGACAAGACAAACCGCACCCCCAGCCCCACACCCTGGGGAAAGGTGGCCTGAAAGGTCGCACAAGCGAAAAAGGAGAAGAGCATGACAGATCAATTAGCGACGGAAATCATCGATCTTCTCAAAGACAGCGAAACGACGAAGGTGCTGGCAACCCTGGATGCGGACGGTTTCCCGCATGCGGTGGTGAAGCAGTCACTGCAGCCGGGGGAGGACGGCGCCATTATCTACCTGGAGTTGCTGGAGTCGTCCCGGACCAACAAAAACCTGGTGCGCAGCCTCTGGTTCAATCAGAAGGTTGCGATCTCGCTCAAGGGGAAGGACGGCCGGAGCTACCAGATCAAGGGGGCCCCGGTAAAGGCGCACATCACCGGACCGCTCTTCCAGGAGCACTACACCGCTGTCCGCGAAAAACTCGGCGATGTCGATCTGGCGGCCGTCTGGGTCATCGAGCCCGAAGAGATCATTGACGAGACCTTTGGCACGCGTAAAGCCGAGGAAGAAGCGGCCCATCCGTTTTTCAGCCATCTCGACCGGCTCGCGCGGCAGTAATGCAATGTTGGGGCGGACGCCGTCCGCCCTGTTCCGGGTGCCTGCCGCGTGCAATTGTTGCCGGGCCAATCAGGAAACAGGGAGAAAGACGATGAAGACAATTTACCGCACGTTTTTGGCAACCTTGGCAACGGCCCTGCTCTGGAATCTCCCGGCGGGTTTTGCCGCCGCCGATGAAATCAGGATCGCCACCCAGCCGATCCCCCACTATGCCCCCATCTTCGTCGCCAAGCACAAGGAATGGCTGGAGGAGGAACTGGCCAAAGCGGGCGCCAAACCGGTTATCAAATGGGCTTCCTTTTCCGCCGGACCTCCCATCAACGAGTCATTTGCCGCCGGGCAGCAGGATATCGGCTTTCTCGGCGATACGCCGGCTATCATCGGAAGAGCGGCAGGGATCGACACCCGGATCATAGGCCTTGCCTCCAACGGTCCCGAATCGCTTGCCGTCATCGTGCCGACTAAATCGAACATCAAGTCGCCCAAAGACCTTAGAGGGAAAAAGGCAGCGGTGGTGAAGGGGTCGTACGCCCACCACCTCCTCGTGCTCGTTCTCCAGAAAGAAGGCCTCACCGTCAACGACATTGATCTCATCAACCTTTCACAGGCCGATATCGCCACCGCTATCGTCAACGGCAACATTGACGCGGCGGCGGTCTGGGAGCCGATCATCACCAAGCTGGAGAGCGAAGGGGCGGTGCGGGTGCTCACCGACGGCACAGGCATCAAGAAAGGGATACTGGTCATCATCGCCACCAACGATTTTGCCGGCAAACACCGGGAGCAGACCAAGGCGCTGCTGCGGGCCTACCAGCGCGGGGCGCAGTTCATCGAGTCCAACCCGAAGGAGGCGGCCCAATTGATCGCCGGCGACGTCAACCTCCCGGCTGACCTCCTCCTCAAGGTCCTCGCCAAGTTCGACTTTCATCCAGCCATCCATGCGGACGACATCGATGAGATCAAGGCAAGCGAAGCGTTCATGCTAAGCGCAGGCCTCATCAAGACGCCGGTCAACATCGATGCCTTCGTCGACGTGGACCTTGCGCGCGAGAGCGGCATCAAGTAGTGGCGGTCTCAAAAACCGCCCTCACATACCACGGAGAAATTGTCATGGTCCGAGACAACAATCCGCGTTTGGAAAAAATAAAGTATCTGTTCCAGTACACAGGCCTCTCGGTCATCATCCTTGTGACATGGCAGACGCTCTTTTATCTGGGCTTCATCAAGCCAATCATCCTGCCGCCGCCTACCAGGATCATCGCGACCTTCTGGGAACTTCTGGAGAGCGGGGCGATGGCCCGCCACATCGGCATCAGCGTGCTGCGGGTACTGGAAGGGTTCGGGATCGCCGCGGTTCTTGGACTTGGCCTCGGCATCGCTATCGGCCTCTCCCGCACCCTGGACCGGATGACCGACCTCATCATTCAGGTGACAAAACCAATCCCGCCTCTCGCATGGATACCGCTCGCCATCCTCTGGTTCGGGATCGGTGAACAGTCGAAAGTTTATATCATTTTTCTCGGCGCATTTTTCCCCATCATCATCAACACCATCGCCGGGATACGGCAAACCGACCACAAGTTCGTCGAAGTGGCCAGGGTCCTGGAGGTCCCCAGCGGCAGATTCATTTCTCAGATGGTAATTCCGGGGGCATTGCCCGCCATCATGACCGGCATCCGCGTAGGGCTCATGGTTGCCTGGATATGCGTGGTTGCGGCCGAACTCATCGCCGCCAGCAGCGGCATCGGTTATCTGATCATGGACGCCAGGCAGTTGTCCCAGTCGGACGTGGTGCTGGTCGGGATGATCACCATCGGCGTCATCGGCAAGTTGATGGACAGCATGATCAAGCGCCTGGAAAAACGGCTCATCGGCTGGAGGGTCTCATTTGCCGGCGATTAGGAGAGAGTATGGGAGTGAAATCAACAGGCGCAAGCCTGGTCATTGAGAGGCTCCACAAAAAGTTTCAGCTCCGTGCCGGACAAGTGATCGCCCTGCAGGATATCAATCTGTCCATCAGCGACGGAGAGTTCATCAGTATTGTCGGCGCGAGCGGCTGCGGCAAAAGCACTCTGCTCCGCATCATCGCCGGCCTGGAAAACGGTCATGAGGGGACGGTCAAGCTGGGCGGCAGGCGGATTGCCGGGCCGGGGCTCGACCGGGGCATGGTCTTCCAGGAACACCGCCTCCTCCCCTGGCTGACGGTGGAGGGAAATGTGGCCTTTGGCCTGAATGGACAGACTAAAGGCGAGAGGGAACGGATCGTTCGGGAACACCTTGAACTGGTAGGGCTCTCAGACTTCGCCAAGGCCCACCCCCACCAGCTTTCCGGAGGAATGGCACAACGGGTGGCCATCGCCCGGGCGCTCGTCAACCAGCCCAAACTCCTGCTGCTCGACGAGCCGTTCGGGGCGCTGGACGCCCTCACCAAGATCCAGATGCAGCGGGAAATCCTCCGCATCTGGGAGGTGGAGCGGACCACCATGGTCCTGGTTACCCACGACATCGACGAAGCCATCTACCTGGGGGACCGTGTTGTAGTTATGTCGAGCCGGCCGGGGACCGTGAAAAAAGTCCTGCCTGTGCCGCTTCCCCGGCTACGGGACCGCAGCAGCTACGAGTTTGTCCAGATTCGCAAACAGATATATGCCGACTTTTTCGCCGAAGTCGACATGCCGTTCTCCTATACAATCTAAACAGGTATTATCGGTCATGAAGATCGCACTTATCAATCCGGCATTTTACGACGGCAAGGAATTCCGCAGCCGCTTTGACGACCACCTCGACTGGATCAGGGGAGGGAACCTCTACGTGGCTCCCTTCGAGCCCCCCATCGGACTTGCCTTCCTTTCCGCTTACATGAAGGAGCGGGGCCACGAGGTAAGCCTCATCGACATGCAGGGACTCCTCATGGGCAGTGAAGAACTGGGGGCACAGCTGGCTGCGTATCAGCCCGAACTGATCGGCGTCACCGCCATGACTCCGACCATTCCGGAGGCGCTGCAGGTAGCCAAAATAGCCAGGAGAAAGGTTCCAGGCGCAAAGGTGGTGCTCGGCGGAGTCCATCCGACCCTCGACCCTGCCGGCGTGCTCGCTGACGCAAACGTAGACTACGTGATCCGCGGGGAAGGGGAGGAGGCCTTTGCCTCTCTGAGCGCAGCCCTGGCCTCAGGACTTGATCCCTGCGACGTTGACGGCCTTTCCTACCGTCTGGACGGCGCGGTTGTCATCAAGGATAAAGCCGCGCTGATAGCCGACTTGGACAGCCTCCCCATGCCCGACTACGAGGCCTTTCCCGTGGAGCGCTACATCGAACACAACCGGCACCTGCGCAGCCTCCGTGGCATCTCCATGATCGCGTCCAGGGGCTGCCCGTTCCAGTGCACTTTCTGCGCCGTCCACCAGACAATGGGACGCAAGTGGCGGATCAAATCACCGCAACGGACGGTCGATGAATTACTGCTTCTCAAGAAACGCCACCAGTTGGAAGGGGTCTGGTTCAAGGACAGCATCTTCAACCTGGACCGGCGGTGGGTGAAACAATTCTGCCGCCTGATGATCGAGCAGCGGGTGGAGCTTGCCTGGCAGGCCTTAACACGCATCGACCTGATCGACGAGGAGGAGTTGCAGCTCATGAAGCGAGCCGGGCTCACCCAACTCGACCTGGGGATCGAGACCGGTTCGCCCAAAAGCCTCGTACGGTTAAAGAAGGGAATCACGGTAAATACGATTAAGGAGAAGGTCGCCCTCGCCAAACGCTACGTCAAGGTATTCGGCTTCTTCATGATCGGCATCCCCGGTGAGGATGAAACGGATGTCCGTCAGACCTTCGAGTTGGCCAAATCCCTTGACCTTGACCGATGGACCTGGAGCATCTACAGTCCGCTCCCCGGATCGGCCCTCTACGAGGATCTCGTTGCCGAGGGCAAGATCGAGCCGTACAGCCTCGACTACCACCAGGTCCACTTCACCGAAGCCTATGCCGGGATCTGCGACATACCGCCCGCGCGGCTCAAAGAGCTTTACCGGGAACTCAACGAGCATTTCTACCGGCGAGGCGCACCGCTGGCGGCGGCCGGGTAGCGATGACCTGCAAGCCACAGACAAACGGGAGTAAGGCATTGAACAAACGCTGAAACAATCTAACGCAATCCGACGCTGAGAGGTCATCATGAAAGAAAAACCGACAAGGGATCAGTGTGAAATCGAACTTGAAACGAGAAGACACCGACGCGAGGAAATTCCCGGACTGGTCGAACAGTTGGTGCTTTCATGCGACGACGAGAGGTGCTTCGACCATATCGGGCCGGAGCACATTCCCTCGAGGGATTCGATAATCGACATAGTGCTGCGAATTTGCCGCATTCTTTTCCCGGGGTATTTCATACGCACCCGCCTCGAACGGTTCAATCTGGGCTACTACCTTGGGGAAGAGGCGACGGAGCTTTTCGAATTGCTGTCCGAACAAATAAGCATTGCCCTGAGACACGATTGTATCCGTCACAACCTTCCCTGCATCGCCTGTGAGGAGCACGGCCAGCAGATCACGGTGGATTTCATGGCCAAGCTTCCCTCTCTCAGAGCCATGCTTGCCACGGATGTTCGCGGTGCCTACGAAGGCGATCCGGCGGCAAAAAGCTATGACGAGGTAATCTTTAGCTACCCCGGTCTTTTTGCCGTCACGGTTTATCGCGCTGCCCACGAACTGTGGGAACAGGGAGTTCCGTTCATCCCCAGGATCATGAGCGAATACGCTCACAGCATGACCGGCATTGACATCCATCCGGGTGCCCACATCGGTGAGAGCTTCTTCATTGACCACGGCACCGGGGTTGTGATCGGCGAAACGACCAAAATCGGCAACCGCGTAAGGCTCTATCAGGGAGTGACCATAGGTGCGCTTTCTCTTCCTAAAGGTGCAGGCGAGCTTTTCAGGAGCCAAAAGCGACATCCAACTATTGAAGACGACGTAATCGTCTATTCCGGCGCAACTATTCTTGGAGGGGAAACAGTGATTGGGGCGCGCTCGGTGATCGGCGGGAACGTGTGGTTAGTCTTGTCTGTGCCGCCGGACACCAAGGTGTTCATGGAAACACCGAAGCTCATCTTCAAGGCAAGCCGGGACGCAAACGTCTGGCCGAACATGTATCATATTTGAAGGGGCATCTTCACAAGGGGACCTTAGTCGTTCTTTGCAGCCGGATTACCTATTTGAAAGGCATCGATGGCCTCCTGAGGGAGCTTTCTCGTCACACTCAGCGTTGATACATTTCCCCCGATGACTTCCCTGCGCAGCTCATATCCATCGGAGCTGTCTTTTGAATAGCGGGCGATCATCTCACCTATCAGGCGGTCCTCCGTCGCATCGGAAATGCCTGTGGCCAAAGCCGCCGGTCCATTGAAATTTGCGGGAGTAAAAAGCGTGAATCCCGGTTTTGTCAGGCAGCTGATCCGCTCATTTTCCGCTTCGTTTCTGCCCAGGATAACCTTGAGGGCCGGTTGAACCCTGAAATGCCTTCCCACCCTGAGAAGGTGGATATCACTCATTTCGAAGTCGGGCGTGCAGGTGAACAGGTCCCGCAGTCTGGACGCGATGATGGGGTCGGTTAACAGGCATCCGCCGGCCGGGCAGGGATAGTCCCTTACCCCGAGCGTTTCCGCCATATCGATCTGCTTTCTTCTCGACCTGCCCGTGATGGAAAGAAGTTTTTCCCGGTCAACTATGCCCTCCTGTTCAGGCAGGCTCGGCGGGAAAAGGTGGGCTGAAAGGGGCCTCAGGATGAGTCCCTTGAGACCGCTTTCTCTTTCGATGAGTTCTATGGCATTCCTGTGCTGAGACATGGGCCTCTGGCCGAGCACCTCCCCGGTGACCACAAAGGAAGCGCCGAGCGAAGCCATCCTCTCCTTTGCTTTCCTGAGCATGTAAATCCGGCAGTCGATGCACGGATTCATGCCCCTGCCGTGACCGTGGGGCGGGTCCTTTACGATTGAGAGGTAATCCATGCCCTTGGCGACTACCTGGATCTCGACTCCCAGCTGTTCGGCGATCATACGCGCCTGGTTTTTGCACCCGGCCTTTTTGGGCGTACAGTTGCAAAAGGGACTGGTAAAATGGATGGCTATGACCTCGATTCCCTGGTCAATCATGAGCTTTACGGCTAAAGAGCTGTCCAGGCCTCCGGAAAGGAGCGCGATTGCCTTCATATGCATAAATCCTCGTATGACAGACTTGTTAACAACACTAAGCAATCACTTCGTCAAGCTTCGGCGGGGCGTCACCTTGCATAATCTGGTCATTCAATTTACCGCCTCTAGACGGAAGGTACCTCGCGTAGCGCGGAAGGCATCCCGTTCGGCCCGTCTTTCATACGCGTTGGGTGGTCAGCGGGATGCCTTAATGGCCGGGTCCCTTATCACGTGACCGGGGCCGGCGCCAATCGTTCGATTGAGAGACATGATCCTGGATGCGACACAGGCAAAACACCCGTCGGCATTTTCATCCAGACATATCTTGTTGGGATACAGTTCGTAGAGCGGCCGCACATTGGTGGGCGTGATGTTGGGCATCATCACGTTGGCTCCGGCCTGCAGGGCTTTTTCCCTGCCGAAAGGATCCAGACTGCCCATCGCGGTTGTCGCGGGGATATGGGCACAGGGGAATACCAGCCTCAAAGCGGCAATGAGCCGCAAAGCCTGCCCCAGAGTTCCGCCCTTTTCATTTTTCAAAGGGGTCCCGGGATGAGGTATAAATGGTCCCACGCCAATCATCTCCGCCCCCAGGTCGCGCAGCCAGATTACATCTCCGGCCAGGCTGGCCGCATCCTGCCCCGGCAGCCCCGCCATGACGCCGCTTCCCAGTTGGAAGCCGAGTTCTTTTAGCACGAAGAGGCACCGCTTTCTTTCATTGAGGTCATCATCCGGATGGAGTTTCCTGAAGATTTTCCCGTCAGTGGTTTCAATCCTAAGCAGATAGCGGTCAGCACCGGCTTGCCTCCATGCCGAATAGGTGCTTCCGTCACGCTCCCCAAGGCTGAGCGTTATGGCGAGTTCGGTCTTCGATTTTATTTCGCGGATGATATCGGCGACGAGTTCCCTGCTAAAATACAAATCCTCGCCCGATTGAAGCACAACGGTCTTATAGCCGATCCGCTCCGCTTTTATTGCGGTTTCTATGAGTTCTTCGCTCGCCAGCCGGTATCTTGCCAGCTTACGGTTATCCTTTCGAAGGCCGCAGTATCGGCAGTTTTTTCTGCAGTAGTTCGAAAACTCTATGAGTCCTCTCAGATGAACGGCCTCTCCCATAGTTTGGGCCCTCAGCCTGTCGGCCGTATGCAGAAGAAGCCGCTCCTCCTCCCCTTCCGCATCAAGAAGAGGAACAAGCCACTCAACGGCGGGTACCGCAAGGTCCACTGCCGCCCTCAAGGCCTCGGAGAAGTCTATTTTTTCAGCATCCATCGACGTTTTCATCCGGGCATGCCGCCCTTTGCCCTATACTATATTCCCAGATATCGGGCGTAAAATGTTCTGGCCCTGGCCTGATCGGTCGTATCCGTAACGATTGCCCTTCCATCCGGAAATATAACCATTTCGCCGTCATCGGCCTTGAAGCGAATCAGCAGACCGCTCATGCTTACGTGGCCGACCTGCTCCAGCCTTTTGCGAAGAGAGGCGAAGTCAAGCTTAACGGCTCGCGGTGGGCTCACCTGCACCGAATTGCGGCCGCAAAGAGAGGTTGTCCAGGAAACCTGGCGGGCTTCGAGGTATTCAAAATTCTTCAAGGCGCAGCACGGACATTTTTCATCCCTCTGAAACTTCATAAGCTCAAATGAACCGTTCCAGACATCGGCATACAAGAGGCCTGTGGCGGCAGGGGGCGACCCCAGTAATATCCTGATGGCCATCGTCACCTGCATGGAGGCAACGACCGCTGCGGCTGAATTGAGCACGCCCGCCGTATCGCAGGTTGGAAAGGTGCCCGGATCCGGGGCATCCGGAATGACGCACCTCAGACAGGGGCCATCTCCGGGGAGGATCGGCATTACCATGCCGACAGTGCCGAGCACACCTCCGTATACCCAGGGTTTTCCAAGCTTGACACAAACGTCATTGATAAGATAACGGGTCTCGAAGTTATCCGTGCCGTCGAGAACAAGATCGGCGTCGGCGAGCAGCGATTCCGCGTTTTGCGTTGTCACATCGACAGCCAGCGACTCGACGGATATTGATGAATTGATCGCGCGCAGACGCATGGCGGCCGCCTGAGCTTTGGGGACGTTTGCCGCCGCGTCGCTTTCTTCGAAAAGCACCTGCCGCTGGAGGTTGTTCCACTCCACGAGGTCGCGGTCCGCAATGCGAATTCTGCCCAGACCTGCCCTGGCCAGCAGGTTCGCCTGAAAGCCCCCGAGCGCCCCGCAGCCAACGATAAAAACGGTGCTCTCCGCCAGTTTGAGTTGTCCGCTTGCGCCGATTTCCGGCAAAATTTGCTGGCGCTGATAGCGATTGTTATCCGTTGAACTCATTTCCACCTCTGTTTACCCGCTCATTGCTCACTGCGCTCGATCCATCCTCCCCCAAGCACACGGTCGCCGCTGAAAAAGACAACAGCCTGCCCAGGCGTTATTGCCCTCAGGGGACGATCGAACCGGACCCGTACCGTTGCGGGTCCACACGGCTCAACTATGGCGAAAACCGGCGCCTGATTATAGCGAACCTGCACGGAGCAGCGAAGCCGTTTAAATCTCGGAGTCAAAGCGTGCCAGCGTACATCCGTGGCGATCAGCCCCCGTGCAACCAACCCTTCCTTCCTGGTCGTGAGAAAAACCGAGGCGCTCTGAGCATCGATCGATTTCACCCAGGCCGGTGAACCCAGAGTGATCCCAAGCCCGCGCCGCTGCCCGACGGTGAATCGGTGAATTCCCGCGTGCATGCCCAGGGACCTGCCCTGCTCATCGAGAAACGGCCCCGGCTTTACGGCTTCATTGAACCGGCGCCGCAACCCCTCCGGGTAGGCCGTGCCCTTTGCGGCGAAACACGCGTCCTGGCTTTCCTGCCTCTCGGCGTTGGGCAAGCCCATGCGCTGCGCCATGGAACGAACTGTGTCCTTGGTGAGCCCCCCGACCGGGAACATGGCCGCTGAAAGCCTGTCTGAGCATATCGAAAAGAGAAAATAAGACTGGTCTTTTCGAGCATCGGCGCCCCGCATTAGAAAGGCATCACCATTTTTCCTCACGCCGATCCGGGCGTAATGCCCCGTCGCCAGCTTATCGGCTCCCAACGACCCGGCATAATCGAGCAGCAAGCCGAACTTGATGCGCTCGTTACAGATAACGCACGGATTGGGTGTTCGGCCGCGCGAATATTCCTCCCAGCTTCGGAGCAGCACGGTCTTTTCGAAGAGTTGACGGCAGTCCAACACGTAGTGGTGTATGCCAAGATGACCCGCCGCGGCCCTGGCCTGGACAATGGCATCGGTCCCGCAGCACGAACGTCCCTCCGCGGACTCATCGCATGCCTGAAGCTGAAGGGTTACCCCTACGACTTCAAATCCCTGCTCCAGGAGCAGAGCGGCCGCCACACTGGAGTCAACCCCGCCGCTCATCGCCGTCACGATGCGTTTTTTCGGCAACATCAATGACGCAGTCCTTCCACCAATTCCGGCAGGGCCTCGACAACGCCGTCGATTTCCTCCGCCGTGTTGTCCGCGCTAAGCGAGAAGCGAAGGCAACTCGACGCCTGCTCGGTCGAGCATCCCATGGCCGAAAGCACGTAAGAAGGCTCACGCGTATCGGATTGACAGGCAGACCCCGTGGAAACGGCAATCCCCACCAGGTCAAGGTTCATCGCGAGCAGTTGCCCGTCCACCCCCTCGAAGCTCATATTCGAGGTGTTCGGCAGGCGGTGTTCCGGACACCCGTTTACCTTTACCCCGGTCACCCGCTTTAAAATTCCTTCTTCCAACCGGTCGCGGAGGGACCCGATAACTGGATTTACCTCTCCAAGCCGCATCCCGGCAAGCCGGCACGCCTGGCCAAAGCCAACGATGGCCGCGACATTTTCGGTCCCAGCCCGCATCCGGCGCTCGTGATGGCCACCGTGGATCAGTACAGGCCCGGCTGCGCCCGAGCCAACGAAGAGCGCGCCGCAACCCTTGGGACCGTGAAATTTATGCCCTGAGAGGCTCAACAAATCGACCCCCAGCCGGCGCACGTCTATCGGAATCCTACCAGCGGCCTGAACGGCATCAGTGTGGAAAAGGATTCCCCTCGATTTCGCTATCGCCGCAGCTTCCCGAACCGGTTGTATCGTGCCGACTTCGTTATTGGCGAGCATAACGGAGACGAGGATGACGTCATCGTCTATGGAATCGGCAAGGGCCCCCGGGTCCATGCGGCCCCGGCTGTCCACGGGGAGATAGGTTATGAGAAATCCCTTTTTCTCCAGATAGCGGCAGGAATTCAACACGGCCTGATGCTCGATGGCCGTGGTGATGATCCGGCTGCCCGGCTTTCCGAGAATATCCGCGATTCCAAGCAATGCCTGGTTGTCAGCTTCGGTCCCCCCGCTCGTGAAGACGATCTCGCCGGCTGATGCGCCAATGAAATCCGCCACGCGCTCCCGTGCCCGATCCATGCCCCGCCTCGCCTCCTGGCCGAACCAGTGAATGCTTGAGGGGTTCCCGTAATGATCTCGAAAATACGGGAGCATCTCCTCCAGCACCTCGGGATGGAGCCGCGTAGTCGCGTTATTGTCCAGATAGATGCGTTTCATGCCTGAATATCCTTCATGAAACAGCGAGCAGTGTCACTTTTCACCCTTCACCCTTCACTATCTTAACGGCCTCGTGCATGGCGCCGGTCCGATATCCCTGCAGATCCAGCGTGACGTATGTGTACCCGGCGTCTTTGCAGGCGGCGACAACGGCCTCCCGCACCCCGCGTTCGAGCAACCGTCCTATGTCCTCGGCCATCAGTTCGACCCTTGCAAGCGTTCCATGGTCCCGTACGCGCAACTGGCGAAATCCCAGGCCGCGCAGCAGTGCCTCGCTCCTGTCGATGCGCTGGAGACGCTCGGGTGTTATCAGTTCCCCGTATGGAATTCTCGAGGCGAGGCAGGGCGAGGAAGGCTTGTCCCAATTAGGCAGACCGTATTGTTTTGCAATGCGGCGAATCATCTCCTTGCCAATGCCCACCTCCAGGAAAGGGGAGCGTATCCCCAGCTCACGCACCGCTGCCAAACCGGGCCTGATATCATTCAGATCGTCTGTGTTGCTGCCCTCGATGACAAAAGGCAGGCCCTCTTCGGATGCCCTTTCGAGCAACCGTAAAAAAATGCTCTTCTTGCAAAAATAGCAGCGGTTGGGCGGGTTGACTTTATAGCGTTGATCGTCGAGTTCACCGCTTTCGAAAGTGATCCACCTGACGCCCAGCTTCGATGCGATGGTCCTCGCGGACTCCAGGTCGTGCGCCGGAAAGCTTGCCGACTTGCCCGTGGCGGCCACAACGTTGTCCCCAAGGGCCCTATGGGCCGCGGCCAGGAGCACCGAGCTGTCCACACCCCCCGAAAAAGCGACCAGCACACCTCCCATGTCCTTCAAAAGCGCTTCCAGTTGACGCGCTTTGGCTTCCATCACCCAAACTCCTATGGTTACGCGAAGACGCAAACTTCCGCCCGGCGAGCCCCTGTTCATAATGCGCGGCAGCGGATGAACCAGTTCTTCGCAATTCTCCAACTTGCCTATTTTTTTATTTTAGTATGGTATCGATGGAATGCAGCGGAGTCAAGAAGGATTCCCGTAAAGAGTCCGGGCGGTTGCGACATGTGCGGTTTCCGGCCAAACACGGGTGGCAGGGCAAACGCCACCCGGCATATCTCCTACGAATCCAGATCCGATAATACTTCCATTCCGTGCTCTTCGAGATCTGTAATGATTGGCCTCAGGTCGGTTTTTTTCAGTCGAATGGAATACGAGTACTCGGGCCCCTCCTCTGAAGGCAGGTGGCAGATGCTGATAATTTCGCCTCCATGCAGCCGTACGATTCGGGTTATCTCCGGCAACGGATTGGGAGAACCGGCAACCTTTACGTCGAGCCGCGTGGATTCAGAGAAAAGCCCCAGGAAAGTGATGAACGCCGAAAGAACGTCGACAACGGTGATTATACCCACCAGAGTACCATTTTTGACGATCGGCAGACCACCCACACGCTTTTCCAGCAAAATCCGCGCGGCATCCTCGAGCGGCATCTCAGGATGGACCGTAAACGGCTTTCGAATCATTACATCTGCCAGGCTCAGCTCCTCCAGCATCGAAGCGATAAGCACTCCTCTCAAGTCCGCGTCGGTAATCCACCCGAGCAATTTCATATGCTCATCCACCACCGGCAGATGTCGAATGGATTTTTGTTTCATCAGGGCCATCGCTTCCTGAATGGAGGCTTCCTTCCCTATCGTTACCAGATCGGTTGACATCCAATGGCGCACTACCACGCGGACTCTCCTCAATCGTAAAGAGCCGAAATCCCGGATCAGATTTAATGAGTAATTACAGGCAGTTTCGAGAAACAAAAGGAAGGCTAAGCCAAATCCCTTTAAAATGCAAGATCTTTTCTAAATACGCAGGGCGCGGGCATCGATGCAGCCCTGGCAGAAGTGCGCAAAACTCGTCCCCCTCCCGCATTCCGGCTGAGGTTCACCGGAGTGCAAGGCTTCGCAAGGCGATCATGCCCTTATATTCACCTGATCGAGATTATTGCTTCCGATAAGCTTGGCTATGCTGACGGTCCTGTCCCCCAGCATATTGCAATAGCTTCCGAGTTCGTTATCGTACCAGCCGTAAATTACAGCCTGGGTTACCGGTACTTCGATATATCGGGGTTGCATCCGGGGTCCGACGGTTTCCTCTTTCTCGACGATTCCCAGGTCCAGTGGGACCGGATTGTTCGCACTGGTCGATTTCAGGTATTCGAATGCAGTGGCCAGATGTTTGAGGTCTATGTGAACGGCCGAGGTGCGGGTGTGATTTTCGCACCCTTCGATAACCGCGGCAGCCCGGGGCAGCCCCATAATGTCTGAGGACACATTCTGTTCTTCGGAAAATACAAGGTAGCCCTCAGGGAAATGGGAAACTGCATTTTTGTAAATATCATTTAGCAATTCACGGTTGACCGGGCTGGTCATGGACTCGTCCTGAATCATCAATGCCAGGATTATGAGCGAGCCCGTCGCGACCGGAACACGCACGGATTCTGCGATGAGACCTATTCTTTTCATCTCCGGTATGACCAGGCCAAGCGCTTTGGCAGCCCCGGTGCTCGTAAGGATGATATTGTTGAAGACCGAACGGGTCTTGCGCAGGTCAGTCGCTCCAGCCCCCGGTGAGCGGTCCAGCACGGATTGGGAACTGGTGGCCGCATGGACAGTTGTCATGGCCGCCGAAAGGATGCGTTCGGCCCCGAAATAGTCAAGCAGCGGCTTGACCATGTATGCAAGGCAGGTCGTAGTGCAGGAGGCATTCGATACGATCAGGTGCCTCTTGGGATCGTAGTCGGAATCATTTATGCCCATAACGGTCGTTACGGCATCCGGGGGCATTTCCCGGACCTTGTCCTTTATCTTGAAGGGGGCCGATACGACGACTTTTTTTGCACCCGAAGCGAAATGACCGCGCACGGAGCCTTTCGGATCGTCGGCAGAGGCCGTCGGATCGATAAAAGCGCCGGTTGCCTCCACGACGAGGTCAACCCCGTATTTTCGCCAGTCGATATTGGACGGATTTCTGGCACTGCGAAGAAAAGTCGTCTTTATCCCGTTTACCACAAAACTGCCCGACTTTTCGTCGATCTGTTCAATGACCCTGCCGGCCCTCGATCCGTAGAGAAAATTGTTCAAAGCCCCGTAAGACGAATCCTTCTCCAGGAAATGTGCTATGTCAGCAAGCCTTGTGCCCACCTGCCGGCCTATATTGACCACGATCTCCGAGAAGTATTTTCGCTCCACATGGTGCCAGATTGAGAGCTTTGCGATTCTCCCAAGCCCATTAACGCCCAGTTTCATCGGAACCATTGTCTCTTGGTCCATCATGGCCTCCGCGCTTGAAGAAGATGAAAAAAACAGAATCGGTATAAAAAACCATTCCGAAGATTATTATCAGAAAACGGGAATCAAATCCCGGAAAGACTTTATATCGAAAACATCGAAATTAGACCAGGAACCGGAATGCTTAAATATCCACGAAGAGCGGGCCGATGTCAAAAAATTATTCCAGGGTCCCGCATCCATCTCCAAAGGGAACCACCAGCCCGCTCCAACCCCGCTCTCAAAATTCCGAACTCAACTCCTTTTTCCCTGTCACACGTGCATGGCCACCACTCACACCGCAATTGTAAACCGGGCGTGGCTACTGAATGACGGGTTTCCGGCCGAGGTGAAGATCGTGAATCTTTTTCTTGATGTCCCGGAGTTTTTTCGAATCCTCATTGGACACCCAGTGAGGTTCGCTGATCGCAAATGCCGCAACGGTGGCCTCTCCAAGCAGGCATTCGGTTGCCTCACACCATTCATCCCGGCAAACCTGCCTAAGATCCGAAACGTCGTTCACCATTTCCTCCAGCCGCTGCAGCGAGTCTTCAAAAGAATCCGAAAAAGCGTTCCACGACAAATCCCCAAATTCCCGCTGCTGCGCGGAATCGATCGCATCCTGATAACTCATTTTATCTTCTCCTTAAATGGCTTCCCGCGGCCGGCTCCCATAATTACTCCCAGGAGCAGGGTCCGCGGTTTTGCGGCTTTTACTTAAGATAAGCTTGAATGGAAAACCTGTTAACGATCTGCCGAGTGAATCCCTGTTTTTTATGGCTATCTTTACATGAGAACCATCTTTCCGGGGCGTGGGGACCGCCGCCGCGATATATCGCCGTTGCGGGGCTAAAGGGCATCCGCGCTCATGCAAATAACTGAAAGGACACACAAAATGGAAAAGAACAGCTGTGAGTTCCAGGGCAGGATTTTCCCGAATGGCAGCGTAACTTGCATAGGCGATCAGTGCATACAATGCTCCGACGGGAATTGGGGACCCAACGAGTTCGAACTCAAATTTAGAGAGAAGATACTGGAGAACCTTTAACCTTTATTATTTCGAGATACACGGCCCGGCCCGCATCGAGCCGGACCGCAGAAGGATACCCGAGATGGAGCAATCCGATTGCGTTTATGGCGATGAGCGCTACCCAAACGGCAGCGAGTTATGTGCTGAGGACGAGTGCATGCGTTGTGAGAGCGGACAATGGGTGAGAGGTGAATTCGACGTCGGATACGGTTACTGAGCGGGTCTCAAGGCTTTGCGACGATCTTGTTTGTCCGGCAAAACCAGTTTAGTGCCCCCTTCTGACGCAGGCCCTGCTCCTTGCCCGGCAATGGGGGCTAAATTTTGAACGTTTCCTTTTAATATGTCAGTCTATTTTTTGCCATCTCTGAGATTCGGGGCGCGGAACTCGTGTACAATCTCCTTCACTTTAATAGTCTACCTTTTTACCCTCAGCCTTTGAAGTAATCCGGTCCGGAAGAAAAAACTGGTTTGAAAACCGGCCGGATCATCTATTTTCGGAGAAGCTCCAAATGGTCCAGACGTATCTAAATATGGGAAGGGTCCAAACGGTGAAGTCCGAAGCGGTGCACCTTGCTCTAAAAACGAATGGAGAGGCTAACAAGCTCTCTTTCGAGGACAGATCGGTTCACGACTGGTACCGTTTCGTGCTCTCGTTTCCACCTCACCTGGTGCGGACCTATCGCAACCGCTTCGGTATAACGGAAAGACAACGCGTCCTGGATCCCTTCTGTGGAACCGGCACAACAATCGTTGAATGCAAGAAGCTCGGAATACCTTCAGTGGGGATAGAAGCAAATTCAATGACTGCTTTTGCGAGCAGGGTCAAAACTGATTGGACCATCGACCCGGCCGGCCTTGGAAACCATGCCGGAGGAATCGTCGAAATCGCCGAAGAGAAGCTCAAAAGCGGAAAAATCGACTTGGAATTATCGGCTGACGCTGAAAAGATCCTGCTGAGAGGTTCAATCAGTCAAAAACCGTTGAAAAAGGTGCTTGCGCTCCTTGCGGCTTTGAATGAAGCAGGTGAGCCCGAGTTCAGGGACCATGAATTTCTGGCGTTGGCTAAAACACTGGTTCTTACGGCAAGCAACCTCAATTTCGGGCCTGAAGTCGGAGTGGGAAAGATAAAGAATGATGCAGCAGTGCTTCTGAGCTGGCTCGAGAACATTCGCATCATGCGTCAGGATATCTTAAAGCTGAAAGACAGAGCGAGTATAACCAGTCAGGTCTCCCAGGATGATTCGAGGCAAATGATGAACGAACTCGAACCGCAATCGATAAACGCGGTGATCACCTCCCCGCCTTATCCAAATGAAAAAGATTACACCCGCACTACCAGGCTGGAGTCCGTCATTCTAGGGTTCATCAATAACCGCAAAGAGCTGCAAGACCTTAAACGAAGGCTGATACGATCAAATACCAGGAATATTTACAAAGGCGACACAGATGATGCGCATATTGACAATTTCCCTCAGATTTCGATGCTGGCGCACACAATAGAGGCCAGACGGATCGAGCTTAATAAAACTAGTGGATTTGAACGGCTTTATGCCAGCGTTACGAAGCAATATTTCGGTGGAATGGCCCGCCACCTGGCAAATCTTCGGCAAGCGCTTGCGCCTGGAGCGTGCCTGGCGTACGTAGTGGGTGATCAGGCTTCTTTTTTTCGAATCATGATAAGAACCGGGGAACTGCTGTCCCAGATAGCGGTTTCTCTCGGCTACGAGTTGATAGGCATAGACCTTTTTCGCACACGATTGTCAACCGCAACTCGGAGCCAGCTTCGTGAAGAAGTTGTCCTTTTGCGCTGGCCAGGTTGAATGGAATCCAATTGAAAAACCAAAACCTGCCCTTTGAGCAGAGGGCTATTCGTAATCCAGCGTAGCCGATAAATCCACCTGCTCCACTTCCAGCATGCCCGAGTAAATCGCTCCACTCCTGCCGTCTATGCTTATCGAGTCGCCCGTTTCAATCAGGTGGCCCCCGATGAGGCACGTCTTTTCCGAATCCCGGACCTTCATACGGCTCACGCCGACTACGCAGGTCTTTCCAAGCCGGTGGGCAACAATGGCGGCGTGCGAGGTTGCCCCCCCCTTGCCCGTGAGGACCCCATTTGCAATCGAAATCTCGTGTATGTCATCCGGGACCGTGTCGGAACGGATCAGAATGACCGGTTTGCCGGGATAGTCTTCCTTGATGCGAATGATGGATTCAAGATCAAAGGCAGCCAGGCCCGAGATTGCCCCCCCACTCACGCCGATACCGCTGCCCAGGTACCTTGCGCGGAGGTCGTCGGTTTTTTTGAAAACCGGATAGCTTCGTTTTATTCGGGGAGTCATGTTGCGGGCCTGAAGAACATATACCTGCTCTCCCGCACCCTGGAACGTGAACTCCACCTCCTGGGGGGCCCAGTGATTTTCATAGACCAATTTTTTGGCTATTGCCGATAATTCTTTATAAACACGCGGAAAAAGCACCTCGAGTGAAGTGTCCTTGCGCTCAGCCTCTCTGAGCCTTTGTTTTTCGGAGAGCGGGAGTGTTTTGACCAGTCCCCCCACTACGTCTTCTCCCTGATTTCCCCACGTGAAGTCGCCGATCGGGTCAACCTTGTCGTCGGAAGTCCACGGATTGTGGCTGAACATAACTCCGGCCCCCGAGTTAGTGTCCAGGTTTCCAAACACCATCGACTGGACTATGACGGCCGTACCCCAGTTATCGGAGAGCATCATGATCTCACGGTAGGTCTTGGCCTTCTGCGACTCCCATGATTCCACGACCTGCTGGATGGCCGTGAAGAGCTGTTCCCTGGGAGATTCGGCAAATTCGACATTATGGGCCTTCAGAACTTCCCGGTAGGCTAAGGCAACATCTCTGATTTCAGCCGGAGAGAATTCCCGTTTGACGGGCCGGTCGTATTTTTTCTTGTATCTGTTCATCATGGCGCTGAATTCATCGCGCGGAATTCCGAACGACATTCCCCAGGACTGGACAAAACGCCTGTAGTTGTCCCAGGCAAACCATGCTTCGCCGGTTTCCGCAATCAGTCCTTCGACTATTTGCTCGTTGATTCCCACGTTGAGAAACGTGTTCATCATTCCCGGCATCGAAACCGCCGAACCGCTCCGCACAGAGAAAAGGAGGGCCTTGTCAGGGTTGCCGAACTTGCGGCCGTTTTCAGCCTCGACATGGGCCACCATCTCAAGGACCCGTTCCTCGAAATCTTGCCTGGACTGCCAGAAATTCTTTATCGCCGGCAGGCAACGGAAATACTCCGTAGTTATGACGAATCCCGGTGGGATATTGATTCCCAGCGAACGCAGATTGGCCAGTATGTGTCCCTTGCTTCCCATGTATATGGAATCGAACGTCTCGCTGTTCGGATAGTAAAGATGCGAGACGGTCCTCTCGGGGTCATAGCTCAGGAGCAGATCCAGGTTGTTGACGCTGAGTCCTTCGCGCTGCGTTGCCAGGGTCGTCAGGATACTGGCAATAAAGTGGTCGAAATACTGGAGCCCGAAAGTCCTGGCAATGAGATCGCGCAGAAAGCTCTCGGAGACCCTCTGGGTCCTCTCCGCCGCTATTTCCCCGTCTCTTTGATACCTTTGAATGAGTTGCCCGGGGCCGAGTTGCTTGATTATAGGCTCCAGGGTTTCGTCATGGACCGAGTCGTAATTGGTCTGAATTATCTGCTTTATCGCTTCCGAAAACCCCCTGAAGATGTCCATATACTGCGAATGCGAGAACCGGGGGACCTGCAGGGCTTTGGTGAAAAGCTCCTGCTGACCCTCGAGCCGGCTCGATGAAATGCCGTCGATCCCCAGGGCCTTCATTAAAAGCGGAATGAAATGTGCGATCTGGAGAAAAGTGGCCCTGGTGATAAAGCTCAGGTTAAAAGAAAATATAATCTCCTCGAACATGACATTAGCGAGGTTTTCCAGCCGAAAGGTCAACCCGAGTGCATCGAAGCGCGGCTCGTTATAGGAGCCGTACATCGAAGGTATATCGACCGCGATGTGGCGCTTGTAATAAATGTTTTCCATTATCTTCAGTTCGCCGGCAGTCAAAATGACTTCCTTCAGCTCACAGAGATAGCCCAGAATAGCCGCAAGCTTTTGGTATCTGTCATCGCCGTCGAGGGCAAGGAGCAGTTTCCCGGGATCGGGCAGACCGAGGGTCTGTGCGCGTTGGAGATGAATGTGGATGTCTTTGAAGCTCAGGGCATATTTCTCATGGAGAAGCTGATAGAACTGGATCATAAGAAAAGCGCGCTCGCGCTCCTTGTCGGATACATCGGGCACCCGGCCGATCATACGTTTGGCCTCACCTTCCGACAGACCCAGCAGGTCTTGAACGTGGTTGATCGTCCTGGCGTTGAAAAGGGTTTCGAAGATCTTATGGACCTCTTCAACCAGTGGCCCGGATTCAGGGACCTCAATATAGACCTCGTCTGGGATCAGTCCTTCCAGGCATCTCCTGTCCATGCTCCGCCAGTAGTCGATTATCCCCTGAATGAAAGTTACGATGACGTTGTTGCTTTCCACATGGCTTTGCTTTCTCAAAAAGTGGATAAGCTTGTCAGTCCTGCCGGTGATGTCGTCAACGTCGGTCGAAACCGTCCTGAGCAATCCTTCGGCCCCGATCTGATTGAAATAGACCGGGAACAGCTTTGCGAGTTGCTTGACCAGGTTATAGACGGGCCGGATGGGAGCGTTGAGCAGCTGGGAGACGTCCTTCTGGAAAAGGTCCGTGTCCCGGATGAAAATTCCGCCCAGAGAAAGGTTCACTATGAGCGCGGAAAGAAGCGTCCGGGTGCGCAGCGGGTCGCCTTTTATTATCTCGAGCCAGATTCTCACATTGGGAAGATGCGCCGGATTTACAGGTATCTGCCACTGGCGGCTCACCTGGCCGATGGCTGGGGATTGGAACCCCATCCGTATGATTCGCCTAACGAAAAAATGGATCAACGGCCTGTCGTCTGTTTCCAATATTTCCAGTCCGATCGTGCGGATTATCTGGAGTGCCGCCAATGCATAGTCGTGAAGCGAAATCTCCAGGACCCGCAAAATGCGATCGAGCAGCGCTTCCAGATTATCCCTGGGTTCCTGTCGTATCCACCTGCCTATCTCGAAGTTTATTTCCCGAAGCATGTCCTCCTGAATCGCCTCCAGGCCCTTCACTTCCATTATCTTGAGCCGCAGGAGCATGCTGACGTGACCTGCCTGGGACAATTGCCCTCTTTTTTCGGCGATCTTTTCGGGCAAATGAGAATAGAGCTGGATGACATCATGGAAATCAGCCATGCCGGTAAGCATTTCCACAGCTTTGCGATGATCGGGCTCGGGCACCACTTCAGCCTCGAAGACCTCCAGCCGTCTGTGGAACAGATCGTGACTCAGCGGCATGCAGTCATCGAACCATGATGCTTTCGGGCATAGTTCCTCTCCCTGGTTTTCCAGCCACGCACAGGGGTCCTCCCTGTTCAGCCAGAACTCGTATGTATTCCTTGAAAATCTCTCCAGGAAAGCTCGCAGCTCTACGAACGAGGACTCATCCTGCCAGATTTTGAGCAGCCGCGCGCTGATGCGTTTCGGAGAATAAAAACTGCGCATGAGAAATTCGAAGGGGGCCTCGGGCAGCTCCGTGAGTTGCTGGAAAAAGCACCTTAGAATGCCCTCATTGCAGGAGGTGTCCGTTTGAAAAAACTCTTCGATATTGGCGGCGCAGATTTCGTTGCGGGCGGGTTTTGCAAGTTCTTCGGGCATTTTCTCCGTTAGTTTCAACCAGTAGGACAGGAGGTGATCGGCGGCCAGGCTTCGGATTTCGAACTGCTCGGACTCCTTTAAGGCGTGCAGAAGAATGCTCGAGAGCAGATATATCACATAGCCGTTCAGCGGGCTGTTTCGATACAGGAGCATATTGCCGATAGCGTACCTTTGCGTCTCCTGTATGACAAAATGCCAGTTCCTGTACCTGTGATGGTATTCCAAAAGGAGCTCGCGAGCCTGCTTCTCCTTGCCTGCAAACCCTTTAACCGCGTCTTCCAAGGCATGAAAAGACTGCGGAACTATTACCCTGATGTTTGTCAGGTCAAGGTTCCTCGTGAGGGCCTCTGATTGAATCTCGCCAAAATGCATGCGGAAAGTCCCCTTCTTAACGGCAATCGGAAGACAATGCCGGTAATCCGAATTCCATCGTCCTCCCCCGTCCTTCGTTCTTCGTTATGCGTAGTCGGTTATTCGTCCTTCGACATCGATAATGTCGAGCGTCATCAAAATAGCCGATTCCTTCATGACCCCATAGTAATTCGGCCGTTCGCCCACTATTATGAAACCAACGGACTCATAAAGTTTCCGGGCCGCAAGATTGCTCTCTCGCACCTCGAGTGTAACCCACCTGGCATTATCCTCAAGTCCTGCTCGAATCGCGCCTCCAATTAGCTTTCTAGCGACTCCCCGGCGCCTCAAGTCCTTGCGCACGGCAATATTGAGGATCTGAATCTCTCCGACTACCGACCAGAAACAGATATATCCCGCAATATCTCGAGAGGGCGAACCGGGGGCAAAGGAGGCGCCGGCCGGCTGCCGCGCCACCAGAATGCGTGAGTGGGGCTTGTCGATTTCCTCCAGAAAGGCCGTTTCTGTCCACGGCTCCGGCTGGCTATCGTTTTCGATTTCCAGGATTCTTGGGATATCGGATTTTACCAGAGGAGAGACGCTCAGTTCGAGGCCCAATTTTTATCCCATTAAGGCAAAGAGGCTGTTTTCACCGATCGGGAAAGCACTTCGCTGGCAAGAGATATATGCCGTTGACCGTACTCCTTGACCAGTGAAGCCACTTCTCTCAAGCTGCATCCGTTCCGGCACCCGGCAAGCTTGATAAGCATCGGAAGATTCATTCCGCAAACAACCTCCACTCCCGGTCCCTGGAAAGACAGGCTGATATTTGCCGGCGTGCCGCCGAACAGATCAGTCAGGATGAGGACCCCTTTTCCCTGGTCCACCTCTTTTATGGAATCCCCCAGCAGCCTGATCAATTCATCGACCGGCTGAGACGGTTTGAAGCAGATGGCCTTGCAGTTCTGAAGTGGACCGACGATCATCTCGGCGGCCGCGAGCATCTCTTCCGCCAGCCGGCAGTGAGACGCGGCTACAACACCTATGAGTTCTCCAGCCTCTTCCCGAGCCAATATCAACCCTCTCATTCAAGATGTATGTCTCTATGAAATACGCTCACAAAATAATTATTCCGCCTCAACCTGTCAGCAATTCCCTCAGCGATCACAACCGAACGGTGTCTGCCTCCAGTGCAGCCGAGGGCTATCGTAAGATACCGTTTCCCTTCCTGGATGTAGCAGGGCAAAAGTCTTAACAGCAACGCGCAATAATCGTGGAGAAACTCCTGCACCGCAGGCAGTTCCAACACCCACGAACGAACGGCCGGTGAGCTGCCGTCAAGGTTCTTCAGGCTTTCATTGAAGTAGGGGTTCGGAAGAAACCTCACGTCCATCACGAGGTCCGCTTCGAGCGGGACCCCGTACTTGTAGCCGAAGGACAGAACCTGCACGCTGAGCTGTTCGTTGCCCTCCAGGTAAGAATAGGAACTCGTAATCAGCCGCTTTAGTTCATGGACCGAAAGAGTTCCGGTGTCGATGATCCTGGTGGCGCGGCTGCGAAGCGCACGCAACTGCTCCCGCTCAAAATCGATCGCCTCGAGCAGTTTATGCTCGGAGGGCGCCGCGGGGTGGATTCTTCGCGTCTGACTATATCTTCGCTGCAGTATTTCATCATCGGCTTCGAGAAAAATGATTTCGAACCTGTAGCCGGCATCTTCCAGGGTCGAAAATATCTGATCGTAATTTGTGAGGAACTTGCGTTCCCTGATGTCTATCCCCAACGCGATCCGCTTCAGATCCGGCATGTCCCGTTCGCACAGCTGCAGAAAAGTGCCGAGAAGAGGCACAGGCAGGTTGTCGATGCAAAAATAATCAATATCTTCAAACGCTTTGATCGCAGTGCTCTTGCCGGACCCGGAAAGTCCGCTGACAACTATCACGTGGGGCTTTCTCGCACTCATTTCAAATCCCTGTATATCAAAATCCGGCATACGTCAAACTGGGGGCGCTCTATCGAACGGAAGGGAGCGGAAAGCACAATCGGCTCTCCTTGAAGGAAAAAGGCCTGGCTAAAAATCCTCGTCTTCCTGCTGAATGATTGAAAAGATATCTTCCCGGCTATCGACTTTCGAAAGCCTTTTTCGCACGGTCCCGTTCTTGAGCAGCCTTGCAATTTTTGCCAGGGCCCTCAGATGTATCCCCGCACAGGTCTCGGGCGCCACGAGAAGGAAAAAGAGGTGGACCGGCTTTCCGTCCATAGATTCGAAATCAATGCCCTCACTGGAACGGCCGAATGAAAGGACCAGATCGTCGATATCCCTCAATTTTCCATGAGGAATTGCAATCCCATCACCTATTCCGGTACTGCCCAGTCTTTCCCTTTCGAGAAGAACTTTCATAAGCCGATCACGGTCTATAGCGGGCTTGTTCTGTTTAACGGCGTCGATCAACTCTTCCAGAACCTGCTTCTTGGTCCTCCCTTTGAGTTCAGGGACAATCGAGTCCATCGATAGAAGGTCGAGAATTTTCATTAAATTTCCTCTGCCGGAATTCTGCATGATCATATCTCAACTCCACCAAGGCAACCAGGAATATCTAATGGCCAAGGGTTGCAGGTTTCGCCCGAGCGCATGAAATTCAAATCAGGGCCGGACCAATATATGGGTTGGCCTGGTCATTGGAAACGCCGTTAACGCGTGGGGGGATCGGCCCCGGCTCAATCGAACAAGGCGGGATACTGTCTCCCGCCCTCAGGCAAATATCGTAAAAAAAAGACACAGGGGCAATTAACCGATAGTTTCAATAAGACCGAGATTGCCGTCTTTCCTTTTATAAAGGACATTTATCCTGTTTGTGCTCCTGTTTGTAAACACCAGGAACTCACCGCCGGACAGGTTCAACGTCTCTACAGCTTCGTCAACGTGCATCGGCTTTGCGTGAACCTGCTCAGCCCTTATCACTCGGGGGTCTTCTATTGTCTCGGCGGCCTGCCCCGAGGATTCGACCAGATCGACCGACTCTTTGGGACCAGGGCCCAATCGACGCCGTCTGACCTTTTCCTTTCCTTTCCTCGCAGCCTGTCCCTCAAGGCTGTCCACCAGCAGGTCGATGCTTGAATACATGTCATCGGTTTCTTCGGCGCCGTTGAGCCTGAGGCCGGAAGCATCAATTGAGACCTCCGCGATATGCCGGAATTTTTCCACCTTGAGCACAACGTGAGCTTCAATCGGTTCTTCCAGGTATTTCTTTACTCGGGACAGCTTATCCTCAACATAAAGTTTCAGGGGATCTGAAGGCTCAATGTGTCGGAATGATAATTTAATCTGCATCGTCATCCTCCTGAAAAACAGTAATGCCAAAGGGTCCCACTCAGGTGCCCCAGGAAGATTTCCTCCTTCTATTCGATGGCAGAATCCCCAACATTTCACGATACTTGGCCACCGTCCGCCGGGCTATGCTGATGTTTTCTTTCTCCAGTATGTCAACTATTTCCTGATCGCTATAAGGCTTGGAGGAATCCTCCTCTCGTACGAGCTGCCGTATCCGCTCCTTAACGCTTTCCGAAGCAACCGCCTCGCCCATGACGCTATTTATCGAGCTGTTAAAGAAATATTTCAACTCGAAAATCCCGTGCGGCGTGTGCATGTACTTGTTGGCTGTGACCCGACTGATGGTGGATTCATGCATGCCGACGTCTTCGGCAATGTCTCTGAGCACCATTGGTTTGAGGTTGGCAACTCCCCGGTCGAAAAAGTCCCCCTGAAGCCTCACTATGCTCTGGGAGACCTTATAAAGGGTCCGCTGCCTCTGATGAATGCTCTTTATGAGCCACGCGGCGGCGCGCAACTTCGTCTGAATGTAGTCCCTCGTTTCGCTGGGCAGCGAATCGCCCCCTCCAAGGGCCTCCTTGTAATATGAGCTGACCCTTAACTTAGGCATTCCGTCTTCGTTCAGAAGTATCACCCATTCATCGTCGACCTTGAAGACGTAGATATCGGGACTGATGTATTCGACAGTCTCCTTGTTGAAGGCGCTCCCCGGCCTCGGATCCAGCCCGAGTATTATTTCGACCGCAGCCTTGACCTCCTCGGGACTCCGCTTTAAGGCGCGAACAAGGGCCGCGTAATTCTTCGTTTCCAGATAGTGCAGGTAGTCCTCTATGATTCGAATGACAAGATCGTCTTCAAGCTCAAGGGTTTTTGCCTGAACCAGCAGGCACTCTTTAAGGTCCCTTGAGGCAACGCCGACCGGATCGAGGTTCTGAATTTTGTGCAGGACTTCTTCAACCTTGGAAACATCTGATCCGGACATCTCGGAGATTTCTTCAATCGTTGCATCGAGGTATCCGTCTTTGTCCAGGTTTCCGATTATACACGAGCCGATTTCCCGCTCTTCCTCCGAACAATCCGAAAGTCGAACCTGCCAGACGAGATGGTCCTCAAGGGTTGCGGCATCGGTCAGCCTGTTGTCAAAATTCGGCCATTCCTGGTTTGGATCGGTCTCGGAAACAACAGGCGTGTTCGTATTGTATTCCTCCAAATAGCCTTCCCAGTCGAAGTCTTCCCGCAGTTTCTCGGTTAGCTGGACCTCCTGAAAAGGCGGCTCTTCGGTGGTCAGGGTCTCGAGCTCCGCGTCCTGTTCGGTAGGAAGCTCTTCCTGAGATTCTTCGAGCAGAGGGTTTGTTTCGAGTTCCTGGTGTATCGTCTCCAACAATTCCAGACGGGAAAGCTGCAAAAGCTTGATCGCCTGCTGCAGCTGCGGCGTCATTATGAGTTGCTGACTTAACTTTAATTGCTGTCTTAATTCCAACGCCATTAATTAACCCATTTACAAACAGAACTGATCCCCAAGATAAGTGCGCTTGGCAAGATCGC
This sequence comes from Syntrophobacteraceae bacterium, assembly GCA_050008735.1. Taxonomy (GTDB): domain Bacteria; phylum Desulfobacterota; class Syntrophobacteria; order Syntrophobacterales; family Syntrophobacteraceae; genus SbD1. The sequence goes on from JBEKMB010000032.1 coordinate 29,878, forward strand.
TTTGAGAGATACTTACCGGGTCGCCTTTTTCCAGGATGCGACCTTCGTGCATTATATAAGCCCAGTCGCAGACTTTGAGCGTTTCGCGCACGTTGTGATCTGAAATCATAACGCCTATGCCCTTTGCCTTGAGCGCCCTGATAAGGCCCTGGATTTCCACCACCGCCAACGGGTCTATCCCTGCAAACGGCTCATCGAGCAGAATAAAGCTGGGCTGCGTAACCAGGGCGCGTGTGATTTCCACCCGCCTTCGCTCGCCACCCGAAAGCCTGTCGGCCTTATTCTTGGCAAGATGCGCTATGCGCAGTTCACCCAGAAGCTCTTTGAGCCTGGCGTGCATCTCTTCCCTGCCGATCTTCAGGGTTTCGAGAATAGCCATTATATTCTGTTCCACGGTCAGCTTCCGAAAAACCGAGGGCTCCTGAGACAGGTATGTCACCCCTTTCCTCGCCCTCAAATACATCGGCTGACCTATTATGTTCTCTCCGTTCAGGTACACGGCCCCGCTGTCAGGGCGGATTATGCCCACAATACTGTAAAAGGTAGTCGATTTGCCGGCCCCGTTTGGCCCGAGCAACCCTACAATTTGCGCCTCGCGCAATTCCAGGCTGACATGATCGACCACGCACCGCCCCTGGTAATTTTTTACCAGGTTCTCGACGTGAAGCTTCTTGATATCGCGCGGCACGGCTATTCCTTTTTCCCGGGAAACAGAACGGCCTTTACCGGCGCCCCACTTCCGCTTTCCACAATGCTGCGGCCCTGCTGGAGATAAATCGTTATGAGATCTCCCTCGACCCGGTCTTGCCCCTTTGTCACCACCGGACGGCCGTTCATAACTATCTTTTGTTCCTTCTGATAAAATATAGCCTTATTGGCCGTTGCAAGCCTGTCCTGCTGGGTAACTTTAACATCTCCCTCAAATTCTATGAAATCTATTTTCTCAGTCGGGGACCCCGGGGAAGATGCGGATTTCTCTGTCGGGGGCGCCCCGGAGGGTGCAGCCTGCTTTTCTCCAGGCAGCGCCGTGACTTTGAGCCGGTTTGCCGTAATTGTCATATCGTCCTGCACAACGACAACATGGCCTTCGAAAACTATCGTCCTGTCGTCCTGTTTTGCTTCCATTCTGTCGGCCGTAATGTTGATCGGCGAATCGCTCTTGACCAGATTTGCATTCATATCCGGCGCCCGCTTATCCGTTTTCGCACTTCCGGCCGCATGTACCTGCCAGCAGACAAGCAAGGAAAGAAAAACGGCCGGGAAAAGCCTGGCCAGCACCCTCACGGTTTTGATTCTGCTCATCATGATTCCTCGATGCCTGCGGCATGGGCCGATAGGGGTCTATTTTTCGATTCTAAGTTTACCCACAACGAGCGACGCTTTGACTCTTCCGCCCACTTTCGCGATGTGATCGGCGATTTTGTATTTCCACCCGTTGCCGTCCAGTTCCAGCCCCGGACCCGAGATGTGAACTGGATCGCTGGACTCGACGATCCTGTCGCTGTGAATGTAGTGCGCCGTCTCCGTAGTCACCACATAATCCCGCGGCAGCTCCGCATGTATGTCGCCTCTGAGCTCAATATCCTTGGTTCCGGCGTGAAGGACCCCTTCACGACTCGTGACGTGGATTTCTTCACCCGTTTTGTCCATGTAGAAAGTCAGGCGGACCGCCTGAAGAAGAGTTTTCTGCTGGTCCTGAAAATATTTGGCCTCCGTGGCGCACAGTGTCCAGAACCTCTTGCCTTCCTGCATCTCGGTGAATTCCATGTCGGTCAGCTTCATTTCCGCGTCAGCCGGGCAAGCCTCCTGCGCCTCCTGCTGGGCCGGCCGCGATTTCCCCTTCCAGATACCGGCGGCAAGGACCGCGCACAGTCCCACGATAACTATGATGACAAAAACCTGCGCAACTTTGCCTTTGAAAGTCATCCCTCAGCCCTTGGGTTACCCGACGCTTTCTTTTGCAGTTCTCTCAATGCATCTTTTGCCACCCAGCGGCAAGATTTCGAGCCCTCCAGCAGAATCTCTTCGGCGCATCGGATGGCCAGGCCTCTAAGTGCATCGTTTCGTTTGCCGATTTGACGCAGCGCCCAGTTTACCCCCTTCTTGACAAAATTCCTTTCATCAGAAGAACCAGCCTTAATAAACGGGAAAAACGACGAAAACTTCGAATCATCAGCTTCCTTATCATGAACGGCCAATGAAGCCATAAGAGCATAAGCCGCTCTTTTTACATATTCATCATCCCTTTGGCTCCATTCGACCGCCTTTTTATAGGCATGGGGGGTCTTATCGAAAAGACTCATGCAGACCTGATCGCAAACGGCCCAGGAATCGAAATCTTTTGCCCAACGCTCCATCTGGTCTTCCGTAACCAGTGCAGGGTCGCCTACGAACGCGGCCAGCAGCCGCGCCTCGAGAATCCTGCTTGCCCATAGATCCAAAGAAAGACTTTGATCGCGCCCTGCCGCTTTGGCCATTTTTCGCAATGCAGGGATGCCGACTCCAAGCGCATGGTCGGAATTGATCCCGAACCTGGCCATACCACGTACATTGTCAGCATTGGCCATTGATTTCAATTCCGCCAGAATCTTTTCACATTCCATGCCAGCTACTCCACCCACCGAAATGGACGTAAAAAGAAAAACCTATCTGTTGCGAGTTTAAAATCTTTAATCAAATTAGATGATTACAGTTCAATTGGTACTTTAACACGGGTAATATTGACTGTAAAGGTCTATTACATAAGGTATTGTAAATGCAACGAAAAGCGGAAAAGTCACAAACCGGGCGCTGCAATGACAAATCAATGCTGCCTATCAATCGCTTCGCTTCGAAGGTGCCGGCGGCTCGACCAGATAGCGCTCCATTGCGCTTTCCCACAGGCCCTGGACCTGCAGGATCATTTCGCAAACCTCCCTTGCCGCCCCGCGCCCACCGCTCGCCCTGGTTACATAATGAGCGAACGGAAAAATGTGAGGCACTCCGTTGGGAACCGCTACCGAAAATCCAGCCCGGCGCATCACGGGAATGTCTATCAGATCGTCCCCCATAAAACCGGTCTCATGCTCTTTGAGGCCCGCATCCGATAAAAGCTGCTCGTATGCTTCAGTCTTGACCTTTGATCCCTGGTACAGCCTGGTGATTCCAAGACCCGCGGCGCGCTGCTCGACCGCACGGCACGCACGGCCCGAGATCAGCGCCACTTCGATCCCGGCGCGCTGGAGCAGCTTTATTCCGTGCCCGTCCTGAACGTCGAACTCCTTTATCTCGGAGCCGTCGTCCAGGTAGATTATCCGTCCATCGGTCAGGACCCCATCGACATCGAAGATCATCATCCGAAGGGGAAGAATCCGCTTTTTCAGCTCACCTCGCAGGGCGTCTGTCTTTTTGGCCGATTTCACCGGTTTTGAATCAGGCATTTTTACCGCTCACAATGGCAAATATTCGGACAAGGCTTTCAAGAAGTTCGGCCGTTTGTTCAAGCCGAAGAGAATTCGGGCCGTCGCAGAGGGCCTTATCCGGTTCAGGGTGGGTTTCGATGAATATCCCATGTGCTCCGGCCGCCACCGCCGCGCGCGCAAGAACCGAAACAAAACGCCTCTCCCCGCCCGATGAAGTCCCCAGAGCACCCGGGAGCTGAACACTATGGGTTGCGTCAAACACGACCGGACAGCCAAAATCAGCCATTATCCCAATCGAGCGCATATCCACCACGAGATTGTTGTATCCGAACTGGGCGCCGCGCTCGGTCAGAAGAATCCGCTCGTTTCCCGTCTCCCTGACCTTGTTTATCGCCTGCCCCATGTCTTGTGGCGAAAGAAATTGGGCTTTTTTAAGATTTACCGGCTTCCCGGTACGGCCGGCGGCCATCACGAGATCGGTCTGGCGTGCCAGAAACGCGGGTATCTGCAGGATATCGGCAACCTCTGAAACCGGCTCGACCTCGGCGGGCGTATGCACATCGGTAAGAACAGGGACCTGGCAGCTCTCACGCACACGGGCGAGAATTTCGAGGCCTTTGGCAAGGCCGGGCCCGCGAAAGGACCGGACGGATGTCCGGTTTGCCTTGTCATAGGAACTCTTGAATACGAAAGGGATTTTTAGTCGCGCGCAGGTGCTCTTTAGAAACCGGGCCACTTCGAAGGCGATTTCCTCGCTTTCGATCACGCACGGACCGCCGATTAGAAACAGGCTGTCCCGCCCGATCTTCTGGCCGAAGACTTCAAAGTCCACGGCGGCCGCCTAACAGCGTTTGGCGAAAGCTTCGGGGTTCTTTCGCCGGGCCTCATCGAGGGCCTTGCCCGTGAAAGCCTTGAAAAGGGGATGGGGTTCCATCGGACGCGATTTGAACTCCGGATGGAATTGACACCCAAGAAACCATGGATGATCCTGAAGCTCGATAACCTCGACAAGGTTCTTGTCCGGAGACAGTCCCGTAAAGAGCATTCCGTGCCGCGCCAGGACTTCCCTGTATTTGTTGTTGAACTCATAGCGGTGCCGGTGCCGCTCGGAAATCTCGACACCCCGGTAGGCCTCAGCGGCGAAGCTGCCCGGCTCGAGGACGCATGGATAGGCGCCCAGGCGCATCGTTCCACCGTAATCGCAATCTTCGTCCCGCCGTATGACCGTGTTGCTCTGGTAGTCAAACCATTCCCGCATCAGGTATATGACCGGATTAGGCGAGTGTTTGTCGAACTCCATGCTGTGAGCTTTCTCAAGCCCGGCGACATTGCGGGCGAATTCAACCGTGGCAAGCTGCATGCCGAGGCAGATGCCTAGAAAGGGAATCCGGTTCTCGCGCGCAAACTGGATCGCCTTTATCTTACCCTCGACCCCGCGCTGGCCGAAGCCGCCCGGCACCAAAATACCATCGGCCCCCTCGATCAGCGCCTCTCCGCCATCTTTTTCCACGTTTTCCGAATCAACGTAGTCAAGGTGAAGCTTCAGGCCGTGGGCCGCCGCCCCGTGCGTGAGCGCCTCATTCAGGCTTTTGTAGGATTCCTTGAGATCGATATATTTGCCGACAATCGCAATATTCGCGTTGAATTGCGGATTTTTCATCCCGCTGACCAGCTTTTCCCAGTCGTCGAGCACCGGGGAGCGCGTCCAGATATTGAGAAGCCTCACTATCTTTTCGTCCAGCCCTTCCTGGTGAAAAAGCAATGGCACTTCGTAGATACAGTCGACATCTTTTGCCGTTATGACACCATCTGTTTCCACATTGCAGAAATGGGCGATTTTGCCCTTTATTTCCGCTGAGAGCATCTTTTCGGTCCTGCACAGCAGGATATCAGGTTGAATACCGATGCCGCGCAGTTCCTTGACGCTGTGCTGAGTGGGTTTGGTCTTCACTTCGCCCGATGTCGGCAGGTAGGGCACCAGCGTTACATGAATGAAGATGGCGTTTTCTCTGCCGACGTCGTTGCGAAACTGGCGGATTGCCTCGAGAAACGGAAGGCTCTCAATGTCCCCGACAGTCCCGCCGATTTCCACTATAACGACGTCGACGTGATCGGCGGAGCCCAGGATACACGTCTTTATCTCGTCGGTGATGTGCGGGATTACCTGAACCGTCCCGCCCAGGTACTCTCCGCGCCTTTCTTTCATTATGACCGAATAGTAGATGCTGCCCGACGTATAGTTGTTTTTCTTGCCCAGCTTCGCATGAGTAAACCGCTCATAGTGACCCAGATCCAAATCCGTTTCAGCACCGTCGTCAGTCACGAAAACTTCGCCGTGCTGGAAAGGATTCATCGTCCCGGGGTCTACGTTGATATAGGGATCGAGCTTCTGAAGCGAAACACGCAGGCCCCTGCTCTCCATCAATGCCCCGATGGAAGCGGCCGCAAGACCTTTGCCGAGCGAAGACAAAACCCCACCCGTAATAAATATGAACTTAGTCTGACGCAAAGGATTTCACCTCTCAAAATGTGTTTGCAGCGCAAAATGGATAAATCAGGCCGCACCCAGTATAGCAAATGGAACCCTAAAGTCAATCATGGCTTCGTTTTTTATCTTATTGAATTTTAAGGATTTTACGGCCACCGGCCCGTTCGCGCAACGAAAATTTTGCCTCGGCCCCCTGCTGGAAAACTTTTTCCGGCCTGCCGGGGAAAAACGGCTGAAAAGTCGCACGTTTCAAGGTTCGACGCACGGTAAAAATGGTATTTTTCTCAGAAAAACAGGCACATGTATAACTTTACGGTTCAATATAATGTCTTCTGGGTCCAACAAATACGGGAAACCCTGTATTTACCCTTTCCCTTTTCGAGAATATCTTTGGCAACATGCGGGAAGGCCTAAAAACGCGATCATGTTGCCTGGGGGGGCAAAGTGGAGGAAGGAAATGTCATCGGTGCTCATAGTGGAAAATAACGACTTTTTCAGGCGTTCCTTCAAAGAAATCCTCAAGATGTACATCCCGTCGATCTCGGTGGACGAATCAGCCGACGGGTCCGACGCCCTGACGAAAATCAATCAGTCTTCGCCGGATGTCGTTTTCATGGACATCCGCCTGCCGGGGAAAAACGGCCTCGAGCTGACACGCGAGATCAAAGACGTACATCCGAACCTGGTCATAAGCATCTTCACCAGCCACGATCTTCCCGAGTACCGCCAGATCGCCAAGGAATACGGGGCTGACCACTTCCTGTTAAAGGATGCTCTTACCGGAGCCGAAATCGCTGCAATGGTGAGGGCCGTCATCGAAAAGAAAAAAACGAACGTTCGAAAGCCGAATCGAAAAAGAGGACTCTTAACAAGAAGGGCTTTGATAAATTAACCGCTGCGAAGCCCAGCGGGACAAGACGAGCTTTTCGAGCGGGGGGGGGCGGACCGTTAGGCCGCACCTCTTAAAGCTTCGGCCTGGAAATAGGTGTTGAGGGGGTCCACAAGTTCGTCGAGCATGCCGGTCAGTATGATGTCCAGCTTGTAAATAGTCAGATTTATCCGGTGGTCGGACACCCGGTTTTGAGGAAAATTGTAGGTACGGATTCTTTCGCTCCGGTCTCCCGTTCCGACTTGGCTCTTGCGGTCCTGAGCGATTTTGGCTTCCTGTTCGCGCTGCATCGCGTCGAGCAGGCGGGCGCGCAGCACCTTTAACGCCTTAGCCTTATTTTTGTGCTGCGATTTTTCGTCCTGGCAGATTACGACCAGCCCTGTGGGAACGTGAGTCAGCCTAACGGCCGAATCAGTCGTATTGACGCTCTGTCCTCCAGGACCTGACGAGCGGAATACGTCCACGCGAATATCATTGGGGTCTATGAAAACATCGACATCCTCGGCCTCGGGGAGCACCGCAACCGTGACCGCCGACGTGTGAATCCTTCCCTGGCTCTCAGTTACCGGGATTCGCTGCACCCGGTGCACCCCACGTTCATACTTCAGCCTGCTGAAGGCGGCTTTACCATTGATCGAAGCGACTATTTCCTTGAACCCTCCTATTCCGGTCGGATTCGAATTCAGGATTTCGACCTTCCACCTGCGAATCTCAGCGTAGCGCGCATACATCCGGAAAAGGTCCGCCGCGAAAAGGGCAGCCTCCTCACCCCCGGTCCCAGCCCGGATTTCCAGAATGACGTTTTTGTCGTCATTGGGGTCCTTCGGGGCCAGCATGAGTTTAAGCTCATTTTCAGTTTTTTCGAGCTGGTCTTTCAGGCTGCCGATTTCCTCCCTGATCAGTTCACGCATCTCAGGGTCTTCTTCCCGCTCAAAAAGAGCCTGGCTTTCCAGCGCCTGCTCTTTCAGCTTCTTGTAGTGCCCGTATTTCTCGGCTATCGGAACGAGTTCGGAGCGTTCCTTTGCAACCTGCTGATATTCTTTCTGATTGCTCAGCAGAGCAGGGCTGCCAAGGTCATCTTCGAGCTTGTGAAGTTTCTGTACTACGCTTTCCAGCCTGTCAAACATTTGGTCCTTTTGCCTCGAAACAATGCACTCGGCCTTTGCCCGAAAAACATCCGGCCAAAATGAAAGAACCGGCCCCGAGCCGGTTCGTTGCGCCCGCCGGCCGCGTGCCACACGGGGTCGGGCCGGGCAAAGACAGGTCCCCTCCGATGGGGGCGATTTCAGAATCTTGCGGCCTGCACAGACCTGGGACTATGCCTTGTTTTCAACCGGTTTTTGGAATTTTTCATATTTTCGCCGGAACCTTTCAATGCGCCCCGCCGAATCAACCAGTTTCTGTTTTCCCGTGTAGAACGGGTGACACTTTGAACAGATCTCCACCCTTATTTCCTTTTTCGTCGAACCGGTGGACATTTCGTTGCCACAGGCGCATTTAATTACCGTGCGGTGATATTCCGGATGAATATTGTCTTTCATTTACGTTCCTTCCTTTATATTCCTTCCCCGAGCGCATAAGCGCCGGAACCATATATTATAAATCGATTTGCGGATTTTGCAACGATTTCGTCAACCGGCCAGAAACATCTGTGACACGCTGGAGGCAAAAGCGCGGAAAAAACGCCTGGCCCTTATCTGTTCATCGATGCCAGAAACTCCGCGTTGTTCTTTGTGCCCTGCATTTTGTCGAGCAGAAATTCCATCGCATCTATCGGGTTAAGCGGTGAGAGGAGCTTTCGTAAAATCCAGATCCGGTTCAGGTCCTCGGGCGGGATCAGCAACTCCTCCTTGCGCGTTCCGGACTTGTTTATATCGATTGCCGGAAAAATACGCCGGTCGGCCAGCTTGCGGTCCAGGACGATTTCCATGTTGCCGGTGCCCTTGAATTCTTCGAAGATGACTTCATCCATCCGGCTTCCGGTGTCGATCAGCGCAGTGGCGATAATCGTGAGGCTTCCTCCCTGTTCGACGTTGCGTGCCGCCCCGAAAAACCGTTTGGGACGATGAAGCGCGTTTGAATCCAGACCGCCGGATAGTATCTTGCCGCTGGGCGGGACCACGCTGTTGTAGGCGCGGGCAAGCCGGGTTATGCTGTCGAGCAGAATTACCACGTCTTTTTTGTGTTCGACGAGGCGCTTGGCCTTCTCGATCACCATTTCGGCAACCTGAACATGCCTCTGGGGAGGCTCATCGAAGGTCGAACTCACTACCTCGGCCCGGACGTTTCGTTGCATGTCCGTGACCTCTTCGGGCCGCTCGTCGATCAGCAGCACAATCAGGTATGCGTCCCTGTGATTGGCCGCGGTGGCGTTGGCGATGTTTTGAAGCAGCATCGTCTTCCCGGTTCTGGGCTGGGCCACGATAAGCCCGCGCTGCCCGGACCCGATCGGCGTCAACAGGTCCATGACCCGCGTGGACAGATTGTCCGAAATCGTCTCGAGCTTGATCCTGCGATCTGGATAAAGAGGGGTCAGGTTGTCGAAAAGAATTTTGTCCCGAGCTATTTCCGGGTCCTCATAGTTGACCGACTCGACCTTGAGCAGTGCAAAGTAGCGTTCATTGTCCTTAGGTGGCCTTATCTGCCCGGAAATGCTGTCACCGGTGCGCAGATTGAACCGGCGTATCTGGGACGGTGAAACATAGATGTCATCAGGACCAGGCAGATAGTTATAGTTTTGGCTCCTCAGGAACCCGAATCCATCGGGAAGAATTTCCAGTACGCCTTCACCATAAATGAGCCCGCTCATTTCCGCCTGGGCCTGGAGGAGCGCAAATATCAGGTCCTGCTTTCGCATCGAACTCGCGCCGTCGATGTTATAAGCCTTGGCGATGGTCATAAGTTCCCGAATGTTTTTGTTTTTCAACTCAACCAGGTTCATCTCGTTGCGCCGGTCGCGCATGGAATCCTTGTTGTTAGTGGTCTCCACTGAGGTGGTGGCTGATGCATCAGGCATGGATTGTTCTCCGATAAATGTATTTAATAAAACCTAAATAGATTTTTCTTTCCGATTAAGAGACGTTACAGCAATTCCAGAGGACATGGGGCACAGGTTTGCGGGAATGAAAAGCGACCAGGTCAAACCGATGGAACATCTGATCAATATTTTGCCTGCAGCACTCTAGGGGTAATAGGCAGGTTCACTCTCCTGTAAGGCCAAATTGAACATGCAGGAAGCTCTTCCGCTTGTCAACATGTTTCGTGCAAAACCCGGAAGTATTCTTCAGAATCAATTTAGTCACAGATCAGAGGCAAAATCAAGCCGCATCTCCGATTTATTTTAACTTAGAATCCAATCCGAGTCCAGAAATCAGGCTTCCTCTCCCCCTTGGCGATTTCCACCTCACACTTGGCCAGCATTTTCTCGACACGGGGCCCGTATCCCAAGTCGGCGACAGCCTGTGGGTATTTCTGTATCATGGTATCCAGCCGAGTCTTGGCGGCGGAGTAAAACTTATTTATGTAATAATGTTTGGCCACACCGTACATATGGGCGATGATGCGCTTCTTGCACTCCATTATCTGTTTTTCGGATTTTTCCGAGTACTCCGATTGCGGGAAATTCTGAATAACCTTCTCGAAAGCCTGCATAGCCGTTTTGGTCTCTTCAGGGTCCCGGTCAACGGCGCTGAAAGTAAGAAAATGGCTCATCCCAACCTGGTAGAGCACATAGGGGGTCACTTCGTTGCGCGGATGAAGGCGCACGAATTCCTCGTACGTCATCGCCGCTTCGCTGTACTTTTTATCATAGAAGTAGGCGTCGCCCAGCTTCAACTCGGCAAGGATCGCATACTTGCTGTAGGGATAGTGCTCCTTTAACTTTTTAAAATCGTCGGTGGCCCCCGAATAGTCTTTTTTCTGCAGCTTCGCCATACCCGAAAGAGCAAGCTGTTCGGCCGTCTTATCGATGGTAGACGATTTTTTTGAAAAAAGGTCGCCGAAATAATATTCTTTGAGGTTTACGCCGGCGCATCCGCTCAAAGCCAAAAAGGCGATGCCCATCAGCACGAGGCCAAATGAGCGAAGAACTCGCTTGGAGCGATTCGGCATGCAAATCATAAAAAAACTCCGTAGATCCTGAAGGTCAAAGATTGTTCTCTATGTAGCGGCCCGCGTTGAAAGCGGCTGTAGCCCCATCCCCAACGGCGGTCACAATCTGGCGCAGCTCCTTGGCCCGTACATCTCCAGCAGCAAAAACACCCCCAACAGCCGTAGCCATCTCCTGGTCCGTGCGAATGAAACCGGCGGGATCTCGCGCTATTTCCTCAGGAATGAATTCAGAGTTCGGTTTTATTCCGACGAAGACAAAGACCCCGCTGACCGGCAAATCCGAGACTTCCGAACTCCTGACGTCCCGCAGCGCCACCCCCGCAACGCCTTCCGGCCCACCTTTAATCTCATCTACCACATTACAGAGAATAAATGAAATTTTTTCATTTTGGAATGCTTTTTCTTGTATGACCGGAGTGGCCCGGAGCCTCTCCCTTCTGTGGACCAGATAAACCCTGCTGGCAAACTTCGTAAGATAGAGCGCCTCTTCGATCGCCGCATCTCCCCCGCCCACCACCGCAACTTCCTGGCCGCGGAAAAACGGCGCGTCGCACACCGCACAGTAGGACACTCCCCGGCCCGTCAGCTCCATTTCTCCTTTTACGCCCAGCCGGTTGGGACAGGCGCCGGATGCGATGATTATCGTCCTGGTCTCTGCAACGCCGTTGGCGAGAATTACTTTTTTCGTCTTGCCGCTCAAGTCCAGACCCACGACATCGGCGTTTTTCACCTGGAGTCCGAATCTCAACGCCTGCGCGCTCATCAGTTCGGCCAAACCGAAAGCGCCTACCCCCTCGGGGAAACCCGGATAGTTTTCCACTTTTTCATAGGTGAGCAGCTGGCCGCCGAAACCCATCTGCTCGAACAGCACGACATCCAGGCGCGCCCGCGAGGCATAAAGGCCGGCTGTAAGTCCAGCCGGCCCGCCGCCTATGATGATCACATCGTAAATCTTATTTCCTGCCATATAATTAAGGAGACTTTTTTCCGGAGGGAATCATAAGGCGCTCATTCGGGGCTAAAAACGGGCAGCTAACCCAAAACCTTATCGATTGCCGCCGTGATCTGTGATTTTGCGACAGCCCCGGTGATCTGTTCACTCACATTGCCGCCCTTGAAGATAATAAGAGTCGGGATAGCGCGAATTCCGTATTTGCCGGGCACCTTCGGGTTGTCGTCAACATTGCACTTGACCACTTTAAGCTTGAGGCCGTAATCGGCCAAAAGTTCCTCGACAACAGGGGCAATGGCGCGACAGGGACCACACCAGGGGGCCCAGAAATCAACGAGAACTGGCAAATCGGACTGAAGCACATCCTGTTCGAAACTGCTGTCTGTAACCTCAATGATACTCCCGGCCATCAGGTTGTCTCCTCTCTTGAAAAAAGGCGGTTACGCCTCTGTGCACTCCAAGAATTTTTCAAGCGCCATGAGCCATTCTTATAAAACAATCCTTTCAACATTGTCAAATTGCAATCTGAAAGGCCCTCCCTGAGCCGGCGGCGCGTAAAGGCGGGCCGATCCCCCCTGCTCAGCGGCAAAAACCCGGTGTCCACGGCCACGCAATGGACTCGACATATCTAACCACCCGCGGCGCACAATTCAAATGGTGCAGGGATTTTTCTGAAGCCGTTCCCGACTTTTTCCTAACGGGCGAGGTTCGCAAAAGACCCTTTTCGAAGGGGTGCGAACCCAACACCAGGTCAATTCAACTCGGCACCGCTTCCCCCCGCTCTGTCATTTCGCTTGTATTCGACCGGTATGTCCGCTAAAATTTCCCGAAAAACTCTAAGAACGCCTACTCGGCTGCGGCTGGGACCGGCCTCGTCGGGACTGCCAGGCACCTTTATCGGAAAAAATGTGAAATCTTGCATTATCAGGAAATTTTTTATCCTTTTTTTTCTGGCGGCCCTGACTGCATGCCCTCCCGTTTGTATCGCATCGCCTAACAAGGCGGAAATTTCAAATATCGAAATCGACAAGACCGGCAAGGAGCTTGAAACCAGTTTTGTGCTGATCGACTGTTTCAACTCCGACATGGAAGAGGCTATCCTAAATGGAGTCCCGACAACCTTCAGGATCCTCGTTTCAGTCGAAAAGCCCTCCCTCATGCTCGTCAATTCGAAGGTTGTCGATTTTACTCTTCAGCACACAATCAGGTATAATCGTTTGAACAATGAATTTCAGGTGGAACTGCCGGAGCATCCGCAAAAAATCCTGGTTACCAGGAACTTCGATGAAGCAAAGAAATGGATGAGCACGGTGAAGGACCTTCCCGTAATTCCGACGTGCTGGCTTATCAAGGATCAGGAATATTGCATGAAGGTAAAAGCCGAACTTTCAAAAGTAGAGCTTCCACTATTTTTCAGATACATTCTATTCTGGGTGTCGCTCTGGGATTTCGAGACTGAATGGTACACGGTCGCATTTCTTTACTGAAGCAAACGATGAGCGCTCCGAACACCAAATCGGTTGAAAAACGCCGCTTCTGGGAACGAATTCTGGTCTGTGCGGCTTTCATCTTGATCCTGACGCTCGGCTTGATCCAGGGGTGGTTTTTCAAGCCCACATCAGATGCGCCCCTGTTCGGCAACATCCTGCTCGTGGTTTTCATCAATCTGAATGTGCTGCTTCTCCTGCTGCTGGCCTATCTTGTTCTGCGCAATTTCGTAAAACTCATTTTTGAGCGCAAAAGAAATATCCTCGGCTCCAAACTCAAGACCAGGCTCGTCGCCTCCTCTGTTGCCCTGACACTCATCCCTGCAGTTCCTCTTTTTTGGTTTGCCAGCCATTTTATCTTCTCGAGTCTGGATCATTGGTTCAGCTCCAAGGTGGAAAACTCACTGGCCAATGCCGTCCAACTCGCCAGGGACTACGTCGAGCGGGAAAGGACAAGCCTGATTTCCGAATGCCGCGCCCTGCTGCCGGAAGCCGTTCGGATGATGACCCAGGAAAAAGAAAAGGGCCATTTCGATCCCGGTATCGGGTTCCTCTACGCATCCAGAATCGATGCCGCATATGTCTTCAATCCTTCCGGGACCCTGAAATGGAGCTTCAGGCAAAATGCCGCCCAGGAGATCGACACGGCCTTCCTCGTCGGCAGTTTCCAGAAAGAGAGCGGCACGGCCTCCAAATTCATCAGCTTCCCCAACGGGGCCCAGAACGCCATAGCGGCGCGCATCCCCCTTGAGTCTTTGACGGGTGATGGATCGGTCCTGATAGCCCTGCGGTTTCTTCCGAAACAGCTTGCCTTTAAACTGGGGTCGATTACAGCGGGGTATGAAAATTATCTCCAGCTCAAGATGCTTCATCAGCCTCTCAAGAGAAGCCACTTCATAACCTTTTCGATCGTGACCATGCTGGCGATATTTGCCGCGGTCTGGTTCGGTTTCTATATTGCGAAGAACCTTACCGGACCTATCCAGACACTGCTTACGGCAACACAGCGAATCGCCGAAGGGGACCTCGATGTGCGCCTGGACCCCGACAGGCAGGATGAAATCGGAATGCTTATGACCTCGTTCAATACCATGATCGAGGACCTGAGCGAGGGCCGCCAAAAACTGGACCGGGCCTACAACGCGCTTCAGAGCACAAACATCGAGCTTGAAGACCGCCGGCGCTACATGGAAATAGTGCTCACAAACATTGCGGCCGGCGTGGTCAGCGCGGATGCCGACGGCAAAATCACGACCATGAACAATTCGGCCGAACTCATTTTCGGGGTGAGGGCCGAACAGGCAAGGGGAAAGCACTATACCGACTTTCTCGACAGGTCCCACATCGAGATCGTTCAGTCTTTCATTTCGTCCTACAAAAACGGCCGCCATGCATATCTTGAACAGCCGGCCCAGATCAAGGTGGCCGGGTCCCCCATGTCGCTTCTCATAAAGGTGTCCGTTCTACGCGACGACACGGACCAGTTCATGGGCATAGTCGTTGTCCTTGACGATTTCACGGAACTGGAAAAAGCCCAGAGGATGGCCGCATGGCGCGAGGTGGCCCGCCGCATCGCCCACGAGATCAAAAACCCGTTGACCCCCATTCAACTCTCCGCCCAGAGACTGAGGCGCAAATATCCCGAACTGATCGAGGGCGACGGGTCCATTTTCGACGAATGCACGCGCACCATCGTACAGCAGGTCGATCACATGAAGAGCCTTGTCAATGAGTTCTCAAGGTTCGCGCGGCTGCCCAGAGCGAAGCTGGAGCCCTGCAGCCTCGCCGAGATTGTTGAAGAGGGACTTAGCCTTTACAGGCACAACTTCAGCAGCATTTCGTTCAGCCTCGACAAAGACGACGATATGCCCCCGCTCCGGCTCGACCGGGACCAGTTCAGACAGGTGGTCATCAATCTGCTCGAAAACTCCGTGCATGCCATCGGCCAGGACAAAGGCGAAATTTCGATCCGGCTCTCCTACGACCCGGCCCTGAAGATCGCACGGCTGGAGTGCGCGGACACCGGGCACGGGATTCCTCCCGAGATCAGGCCCAGGGTCTTCGAGCCATACTATTCGACCAAGGAAAAGGGGACCGGTTTAGGGTTGGCAATAGTATCGAGCATTATCGCCGACCATAACGGCTTTATCCGGGTGCGTGGCAACGAGCCGCGCGGCACCGTTTTCACGGTGGAATTGCCCGGTTAGCGGGGAAGAGCATGAAACAGAAAATACTGATCGTAGATGATGAGGTAAGCATTCTGCAGTCCCTCAGCGCCATTTTGGAGGACGAAGGCTACGGAGTGATCCGGGCATCCTCCGGAGAGGAGGCGCTGGAGAGGGTAAAAAAGGACCAGCCGGACCTCATCCTCCTGGATATATGGATGCCGGGGACCGACGGCTTGACCGTGCTCGACGAGGTAAAAAAGCTCTATCCGCTCATTCCCGTAATAATCATCTCCGGCCACGGGAACATCGAGACTGCTGTAAAGGCCACCCGAATGGGCGCTTTCGATTTCATAGAAAAACCGCTCTCGATCGATCGGGTCCTGGTCTCGATCCAAAACGCCATCGAGTTTTCCCGCCTGGAAGAAGAAAACCGCCTGCTGCGTAAAAAATCCCACCGCAGCATAATCGGCGAAAGCCCTGCGGTTCTCAATCTTCGGGACCAGATTCGGCGCGCCGCCCCTACCAACGCTACGGTGCTCATTACGGGAGAAAACGGGACGGGCAAGGAACTGGCTGCCCGGATGATGCATCTTCTCAGCCGGCGCAGCACACGTCCGATGATAGAGGTAAACTGCGCGGCGATTCCCGAAGAGCTGATCGAAAGCGAACTCTTCGGCCATGAGAAAGGCGCTTTCACCGGCGCCTATGAGAAGCGCAAGGGAAAATTCGACTCGGCAAACGGGGGCACGCTGTTTCTCGACGAGATCGGCGACATGAGCCACCGCACTCAGGCCAAAATCCTTCGAATAATCCAGGAGCAGGTCTTCGAGCGGGTTGGCGGATCTCACCCGGTGGAAGTGGATGTGCGCATCGTCGCCGCAACAAATAAGGACCTGCAGAAGGAAATCGAGCTGGGGACGTTTCGCCAGGACCTCTACTACCGGCTCAACGTAATTCCGATCTTTGTCCCGCCCCTTAGAGACCGGCTGGACGACATTCCGTTGCTGGTTGAAAACTTCGCCGATGAGATCGCAAGCGAGAGCGCGCTGGGCAAAAAGAAGATCGATCCGCTAATCTATCCCATTTTGCGGAAATATTCCTGGCCCGGAAATATTCGCGAGTTGAGGAATTTCGTCGAACGACTCATCATCATGACCCCAGCTCAGGTGATCGGGCCGGGTGACCTGCCGGCGGATTTCAGAAATGTCCTTCAAGAAGAAAACGGCGACACCGCCTACTTCAACTACCCGACCTTGAAAGAGGCGCGCTCATATTTCGAGCGCGACTACCTGATCAGAAAGCTGGAAGAAAACGGCTGGGATATCTCACTTACCGCTGCCAGGGTAGAGCTGGAACGGACCCACCTACACAGGAAAATGAAAGCCCTGGGCATTAAGAAAACTGAGCATAACGGCGGGTAACAGTCCGGAAGGCCTTATTTGAAACCGGGAGGCTGGGACGGTTCTACGTCCTCCAGGTCGAGTTCCACGCTCACGGACTTCCTGATTATATCCACGCTGAGGATCAGCCTGCCTCTTTTCGGATCAAGCCTGTTGAGAATGCCTATGCATCCGACCAGGGGGCCGCGCACGACGTGGACCCAATCGCCCTCTTTCAAATAGGGATGAAGTTCGAGCGGTTGGGTTGATTTGATCATGGTCTGAAGGTTTTCGATTTGATAGGACGGAATCGACAAAGGGCCTTCGGAGTTGCGCAACAGGTTGAGCGCTCCCGGCGTCTTGACGATATTCAGGTTCATATAGTTGTCGAGCAGGACGTAGACAAAAACATAGCCTGGAAAGAACGGAAGTTGTATTCTTTTCCTGCGGTCCAACCTCTTGCTCCAGGTTTCCATAAGAGGCAAAAAACAGCATATTTCCTTCTGTTCCAGCCTCTTCACGATTTCCTTTTCGTGGTTCACCTGTACATAGAGTGCGTACCACTCCTCGCTGGATGGGGCCCAATGCCCGTCTTCCTTCGGTTCGAGAATGATGTTGTCACTTTTGCTCATATAGCGCCCTCCGGTTCAAAAGACCCCTCGATATTAAGCTTCAAGGGTTCCTCCTCTCCGTCTCGGTTGTATCCCGGTCCCGATTATCCGGTCGCAGGCTCAGCATTGTCAGCGCCCATCCGGTAAATTTATAATAATATACCATCAGCTTCCGGTTCTGAAAGGGGGGATTTGCGTCCCGGCAGGAAAATCGAGGGGCTGTACCGAGGCGCGCACATGCAACCCCAGGTGAGCGTGTAAACCGATTCACAGGGTCACCGGTTTTCGGCGGCAACAAGAGCATCTATTTGCCATGGAGTCTGGATCCGCAGTATGCGGCTGCTCTTGTCGCTGTAGGCCAGATATCCTTTCTCCAGGCCATGGTAGAAAAGATCGCGAGTAATAATAACGTCTTCGGTACAATATTTTATGAGATTTTCCCACTCTCCTTCACGGAACCACTGGACAGCCATGATGCCGTCCCCACCCTTCGGGCGCCCAAGTGTTCTTTCCGCAAGATGACCGAGGCTCACGCGAAAACCCAGCCCTCTGTGAATTTCGCTCAGGATGTCGAACGTGGGAAGCTTGTTCAGGTCAAAAGGCGTATAAGCCCGCAGCACCCCGTAGTCGAAACGTGAGATATTGAATCCGACGATCAGGTCGAGCCGTTTGAGGTCTTCTATGAGCCCTTGAATTTCGGGCTCGCGGTAGACCTTGAACGCATCTGCCTGAGCTTCATAAAGGACCGCGACCGATACACGCATAAGGTGCGTGTTGTGCCATCCGCCCACCTCGCCGGCCAGTTTCTGGGTTTCGAGGTCGAAAAACCCTACCCGAAAATCCCGGCAGGATCTCCCCGCGCCGACGGGAGCGCAGGCCGCTTCCCGGGCCTCCGGTTCGCACTCTAGGCTCTCGTCCCCCAACTCCTTTTCCCCGGAAAGATATCTCAGAAGCTCGGAGGCGGCATCTTTGTCCAGGGGCTTGTTTCCAGACCCGCACTTTGGCGAATGGATGCACGAGGGGCATCCCTGCTGGCAGCCGCACGCAGTGATAAGCTCCTTTGTCCTTTCTATCAGGGCCGGGATTATTTCATACCCGCGCGCAGCCAGTCCGATTCCCCCCGGATACCCGTCGTAGACGAAAATGGCGCCCTTTTCGAGCTGAGGGTGCAGCGGAATCGAGATACCGCCTATGTCATTGCGGTCGCATACGGCAAAGAGCGGGAACATGCTGATCAGGGCGTGCTCTATTGCGTGAATTCCGCCCATGAAATCGAGGCCGGCTTTTTTGATTTTGAGGGCGAGGATTGGCTCGATTTCGATCCAGAATCCGACCGTCTCGAAAGTTTGCGGGGGAAGATCGAGCGGGTTTTTCGCAAGAAGAACGTGAGAAAAAAGCTGCCGCACCTCATAGGACGTTATATGCTCGGTAACGCGCACCCTGCCCAATCGGATGATGAAGTTTCCCGCGGGCTTGGACGCCAGTGTCTCCAGTATCTCGGTTTCCTTGACGCTGAGGGCCCTTGTAAAATAGGGAACATTGGCCGGGACCGCGTGAATCACTTTCTTTTCGAGATCGAGCGATTCGACCGTGTAGGTTTCTCCCCGGTGCAGGTAGACTGCCCCGGTATGGCATTCTTTGAGCGCCCGGACGCCCTCGTTTTTCCCGAGCGGCGAGGTCTTGCCGTTAATGGCCTTGACAATGGTGTATGACAGCCCGACGGAACGTATGTCCACAAGGCGATGGGGCCGGGTGGTCGCGCATATCCACTGGTCGCCTTCGAATGTCTGAAGAAGGCGTCCGGACAAGGTAAGCTCGTCGAGCGCCTTTTTCACCGCCTCTACAGAAAGATCGTCATAGGCTGAACATATCGGCAGCTCGGCGGCCGCACACGGCAGATGGGTTTTCAGGATTTCGGGATTGAAAGGGTCTATTACCGCATTTTCATAACTGCTTTCGAGGAACCGCTCCGGGTGGTTCACAATGTACTGATCGAGTGCATCCTGGTCCGGGATCAGCACTATGGCCGATTCGCGTCCACTCCGGCCTACCCGTCCGCCTCGCTGCCAGGTGGTCATGACGGTCCCCGGATATCCGACGAGAATGCACAGGTCCAACCCGCCTATGTCAATCCCAAGCTCCAGGGCGCTTGTGGATATGACCGCGCAAAGAGATCCGCCGGCCAGCTTCTGTTCGATCAGACGCCTCTCCTCGGGCAGAAATCCGGCCCGGTATGAACTGACCTTATTCTGGAGCCTGCGGTCCAATTCGAGCACACTCATGTGGACCAGCTCGGTAAGTTTCCTGGACTGAGTAAAAGCTATTGTCTTAAGGCCCGCTTTCGCGGCCTGGACGATAAGACGCGCCGCGGTACCCGCCGCGTGGCCGATCCTGCTGTCCTCCGGGCGCAGGAAAACGAAGTGGCGCTTTGCCTGGGGCGCTCCGCTGCCGCTCACCACCGTTATTTCGTCCCGGGGGACCCCGGTAAGACCCGCTGCAAGCTCATCGGGGTTCCCGATGGTTGCCGAAAGCAGAATGAACTGCGGGCTGCTGCCATAGTGACGGCAGACCCTGCGGAGCCTCCGGAAGACCTGGCCGACATGGCTGCCGAAAATCCCGCGGTAGGTGTGCATTTCGTCAATAATTACATACCGGAGTCTTTTCCAGAATTGCTCCCATTTGTGGTGGAAAGCCAACAGGGCGTAATGGAGCATGTCCGGGTTTGTAAGAAGAACGTTGGGATGGTTCTGCCGGATTTTGGCCCTCTGGTACGGGGTGGTATCTCCGTCGTAGATGCACGATGTAAACGAACAACCCGCTTCCCCTCCCTGGAGAGAGTGAAAGAATTGCTGCAGGGAGTCTAACTGGTCGTGCGCAAGCGCCTTGATGGGAAAAAGATAGATCGCGCGCCGGCCGGGGTCCTCGATCAGGGCCTCGGTAACGGCCAGATTGTATATCAGCGACTTTCCGCTCGAGGTAGGCGTGGAGACAACGGTATGCCGCCCCGAGCGTATGTGCTCTAGGGCCATGGCCTGGTGACTGTAAAGAGCGGATATCCCGAGTTTGAGCAACGCATCTTCCACGGCCCCGGGGAGCGCGGAGGAAAGCTTCTGGAAAACCGGAGGCTGCGCTGGCAATTCGGCATGATGGGCGATTTCAAAATCCCTTAGCCGATAATTCAATAGTCTGTCCAAAAAGCGCTGAATCACTGGGAAATCCGGCTGAAAGTTTCTGAATGCTCGAATTTGGATAATGCTCTTGAGTGCATGGTCCAATCACATTAACCCAAAAAGGCTTCCCGCTGCAAGCCCAACGCGATTGGCAGACCCTACATAGCGGGCGCCTTCCGCGCTCCGCGAGCCACATCGTTGAGGGGTGTCCGCACTATATGCCATTTCTTGTTCAGGGTTTTA
>JBEKMB010000033.1:0-48794 GCA_050008735.1 Syntrophobacteraceae bacterium
ACTCGATCTTTACACTTCTATCCGGGAGCAACTCTGCTCGATCTGCCAAGGCTTCCAACCAACAAGGATTTTCGCTGTTTCGTTTTAAAGCGGGTAACCAACCAGCAGATTCGGGAGTTCTGGTGTTGTGAATTTGAAAAATATTCGGCCTATATGAAATCTGAGGAATACCCGCGCTTCATGTGCGCGAGCTTGCCTGAGGCGCGCACCAACGCAAAAGCCCCATCCCTTTTTCCAAGGGTGGGGCTTTTCACTTTTTTTATTGCTTCCTCGCGTAAGGCCGACCCGCTCAGTCAATCTCCGGACGAAAGGTGGTAGGCAATTGAATCGAGCTTTATCGTAAAATCAACGTTCTCGACATAACAGCAATCCGGGACCTGAATCTGCACCGGAGCGAAGTTTAGAATCCCATTTATCCCGGCAAGCACGAGCTGGTTGGCAACGCTTTGAGCATCAAAGGCGGGAGTAGCTATTATTCCGACATGGACCTCCCGCTCTTTAACGACGTCTTCGAGCTCGCTGACATGATTGATGACCAGTCCATCGGGAAGTCTTTTGCCCACCTTCTGGGAATCAACGTCGAAAGCCGCAGTGAAGACGTACCCGTGTTTTATGAAATTCCCGTGACGCATCAGCGCCGACCCAAGATTGCCAACTCCCACCATTGCCAGGTTCCAGGGGCGGTTTAAACCGAGAATGTCCTTGATCTGGTGTATAAGGTCGTTTACTCGATATCCGACCCCCCTGACTCCAAACTCCCCGAAGTAAGCAAGGTCCTTTCGGATTTGGGCCGGATTCACACCGCACTGTTTTGCCAGGCGCTCGGAAGATATGACGTCCACGTCACTATTGAGCAACTCCATAAGAGTGCGCATGTAGATTGAGAGCCTGACAATCGTCGCCATAGGGATTTTGGCAAATTTCATTCTATAACCTCGGAAAAGAAATAACCGCAGGCGTAAGCATGTGATATTATTCACATCTAATGAGCTGAAAAACCTGCCGCAAAGAACGAAACGGAGGGCAAACGGTCCTGCCGCTTGCCCTCCGTTTAAAATCTAACCCTTGAACTCACTACTTGGGCAGACCCACAAAAGCGCCGATCGAAGAAGAGATCGGGTTGGCGTAGATCAGGATCAGTGAGATAACAAGGGCGTAAATCGACAGAGACTCGATCATGGCAAGACCGATCAACATGGTAACCGTTACTTTACCTGAGGCCTCGGGATTGCGTGCGATACCCTCAACAGCGCCTCTAACCGCCATACCTTGGCCGATGCCGCATCCGTGAGCCGCAATGGCTATTGCCAGGCCGGCTGCAATGGCCGAATAGAGGAAGAACTGAACCGCCGAGGATTTAGGATCGCCGTCAGCGGCGAAAGCTACACAGGAAAGACCGAGAACCAAAAGTGCAGTAAAAAGCCCAACTTTCTTCATGAAAAAAACCCTCCTTGTTTTTAGTTGAATGAATTAAACAATATGCGAACGTGGCCTTCCTTACACGGTTTTCGCCTGTTAATGGGCGTGCTCAATTGAACCGGCAAAGTACATCATCGAAAGCAGGCAGAAAATGAATGCCTGGATAAATCCGGTAAAAAGCCCGAGAAGCATCATCGGCACCGGCGCAAGGTAGAGCCCTGCCAGGAAAAAGAGGATGCTGAGAACAAGTTCTTCACCGTATATGTTTCCGAAAAGACGGATCGAGAGACTAAAGAGCCTTGCGATGTGCCCGACTACTTCAATTGGCAGCATAAGCGGAATGAGCCACCAGACGGGACCCGTAAAATGCTTGATGTACTTGATCCCGTGGAACTTGACCCCCAGCACGTGAGTCGTTACGACGACAATCACCGCGCACGCGGCCGTGGTGTTGAGATTGGCCGTAGGGGAGAAAAATCCGGGAATCACTCCAAGGTAGTTGCTGCAAAGAATGAAAAAACCGAGGCTCGCGATAAGCGGGAACATGAAGCGGCCTTCCTCACCGGTAATGCCGATCATGAAATCTTCAATTCCCGTTATCACCAGCTCGAAAAAATTCTGTCCGCCCTGGGGGACCATCTTGAGACTGCGGGCGGCAAGGGCGCTCAGGAAAACCACCACCAGTATGATCACCCATGTATAGGTCACGTGTGGTTGCACTAAAAAGTCCGACAAAGAATGAGGTTGAGCAGGGACGTGGACACCCAGCTTCTCGAGAAGGAGGTTTATGAAAAGGATAGGATGTTCCATAAGCTTAACTCTCTCCCTTTTTCATCATTATGAATTCAAATGCCCCAACCAGAACAATGCTTAAAACGACCACGGAAAGGCCTACCAGGAACGGAAAGGGAGTAGCCAATCCCAAATAAAAAACAATGAAAACCAGAACAAGAGTCGCCAAAAAACGGATATAATAACTTATAAATAAGGCAGCCCTGCTCGGAACCCTTCCTGGTCTCTGGAGCGCACGCCTGAGCTGCCACTTTAGGACCTGAAAGCTTATAATGACTATACCGCCGCCAAGGAGAACGCCTAAGGCTGTTTTCCATGAAAACCAAATCACGGATACAGCCGTAAACACCGACAGCAAAACCGCGTAAGCAAGCTCAATTCGTTGCAGTAGCGCTTCGCTTTCGAGAACTTCCCTCACTATTTCTTTCGAACCCTATCCTCTTCCTGCTGCTGCTTCGCAAATCGGTAATAGTTAAGGCCGCCTGCGGCAATTCCAACGATCAGGAAAATTATTGTCAAATACGGAAAAGTCCCGAACTTCGAATCAAGAAAAACCCCGATCGCAATTCCGATAAACGGCGCAAAGGCAACCTGGTAACCAATGGTGCTGGCCATAACGGCCTGCTTGAATGTTTTTTTATCTTCGTTTTTCATTGTATTTTCGTGCAAATCTTCACGTGCGTACCTATCACACAAGATATTTCCAGTCAAATCTTTTTCTATTCCGTTTCAGGCCCTAAAAGGCCCTTTTCCGCGACCGCCGGTGTCGATCAAATATCTCGATGCTCCGCTGAGGCGCTGCCAATGAGCGATTCGACATGACATCGACTTCCCGGCCAACCGAAAAAAACCTCTTGTCCGGACCCGAAAATACCGTCATCTGATCGGGTGTCCGCCGGATGGACGCTATCGGCGTATTGTGCAATTTTTCCCGACTTCCTTCAAAGCCTCAAATGCAGCCTGGATCGTTCGGTCCAGATCTTCGCGTTCGTGAGCAGCGCTGACGAAAAAAGCCTCGAACTGAGAAGGTGCAAGATAAACACCCTTTTTGAGCATTTCGCGGAAAAAGATGGCATAAGCTTCAGTATCGGCCATGGCCGCGCTTTCAAGGTCCCTGACCGGTCCTTTTGTGAAGAACCCGCACCCCAGTGAGGCTATCTTGTTGAGCGTCACCGGAACTCCGGCAGATCTTGCGGCTTGCTCCAGTCCACTGCAAAGATACGCGTTCTTTTCCTCAATTTGCTCGTAGACCCCACCCCGGCTGAGCACGTTCAGCATCGCCAGCCCGGCGCTCATCGCCAGCGGGTTTCCGGAAAGGGTCCCGGCCTGGTAGACGTCCCCGCAGGGGGCAACGCGTTCCATTATCTTTCGGCTTCCTCCGTATGCACCCACCGGAAGACCGCCGCCTATGATTTTCCCAAGGCAGCTCAGATCGGGCATAATCCCGAAAAGCTGCTGCGCCCCTCCCGGAGCCACCCTGAAACCGGTAATCACTTCATCAAAGATAAGCAGTGATCCGTATTGAGTGCAAATCCGCCTCAATCCCTCCAGATACCCCGCTTCGGGCAGCACGACCCCCATGTTTGCCGCAACGGGCTCCACAATTATCGCGGCAACCTCTTCCCCGGCGCTCTTCATGACTTCCTGCACCGCTTTCAGGTCATTATAAGGAAGCGGGACAGTATGCCGCACGATCTCCTCGGGGACCCCCGGGGTCCCGGGAATACCGAAGGTCATGAGACCGGAGCCCGCCTTTACGAGAAGCGAGTCCGCATGTCCGTGGTAGCAGCCGTTGAACTTTATGATTTTCTTGCGCCCCGTATACCCCCGCGCAAGCCTGATGGCGCTCATGGCTGCCTCGGTCCCCGAATTTACCATCCTTACCATCTCAATCGAAGGGACCATCTCAACCACTTTCCTGGCCATCTCTATTTCGAGTCTTGTGGGAATTCCGTACGAAGTCCCCCTGTCGGCACACCCCTTGACTGCAGCTACGACCTCCGGATGACAATGCCCCAGAATGAGTGGTCCCCAGGACCCGACATAATCGATATAGACATTGCCGTCTTCGTCGGTGATACGGCATCCGCTGGCCGATTTTATGAAAAGAGGATCGAAGCCCACCGCCCTGCCCGAACGCACCGGACTGTTAACCCCTCCGGGTATCAATTTGCAGGCTTCCTCAAACAATTTCTTCGACGTATCCAGGTTCATCATCATACGGCTCCGGATTTTGAATTATTCGCCGGCCAAAAGGGAAATGTCGTAGTTTTCAAGGTGCAGGTTCGGGTCAGCCTTGACTGAGACCAGCGCATGCATTCTCTCCTCGACCCGTTCCAGCGCGGCCCTTTCTTCGTCGCAAAACATGGCGGCAACTTCAGGGTGCGCCATAACGAGGATGTTCTTGCCCAGCAGGTCCTCCCGTTGCCGCTCCAATTCTCTCAGGACCTCGTAGCATACGGTCTGCTTCGATTTGAGATATCCTTCGCCGTCGCAGTAAAAACAGGGTTCGCACAACACCTGCCCAATGCTCTCCTTGGTGCGCTTTCTGGTCATCTCGATCAGGCCGAGCTCAGACATATGCAGGATGTTGGACTTGCTCTTGTCCTTGTAGGTCGCATCGCGCAGAGCGTTCCAGACCTTTTCCCGGTTGGCTTCTTTTTCCATATCGATGAAGTCGATAATGATTATCCCACCAAGGTTTCGAAGCCTTAACTGGTAAGCGATCTCCTTGACGGCCTCAAGGTTCGTCTTCAAAATAGTCTCTTCCAGGTTGCGCTTGCCGACGTATCTGCCCGTATTGACATCTATGGCGGTAAGGGCTTCAGTGGATTCAATCACGATGTATCCACCGGATTTCAGCCAGATTTTCTTGCTCAAAGCCCTCTGGATTTCCATCTCGATGCCGTAAGCATCGAAAATCGGCTCTTCGCCTTCATAGAGTTCCACCTCATTTTTGAGTGAGGGCATAAAGGTTTCGGTAAAATTCAGGATTTTGCGGTACTCGGCCTCGGAGTCGATCACGAGCCGGTCGACTTCCTTGGTAAAAAGGTCCCTGACCGCACGAAGGGTTATATCCAGCTCCCGATAGACCAGAGACGGCACGGCAGCGTTTTCGGACCTGCGTTGAATGGTCTGCCAGAGTTTGGTCACGAAATCGGACTCGGACTGAAGCTTCTCCCTCTCGGCCCCCTCCGCGGCCGTGCGGACTATAAAGCCCCGATAAGGCGGCTTTATTTCGCACATTATCTCACGGAGGCGCTTTCGTTCGACTTCATCCTCAATTCTACGGGAAACCCCCACATGGTCCATCGTGGGCATGAAAACGAGATTTCTGCCGGGAAGCGTTATATGAGTCGTTATTCTCGCCCCCTTGCTCCCAATGGGTTCCTTGGCCACCTGCACAAGGATCTCCTGCCCCTCCTGAATCCGGTCCTCTATCGGAATGCCGTTGCAGCTCTGGCGAAAGTCCATCTCGGCATATTCCTGCCCGCCGCTCTCCGGACAATCATCCGAGATCTCCTCCTCGGCTTCCTGTTCGCAGGATGCGAGAAACAGCTGCTCGACGTCACCCATGGGCTGACAAATATCACTCACATACAAAAACGCCGCCTTTTCAAGACTGACATCCACGAAGGCGGCCTGCATGCCCGGCAAGACCCTCACGACTCGCCCCTTGTAGATATTTCCGGCAATCCCCCGGTCCGAACTCCTCTCAACGTAGAGCTCAGCGACCTGGCCGTTTTCAACCAGCGCCACGCGAGTTTCAAAAGGGTTGCTGTTAATGATTAGTTCTGCCGACATTGTCGTTCCCCTCCCGGACCTCCACACGGTACGAGGCAATTTTGCAAATCAGACAGTTTTCCAGGTTCCCTGCTTGAGCCCCTGCCAGATATTGAAGAATCGCCAAAGGCCTGAAGCATAAGACCGGTGTTTCGTAAATATCCATTTCCAGGGAGCCTTCCCCGGCTTTTCGCATGTCGAGAAGTATCTGCCCGAGGCGCGCTGTTGTCTCGCCCTTCTTGGTCTTCTTGGTAAGCGTATCGTCGCCGCACCTCAGCCATGCGTCCAGAACATGACGCACGACAAAAGGATTCAGCCCGGAGACATGGTAAACTGCCCTGCACGGGCGTCCCGAGGCTGGTTTTTTGTCGACCCGCAGGACCGAGCTGATCTTCATCACACCGTTGCAATGCCGGTCCAGGCGCTCACGAACCTGCTTAGGGTCGATATTTTCGCTCAGCGTAACATAAGCCTCCGCTATCAAGGTCTCCATTCCCAGCGGCAGGGCCTCACCGAATGAGATCTTCGGATGCGGATGATGTCCTTTGGTGAACGAAGCCGAAAGACCCGCGCGCCTGATGGCCCTCTCAAGGGCGGCCGCCATCTCCAGTTGCCCGAAAAACCGCGCTCTGCCAAGCCTTGAATAAATCACCCTGTAGACAAATTCCCTGTCCGCGTCAGACGCCGCAGTACCCCCCGGCCGCTTCCCCAGTTTCAACTCCATGACCGGTTCTTCATGTATCAGGGGAGAAAGTCTTTCATGGTCGCATACACCGCACTGCGTGCATCCCCCCCCGCGGCAGTCCGGCGTAAACTCCTCCCCCCTTGCCTTTTCGTATTCGCTCCACAGATAGTCCCGCGAAACACCCGCCGAAAGATGGTCCCACGGCAGGACCTCATCCCGCTCCCGGCCGCGCTCGGCATAAAAAGCCGCGCTGAGCCCCATTTCGGCAAGAGCGTGATGCCACAGGGCCGGGTTGAAATGGTCGCTCCAACCATCAAATCTTGCCCCCAATTCCCATGCGCGCTTGATCACCTTTCCAAGCTCCCGGCCGCCCCGCGCAAACACCGCCTCTAAAACGCTTGTGTCCGGCTGGTTCCACTTCAGCCTCAGACCCGGCCTCCTCAGCCGCTCCTTAAACATTTGAAGGCAGTCTTCCATCCGCTCCACCGGCATTTGAGACGACCACTGGAACGGTGTCATGGGTTTGGGAACGAAGGTGGATATTGAGATATTGACGGTCGCTCTCGTCTTCTTCGCTTTTTCCCACACCCTGAGGCTCAAATCCACAATGGCGTCCCGGTCCGCCTCGGTTTCGCCGGGAAGGCCCATCATGAAATAAAGTTTTATGCCCCGCCAGCCAAGATCGAATGCGGACTGCACCGCATTTAGCAAGTCCTCGTCGCAGATTCCCTTGTTTATAACGCGCCGAAGACGCTCGCTCCCGGCTTCCGGGGCCAGGGTAAACCCGGTCTTTCGAACCTGCCTGATGTGTTCCATCAACTCGGGGGTAAGCGTTCCGACTCGCATCGACGGAAACGAGACAGCAATTTTGCGGGGCCCCAATTCTTTTACCAAAGCCCCCAGCAGGTCCTGTATCTGGCAGTAATCGCCGGTGCTAAGCGAGAGCAGGGATACATCCTCGAAGCCGCTCGAAGCCAGCGCCTTTTTTGCCGCCTCGTACACATACAGCGGATGGCGCTCCCTGACGGGGCGGTAGATAAAACTCGCCTGACAAAAACGGCATCCGCGCGTGCAACCCCGGGCGATCTCCACCCGCAGGCGGTTGTGAACGATATCTATGAGAGGCACGAGCGGTTTTTCAGGAATCGGGCAGCTTTCGTCCAGGTCGGAGACCACTCTTTTTTTGACTTCGGTATAGTCTGAAAACCGCGGAACGACGGCGGATATAGCGCTGCCGGCGCCACAGCCGACCTCGAAAAAAGACGGCACGTAAATTCCGGCAACCTTCCTGATCGCCTCCAGAAAACCCTCCCTGGTCCCGGCCGCGCTCTGTTTCCAGTCCCTGTAAATATCGATTATTTCGGGCAATACCTCTTCGCCCTCGCCAAGCACAAAAAAATCGAAAAAATCGGCCAGCGGCTCCGGATTGAATGCACAAGGACCGCCTCCGATAACAAAAGGGTCCCGCATGGTCCTTTCGCGGGCATAAAGCGGCACCGGGGCAAGATCGAGAATTGTGAGTATATTCGAATAGCTCAGTTCATACTGAAGGGTTATCCCAAGAAATTCGAAATCCGAAATCGCACGGTCGCTCTCAAGCGCCCTGAGCGGCTCACCCGTGCTCCTCAGTTTTGCCTCGTAATCCGGCCAGGGGGCGTAGACCCTGTCCGCCATTACTCCCTCGACCCCGTTTAACTGGTGATAAAGCAACTGGAGCCCGATATGGCTAAAGCCGATCTCGTAGACGTCCGGAAACGCGAGAGCAAAGCGGACCGAAGCGCTCTCGAAGCTTTTTCGGCAGGCGTTTACTTCAAGCCCTATATAGCGGCCGGGTTTTTCCACTCCATTCAAATGAGAATCAAACATTATTTCCACTATATCCTTTCCACGCGCGAAAAGCTCCTCTCGGACCCCTTTCGCGGAACGTGGAATCGAGCTGGTTTGCATCCGGGAAAGATCCATTTCCGCCCCGGCAAATCAATCTCCACTTCTGGCGTGGCGTTGAGACCGCCTTTTGGCCCCCCGCGCGCGCCACTATTTGCCCGTCAGAACCCGGACCTGATCCGGGGACAAAAATTCCTTTTTACGTCTAAAAATTTGACGTCGAAATTTTTTGACGTAGAACAATCCGAATCGGACAACCGCCGATGTCTCATCGCGTGCTTCCGGATGAACGCACGAGCTGAAGTTTCATAGACATAAGGCCGGCGCGATCATATGGGGCCTCGGCAAACATTACGGAATCTTTACTTATACTTATGCAAACGATAAAGAGTCAACAGAAAAGCAGGCCGTCTATCATAAACGCCCGATCTCACTTTCGCCTCACATGGTGAGATAGGCTTCAAAATCGCCGATTTCCACTTGCATTGCTCCGGTGCCGGTGCTATCTTCATGAACCTGCCTGCCATCGAACTGCAAAGGCGGCGCAGACTCAACTATAGTAAACTGCTGCATAGTTCCCATACTTGGTTGCGAACCATTCAAAGGAGGACGGAAATGAAGGTTTTTGTGGGTGGTGTTGCCGCGGCGTTCCTCGGTTTCCTGGGCATTATCATCTGGTACGATGCCGTTTTCAGGTTTATCGGAGGCGCAATCCCTCTTATTCTGCTGCTCGGCGGTTTGATGGCCGCATACCTTGGCTACGATGAAGTAAAAGACAAGCTCCCATTCCCTAAAGCCAAGGAAAACGTGGATGCGGCAAACGATGCCAGGCTGAAAGAAGAAGCCGAAAGATACAAACAGGAAGTCGAAAGGCTCAAAACCGAGTTGGAAAAGACCAAAACCAGCTAGAAAACTCTGGTTCCCGATAAAAAGGCCGCCCCCATCCAATGAGGGCGGCCTTTTCCGTCACTATCTCATTTAATTACGCATGGGCTTCGGTCCAGTCGGCGCCCCAACCGATCTCCACCTTGAGATGCACATCAAGAGGCCGGTCCCCTTCCATTTTCTGCCGGATGAGTTCCTCTGTCGGCCTCCCTTCTTCATGGGGGACCTCGAATAACAACTCGTCGTGTACCTGAAGGAGCATTTGCGCTCCGAGCTTCTGCTTTCTCAGCGCCAGACTGATATCTATCATCGCCTTCTTTATTAGGTCGGCCGCGGTGCCCTGAATGGGAGTGTTTATAGCGAGCCGTTCCCCCAGTTGGCGCGTTGTGAAATTGCGGCTCTGGAGCTCCGGAATGGCCCGCCTGCGCCCCAGCAGGGTCTCGGCGTACCCCCGTTCGCGGGCCCTGCGGATTGCTTCGTCGATAAATCGCCTGACCCCGCTGTAGCGCTCAAAATACCGGTCGATAGCCGCTTTCGCCGTTTTCGTGCTGATCCGAAGTCTTTGCGACAGGCCGAAAGGGCTCATGCCGTAGGCAATGCCGAAGTTTATCATTTTGGCCTGCCTGCGCATTTCGGCGCTGACCTGCGTCAAAGCGACCCCGAATATTTCGGCCGCCGTTCGGCTGTGCACGTCCTCGTTGTTTTCAAAGGCCTCAACCAGGCTCCGGTCACCGCTGTAATGGGCAAGTACCCGAAGTTCGATCTGCGAATAGTCCGCCGACATCAACATATTGCCGGGCGCAGATATGAAAGCTCGTCGAATTCGTCTGCCCTCCTCGCTCCGGATCGGAATGTTCTGCAGGTTGGGGTTGGAACTGCTAAGACGCCCCGTTGCCGTCACGGCCTGGTTAAAAGAGGTGTGGATTCGGCCGGTGTCCTTGCGAACCAGTTTAGGCAGAGCATCGGCATAAGTGCCTTTAAGCTTTGAGAGCGTGCGGTAGCTCAGCACCTGCTCGGCCACCGGATGCTCCAGCGCAAGCTCTTCTAAAACGCTCGTATCTGTCGAGGGGCCGCTTTTTGTCCTTTTTAACACCCGAAGTCCGAGTTTATCGAAAAGGATATATCCAAGCTGCTTTGGCGACTGGATATTAAATTCCTCGTCAGCCATCTGGTAAATCAGAGTGGCCCTCTGATCCAGTGCTTTTTCGAATTCGATCGAAAGGTCCCCCAGCTTTTCCGAATCGACAAGGATCCCCTTGAACTCCATGCGCCCAAGCACCTCGCAGAGCGGCAACTCGATTGATTCATAGAGTTCTTTCAGCTTTTTTTCTTCGAGTTTTTGCCGCAAAAACGGCACGAGGCGCCAGCACGTCTCGACGTCACAGCAGGCGTAATCGACCGCCCTGTCGAAGTCTACTTCCGCAAAGCTCACCTGCCCCTTGCCCCGGCCGGTAATGTCCTCATAGGAGTTTATCGTCTCGCCCAGGTGCTCGGCGCAAATACGCTCCATCGCATGGGTCTGTCCGCCCGGATCGAGCAGATAGCTTGCCAGCATGGCATCGAAAACCATTGCTTCAAGTTCGATTCCATGCCTTTTCAGCACTATCCACTGGGACTTGAGGTTGTGACCCGCCTTGGCGGGCGTCTTGGAGCCAAGGATTGGAGAAAGCCCATGGAGCGCTTCAGCAGCTGTAAGCTGAATGCCGCATTCGGGCCGGTGGCCGACCGGGATGTAGAAGGCTGATTTTTCTTCCCAGCAAAGAGCGACAGCGACGAGATCGGCGTTCATGGCCTCCTGGGAGGTAGTCTCGATTTCTATGGCGATTAGCGGTTTTGTCTCCGCTATTGCCACCAGTTCGTCCAACTCCCCGCGAGTCCGAATTACCCGGTCGGTCCTTTGTCCGGACGGCTTCGGCGCAGGCGGCCCTGCTTTTTCCGGCCCTGCCCATTCTCGTTTGAGCATATCCGAAATCGTTTTGAACTCCAGTTCTTCGCACAGGCCGAACATCTCCCGCACCATGGGCGGCGAAGGCGCAAACTCGTCCAGGTCTTCAGGCACCAATAAATCCGACCGAAGCGAGACCAGTTCGCGGGAAAGATAGGCGCTCTGCTTTCCCTCCGAGAGCTTCCCGCGCACGGAATCGGGGGATATTTCATCGAGGTGGGCGTAAACGCCGTCAAGCGAACCCCATCTTTCCAGCAGTTGGCCGGCCGTCTTCCCCCCTACCCCTTTTACGCCAGGGATGTTGTCCGTTGTGTCGCCAACCAGCGCAAGGTAGTCAACCATCTGCCCAGGCTCTACTCCGAACCGTTCCCGAACGACCCTTTCCGTGAAAACCCGGTCGTTTTGGGGGTCCCATTGCCTGACAACCGGGTCCCGGATAAGCTGATGGAGGTCTTTGTCCCCGGAGACCACCACAATCTCAAGTCCGTGCGCCGACCCCCAGAGGGCGAGCGTGGCTATTAGATCGTCTGCCTCATAGCCGGCCATCTCCAATTGAGACACCCCGAAGTATTCAACCACTTTCTTGATGTACGGGATTTGCGGCCCGAGTTCTTCCGGAGAAGCCTGGCGGGTAGCCTTATAAACGTCCGACAAATCATGCCGGAAATTTCGCCCCGGCGCGTCGAAAACCACGCAGATGTAATCCGGCTTGCGCTCGCGCACTACTTTGAGCAGCATCGTGATAAACCCGTAAACCGCCTGCGTCGCCATTCCCTTTGAGTTCGTCAGCCGCCGAATCGCATAAAAAGCCCTGTAGATATATGAGCTTCCGTCGATTATGAAAAACGTTTTCCCATCGTTTCTTATCTGCTGGTTCATTCGCTTCTTTCCATCACGGCAATCAGCTCGGATTGCGGCGTTCGTTCCGCCCTTTTCGTGGTCGATTCAAAGTCCTCATGCGAGTCAACTTCACAGTCCAAATCCTTTGGTCCATGCTTACGGCCTCCGTGCCGGCCCTTTGCCGCAAGCTTCGGCGGCAGGTACTCGAGGTTTACATTGCTCATTGCATGGTAAATGTTGCCCCTGACTTTTGAATTGTTCCGGAAAAGTCCCTCGAGCATATTGCGGATTTCAGTCCGCCGGCTTTTCGTGGCCGACGGGCACTTTGTCGGCACGACAGGCAAACCGAGGTCATTGCACATCCTGGCTATACTCCGCGACGGCACCAGCGCAAAAGGCCGTATAACGGTCATTTCGCCTGCAAAAAATTCCTGTTTCGGGACCATGCCCGAGACTTGCGCCCCGTAGCAGATGTTTATGAAAAAAGTCTCGATCAGGTCGTCCTGGTTATGGCCCAGCGCGATCTTCGGGCAACCCAGCTCACCGGCTTTCCTGAAAAGCGCCGATCGCCTCAGCCGCGCGCAAAGAAAGCAGGGGTTTTCACGATTTTCAGCCCCGTGTGCCCTGGGACCATGATCGGTGCGGATGATTTCGTACCTGAACCCCTCATGTTTGAAAAAAGCCTCCAGCCGGTCGGCCGACTCCGTGTCAAAGCCCGGATCAATGTGGAGGGCGATAAGTTCATAGCCGATCGGAACGCGCCGGAGCCTTTCACGAAGCAGCCAGAGCAAAAGCATGCTGTCCTTGCCTCCCGAGACCCCGACCGCGATTTTGTCACCGTCTTCTATGAGCCCGTAATGGTGAATCCCTTTCCCAAGCAACCGCCGAACTTCCCGATCCACAGACGCCATGATTGCCTACCGCTTCTTCCTTTCAAATTTTGAAACAGGCAGTCCCGGCAAAAATCAGGACGACCCGATCAACTGGTTATACTAACCGATTTTGCCTTTAATTTCAGTGTATATTGTCTCCGGCCTCCGGTTCGGCCATCCAGCCGGCCATGGCGGATCAACCGATCTCGATGCCACAGCGCTTCATAATCTTTTCGCTCCGGCACACACAGAAAACGCTCCAGGTCTGAGGAATCGCATCCTTTGCCGATCTCGATACTGTGGTGCTCAACTGCAGGACAAAGCCCGGATAACGCGGCAACAGGGAGACTGGCGCGGGGTTTAAGGTGAGGCCCTACGAGCGGTTACGCTTTTTTCAAAAAACGTTTCTGATTTCCACCGTGAATGATATAAGATCTCAGCTTTCGGATCTTTTCAGGTTTTTCGGAGACATGCATTCCACTCAATAAGAAATAACGGCAGCTTTAATACAGGTCGGCCATGGAAAGCGACAATATCAACGACGGGATCGGTGGGTCTCTCTTTTCAAATTGGGGAATCTCATGGTTTGGGATCGAACAAACCGTCCGGTGTGGCTCCGCTACGCGGTAGGTGTTCTTGCCGCTGTCATAGCCGCTGCTATTCGGTTGCAGTTCCTGGGAATTCTTGAGCTCCGTGTCACCTTCCTGACCTTCTTTGCCGCCGTGGCGGTTGCGGCGCTATATGGAGGATTTGGCGCCGGGTTGGTGGCCACGGTCCTCTCAGCCCTCCTTGCCAAATATTTCTGGATGGAGCCGATTGGCCAATTAGCCATTACGGATTTAGCCGACCTGTTAAGCATGCTCGTCTTTCTCGCCAGTGGCGCCCTGATTTCCTATCTGACCGAAGCGACATA
The DNA here is from genome assembly GCA_050008735.1 of Syntrophobacteraceae bacterium. Classification (GTDB taxonomy): domain Bacteria; phylum Desulfobacterota; class Syntrophobacteria; order Syntrophobacterales; family Syntrophobacteraceae; genus SbD1. The sequence continues at coordinate 14,019 of JBEKMB010000033.1, forward strand.
TCGCGCCCAGGCGCGGGCACACAAAGCAGAGGAACAGTCAAAGCTTTCCGCCGAGCGTGAAAAGGCGGCTGTCGACCTCCAGCAAACTGAGAGCAAGTACCGTGAACTCGTCCAAAACGCCAACACCGCCATCATCCGTTGGAAGCGCGACGGCGCCATCGCCTTTTTTAACGAATACGCTCAGAAGTTCTTCGGCTACAGCGAGGAAGATGTTCTCGGCAAGAGCATAAACATTCTCGTTCCTGAACAGGAGTCCACCGGGGGCGATCTGACCGAACTGCTTCAGGATATTCCGAACCACCCGGAAAGGTATGCGAACATTACAAATGAGAACATTCTTCGGGATGGCAGCCGGGTCTGGATGGCCTGGACCAACAGGCCGATATTCGACCGGGACGGCCGGTTACTGGAGATACTTGCCGTCGGAATTGATATCACCGAGCGCAAGAAGGTTGAAGAAGAGCTGAAAGTAAATCAGTCCCGGCTTGATCTTGCACTGAGATCGGCTCATATGGGCGTGTGGCATCTGGATATAGTCGCAAACAGACGTTTTTTCGACGATCAGGTCTGTCATCTTCTTGGTATCGACCCGTCAAAATTCACCGGGGCCGCGGAGGAGTTCTACAAAACGGTACATCCGGACGACCGTGATATGATCGAGGCGGCATTGGCCCGAACCATCGAACGGGATTTACCGTATGAAACGGAGTATCGAGCGGTCTGGCCGGATGGAAGCGTTCATTATGTCGGCGTTCGCGGGAAAATGGTCCGCGATGATAACGGTCGGCCGGTGAGGATTAACGGCATTATCTGGGACATTACCGAGCGCAGGCGGGCAGAGGAGGAGATCTACCGGCAGCGTGAGTGGTTGCGGGTCACGCTTACCAGCATCGGCGACGCGGTGATCGCAACGGATGTGGAAGGCCGGATCACCTTCATCAATCCCATTGCTGCCGCACTGACAGGATGGGAACTTGACGATGCCGTGGGCAGGCCTGTTCAGAGCGTTTTCCAGATCATCAACGAACAAACCCGCCAGGGGGCCGAAAATATCGTCGAGAACGTTCTCCGCGAGGGACATATCGTAAGTCTTGCCAATCACACGGTTCTGGTCTCGCGTGATGGGCGTGGAATTCCGATCGAGGATAGTGCCGCCCCGATCAGGGACGACACTGGAAATATATCCGGTGCGGTGCTCGTTTTCCACGACGTCACCGAAAGGCGTCGCGCGCAGGAGATTCTGCGCGAAAGCGAGGTCCGGCTCCGTCTTGCCGTTGAGTCAGCCGAGATGGGTACCTGGGATTTCGATCCCATAACCGGCGTACTCAACTGGTCGGATCGCTGCAAGGCTGTTTTTGGTTTGTCTGTGGATGATAATGTCGACTATCAAGTCTTCCTCCAGCGCCTGCATCCAGATGACCGCCAACGCACCCACGAAATTGTAAGGAGTGCTTTCGACCCAACCGGTGAGGGACGTTTCGAAGCAGAGTTCCGTTCAGTATGGCCTGATGGGACAGAGCGATGGCTTATCGCCGCGGGCAAAGCTTTTTTCGAAGATATAATCGGTGAGCGGCGCGCCGTTCGATTTATCGGCACGGTCATCGATGTTACGCAACGTAACCAGGCCGAGCACAAGATTCGAACCCAGAACGCAATCATGGAGACAATCAACCTGATTTTCCACAACGCCTTGACCTGCGAAACCGAAGAACAACTGGGCATCGCCTGCCTGAGGGCGGCAGAAGACCTGACACAAAGCAAATCCGGCTTTATCTACGAGATAGGCTCGGACGATTTGCTCCACTCCATCGCCATCAGCAACCCCGGATGGGAGCAATGCTCGATGAACGACACGATTGGAAATCGCAGGCCTCAGATCGATCTCCGAATCCATGGACTCCACGGCCGTGTACTGCTGGATGGCAAGAGCCTGCTGACTAACGACCCAAAGTCGCACCCCGACAGTACCGGCATGCCTTCCGGGCATCCGCCCCTGACCGCTTTTCTCGGGGTCCCGCTCATTCACGACGGAAAGACGTTGGGAATTGTTGGCCTTGCAAATCGTGAGGGCGGATATGCCCGGGAGCATCTGATTGCCGTGGAGGCTATCGCCCCGGCGATTGTCGAGGCCCTGATGCGCAAGCGTGCCGAAGCGACACTGAGCCAAAGCCAATCGCGCTTCAGACTCCTCTCCGAGACATCATCTCGATTACTGGCATCCGAGAATCCCCAGGCAATCGTTGAGACGTTATGCCGGCAAGTTATGCAGCACTTGGACTGCCATGCCTTCTTCAACTTTTTGATCGATGAAATAACGGGCAAGCTTCACCTCAATGCATGCGCCGCTATCCCGGAAGAACAAGCCCGGGACAGCGAATGGCTGGACTACGGAATGGCCGTCTGCGGCTGTGCGGTCCGCGATGCAAAACTCATAGTGGTGGAAGATATTCTCAATACTCCGGATATCCCCACCGACATGGTAAAGTCTTTTGGAATTCAGGCATACGCCTGCCATCCTCTGGAGGTCCAAGGCAAAATCATCGGTACGATCTCCTTCGGGACGAAGACAAGGCCGCGCTTCTCGGCCGAGGACCTGGCCCTCATAAAGACCGTTGCCGACCAGGTTGCTACCGCCATGGAGAAATTACGTCTCATCGATGAGCTTCGGAACTCGCGTGATGAGCTCGAATTGCGCGTTCGGGAGCGGACCGCCGCCCTAAACAGCTATATGGCAAAGCTTGAGCAAAGCAACCGGGCGCTTCAGGATTTTGCCTCCATTGCCGCCCACGACATGAAAGAACCTCTTCGCAAAGTCATCTCTTTTGGCAATATGCTCGGGCACAAGTTTGGTGACTCGCTTGGACAATCCGGCAACGAGTATCTTAATAGAATGCTCCGCTCGACGGAGCGGATGCAATCGCTGCTCACGTCTCTTTTTGAATACTCTAAGGTTACGATGAACCCCGAGCCTTTCCAGGAGATTGATCTTAACGATATCATTCAGGAAGTTCTTTCCGACCTGGAAGTAAGAATCGTAAAGTCGGGCGGCGAAGTAGACGTCGGGGACCTTCCCGTCATTTCGGCCGATCCCACGCAGATGCTGCAGCTGTTCCAAAACCTCATCGGCAATGCGCTGAAATTCCACAAACCGGGTGAGAAGCCAATGGTCCGGATACGCTTCGTATCCGATCCCGGTTCGGTATGTCAGATCATTGTCGAGGATAACGGCATCGGCTTTGAAGAGAGGTATCTCGATCGCATTTTTGCCCCGTTCCAGAGGCTCCATGGCAGGAGTAGCCAGTACGAGGGAACAGGCATGGGACTCGCCATCTGCAAGAAGATAGTCGAGCGGCATGGTGGGAGCATTACAGCAAGCAGCACTCCCGGCACAGGCACATGCTTCATTGTCCGGTTGCCGCTTAGACAGTCCATGTGAGTCTTGAGTCGTCTGCCATACTCTGTTATTGATCGGACATTACCTAAGATCAGTCATTGACGGAGAATTAAGATATGACGAGCACAACGGAAGGAATGAAGCCGCAGTACCCCAAGCTGACAGGTCTGCTGCTCGTATCCGCCTCCATGCTCGCCATAGTGGTCCTTTATGTCCTCGACATAACTTTCCTTTATGAACCGAAGCACTTGCTTGGGGTCACCAATACCATTTTCACATTGATCATTCCTGTCACGGTCGCCTTTTTCGCCGCCAGGACCTATCTGAAAACGGGCTCCCTCAGTGTTTTGCTGATGGGGTGCGGCATGCTTGGATTTGGCCTCTGTGCCGGATCGGCCGGCTGGTTGAGAGACATACGGGATGGGGCAAATTTTAACGTGACCATATACAATACGGGTGCCCTCCTTGGTTCGCTCTGCCATGTCACCGGGGCGCTTATCAGTTATTCCGGGAAATCATACGGGTTGGGGCCGGGAAAACAGAAACCGGCTTTAATGACTGCTTATCCCGCAATCATCGTGTTTGCCGTTCTCTTCTCATTTGCAACCGTGCAGCAGGTTGTTCCGCCGTTTTTCATTCAGGGGGCCGGCCCCACGCTCCTTCGGCAGATCGTTTTGGGGCTGGCGATCTTTTTCTATGCTCTTTCTTCTCTTTTTTTCATGAACAACTTCTTCAGAATTAAATCGGATTTTTTCTACTGGTATTCCCTTTGCCTTGCGATGCTGGCCCTGGGCTTGTTTGCCTTCTACATCCAGAAGGTTGTCGGCAGCCCTATCGGCTGGGTTGGCAGGACCTCGAATTACGTGGGAACGATTTTTTCGCTGATTGCCATTCTGGCGACGCTCAGGAGCGGAAAGGCCAGGGGATTGCCCCTGGAGGAGGCCATCTTTAGCTTTTTCATGGATGCCGAGGCCAATTACAAATCCCTTGTCGAAACGGCTTCGGACGCGATTATCTCTTTTGATCAGCAAAACAGGGTTATCCTCTGGAATTCCAGCGCCGAACAAATCTTTGGTTATACAAGGATGGAGGCAACCGGCTCTCCGCTTTTTGGGACGTTTATTCCCGAAGAACATGCAAAGACTTTGAAAGAGCTGGTCAAAACCCCTCAAGGCATGAGTTCCCAAAACACGGTCGAAATTGTCGGCAGGCATAAAAACGGCAATCTTTTCCCGATTGAACTCTTCGCCTTTGGAAGAAAGCTGCCAAACGGACGGGTGAGTACCTGCATCCTGCGCGACATCACCGAGCGCAGAAGGGCGGAGCAGGCCCTGCGGGACAGTAAGGCCGGGTTCCGGTCCCTATTTGAGAACATGACCGAGGGAGTGGCTCTTCACGAGGTGGTTTGTGACGAAAGCGGAACTGCCATGGATTACCGTATCTTGGCTGCCAATCCCGCCTTTGAAAAACACACCGGCCTTGCAGTGGAAAAATGTCGCGGACAGCTCGCCAGTATACTTTACGGCACAGGCAGTGCCCCTTTCCTGGACGTGTATGTGAAGACCGCAAATTCCGGTGAACCGTGCTCCTTCGAGGCCTACTTAGAACCCATGGAGCTCTATTTCCATATCTCGGTCTCATCCCCCAAGCAAGGGCACTTCGTCACCGTTTTTGAAAACATCACCGAGCGCAGGCAGGCCGAAGAGACCCTCCGAACGACAGTGCGGCGCTTTCATAAAATCTTATCCAACATCTTTGTCGGCATTTTGGTTGTAACCGAAGATGATCGAATCGAGTTTATAAATCAAAACCTTTGTGACCAGTTTGATATCACGGATGCTCCATCGGATTTCATCGGATTGACGGCTAAGGAAATGTTGCAGAAAGTGTTGCCTGCTTACGCCGATTTCGAAGCACATTTAGCTCGCATTCAACAAATTCTTTCGCGGAGACATCGTGTCGAGGATGAAGAGGTCCTGATGCGCAATGGACGGGTGCTCCTGAGAGATCATATTCCAATTCTGGTTGACGGAAAGCCACGTGGACGAATGTGGCAGCATCGCGACATCACCGAGCGTAAGCGGATCGAAGAAGAGCTTCGCAAATCGCGTAATGAACTCGAACTGCGCGTGCGGGAGCGCACGGCTGAGCTCGTCAGTGCCGGCGAGGATTTACGGAAGCAGGCATCGCTGCTCAACCTGGCTCGTGATGCCATTTTTGTCCGGGGCCTGGACCACACCGTACAATTCTGGAGTGAAGGTGCAGTGGAATTGTACGGGTTCACCAGGCAGGAGGCCCTCGGCAAAGTTACTCAAGACCTTTTGCGCACCGGGTTTACAGAACCCATAGATCAAATCGTGGGCCAGGTACTCGAATCGGGACGATGGGAGGGAGAACTCGAACAAACTACCTCCACCGGGAAAAAAATACTTGTCGAGAGCCGTTGGGCCCTACAGCCCGGGAAGGACGGCGAACCGTTGGGATTTCTTGAAATTGACCGTGATGTCACTGCCAAAAAACTCGCCGAAGAGGCCCTGAGATCGAATATGGCAAGACTTGAGCTGGTAAATGCCGAGCTTCAGGAATTTGCCCACGTTGCCTCCCACGATCTCCAGGAACCCCTGCGAAAGATACAGACTTTCTGTGACATGACGAGGAAACGATGCGCCACGGTTCTGGACGCTACCAGCCGGGAATACCTCGACAGGGTTATCAATTCGGCAGGTCGTATGCGGCAACTGTTGCATGACTTGCTCGCTTTTTCCAGGGTAGCCACCAGGCCCGAACCATTTAAAAAAATAGACCTCATCAAAATAGCGCGGGAAGCTGCCGATGTCTTCGAAGTATCAGTCAGGCAGACAGGCAGCAAAATCGAAATTGGAAACATGCCTGCCATTGAGGCCGATGAAACTCAGATGTTGCGGCTCTTCCAGAATCTGATTGGCAACGCTCTGAAATTTCGCGGCGCCGAAACCCCTCGCGTCGAAGTTTATGGCAAGTTGGAAAGACGGGGGATATTCGTGCTTTTTGTAAAAGACAACGGCATCGGGTTCGACCCGAAGTTTGCCGAACTTATTTTCAAGCCTTTCCAGAGATTGCATGGCCGAGACGAATATGATGGGACCGGAATGGGGCTTGCCATATGCCGCAAAATCGTTGAGCGCCACGGAGGAAATATAAGGGCCGAGAGCGAGCCTGGAAAAGGTTCTACGTTCATGATCAGACTACCCGTGAAGCAAAACCGGTGGGAGGGCATATAATGGCTGAAGGACCCCAAAAGACGGTCTTGATGGCCGACGACGATGCGGAAGACTGTTGGCTGGCAACTGAAGCTTTTGCGGAAAGTGGTGCAAAGGCTGCTTTCTCCTGCGTTCTGGATGGCATCGAACTCATGAACCATCTCACAGAGCTTTCCCGCTCCAATGCAACGGAACTGCCCAGCCTGATCCTGCTCGATCTGAACATGCCGCGAAAGGATGGCCGCGAAGCGATAATCGAAATCAAAGCCGAACCTGCTCTTAAGCATATTCCCATAGTTATTTTGACTACGTCTAAAGAGGAAAAGGACGTTGCCTTCAGCTTGAAAGCCGGGGCGACGGCATTCATCACCAAACCGGCGACCTTCGATGAATGGGTCGAAATAATGAAATCTCTTGCTGAGAGCTGGCTAAGGTAGTTTGGCCAAATCGTGTGCCTGGCGGGAAGGCAAAACCAAAACCTGTTATTGACTCTATCTTCACTATAAGTAACAAATCTTTGGGATAGCCCCCGGCTCAGGCTCAGAGAAAGTCCATCAGATCTCCCATCATCTTTTCGGCCCGATAGTGACAATGGCCAGGCTGACTGGCCCCCATCAGAATGCCTCACCGCCGCCGCAAATCATTTATAAGCAGCGTTGGCCTTTTTGTATTCGGCAATTGCCTCGTTGAGGTCGCCAAGTTCCTCGCAGCCCTTTGGGCAAAGGGCTTGCAAACGGGTTTGTTCAGCCTGGGCCTTGGGTAGATCGTTCATCTTTAGATAAGTCTCACCCAAATACTCATGCGCGCCTTTGTGGTTGGGATTAAGCGCGAGAGCCCGCTCATAGCTGGCTAAGGCAGCCTGCATATCGCCTGCGTTGCGCTGGCTGAAGCCCAGCAGATTGAAGGCATCGGCGCTACGCGGATCTTTTGCCGTTTGCTCCTTAAGTAGAGTAATTGCCCTGGCCCAGTCTTTGTTAGCGATGGCCTTCCGCGCTGCTGCGAGAGGATCCCGAGGCGTGCTGGGGCCACTATCGAAAGCCAAAGCAGGCCCCGACGAGCACAACAGCAAAGCCGCGAACGCGGACAGCAGAAAAGCACGAAAACGCATGACATTCTCCTAAGTTAGAAGGAATAGAACATCGACCATTCATTCAATTTTGAAATTAGAACCATAGTAAAAAATGTCAACCGGCGCCAATCGACGAAAGCATCGGAAGCTTAGTGCGCCTCACGGATAAGCTGGATTGTCACAAGATTTCCCCTTCGAACGCCCTCCTGCAAAGATGGTGATAATACCCGGTAACATTCCAGCACATTTTTTCTCAACTCGAAAGGAGGCGATGAAACGCCACTGAGAATTTGATAACAACTTACATGACCTTTCTCCCCCGCTTTTTTTCATCTTTCTCGGAACGCCTTACATTGAGATGCTGTTTGCCTTCTGAGGAGTAAATGACTATGAATACGACAAATCATATCCGGCTCTCGGATGGGGATCGAAGAGAGCTTAACTGCATGGCTGAGACCGGGCGCAAATCCGAATCTCTCTATTGAAAAGAAAGGACTCTCCTTTGGCAGTATAACAGGGCAATAGCACGTCCAAACAGGAAAATGGACGCAGTACCCAAACTGGTTCAATTTTCGGGGTGTAGTCACAATTTTGTACACCAACACTCCGAGCGGTCCCAAAATCGAGGGCAGGACACGAGAGACGATGAAGTTCTTCTTGACTGGCGGAACGGGTTTTTTGGGAGAGTATCTTCTGGCTCGATTGCTGGACCGCGGGCACCACGTCTGGTGCCTGTACCGCAATGAAGCCCGCAGACTCGACGTCATAGACTTTCTGAGCTCCTTTGGTTTGCCGCGGTCGTCGAAAAGTCTCTGCTGGGTCAAGGGTGACATTCTCGAAGTGGATGCGAAATGGGATGAATGGCAAGCCAGGCATGAAGGCCTCTCCTCGGTGGATGCCTTTGTCCACAGTGCAGCATCCACCAGGCTTCACATGAACGCCGAAGGGGACCCCCTCAAGACCAACGTGGAAGGGGCTAGGGCCATTTTGAGGCTTCACCGGCGATACCCCCGGAAGGTCCACATCGTGAGTACCGCTTACGTCTGCGGCCGGACCCAGGGTCAGACTGTAATGGAGGTCAACCACCCGCGAGGGGATTTCGTTAATGTCTATGAAGAAAGCAAATGGGAAGCTGAACAGCTCTGGATGGGAAATGCGACGATTTTTCGGCCCTCCATCATAGTGGGAGATTATGCCACGGGACGGTGTACCTCCTTTTCAGGATGGTACGTCCTTATTGAGGCGATGCATATGTTGGATCGACTCCTGCACGAACACCACGACATCGACCGAAAGGACCTTGGCCTGAATGTGCCTGCAGATGCCGACGGCGTGATGAACATTGTGCCTGTTGATTATGTGGCGGAAGCCATAGTTCGAATCATTGAAATTCCTGCATGTCATGACCGGATTTATCATCTCACCCATCCAAACCCACCGGCTCACTGGTTTACGCGAGATTTTATCGAGCGCCGATTCAATATCGGAGGCATCAACTTCGCCGGTAACGGCGGCCCCATCGGTCAGCCCCGGACCGACGTCGAACGGATGGTCAGGAAACAGGCGCAAACCATTCACTCTTATTTTTACAATAATCCTGATTTTGACCGTACCCATACGGACGCCGCGGACATGGGTATGGCCCCATTTCCCATAACTGAGGATTTTCTTGATAGGTTGTTGGACTACGCGATCCACCAGAACTGGGGCCACTGACGTCCGCCTCTGGATGATCACCGAATATGCGGGTTCTTCTGATCAACAGCAATAGAAAAGGGGATCTGCTGGCCGCGCCGCCTATCGGCTTGTGCTACGTGGCGGAGGCCGCAAGAGACGCCGGTCATGAAGTGAAGGTCTTCGATCTGTGTTTTTCCGGCAACGACCCGCGACGGACTTTATCACGCGCCATTGAATCCTATGTCCCTGAGATCATAGGCATTTCTATTCGAAATATCGACAACGCCAATATGCTCTATCCTGTCCCTTATTTCCCTGAAGTTGTCCGTTTGATGAATTACATCAAGGAGATCACGAAGGTTCCGATCGTGCTGGGGGGCTCCGGGGCCAGCCTGATGCCCGAGGAGGTGTTGCGCGAATGCCCTGCGGATTACATTGTCGTCTCCGATGGTGAAAAGAGCTTCAATGAACTGCTCCGCTCAATCGAAAAAGGGGAGAAGCCCTGGAACATCCCGGGCGTGGGAATGTTTTTCGAGGAAAAATTCCATTTAACCAAACCGCAGCATTCTGCTTTCACTTGCCGTCCGCCTGCACTCGGGGAGTGGATTGATGTGAGACCCTACCAGAAGCTCGGAGGAAGCTATTCCATTCAGTCGAAACGCGGATGCAGGCAACGCTGTATTTATTGCACCTACAATCAATTGTTGGAGGGCAATAAGATGCGGCTGCGGCCGGCCTCGGACGTAGTGGACGAGATCGATGAGGCATTGCATCGGTATTCTCAGAAAAGCTTCGAGTTTGTGGACGCCGTTTTTAACGATCCCTTGGAGCATTCGGTTGCGATACTCGAAGAAATAATCCGAAAGCCATGGAAGGCGCAATTCACTGCAATGGGCGTAAGTCCGCGTCATTTGGACCATAAGTATCTGGATCTCATGTGGAAAGCCGGATTCAGATCGATCATGGTAACGCCTGAATCGGCAGCCGAGGACATGATCAGCAGTTACGGAAAGGGGTTTTGCCGGGAAGATATAATCGAGGCTGCCGAGGCTCTTGGTAAGTCTTCTTTTGCAGCTTGGTGGTTTTTCCTGATCGGTGGACCCGGTGAGACCAACGATACGCTACAGGAGTCACTGGATTTCGTACGACTGCATCTGGTAAAGCGAGGTCGTTCCGTAACAAATGTCGCGAACTTTTTCATGGGGGTGAGGCTGTATCCGGGAACGATGCTTTGGGATACCGCCCTGGAGGAAGGACTGATAAGCGCGGGCGTCAACCCGCTCCGGATGCTCTGGTATATGTCCGGGAGGCTGGACCTCGATCGAGCGATACGTCAGATGGTCGATGCCGCTTCCCGTTGTCCTGAAATCTATCTTGGATTCGACGAATGGGTTCTTGCGCTTTCCAAAGTGGCCGCAATTGTCTTCAGATTGTTGAGGCTGCCTCACCCTTACTGGCGGCATTTCCCCGCTATAAATCGCTTTGCATTGAACCTGTCAAAGCTTGTGAAGACATACGGGACATCAGATATAGCCCCAAGGCTTCGTGCCGTTTTAGAGAAGCAGCAGTTTGCCGATGAAACCGGCGGAGCGGGGTAGGGGAACGTCACAGGCGTTAGCGGGAAAAATTGGTCGCGCGCTGCCGGCGCTCTTTGCTCCCGAAGCCAGTACCGCCGAAGGGCTCGTCGAGTTCTTTACCGCCCGGATCGACCTAAGAGACCGGCAAAGCCGCACCACGCCTACACCACGATTTTCAACATGAGTCAAATAATACTAAATGTCCAATGTTACCTGTGGCCTTGCTGCCGCAGCATTCTGTAACTGCTGGCCGAAGTGCCTCGCCTTGGTCTATAACAACGGGGGAGACAAAAATAGATATGAACATCTCTATCCCCCGCACCCCTTGGCCTGCGAATTTTCCGGATGTTATTATCCATTGTGAGTTGCGGGCGCGAAACACCCACCCCACTTACAAGGCGGCAAAGGCTGGCGACATTACCGCCGCCCAACAGCTTGTTGATGATCTCCTGTCGCCCGACAGCGTGAGAGCTATCGCGCAACTGATCGGCTCTCGCCAGCCCCTTATTGCTCCCGTGGCTGCTGACGAGCGTGGCGGTTTCAACGCCATACCTGACGAAAGGGCGCAGGTGTTGGCCGACGAACTGGGGTTACAAATGGCCGCCTATGATCTCAGCCAATTGAGTTATGTTGCCCACACGCGGGCTGATGGTTGGCATAGGCTCGCCACACCGGCTGTGTTTGCCTGAACAGTTATTCAAGGGGCTGATTATCTTTTGGTGGATGACCACGTAGGCTTTGGGGGCACCCTTGCCAATTTGCGGGGCTATATTGAAGTAAACGGCGGTCGCGTCATTGGCATGACGACGTTGACCGAAACGGGTGGTGGCCGGAAAATAGCTGTTCTCCCTGAAACCCTTTTTATGATACAAGAAAAACATGGCGATGAATTCAACCACTTCTGGCAACAAGTCTTCGGCTACGGAACAGACTACCTCACAAATATTGAGGCGGGATACCTATGTCGTGTTGAATCTGTTGCCGCCATCAAGACTCGAATGGCTGCGGCAGCAACGGCTGCTCGTCGCCAAGGCTTACCAGCAGTCCAGATCGGCCCGAAGCCGTAAGCGACACCCTGAGCCCTAAGTCCTCATCATACAAGGTAATGGCGCTACCCCTCGTACTTTGCCATGCGTGAACCTGCGGACTGTGTTGCGGATGCCTCCCTCAATCTCGATCTCGCCCCTGGCAGCCCGGTTCATTTCTTCGACAACCTCCGGCGGGACTTCCAACTCCTCAAGGGGCTGTTGGGCAACGGCGTTTTCAACGGCCTTCAAATTCTGGCTGATTTTCTGCTCTCTAAATGCGCGGCGGAATCTTACAAAGAAACTTATGAAATGGATATTGGGCTTGTAAGCACAATATCGCCATCGTCCGGCCGGATCGCCACCGAGGCCCAGGTTCCTGCATAATTGAAGCTGATTATGTTCATGCATGGAGACGAGTGCAGGCCGATCCTGCGCAACGATCCGTACGCCATGAATATCCGGGGGATATAGTGAGTCATGCGATCCTCCAGGGATTCGATTCTAATGTCCAGGGGACCGAGAAGTCCGAATCCGACACCCAGGGCCTTGACTGCAGCCTCTTTGACGGACCAGAGCATTGCAGCGGATTCCTGGATGCCGTGGACATCGAGCATTGGCGAACACAACTCTTCAGGGTGAAAGGCGCGATGGAAGGGATAATTGCCCTCAAACTCCTCAGCGCGGGCGACGTCCATGCCCAAATGATTACCCGGCCCTGATAAAGCTGCCCAGAGCATATCAGAAACGCGGCTGAATGAAACAGCCATGCCCATGAATTTCCCTATCTCCAATCGGGGCTTCCCCAATTCATCATATTCCACCCTGATGGGCGAAAAATTTGGCTGGGTGCGCCACGAGGGCAAAGAATTGACTGCAACAAAATCATCAACCAATTGGGAAGTTATCGAAAGGTTCAGCAGTTTGCGAGGGATTCTTCCAGGTTTCGTGTTGCGGATATAAGTGCAGTGCACCGTCGAGGCTTTTCCGTCGGGATGCATGGCCATGGCCGGTCCCAACTCGCCCCGGACCGAGGCTTCAGGCAGTCTCTGGCTTGGGACGATCCTTCTTTGCTCTATCTTTAACACCATCTCATCTCAATGCCCCTGGCATGCATGACGCTTTTGCCGAATACATCCAAGGCCCTGGCGTCCCAGATGCTTCCCAGGGCGGTCTGCTCTCGCAGACGAGCCTCCAGAACGAAGCTTTCTCCCTCCGCGCACTTCCGCACAAAGATCATTTCTGCAATGCCACAGGGGATCATGGAGCGGGCTTCGCTTCCATCTCTCATGACGCAGTGAAAGTTGAGAATATGCAGAAGTCCTTCAAGCAGGTACGGTGAATATTGGTAGGATACCCCCGAAAAGGTTGAAAAGTCGCTGCCCTGAGTGTAGCTCATCCGTCCGCGGATGGAATCGGGCGAGGCGCCATCCACGCTTTGAATGACTCGATACCTTCCCTTGAGGTCCGTCCCCTCCTGGTAGAGCATTCGCACTTGCTCCGAATCCATTGGCCGGCTGTTCAATTCTTCCCGAGTGACCGGGAAGCCGTCCAATCGTTCGAAACGCGATGGAAGGCTTGCGCCAAGCAGTATCGAGGCCCTGAAATTAGGAATCGACCGTTTCCTGTTCAAACTCGCCGGCGAGAGGTCGGAGGCGGTCAGCGAGGCGTCACAGACGACCTCTTCGGCTTCGAATTTGACGCAACGGCAGGACACTTCGCATGATACGTCGCTGCCCTGCGGGCATTCCACGGGATGCAGGAACTGAGCACCCCGTATTCCGTGGACATACAAATGAGGGAAAAGAGTTCGCGCGGCTTCCATCAGCGTTTCCAGGACCATTATCGCTGAAAGGAGAGGATGCTCCATATGCTTGAACGGCTTGTGCTCGGGAAGCCACAAGTCCTTTTGTTGAGAAAAGGAGCGGGATGCGATCAGGGTCATCTCGCGCCGGTCTATGGTGGAGATGGTGTCGAGCATGGGAAGCTCCTCGGGTTTGAACCCCGTCATACCTGCCTGTAATGAGTTCGGGGCGAGATCGTGATCCTGCACGATCCTCGGCGCGGTGCACAGTTCAGGCAGTGAGCGCATGAACATGACTTTCACCTCATCTCGGGGAGCGACGAGAAGTTCATGAGGAAAGAAAACTGCGAGTTCTTCCACGTCTACATAGGAAGCTTTTGTCCGCTCCAGCAAGGCGCGGACATCTGGGTTATCCGCCATGCCTGCCCCCGAGATAGGGGGGAGCATTAGAGCTTTGAAAGTGATGGACGGCTCATCTCGGTGCAAACACGACATCAAAGCGGACATGGCCCTGTTACCGGCAGAGTAATTCGCCTGTCCGGGGTTGCCCTGGATGGAGGCAGCCGAGGAGAGGCAAACAAAAAATTTGAGCCCGGCGCTTCGGGCAGCATGGAAGAGGTTCCAGGCTCCCAGCAGCTTGACACCGGCCACGGCAGAGAAATCATCCGGGCTCATCCGATGGATGGGAGCGTCACGGATGACCCCGGCCCCATGGACAATTCCGCTGATCTTGCCGAAACGGGCGGCAATATCTCGAACAACCTTCCTTGTTTGTTCCGGATCGCTAACATCACATCGGACATAACTTGTTTCCAGGCCGGCTCTGTTCAGCGCCTCCACGGTGCGGCGAATCTCCGAGCACCTGGCCGGTTCGGAAGTCGTCCCTTCCCGGACGTCGATCGGCCCGATCCCCCGTTCGCCAGGAGCGAGCTCATAGGGAAGATGGGCCCGGTCTTTTGTGATCGGCTCGACTTCGGTCCTGCCGAGCAGGACCAGCCTGCAACCGAACGGAATGAAGCTGCGTAGAAGAATCGGTGTGATTCCGGAACCTCCTCCCGAACAGATCACAACATCCTCGGGACCTATGTTCGGATCATCCGGATTGCGAAAGGCAGAGGGAGAAACGCGTCCCTCAGAAGTGAAAGCTCGTCCTCCCTGATATATGAGTTCGACAGGCTTGATGCTGACGTTCAACGCAACGCGCACTGCATCGCGCAGCTCCGACTCATCTTCCAGACGTACGACCCGGAACAACATCTTGTCGTATTCGATGGCGGAACATAGGAATATTCCCAAGATTCCCTCGACCAGGGGACTGGTGTGCAGATTGCCTTCTTTACTGGCGTCGATGACTGTCACGAACTTCATCGCTGGAGATTTCAGGATGGTATTGAGCAATTCGAAAAAACCACACAGCAGGGAAAATGTCTCCTCGATGCCGGCAATGAGACTTCCCATCGAATTGTCCACTATTAAAACCAGCCCCGCGAGGGATTCCCGATCCTTGATCGTCTCAATGAGACGCGATCTGCCTTGAGCCGTACGGAGGTCATCATTGCAACCATTCGGACCAATCGCGGGGGACAGGAAGGTCAACTCTTCAACATCGACTCCATAATCCCGTCTCAGGGTGTCTCCGGCTTCTTTGCCGATACTCCTGCCCCCCGACGTGCTCAGCACGGCCACCGATCCCTGCGGAGAGATGCAGATAGGCCGCGATTCAAAGGGTTCCAGCAATGTCTTCCGGAATACCACTCTGCTTATTTCTCGACTGCTGTCAGAAGTACTCGGTTGATCGGGCGCTCCACCCCCCCGTGGATCTTCGACGGTCCCGTGAGGACAACCTCCGCCCCGTGCAACCAGCATTGCAACTCTCTCGGAAACATCCCCGATCGTCCGGACGCCAATGAAATCCTGGATGTCTATCCGGATGCCGAAGCGGCCCTCCAGCGCATCCATGACGACGGGGAGGCGGCTTGACCGGATGGAGAGGTCCTCGCGTAAATCCATATGGGGTTCGATCTCATCTCTGTCGTATCCGGTAGCCTGCATGATGACGTCAATCACAGCATCCAGGACCTCCCCGGAATCGAGGGAAGATCTCTTCGGGGGGCCCGGCGTGTCGTCTTCGGCCGGCGAGGTTGTCGGGACTCGGAAGACAGCGGATTTCTCATCCGTTCCGCCGGGCACGGGGCCAGGCGCCTGTGCGATGGGGTACATCTGCTTCAGGAATTCGTCCAGACCCTGTTCGTCAAAACGGGCGTCGTATTCTTCTCTGATTGTTTCCAGCAGCCGGGGCCTGAGAAAATGCCCGAAGCACTTGAGGACAAAGGAGTTGATCTCCTTTTGAACGATGTCTCGAAGCTTATCGGAGCTCTGGCGAACCAGCGGCGGCCTGCGATCCGGAATAGGGGGGGACGGCACTTCGAAAGGTCCGGCAGCGGTTTTCTTCACCGGCAGAGGGAATAGTTTGCTTCTCACATTCAGGTAACCGCTCGCGAACAGTTGCGCCAACGCATTCCGAAGCACCAGTGTCTCCGCCGAGGGCATACACGTCTTGATGCAGTTGGCCTCCTTGGATATGTCCGAAATCAGGCTGCCCAGGATATCCCTGGGACCCACCTCGATGAAGGTTCCGATGCCGAAGGCGGATTGCAGGGACTGGACGTTCTGTGCCCAGTACACGGGGCTTTCCAAATGGGCCATCATGATCTGCCTGATCTCCGATGTGTCCGATGGAAATGGCAGGTTGGTGGTGTTGGAGATCACGGGAATCGCCGGGGGATGAAACGGTATGCCTTTGATAAAGGCAGCGAGTTCATCATGGATGGAACGCATGACGGGCGAATGGAAAGCCATGCTGACCGGCAAGGTTGTGCAACGAAATCCCAATTCTCCCAGGTGGACCCCCAAAGCCCCGACCCTTTGGACGCCCCCTCCGACAACGGTCTGACGCGGTGAGTTGAAGTTCGTAATGTAGACTTGACCATCTCGTGCGGTCATTTCTTCCAGGAGGCCGACTGGTGCATCCGTAGCCATCATGGCGCTCGGCTCCGTATTCTCGCCGCTGGCAGCCTCCATGCATACGGCTCGCTTGTCGACGATGCGAAATCCATCCTCGAAAGAATAGACTCCGGCAAGACATAACGCAGTCAGTTCACCAAGGCTGTGGCCGGCCATTGCTTTCGGGATTATCCCCAGAGAAAACAAATAATCGCCAATGGCAAATTCCAGCGCAAAGAGAGCGGGTTGCTGCCATCGTGTATTCTGCAGGTTTTCCTCATTGTCATGGAAGAGCAGGCGCAGGAGATCGAACCCGGCCACTCGCTGAGCGCGATCCATACTCTTCCGGATGGCGGGGACCTCCAGGTAGAGTTCGTAACCCATGCCGCCATACTGAGATCCCTGTCCAGGGAACACGAAAGCGCCGGATGTGATTGGTGCGAGAGCCGACCCCAGGTGGAGCCCCTGCCTGGCAAGGGATCTGATCTTCTTTGCCGTCATTGATCCTTCGTGATGCCGCACGCCGGACCTGTCCACCATCTCGATCGCAGTCTCCTCGCTATCGGCAATAACAGCGATGCGATAAGTTTCGTTCACACTCTTCAAGGAATACAGATGAACTCCCTCGGGCATGGCGACTTCCTCGTCCTGGTTCACTCCATCCCGGTTCGATGTCAAGCCCTCAGGACCCGGAGTAGAAACAAGAACAATGTCCTCATCGGCGCGGGACTGTTCCAACTGGACCACGTAGTTGGAGCCGCCGAAGCCGAAGGCGTTCACCTGAAAGCGTCTAGGCCCGCCGGTATTCGATTTCCATTCCGCGGGTTCGCGGCATATGCCGAGTCCCAAACCATCGAGCTTCAGCTCCGGATCGGGATTGGAGCAGTTCAAGGTCGGCGGGAAGATACCCTCATTCATTGCACTGACGCCCCGGGTAAGGCTGATTATGCCGGAGGCCCCGAGAGTATGGCCTATCTGGGACTTGAAGGACGCCAGGACGGTCCGCTTATGAGGTCCAAAAAAGGTTCTGAGCGCTTCTATCTCCTCGACGTCGCCCTGGCGCGTGCCGGTCGCGTGACATTCCACCAGGTCCACATCGTTCGGTTCGTAACCCGCGCCTGCAAAAGACGCCCGGATGGCATACTCCTGGGCTTTTCTGGCCGATTCGATCATACCCGAGGGATTATTGCAGGCCCCGATGGCTGTGATAAAAGCGTGTATTTTGGCTCCTCTCTTGCGTGCCAGGGTTTCCGTTTCGATGATGATCATCCCTCCCCCTTCACCGAGCACCATTCCGTCCCGGCCACGGTCGAAGGGGCGGCTGGCCTCGGCAGGAGGCCTTTCCACGCCCGAGAGACCGGCAAGAGCGCCTAGGGCGGAAAATTCGATGAAGTGCATCGGTGTAAGAAGTTCCTCGCCTCCTCCGACGACGGCGGCATCGATGGTCCCGTTGCGCATCATCTGGACGGCGGAAAAAAGGGCGGCCAGAGAAGTGGAGCACGCGGCAGATACCGAATAGCTGGGTCCCATGAACCCGTAGCGATTACATACGAAACCGGCGGCGGCGCAGTTGAGTCTCCCAAGTAGTGTTGTGTCGTCCACCGCTAACCGGCCGGCAGTTATCTCACGGGCTACGGCCTCTTCCACCTCGGGAGCCAGGGGCATAATTCTTTTGACGGCGGCCATGATTTCCGAGATCGACCCGCGAATGGTGATATCCTTCAGGGTGGAGGCAACTTCTCCGGAATTCTGCGATATCAGGACGGCAACGCGTTCGGGAGGCACACCCGCGGCCAGGATTCCGGACGCTTCGACTGCCCTTGAAGCCAGCCAGAGCGTAAGCCTGGTTGCATAACTCATGGTGTTAAAATCCTGCGGCGCAAACCCGACTTCTTTTCGGGAGACGGAAAATTCCTGGAAGGCGCCGACTGTGCAGTAGGTCTTCTCAGCAACCCCCGGCCTGGGATTAAGGTACTGATTGTGATCCCAGCGCGAAAGCGGGACGGCGGTGATTCCGCTTTTCATGGCAAGGCTTGACGCCCAAATATCTTCAGGGCTCGTCCCCAGCGAGTTGAGCGCGCTCAATCCAGTAATGGCTATGCGCTCACGCATCCGCCCATTTCCGGGTGCCGCGGACATTCGTATCTCTGAACGGGGCCGCCGACCGGCAGGCAATTCAGCGCACTCGGCCTCCGGATGCCCCCACACGGGAGATTTATGTTCCCCGTTGTCCGCCTGGGAAGCACTGGTGAGCGCGCCTTCCGCAATCTCACGGTGCAATTCCTCGAGCGGCATGGCCTTTGTTATGATCCCGGCACACGTCCCGCTCATGAACTGGCCTTCGCGCAAGCATCTCTGGTGGTCCAGGAGGACTCCTCCAGGGCGCTCCAAGCCCTTTGCTGCGATGAGAAGACTCCTCGCCGCCAGTGCTTCGATCTCGCATCGGAAGGATGATTCATCACAGAGGCCCGAAGCAAATCGCCGCTCCAGAGAAAGAATGGCATCGGTTTTATCGGTCCTCAAAGATCTGATCCTCAACCCCGTTTTCTCGCCGGTCACGACGGTTGATCCTGGCTGAGAGCTCAAAATCATTTGCTGGTATAGACTGGTGAGTGCGCCAGTACCGACGATCTCATCGGTTGCGAGGTAGGCGGTGCCCATCTGAATGGCATCTGCGCCAAGCATGGCCGCTATAAAGGCCGTTTCTCGATTACAAATTCCGCCGGCAAGAATCAATCTGCGTTCTTTGAAAAGAGAAGGATTGGCACGCTTGAGCTCCATAACGTCCTGAGCCAGAGTGAGAGTACTTTGCCCGCCGACGTGGCCGCCTGCCTCATGCCCTTCACATATGGCAAAACGAATTCCCATTTCGAATGCAAGTCTGAGAAGGTCCCGGGAAGAGGTGACATAGATGACCTCCAACCCGCTTGCCAGCAGTTCTTTGCCATGGATCGGTTCTCCGGCCGCAATAACTACAAAGCGTGGCCTTATTTTGCCGATCCATGATAGTTGGGCCCGCCGATGGGGATTCTCGGGCAGCGTGATCACATTGACCGCGTAAGGCAAGCCTCCCATGATTTCAGGAAGCCGTCCCAGTTTCTCCTTCAACAGGTGGTCGTCCATCAATCCCAGAGCTATCGTCGGCAACCCACCGGCATCGGCCACTTTCCGCGCGAATTCCGGAACATCCGTGATGCACGACATTCCACCCTGGATAAACGGGTAACGGGTTCCAAATTCCTTGGCCGTCGGGCTGCCGGAAAAAGCCCCTTTGAGGTATGGGACATTTGCGCTGCACCTCTCAATGTCTTTGACAAAAAGATCGATCGCTTGAGCCGCATCGCTGCCGTAACGGCTCACAAAAGGCGCCGAGAACGACGCCTCCACTCCGAGCGGTATGAGCTCTTCACGGCTGAACCGGCTGTCCAGTGGGTGGATAAGTGCGCAACTGATTTTTCCTGCGATGGAATGCTCGAATCCCGCACCGGCTTCACTCCCGTGGTCACTCATCGCGCATGCCCTGAGTTCCTTTATGGCCAGGGAGTTGCCCTTGTTGAACAACCGGCAGGCGATTCCGGAATTTAATCCTATGAGTTCGGTGTGGTCGGGGCGAAGATCGGTGAACCTCCCCTGAAGTTGGCCGTTGCAGGCCACGTCGTCTGTGAGCCAGTGCAGATTCTCGAATACAACTCCCTTTGCCCCGGTGCAAAGGAATGCGGCTACCGCCTCAGGGGTTGCCAAGCCCCCCCAGACGCACAGTTCGGGACCGTGCCCCCGTTGCCGAGTCATCTCGCGGGCCGAAGCATAGAGTGTGAGCAGGGTCTCGCTCCCGACAAATCCTGAAGCCTCATTCCCTTTTAAAGCCACTTGCTCAATTTGCGGGTATTCCCGTGAGATACAATCGAACACCTCCAGGGACCCGATGATCGGAACCAGTGAAAACGCGCCTGACAGTTCGACTATGCGATTGAGATAGTCCACGAGGGGCCTTTGCAGCAGCGTGGGATGCAGCTCAACCCACGTTCTTTCAATGCCGCGGGACTGAATAAAGGTATTAAGGCGCGGGTCCATGAGGTCGGAGGCCGCAATTTTCAGATCGGTGACACCCTCAACGATCTGGGGCTGATGGAACAAGTGGGAGAACGGGCTCCGCTCAGACCAGGAAACATCGCAAACGGCGCGAGTGCCGGTGCGGCGGGCATTCTGAATGGTGGAGAGTTTTAGATCACAGGACCTGAAGACAAAGTGCAGAGCAGCGCTTATTCTCATGCCGGGCATTTGCGATCCTCGGGGAATTCCTTGTCCAAACCGGAAGAACAGCGGGCGGATAGGATCAAGCGGTTTGTATGGATGGTTGTCATCTTAACTCATGGGGGCTCAGGCTTCAATACGCGATAAGCATCACGTTTGGTAAATCCCTCTAGTGGGAGTCAATATAATTGTCCCGATGTATTCCGGCAATCATCCGGCCGGTTTCGGGAGAGCCGCGGCGGTTTATTGCGAACTTCATGAACAGTGCTTACAGATTGTAACATTACTGATATCGGGCTCTTGAGGGCAAAGCGGAAAAGTCTCCTTTTATCACCCGGCATGGAATAAATGACTTTCAGTTGGCCGCCCCGGAGCTTATGTTTTCCCTGTTGGAGACCCGGCACGATACCTGCCGGGAACTGCCGCAATTTCCGGTCCGCGACGAACAACGAGCGCGCGAATACCATGGACCGGGCCGGCGGACTCTGCTCTATCTGAAGAACAGCGATCGGCCCGCGCCGAAGGATGCCCCATGAAAAGTGATAAGCCAGCTGCCGATATCACGCGGACCCGTGATTTGGGAAGAGAAAACCGTTACCGGACATCAGGGAGGAGGCTGCTGCAATGTACGGCCACGCGGCTGGAGCCGTGGGCTCCCCTCCTGCCCATGATCCTTTGCGCGGTCTTTCTTGCCCCGCCCGTTATCGCGGCAGCCGGTCCAGGCGACGCGGTGCTTTCTCTCCAGGAGCAGATGGAATCGAGTTATGCAAAGGTTAACGATTACCAGGCTATCTTTCACAAACAGGAACGGGTTGAAGGGGAGTTGCTGCCGGAAGAGACAATATTATTGAAATTTCAGAAGCCGCTCAAAATCTACATGAAATGGGTCGCAGAACCGCTCAAGGGGTCAGAAGCCCTCTTCGTGCAGGGAAAATATGACAACAAACTCATTGCCCACCGCGGCGGCATCCTGAGTGTGGTGACCCTGTCGCTGGACCCGAAAGGTCCCACTGCAATGAAAGGCAACCGCCATCCGATAACCGAGGCTGGTTTCGGTTTCATTATCCAGCAGATGCGGCGCAATATCGACATGGCGCTTCAATATGGGGAATTCGAGCTAATTCGGATTGGTGAAGAAGTTATCAAAGGACGGCCCGCAACGGTTGTCGAAGCAAGGTTCAAGGCGGGCGGCGGGAGGAAATATTACGCTTCACACACGATCGTCCATATAGACAAGGAGCTTATGCTTCCTGTAAGCAATGCCTTTTACGACGAAAAGGACGTGTTGTTTGAAAAGTACTCCTTTGATGATGTGAAGCTCAATGTAGGGTTCACAACCCAGGATTTTTCCCGGTCCAACAAAGAATACCGATTCTGATGGCTGAGTAACAACGACGTCATTTTGTAGCACTAGCAGGGTGATGAAAAAAGGTTCTCTGGTGGGAAAAACGCTCGAAAATTGGCTATGATTTCGTCATTCCGGCGGAAGAGACTGTGTCCTAATTCAGAAATGCTCGGTGCAAATCCCAATGGACCAGGTTTTGCCTCCCCCTTTCCTAAAGGGGGATCGAGGGGGATTTTAAAGGCTTACATAGCATTGGAGACTCAAAATCTCCCCTGCCCCTTTTAAGAAAAGAGGAGGCCGAACCATGACAACAGATCACGAAAAAAGCAGCGGCAACGTTTTTGCCGACTTGGGCTTTCCCAATTCAGAGCAAGAGCTTGTTAAAGCCAAGCTAACGGTACAGATTTACAGACTCCTGGAAGACCAAGGGCTAACCCAAGCCGAGGCAGCTAAATTGCTTGGCACCACACAGGCGCAAGTATCGGCGCTCATGCGCTGCCGCCCCGTGTCGATTTCTATAGGCCGTTTGATGGAGTTTCTAACAACGCTTGGGCAAGACGTAGAAGTTACGGTTAAGCCGTCTCCGCAACACAAGAGGCAACAGGGGCACATGTCGGTTACTGTGCAGCCCTCCTGATTGGATCACGGCGCGGCTAACGCCCTGCATTGCCGCCGAGGGCGTTTTCTGCCTTAATAGCCCGGGAATCCTCCCACATTTCATCGGTGATGCGGTTTATCGGCCTGATTGGCTGCAAGTATTCGGACGCGGCGCTAAAAAACTGTTTACTCTTTTCCGGATGAAATGTTAGACGGTCCCCGGGGGGAAGTTTTGGGGCCATACCGGCTTTTTCTTATCAGTTCCCTTTCGCCGTGCTATTTTGGCAATCTTGCCCGCGCTCTTGCATGGGTTTTATACGAAGTTGCGTTCAAGAATGTATCAAAGGACGCTTTTTAAAAACGTGGGGAGCTAAGCCCCCCACACCCCCTGGTATGGCGACGCTTTGGCCGGCGCCTAGCGCTCGGCCTCGCGCTTTCGCGCGCGGCCGACATCTTGGGGGGTGCGGGGGAAACCATTCCCCCGCGTTCATTAGAAATATCTTGAACGCAAATTGGTTTTAAAGGGACGGGCGCACAGGGATCGATTTTTTCAAAACGGGAGGAAACGGCTCGAGCCGCCAATAATCCTTGGGTACCGATTTTTTTCAATATGCGATAAGCGGCCTCATGATAGGCGCGATTTATGCCATGGTGGCGATCGGTTACAACGCCATATACAACGTAACCGAGATCATCAATTTCGCCCAGGGCGAATTCGTGATGCTGGGGGGCCTGTTTGCGGTATTTTTTGCCGGGCCGCTTCATCTTCCGCTATATGCGGCTTTTTTTTGCGCCGTCTGCCTGACCGGCTGTGTCGGCCTGGCAATGGACAGGTTTGTAATCGGGCGCGCCCGGGACACCAGCGTTCTTTCCCTTACAGTCATAACCCTTGCCGTTTCCATAATGCTCAAGGGCGGCGCTATGCTCTGGTGGGGAAAAGACCCTTACAGCCTTCCGGCATTCAGCTCCGGGGGACCGATCAAGATCGGCGGCGTGGCGATTCAGCCCCAGGCGCTTTGGATAATCGGGATTTGCGCGCTGACAATCGTCGCGCTTTCCCTTTTTTTCAGGAAGTCGATTTATGGACAGGCCATGCTCGCCTGCGCCAACAATCCCAATGCGGCAAGGCTGGCAGGCATTCCGGTCGGGTACATGATTTTGCTCTCATTCGTTCTGAGCGCGGTGATCGGGGCGGCGGCGGGCGTTATTATCACGCCAGTTTCGATGATGGAGTACGACAGGGGGGCGCTGCTGGGCCTCAAAGGCTTCGGGGCCGCTGTTCTGGGCGGACTGGGACACTTTTTTGGAGCGCTTGTGGCCGGGGTCATTCTCGGGCTTGTCGAGTCTTTCTGCGCGGGGTATGTTTCCTCGGGCTACAAGGACGCCGCCGCCCTTGTTTTGCTCCTGCTTGCTCTTTTCATCAGACCTGAAGGCCTCTTTGGCAGTGGAGAAGCGGCCAGGCTCAAAAAATATTAGGGAATTCGGATGGACAGGAAAAACTGGCTGATTCTGATCGGGACGGCTATATTCATCTGTTTGTTTCCCATAGTGGTTACGAAGATCAAAGCAGTCTCCCATTACGTCGACGTCATGATTTTCGCCGGCATTTTCTCTCTGGTAAGCATCGGACTGAGTCTGCTGATGGGCTATGCCGGTCAGATTTCTCTGGGCCAGGCGGCGTTTTTCGGAATCGGCGCATATACATCGGGCATTCTGACCACCAGATTCGGCCTCAATCCCTGGGCAGCCATGCCGGCCGGGACGGTCCTGTGCGGCTTGGTGGCATGGATCATCGGGGTCCCCGCCCTTCGTCTCAGGGGCCATTACCTCGCGATGGCCACATTGGGGTTCGGCGTAATAGTCAACATCGTTCTGGCCGAGGAGGTAAACTGGACGGGCGGCCCATCCGGGATGACCGACATCCCCTCGCTACGGATCGCCGGGTTCAGGATTACCAGCGAAACCGCATGGTACTACCTCGTATGGGCCATTGTCTTCTGCGCGATGATTTTTTGCCTGCACATGCTTCACTCCAGGGTGGGGCGCGCCCTCAGGGCCATTCACGAAGAGGAAAAAGCGGCCGAATCCATGGGGGTCCCCACCGCCGCCTACAAAGTCCGGGTCTTTGTTCTCGGGGCCCTGCTCGCCGCTATTGCCGGGAGCCTCTACGCCCACTACGTTACCTGTATAAACCCCGGCTCTTTCAACCTTATGTGGTCGATTCGGTTCCTGCTGATGGTGATGGTCGGAGGCATGCACAGCCTCTGGGGAGCGATCGCGGGGACCGTCCTGATAACTTTCGTGGGAAATGAGTGGCTCCAGATGTTTTCGGAATACGAAATCCTTACCTATGGGTCCATACTTCTCGCCGTTGCGCTCTTTTTGCCTGGCGGCATAGTATCCCTGGCCCCCATGATCGCCGCAAAGCTCAAGAAAAAAACTCCGGCGGCCGAGGACGCTGGATTATGAGCGCGGCCCCTCCCCAACCCGCCCCCCCGGTTCTGCGCATAGAGGGCCTCGAAAAGCGATTCGGCGGAGTGGCGGCACTTCAGGGAATTGATTACGCGGTGCCCGGTGGAATCATCCAGGCGGTTATCGGTCCAAATGGGGCCGGGAAAACCACCCTGTTCAACTGCATAAGCGGGGTGATCAAGCCATCGAACGGCGGTATCAGTTTCAATGGAGGCCGCATTGAAGGCCTTCCCCCTCACAAGATTGCCGGGCTCGGGATTTCAAGGACCTTCCAGCACGTTGCCCTTTTCAAGAAAATGACGGTCCTCGAAAATGTCATGCTCGGCAGACACTCCAGGACCCGGAGCGGCTTTCTGGCCACCGGATTCAGGTTTCCGGGAATGCGTTCCGAAGAAAAGGGCATCAGGCAAAAAGCATTCGAATACCTCGATTTTGTCCGCCTCGCCCAGGTTGCCGGACTTGAGGCGGGAACGCTGCCGCTTGGAAAGCAAAAAACCCTGGAAATCGCAAGGGCGCTGGCCGTCGAACCGAGGCTTATCCTTATCGACGAGCCTGCCGGGGGCCTCAATATGCGTGAGACCGAAGAGTTGGGCGATTTGATACAACAAATAAAACAACTCGGCGTAACCGTACTGCTCGTCGAACATGATATGAATCTCATAATGGAGATTTCGGACCGAATTCTTGTGCTCAATTACGGCGAGGCGCTGGCCTCCGGGACCCCGGCCGAGATCAAGGAAAACAGCGCCGTAATAGAGGCCTACCTTGGCATGGAAAACAGCCAGCCCGTTGCTTCACAAAAGCGCGGCGGCAGACAACCGCCGCACTAGAGACCTGTACTTATGCTGACCATAAAGAGCGTGCATACCTATTATGGAAACATTCATGCCCTGAAGGGGGTTTCGCTGCACGTGCGCAAAGGTGAGATAGTCACGCTGGTGGGCGCCAACGGGGCCGGCAAAAGCACCCTGGTAAACACTATATGCGGCATGGTTAAACCCTCCAGGGGAGATATAGAATTCAACGGGCGCCATATTACGGGACTCGCCCCCGAGAGCATTGTCCGAAAAGGAATTGCCATGGCGCCCGAAGGGCGTCAGATCTTTTCGGCCATGACGGTGGAAGCCAACCTGCTCATGGGAGGCTTCATTCATCGCAAAGACCCCGAGCAGTTGCGCGAGGACATGGATCGCCTCTATAATCGGTTCCCGATCTTAAGGGAGCGCCGCCGGCAGTTGGCCGGAACTCTCAGCGGGGGCGAGCAACAGATGCTGGCCATAAGCCGGGCTCTTATGTCCCGGCCTCAGCTCCTGGTCCTCGATGAACCGTCAATGGGCTTGGCCCCGATGGTTACAAGGGATATATTCTCAATTATCCTGGAACTCAAAGAGGAGGGGCGTACCATTTTGCTGATTGAGCAAAACGCAAGGGCCGCCCTCAAGGTTGCCGACCGGGGATACGTTATTGAAACCGGCAAAGTGGTGCTCGAGGGGGAGGGCCACCAGTTGCTCGAACACAAGGAAGTAAAACGGGCCTACCTTGGTCGTGGCGCGAAGCAAATCTGGGAGGCGTGAAAAGAGTGAAGAGCGAACAGAAGAATACCAGCTTACTGCTCAGTGGAAGAGGCCCTTTCCGCTCACTGTTCACTGCTCACTGTTCACTGAACTGAAAGGATATTTCCCATGCCCATCTGGGAACCCGAAAAAGAGCGCATGTCCCGGGACGATCTGCGGCAGACGCAACTCGAGCGGCTTCAGGCCACACTCAATCGTGTCTATAGAAACGTCTCTTTTTATCGGCGCAGGTTCAAGCAGATAGATTTCAGACCCGAAGACGATTTTACGGATATATGCGATATAGAGCGGCTGCCCTTTACGACCGGACAAGACATAAGCGAAAGCTATCCTTACGAGATGTTTGCCGTGCCCCTGCGCGAGGTCGTGAGGGTCCATGCCTCTTCGGGATCTTCCACAAATCCGCGCGTCGTCGGCTACACGAGGCAGGACCTCAATACCTGGGCCGATCTCGTCGCGCGAATTCTAAGCGCGGCCGGCGTCGTCCAGGATGACGTGATACAGATCACCTTCGGCTACGGTCTGCTCACGGGAGGGCTGGGTATCCACTACGGCGCGGAGCGGATCGGGGCTTCCGTTCTCCCCACCTCGGTCGGACGCACTGAGAGGCAGATAAAGATAATGCAGGACTTCAGGACCACCGTCCTGGTCTGCACGCCCAGCTACGCTCTCGTAATCGCGGACCGAATGGACTCGATAGGCTTGAGCGCCAAAAAGCTTTCGCTCAAGTACTGCATCTGCGCCGGTGAGCCATGGACCGAGCAGATGCGCCGTGAAATCGAGGGCCGGCTCTTCGTCAAAGTTACCGACAACTACGGGATAACCGAGGCCCTTGGCCCGGGAATAGCCGGAGAGTGCCTCCATCAGTGCGGAATGCACATACAGGAGGACCATTTCCTCGCCGAGGTGATCGACCCGAAATCCGGGACCGTACTCGGTCCGGGAATGAAAGGCGAACTGGTTCTGACCACCCTTACCAAAGAGGCCTTCCCGGTGATCCGATTTCGAACCGGCGATATCTGCAGCATCGCCGACGAACCCTGCGAATGCGGACGCACGACCCGGCGGATCAGCAGGATACTCGAACGGTGCGACGATGTGGTGGTCGTCAAGGGAATAAACATAATCCCGGAGCGAATCGGGGACATCCTGCAGGAGATCAGGGGAGAGCGGCCGGTCTTTCAGCTGGTGCTGGTCCGTGAAGGGCCCAGGGACCAGCTCGAGATCTGGGTCGAGGTCACCGAGCAGCTCTTCTTCGATAAGATGCGCGAACAACGGACCCTTGTCGATCTCATGAGCAGGAAGATAGCTAATTTCATTGGAATAACACCCAAAATAAAGCTGGTCGAAAAAGGTTCTCTCAGACGCGAGGGCGAAGGGATTAAACCTTTTGTGGATCGCAGGTTCGAAGCAGTGGAGGATACCGGATGCACGAACTCTTGATTGCTCAAACTGACAGGCCGCAGCTCCTGCTGGGAAACGAAGCCATCGTGCGCGGGGCGCTCGAGGGTGGAGTTCGCTTTGTGGCCGCCTATCCGGGGACTCCCTCTTCGGAGATCATCGACCGCTTCTCACAGCTGGGAAATGAAGCCGGCATATATGTAGAGTATTCCGTAAACGAGAAGGTTTCGATGGAGGTTACCTGCGCCGCGGCGGTTTGCGGCGTGAGGAGCCTTTGCGCGATGAAGCACGTCGGACTGAACGTGGCCGCGGATGCTTTCATGACCCTTGCCTACGTTGGGGTTAAAGCGGGCATGGTGATCGTGGTCGCCGACGACCCTTTCCTTCATTCCAGCCAGAATGAACAGGACACCCGGTATTACGCGAGGATGTCGGGAATCCCGATGCTCGAGCCCTCGACCCCGCAGGAAGCTTACCAGATGACGCTCGAAGCTTTCAGGATTTCCGAAAAATTCGGCACACCCTGTCTTTTGCGCACCACGACGCGGGTAAACCACTGCCGGGGTCCTGTAAAGATCGGCACGATTCAACCGGTAAAGAGCTTAGCGGGTGAATTCAAAAAAGACCCTTTTAATCTCGTTGTTATTCCGGCGGTGGGCCGCAAACTGCGGCTGGCCATGCTTGACAGGACCCAAAGACTCCTCGCCGAATCCGAGAGCAGCCCTCTTAATTTTGTTTCGGGAAAAGGCGACCTTGGCATCATTACCAGCGGCATCTCCTTTCTCCATGTGCGGGACGCCATAGCCGCAATGGGCCTGGAGGATAGATTCAAGGTCCTCAAGCTGGGCTTCAGCTATCCCCAGCCCGGAGCCCTTATCGCCGAATTTCTTTCCGGGGTGAAAAAAGCCCTCGTTGTCGAGGAACTGGAGCCTTTCGTCGAGGAGGCGGCAAGGCTTAGCGCCCAGGGATCGAAGCTGCCGGTCGAAATCGCCGGCAAAGGCGAAGGACTGATTCCAAAGGCTTTCGAGCTCGATCCGGTAAAAGTTAAAGGGGCGATCAGCCGCTTTTTTGGAATTTCCAGCACGCAGCCGAAGGTCTACGAGACGCCCGAACTGCCGCAGAGGCCGCCCAATTTGTGTCCGGGCTGTCCCCACCGTGCAACCTATTACCTGGTGAAGAAGGTATTTGGAGAGCAAGCGGTGTATCCTTCCGATATCGGGTGCTACACTCTGGGCGTTCTTCCGCCGCTTAGAATGGCTGATTTCCTTATCTGCATGGGTTCCGGCGTGTCCACGGCGGCAGGATTCAGCACGGTGCTGGACCGTCCGGTAGTGGCATTTATCGGCGATTCCACCTTTTTCCACGCGGGAATTCCCGGCCTCATAAACGCGGTTGCAAACAATCACAGGTTTTTGCTGGTTATTCTCGAAAATGGGACCACCGCGATGACCGGCCATCAGCCTCATCCGGGGGTGGAGCTGACCTCGAAAGGCAGGATCGAGCCAAAAGTGAGCCTGGAAAAGCTGGTGCGGGGATGCGGGGTGAACCTGGTGGCAACGATTAATCCTCTCCAGGTTAAGAAGAGCCTGCAGGTAATGGAGGAGTTCAAAAACAGGATAAACGAAGCCGGCGTTTCGGTAATTATCTCCAGGAGCCCCTGCCCTCTTTTTGAAAACCGGATACTCAAAAAGAAAAAGAAAATAGTTTTTAAGACCGATGAGTCCAAATCCTGCGCGGACTGTAAAAAATGCCTGACCGAACTCGGCTGCCCGGCTTTTTACGTTGAATCTTCAGGCGGGGTCGAGCACGTTCTGATAAACGAGTCCCTGTGTATCGGGTGCAGCGTTTGTTCGCAAATTTGCGATTCGATCAGTCCTGTACGAATTTCCTGAAAAAGAGAGACCATCACGATGGGAAAGCAAATTAAAGCCTTGCGTATATTTTTCACCGGGGTCGGAGGTCAGGGGACCCTGCTTGCAACCCGTCTGGTCGGACAAGCCGCCCTGGAAGAGGGTCTGCCAGTTCTCATGAGCGAAATTCACGGCATGGCGCAAAGAGGCGGGGTAGTTGAGTCCGCGGTAGTGCTCGGAAGCGCCGTCAGTCCGATTATCGCTGACGGCGAAGCCGACGTCGTGATCGCCTTCGAACCCCTCGAAGCAGCCCGGGCGCTGCCGAAATGCAATCCCAAAACGGTGGTTATAACGAGCACGACGCCCGTCATGCCCTTCACCGTTGCTATCGGCCAGAGCGTATATCCGGACCCGGACGCACTCTACCAAATGGTTGAACCTCGCGTTGCAGGCCTTATTCGGGTGGATGCCGACGCGCTTGCTGGCTCCGCCGGCGCTGAGCGCAGCTCAAATGTGGTTATGATCGGGGTATTGGCTGGAACAGGCATTCTGCCCTTATCGAAAAAGAGCTTCGAGCAGGCGCTCCGGCAAGTCCTGCCTGAAAAGTTGATCGAGTCGAACCTGCGTGCCTTCGAAGCCGGCTACGGGTTTGGCTCTCAGGTTGGCCGAAGCTGCGCAGGCCCTTTATCCGCAATCCCTGCCTGAAAAGGGTTGGAAATGGCCGAAATAAAGAGCACTCTTGAACTGGTGATGGAGAGAACGCGCCACCTTTCCATGAGCGATGAGGATAAGCTGGAACAGGCAGCGAAGGAATTCAAGGAAGCTGTAAACAGACTCTGCCTGAAATACCTCGATGAGCAAATCGATCTGGACAGGTTTGAACGGGAATTCGGCAGGCTGGACGGGGGCCCTTGCGCCAAAGCCGACGCAGCCGCTGAGATTGCCCGGCGAATCGACCCCGCCGCTGACAACGGCCCCCTGCTCGGTCTGATAAAACACGGCCTTGACGGTGACATTTCCGGTTTCGAGGCCATCCTGGGCGATTTCCACCGGAAGGTTCGGACCGAGGATGCCCGGGCGGCCGGCCAAATCAGGACGGATCTGCTCAAAAAAGACATACTGGGCAGCGCCGTCGTGCCAAACCTGGAGACCGATAAAGACCGGACAGTGAGGCTCGGCGAGATGGTTAAAGCTTTCAGGGAAGAGCTTGCCGGGACAATCGCACGACTGCGGCGCTCAATGCCGCAATCGTGATAAAAACCACTCCGGGTAAAAAAGGCTTTACTCGAAATCTATCAGGTAGCAGAATACGGTTGGTCGAATTGTACCGGTAGATTACCGGTTTAATATTTCAGCCCCTCGGCTTCTTTTGGAAAAGAGGACCTGGCGGGCTCAATTTGATTGAGGCCCCCAGTTTTCGATCCGCCGGGTAAAAAACATGTTGGTATCTTTCCAGCGTAAGATCATGACCTGCTGCATAGCCGCGTTCGGGTTGATTTCTTCGTTCGGCGGCCTCGCCTTCCCTGATTCAACTATTCCCTGGAAAGAAGCCGATGCAGGTTTGCTTGTAGCTGAGTTCGAGTACGTTTTTAATAACGACCCTTGCGCAATCACGGTGGTCAAGATCGACCCCGGCCAGTATTCATTCAAGCTTCTGTGCGCCACCCAATACGGAAAACAGCCTTTCACCACCAAAGAATGGGCCGTGAACCACCAAATGCTTGCGGCTGTCAATGCAGGGATGTTTCAGGAAAACGGTATGACCAGTGTTGGCTTCATGAAGAACTTCGATCATTTAAACAATCCGAGGCTCAGCAAGGCCAACACCGTTTTGGCATTTAATCCCGTGGACGAAAACATACCGGAAGTTCAGATCATAGATCGCGAATGCCAGAATTTCAACGATCTGCGTCAAAAATACCAATCGCTCGTGCAGAGTATAAGGATGATTTCGTGCGACCGGCAAAATGTCTGGAGCAGACAGGATTCCAAGTGGAGCACCCTGGCCCTCGGAATGGATACCCAGGGGAATATCCTGTTTTTGTTCAGCAGGACGCCCAATTCGGTTCATGATTTCATAGAAATCCTGATGGCCCTTCCACTGTCGCTGAAAAGCGCGATGTACCTCGAAGGCGGACCTCAAGCCTCACTTTATCTCTCGACCCCGAAGATGACCCTGCAAAGAGACGGCGCGTGGGGAAATCTTGAAGATAACTCCCTGCAATTCTCACTGCCCGTTCCCAATGTGATTGGAATATACAGGAAACCGCGCGCAAAAACCTAATAGGCCTTTTCCCGCTTTAGCTTTGCCCGGAATAACAAGTCGCTGCACTGGTCAAGCATTTGATTTATCTTATCGGAATCCTTGGCGGTGAGTCTGCCTGCCGATTGCAGCCGATTGTAGGTCTCTTTGATCTGATAGAGTTTTACCTGGACGGGCTTTGCTTCTTCGCGGGTGATTTTTTTGGAGGCGACTGCCTGGTCCACCCAGCTCTGCTCATTGGCGATCCTGGTCGGTATATCAATTTGTGTAGGCTTCAATATAGGCTTTACTTCGGACATACACGCCACGATAAACAAAGATAACACGATGAGACAACCGTTTATTTTCCGCAATTTGCTCCTCCCGACAAGCAGCTTGACTACTGCCCTGATTTGACCGGAAAATCAGTCTGAATACGCAGTTCGTCGAGGCTTACAGCCCTCGCCATATAGTGTCTTTTGTCTCAAATTCCCGCGATATCTTCAAGCTTTTCCGTTCGAGGTCCTGTCCGACAACCAAACGTGAGCGATCTCCCCGGCCGAAAGTGAAAAAATTGTAACATGGTGGGAAAAAATCGTCACATTTTCGACCCCGCTCGTCCACATACCCCATAAGACCGTTGAAAATCCAGCCGATTCGCCATGGCACGAATATTGCCTCTTAAAAGTACGTCATGAGCTCTTCTATGAGACTGCTTACCACCAGGATCGGCCTATGATGTATCAATGCATACGATGCTATGACACATGGGGGAACGGAAGTCCGGAGCTTGACGGATACTCTCACGGGCTGTGCACCAGATGCCTGAAGGAGGCCTTGACCCCTCTTTATCGCAAACGGCAGGCCGAGGAGGGCAATTTCGACTGCTTCGCCAGGGCCTCGGGCTACTGCGACCAACCAGCCTGCAAGTACCGGCATATCTGCATGCAGGATTAATCCTTCGCAGGAAACGCGGCTTTTCAAAACCTGCAAATTTTTGCGCACACAGTCTCCAAATGGTTGCGTTGCGTCTCGCCCATCTTTCCCAAGCCTGTGATGAATATTACTATATACGAGGTTCATAATCACCGGAGGGCACAACATGAACAAGGACTATTCGGACGAAGGTCTCGGATGCTGCGCGTGTGAGGATAAAACGGCCACATTTCCGCCCGGCCTCACCTGTGCGGACAAGAAAAATATTTTCACGAAAAGAGAGCAGGAGGTCCTGGATAAGATCAGGGAGGTTTCTCGTAGGGCCGTCGCCCTCAAAGCTGAAATCAGCCGGGCCGACGAGCCCGGCCGTCAAGCGGCCTCGCTTGAACTTGAACGATTGAGGCTGTTCAGGGCTGAACTCGAAAAGGAACGGCTCGCCGCCTCCGAGGAGCGCATGCGTCTGCTGGGACACCTGTAAGCCGGGAGCCGAGATTACAAATGGGTTCGAAGGACACGAAAAGAGTCCTAACCGGTGACCGGCCGACCGGCAGATTGCATCTGGGGCACTGGGTGGGAAGCATCGGCGCCAGGGTGAGGCTACAGAGCGAATATGAAATGGTTGTCATAGTCGCCGATCTGCACATGTTGACCACGAGAAGGAGCAGGGAAAACATAAAGGAAATCCTCTCGAACACCCGCGGCCTTGTGCTCGATTATCTGGCATCGGGGATCGATCCCGAAAGGAGCGCAATATATCTCCAGTCAGCCGTGCCCGAGACCCATGAACTGCATACGTACCTGCAGAATTTCGTATCGGTGAACCGGCTGCGGCGCCTTCCCAGTATCAAGCAGATGGCCCGGGCCGCAAACATGGCTGAAGAATCGGTCCCCTTCGGTCTTGTCGGTTACCCGGTCCTGCAGGCGGCGGACATCCTCCTCGCCAGGGCCCAGGTTGTCCCGGTCGGCAAAGACAACGTTGCCCACGTCGAGATCGCGCGGGAACTGGCCCGCCAGTTCAATAGCGCTTACGGCCGGATTTTCCCGGAGCCTGAACCCCTGCTGAGCGATGTTCCAGCGCTCGTTGGAACGGACAACCGGGGAAAAATGTCCAAATCGGCTGGAAACGCAATCTTTTTGAGCGATGATGAACAGACCGTAAGGGCCAAAGTCGGTGCAATGTTCACCGACCCAAAGCGTCTTCACGCCGATATCCCCGGTACCGTCGAGGGGAACCCGGTCTTTATTTACCATCAGATATTCAATGAGGACCGCTCCGAGGTGTCGGACCTCGAAGAGCGCTATCGCGCGGGCAAAGTCGGC
>JBEKMB010000034.1:0-78870 GCA_050008735.1 Syntrophobacteraceae bacterium
CCATGCAACGGGTTGCGCCCCGTCGAATGAAAGTATTACTTAATAGTCATTCGTTACTGTAATATGCGTTTCCGTAACCTACTGAGAGTATTCGCTAAACTCCTACTTTCGTAGGAATGACGTGGCTTTTTCCTTGTAAATATTCATCTTTATTTAAGCGCTTATGTGGCACGGCCCCCCGCGCCCCCATTGCCGCTGCGCGGCTCAGTGCGGCGCGTCGGCGCCGGCCTTCGGATCAACTGGAAACCCCACGAACACATCTCAGGGTTGTGCAAGTTGTCGATTGGCCACTCGCCGACATCGCCAGGCGCTCGGCCTCGCGCGCTTTCGCGCGTGACAACACCTTGCGGGGTGCGGGAGATGCAGGCATCCGTGGGATTAAACAAATGGTTGCCAAACTCGCCCGGAGAAACTATAAATTCCCCTTGCGCGCCTGTAGCTCAGTTGGATAGAGCAACGGACTTCTAATCCGTAGGTCAGGGGTTCGAATCCCTTCAGGCGTATAGGGTTTAGGGACAGGGCCTGACCGGCCCCTGATTTTCTATCCCCGCGTCTATCCCCGCGTCGATGCACGGTACTCCCTTTTTTCTCCTGTCCTGATCCTTCCCCGCTTTTAATCCCGACATCTCCAGGGCGACCAGCGGCGACAGGAATAACTATGTCGATGGTGAGGGTTCCATGGAAATGACCATGGCATTCTGGGTTCATCTTATGACTGGAACGGCAAGGAGCTTATCCTTCATCATATCTACGAGCCAGGCG
This sequence comes from Syntrophobacteraceae bacterium, assembly GCA_050008735.1. Classification (GTDB taxonomy): domain Bacteria; phylum Desulfobacterota; class Syntrophobacteria; order Syntrophobacterales; family Syntrophobacteraceae; genus SbD1. The sequence goes on from JBEKMB010000034.1 coordinate 763, forward strand.
GGGTGGAGGCCGAGCAATTTGGTGATGCTGCCAGACGCTCGCACTCAATGAAGTACCGCGCCTCTTTGCCCCCCGCGATTCCGCTTGACCATTTCGTAACCCTTGAGTAATTTCGTATGCTTACAGCATCAGGCATGTTCGATTTCTTGATGAGCCGGTACAAGTCAGATTCGGGGATGATGGTTGCTCCGCGAAAGGGTAAATCCATGCCGTCCGTTTCAGACGGTTTGAGTATTTTCGCATGCTATCTGAGTAAAGGAGTTACGGCAGCCATGAAATGCTGTCCACTGAAAGCTACAATCCTAGCTCAGATCAGAATGGATAACGCTTCAGATCCTCGTTCATCGCCCCGGTGCCAATTTGCCAACAGTTCGACCCGATGCCAGCCGGCCTTTTCGAGCAAAGCTGTCCGCCGGCATAATTTTGCGCCGTGTAGACTAATGGCTCGAAAAAAACCTGGGCCATTTGTATGTAAGGTCGACCCAGGTACGAAATCGATCAACATTTAACCGCGCTCCGGCAACGCCGCCGTAATCTTTATCGGACTCATGTTCATATGACCCGGATAGTCTGACAATGAGGTTTTCGGTAAGGTTTCTCTCGATTGAAGGATTGATGATGTAATAATCGATTTTCTCGGTTCCCTGCGAGATCTGATTATTCATGTTGTACCTGGCAAGGAAATTGACAGTCGTTAGTTCTGACAATGCATATTTTGCCGTGCCGGAAAAGAATGTCGAATCGAAACTGCGGGCGTTTACATCATTGTATTGTTGATTGCCCGCTGAAAGAGTCGTGGCAAATCTGTCCGACCAGTCCTTTTTGAGGTCTAATCCAAAGATAAAGTTGCTGTCGTTCTCCGTGGCAGGCCGGTTGACGATCATAATGCGGGATGGTGGGATGAACTCCAGCGCCTGGGTCGTAAAATCAAGCGTTGTAAAATAATATCCTCCGCTCAACTTGAAGCTTAGAGTATCCGTCAAATGCCTCTCCCAGTAGAGCATTTCGGTGACGGTCTTTACGGTCGTGGCGATGCTGTATTCGGTATAGGAAAAATTGCTGCTAAGAGCGATATTGTCCCGTGGGGTGATCGCCCAGATCGGCGTAATAGTGCCCTGGTAAACGTCGCTGTCAGGCAGCGTTCCCGATGGAAAAACGGTTTTGGCTAAAAGACCGGATGCAGCCAAATTCAGTGATTCACTCAGGTCATACTTAGCGCCCAACCCAAAACTGAAGAGGTAGCGCTCCGTTTTCTGCGTGACAATTCCCGACGACTGGAGCTGATCTTCAAGGGTCCAGTCATGTACAAGCCCCAAATTTGCGTTGGTCGAAAATCTTGGCGACCAGAGCTCGGTCAGGCTGGTGGTTGTGTTTGTATTGATCGTGTCAAATTTTGGGTTCTCTAAGTATGCTTGCCCTGTCGTAACGGTGTCGAACTGAAACTTGGTTTCCTCGGTCTCTCCCGTAACCGAGACCACTGGAGTCAGGCTGGTTATAAAATCGCCCTTGCTGGCGCCGGGGACTGGAGTCGAAATAAAACGAAAATTGCTGTCATAGCTTTGGGAAAGGGTTACCGATGGCGTCAATGACCAATCGGCGGCAAAGGCGTTTGGACTCACCGCGGAGACGCACAGAAGGCAGAGAAAGAGTATTTTGAGTTTAGACATCGATCTACATGCTCTGCGAGGCGTCCTCTGCAGCTCTGCGGCGAAGTCCCGGCTTTTTTCCAACCGCCTGCAAGTACAGCCTGCTCCCCTCAATGAATCTTACCACGACTCAGACTACCCGGTTTTCCCCGAAGAAGTCCAAAAGGCCATGGGCAAAGGTTACTTGGTCCCCTGCAACTCGTTGTACCTCATGATGACCTTATCGCTGATGTCGATCGTCTTCTGAAAGTAGGGGGCGTTTTCAGTGGAGAGTATCAGGACGTATTTTTCCTCAGTCCCGACCGTGTCCAGTATGTTTTTGATTTCCTTCAGCACGCCGGCCCTAAGCTCGGCGGCCTTTTTCTGAACCTCGTTCTCGTATGCGGCAACCATCTTTTGATATTCCGCGCTAATCCGGGCCAGCTCATCTTCTTTGCTTTTCTTTGTGGCGGCCGGTTCTTTATCCACGTTCTTCCTCAGCTTATCTATTTCCTCGGCCTTCTCGCCTGCCGCCGCTCTTTTTTCCTTCACCAGGGTGTCAAGGGCGGCATTGGCTTTTTTCCCTTCCTGAGACTCACTTATTACCCTGTTCATATCGACGACGGCGATTTTGGGGCCCTCGGCGTTACACCCGATCAAAAGGGAAACGACTATCAATCCCGCAAAAACAAGTCCCGATACTGCTTTCATAGCATCCCCTTCGGAAAAGCAGGTTTTAGTTGTTAGTTTTTAGTTTTGAGCTAACTAAAACTCAAAACTTGAAACCCCAGGAACTCGGTAAGAGCCGCCTATATTATTGGCCCCTCATTACAAAGATGTTTCGCCAAAGTTGCTTTTAGGTGTCGGGTATGGACGACGAAAGGCCAGGGGCGGGAATCGGAAACCAAACACGGGGAAGGGGCAACCCGGAGTTGGGAGAGGGGTTTTTCACCCTGTCTCCTCGTCACCATATCAGCTGAGTTCTCTCATTCGACTACCTTTTCCCTTTTCCAGCTTTTCCCTTTTCCAGGAAATGGTCTAAGGATACCGGCTCAAAGGCTCAAAGCCTTGAGGCATACGAGTATTCCTATTTTTAAGGATTCTTTATTAACGTAATCTTAATTTGTACGTCATGGTTACGTAACAATCGGCTGCTAATCTCCGCCGCGTATTGTTCATCGGTAATATTGAATCGGCGTACACATTTTTGAAAGTTTTGCAATGCAGCGTTGCCAGGAGCAGAAAGAGGGAGAAAAGAAAAAGACCGATAAGCTCTCAAGGCTCTGGTCGGTAATAAACAGCCTTATAGCAAGCGAGTTCACGGGTTACATAAAACTGAACTTTACTCAAGGGAGCATCGGAAGAATCGAGAAGTTTGAAGAGATTTTGAAAAAGTAATACCAGGGTACTTTGCTGGCACAATGTCTTTGGTGGAACCAGAAAGCCCTAATCATGAGCTTGCGAGGCGTGATTAGGGCTTTTTTTTAGCCCTGCGGCTCAAATGCGGGAGGGGGGTGAGAGTTAGAGCTAAAGGTTTTCGGGAGATTGGAGAATTAGTGACGACCAGGGGCTGAAAACGGCCTGTCCTTAGATAAAGCCAAAACCCGGGCAACCGGGTGACGGAAAGCCACAGGCCCGGACGTTCCGGGCGGCTGGGTTGCCTGAGGAGAATTCAACTTTTTTTTCTCAGGAGGAAAGCAATGAAGAAGTTACTCGTAGTTTTGGCGGCCTGCCTGCTGGTGTTCGGTGTCGCAGGCCAGGCGAAGGCCACATTTACTGCCGGCGACCTGATCCGGGTCGTGTATCAGACCACGGCTAATGGCGGTACTTACGAAGTGGCGACCGACCTTGGCAGCGCCAGCTCTATTCTGAGCGGCGGCGCTTTAAGTTCCAATACATTTAACCTGTTCGGTACCGGGACCCATTTCGCCGGGAGTGATGCCACTACCCTCGAGGTCGCCTATTTCGCGGTGAATAGTGGGAAAACCGAGTTCTGGACCAGCGGCACTCAGGGCAGCACCGAGACAAATAACGGTCGTGCTGGGTGGAACGCCAGCATTGGACCCGCTGCTTTAACCCTTTACACCCAATACACCAATACCGCCCAGACGAATGCATGGGTCCAACTGAGCGCCACCTCTTATTATAAAAACTTGGATAAGAGCGGCCCCGGCATAGGTTCTTTCGATAATTTTTACAAAAATGGTGCGGCCGACGGCGAAGCTCAGCTAGTCGTTGGGAGTGTAAACCAGGATATCTTCGACTGGAAAACCCCCGGTACTCTTACTTCGAACCTTGCCGGTTCTCTTACGCTTGTAACCTCAGTCGACGCCAGCGGCAATATAACAAGCAGCGCCGCCGCTGCCGTTCCAATTCCGCCCAGCGTGCTGCTTCTCGGATCGGGACTTCTCGGCCTGGTCGGAATCAGAAGAAAAAACATCTTCAATTCTTAACCGCATCGGCTATTTCTCGTGGATTGCATACGCTTAGAAGCCAGGCGGGAAGGCCTGGCTAACAGAAGGAGAATGTAAATGAAATCCGGGTCATTAAAAACAGTCGCCAGGGGCCTGATCCTTGGGGCTTCCGTTTTCGCTTTTGCAGGTGCTGCGCACGCGGCTACCAATTTGAACCTCTATGGCGCCTCCGCCCAGTATAACTTCTGGTCTCACGAAGACTGTGCCGTGCTCAAAGCCGCCCCTATAAACTGCGGTGCCTGCACCACGTACGCAACCACCGACGGCAAGAGCTCGGTCGCGTACGCCACAGGTTGTGCTGCTGCGTATTCGCAGGATGATGGGAACTCAGATGGGAAAATCTACTTCAGCTACACTAATAAGGCATCCTACGACGGAATCGACGCCGTTCTGGGAGTGTGGGACGCTGCGAATAACGGCAACGCCGCCGCTCCCTGCGGCGCCAACCAAGATCAGCGTAAGGTTGCGACTTGTCTCAATGGCGCTTGCGGCGCCAACGCCACCTACACATGCCAAAAGGTCCACATCGGCACATCCGATGTAGACGCCGGCAGCTTCGTGCAGGCGAGCAGCGGAACACTCCTTGGCCCCCTTGACCCCCTCGATGCCGCCACCAACAGGTCGTTTCCCGGCACCGGCATCGATGTGAGTACATTGCCAAAAAGCAATCATTATGTGGTGGGTACATATAAAATTCAGCAGCCTGAAACGCCCATAGCTTACCCCTTCGGTTTTTATGTAAATCCCGGGGTAAAGTCTTACCGCTGCATTACCTCGGCCCCGTCCAACGTTAACGGTTTCTGCACGCAGGAGACTGATTGCGGCGGCACGAACGGCACCACCAGCTACTGCACGGCCCAGACCATCGACAACCTGTCGAGGCTCCAGGTAGTGGCCCTCTTCAGCGGATATATCGACAACTGGAGTGATTTCGGCGCCTACTATCCCGCCAAACCGGTTACGCTTTGCCTGCGCCACGCGGGGTCCGGCACGTCCGCCACACTGGACTGGGGGATCATGGAAGGAAACGGCTGGGGAAATTCGTTTTATGGAAATAATGGACAGGGTGAGAATCGCGCCACAACAGGGACCCCGCCCTACATTTACTTTAACGACGGAACCGGCGACCTGCAGAAATGCCTGCAATGGGCCAACGGCCACGCCTTTGCCGGCGCCGATGCGCTTGCTTCAAACGAGCAGGGCGGCGCCATCGGTTACATGGATGCCGACAATGGTTCGACGTCAGATTACGTAGCCATCAAATTCAACGGCGTAGCCCCTTCGAGGATCGCCATGCATGACGGCATCTACGACAATTTCTGGACCATCAACCGTATGTATGTACCCGCGGGTCTCCTGTCAGGGCAGGTTCAAATCTACTATCAGATGCTCACTACCCTTGGCAACCCCAACAACATCACCAACGCTAACCTCGGCGGCACAAGGGGCAATTACTACGGCTCAACCGTTGAGCTGAATTTCCCCAAGACCTCCGATAATGCGTATCCGTATGGGTACAGCCCGTCGGACACTCCGGCAACCCCGAACTAGTGCCAAGCGGCCCTCCGGTCAGCCTGAGGTCTTTTTGAAGATAACGACCCGGAGGTCGAGCAAAAAAGGGAGGGCCTGGCATTTTCGCCAGGCCTCCTTTCATGCTCCAGGCCCTGCGGGGGAGGAGAATTTAAAAGCGTCACACGTCAATGATGCATTTCCGAAGAAATAAAATTCCAATGAAGGCCGGCAAAAGGAGCAGTATGGAAGACGGGATTGGAACCACGGAGGCAGAGCGGTCATACCCGCCCCGATCGTACCCCCCGGACGCATTCTTTAAGAGCTTTCCACGCGGGTTTTCCCAGGCGCCGCCGAGCCACTTGAATTCCTGCCTCTCCACAACCGAGTTTCCATTCCAGAGGACAAAGTCCAGCTCAAATACGGCTGTAGGGGGGCCGGAAAAATACGTCGTCAGCAAAGCTCTTTTAGCCCGGGGGCCGGTCAACAGAGAATACCCTGAGTTGGGCAGCACGCTGGTCCAACCATTGGATGCCCCAGGGACAGGTGAAATAGACGTAGCGGCTTCGAACGTAACTCCGTCGGAGGCGCCGGGCATGATGAAGAACTCCATTTTCGTAAAACGGCCGACAGCTTCAGGGAGATAATTCTGTGTCCATTCCTGGCTCCAATCTCCGCAGGCAAGCGTTACCCAGCCGCTGCATACAAAAGCGATACACACTGTCAAGCAAACTTTCACTATTCTGCGCATACGACCCCCTTGTTGTCCAAAGAAGCTGCAGCCCGTTGGCCTGCATACTTTTCTGTTTGTTCAACGCAAAAAGGGCATCCTGACCATGGAAACATGGTGATGCCCGTCTAGGGTCTAGGGCCTCGGGCCTTTCGACTCGTGGCTCCCTGGACTCGATAGTCATTTATTGTGGAGCTTTTCCTGTTCGATTTTTTCTTTGTACTCCTGCGAGAGCCTTTCCAGCTCGACTTTCCCGATCTGCGTCAGGGGCTCGTTTTGAAGCATGCTTCCCACCGCGCTCATGGATTGCCGTTTTTTCAGCATTTCATCAGCGATCAGGCAAAGCCTGGCGTTGTGATTTCTACAACTGTCCAGGTCCTGGTTAACTTTGGCTAAAGAGGCCTCAAGGGTTTGTTTCCCCGCCGCCAGCAGCTTTGCCTGCCCTTCGAGGTCCCTGGCGGCCTGCAATACTTTGGCGAGTTGAGCGTTCACCTCGTCGCGGGCTGCCGTCATTCGGACAACCTGTTCAGTCATGTCTTTCAATTTTGTCTCAAACGATTGCGCTTCGGCCTCGAGTTTCTTTATTGACTCAGCCCGCTCGCCGCTTTCCTTTCGGAGTTTTTCAACCTCCGCCTGAATGGACCTGTTCCGGCCCTCAATGCCGGACCGGGCCTCGCGCTCGTCCGAGGCTTTTTTCTGCAGCAGGGCAATTTTCCTGTTCATTTCGTTGGTCTTGTTTTGATGACTCTGCTGCTCCCTGCCGAGCTGGAGATGTCCATAGCCGAGACCGGCTGCCAGGCCAGCGCCTACCAAAGCGGCTATCACCGCCACTTTGACAATGATATGAAGCACTTCTCATCTCCCTCGCAAGCTGGAATCCAGCGTCTTTTCGGCCAGTTAAGATCACTAGAATGCCGCATGCGTATCAAGTTCAAATACGTCTGTGGAAAACGGGCCCGTCGAATTCTGGAAAGGCGAAATCTGGTCTGATGTAAACCAGCGGGCGGTCAGCCACACGTTTTTCATCAGGCCCAATTCCGCGCCTATAGTCCACCCTTTTGCGTTCGTTCCGCCCAAAGCGAAATCCTGATCGTCGAAAGCATCGACGACCGAGTCAGTCCCGACATACTTGTAATAGGTAAACAGGTTCCACTGCAGAAATTTTCGCGGGTTCGGGTAACCCACCAGCAAGCCCGCCCGATATGCATTATCCTGCATATTCGCAACAGGTCTTCCGGATAACTGCGACACCTCTTTGGCGTTGAAGGCGATATTTTTGACATACTCGCCCGATAGAACTACATGGATGGGGTCCCAGCAGGCCAGGTCAAAGTTTCCGAGGATATCCAGATCTCTGAATTGCGAGGCAAGGGCGAACTTTTGCGCAACGCTGCCGGTCTGTGGCTCTATATTGAAAACAGTATTCCCCTTTTGCATGTAAAGGGGCGCCGTCCAGTCATTAATGGTCTGCCCCACGGGGTTTTCAATTCCAACGGTATTTTCGTAGTCATAAAGCGCTACGCCCAGTTTGGCCGTATACTGTCTGTCGGACTTGTATTCAACGCCGGCCTGTGCGCCGAGCAGCCACTTTTGTTGAGGCTGTGTTATCTGAGTTATAGCCTGGAGAGGAAGAACTCCTCCGTTAACGAAGCCTGTCAGGCCACAGTTTATATCTTTTGTGTAATTAACCGCCACACCCTCGAAATTCAGGTCGTTGGCCCATATAAGGTCAGTGTAAAACCAGGGGTTGGGAATCCGTCCGGCCCATACCGATAAATCAGTGAACGGTTTGTATCTGAGATATGCCTGATCGAGGAGAAAACCCTCCTTGACGTAATAATCTCCGAAAATGACATTGTCAGATCCCGGGTTAGTTTGATTCCCCGTAGCGAGTCTAACTCCCGCCGTCACCTGATCGTTAACATCGGCCTCAATTTTGAGACGAGCCCGCAGGTATTCAGCCTGGGTATTGTGAGTGGTGTTCAGCAGCTGGGTCGGATTGCCGGGGTTCAGGATCGAGCCGTTCCCGGGAGGGTAAAAAACAGGCTCATAGCGCAATCGCGCATCGCCGCTGAACCGCAGCTTCTGGAGCCAGTCGGGAAGATTTGGGGCAAGTTTATCCTGGAGCAGACCCTGGCCGGCCTTTTCGGAGACCTCGGTTTGGACCTGCTCGTGGATATCTTTCTTTACTTCCGTAACAACGTTTTGAGTAATCTTCTGAACGTATTCCTGATCTCTCGGGACGACCAGGATGGCCTTTGCGGCCGCCTGGGTCGACGGGGCCGTTTTTGCAAGCGCCTGATTCAAGCGGTCGGCCTCGTCATCGCTAACCAACCCCTTACTCTTTAGAAGATCGACAAGCGTCTTTACACTTTCGTTCGACTCCGCCCCGGTGGTTTTCGCTTTAAGGGCAGCCGCTTCATCCGGGCTGATAACCCCCTTGGCCTTCAAAAGTTCCGCAATCAACTCCATACCGGTCGGGTCGGCTGCTTTTGCCGCCTCACAAAAGGCACTCGTTACGCAAGCACAGGAAATCAGCGCGACTATTCCCAAGACAACTATACCCCTTAACATTAAAACTCCCCCCTCAACTCCAGTGATGAAAAGCGATCTCAGCAGCAAAGTCCGAATTTGCACCACAGAGGCACAGAGAGCACAGAGATGACAAAGAAAATGCGCTGCAAGTGGTCTAGAAGCGTTGATCTCCCGGCGGTCAACACCACTTTTGGCCGTTTTCCCCCAAATTTTCGCAAAAGCTCCTCTCTGTGTCCTCTGTGCCTCTGTGGTGAACGCTTGCATTTGTTACCCCTGTGACGATATCCGGATATTTACGCCCCTGGGCATTCCTTCGGGCGGCGGCTGACTGATGGCGCCGTCGCGCTTCAGGGCTTCCCTGACGACGCCGTCCAGTTTGGCGTCGCCCGAAGGCGTAACGATCCTGTACTTTACGATTTTACCCTGAGCATCCACATCGATCTGTACGACAATCTGAAGCTTTCCCTTAGGAATTCCCCCATTTCCCTCCAGCCGTTTTTTGACTTTACGATTCAGCTCTTCTTCGAGGAGCCGGCCATATCTGCCAAAGGGCGAACCAGCACCGCCCCCGCCGCCGCCTATCAGACCGGCGCCGCCTTTGTTTCCTATCAGGCCGAACGCATCGCCTCCGGCAGTCCCTTCGGCATCGAGACCGAGCTGCTTGCCGGCGGGCTTTTCGTCAGGTTTATTATTGGCGTCATCGGGACGGGAATTGTCCGGTCCTGCGTCTATCAACTGCTCTTTGATTTTGTCCTGTTTGACCTGCGGTTCCGGCTCGGGGGGCTTTTCCTTGACGGCCGGAGGTGGAGGCGGGACCAGATTGACCGTGGAGATCTGGTTCTTTCTCGATGGTCCCAAATCCGACATAAGCAGTTTCGCCACGAATATGCAACCGCCCAACAACGCCAGCGCCACGCACCCGCCGACAATCCAGGCTGTTTTTGAAGAGGGCTTCTTATCTGATTGCTTCATCTTTCAAAATCCCTAACCGTTCATTTCACAAGCTTCTGCGTAACCAGGCCCAACTGTGTAATCTCAAGTCTCTGCATCAAATCCAGGACTTCTATGACGCTTTTATAGGAGATCTTTTCATCCCCTTTGATCACAACGGGCAGATTTGGGTCCACCGCCTTGTACTGCCTCAGCCTTGTCTCCAGCTCGGCGATCGTCACCGGAAAGGTGTCAAGGAAGATGTTGCCTTCAGCAGTTATGGTGATCGCCTTTGTGGTGGGTTTTACCGCGCTGGTGGCAGCGCTCGCCTTGGGCAAATTGACATTGATGCCCTGAACGGAAGCCGTAACGACTATCATGAACACGAGTAAAAGATTCCAGGCGAGATCAAGCAGCGGCACGACATTGATTTCATCGATGACTTCATGTTCGCCATACGGGTTCTTTTTCATCTTTAGTCTTCCTCGCCCTGCAGCTTGAGGACGAATTCATCCGCGAAAAGGTACATGTCGGCATTGAGGTCCTTTATGCGCTGAGTTAGGAAGGAGTAGGAAAACAGTGCTGGAATGGCCACGAGCAGCCCGGCCAGGGTGCAGGCAAGTGCGGAGGCGACACCGGGGGCAATAGCGGTAAGGTTCGCCTCGCCGGCTTCGGCCATGCTCGCAAACGTGTTCATGACTCCCCACACAGTGCCGAGAAGCCCCAAAAACGGTCCCCCGGAGACTCCGAACGTCAGTATCATGAGCCCAGCGCCGAACCGCCTGCTTTCGTGCATTGTGGCCTTATCGAGCGCCGCCCGGACCGTGTTCATAACGGATTTGGACAGGCGGCTCCCTTCTTTGCCCATTTTGGATTGGGTTAACTTCAGCTCCTCGAAACCCGCGCTATAAACGCGGTAGAGCGACGATCCATCAAACCCATTTTCTTCCACGTTATACAGGGCTTCCAGCTCAGGCGATTCTTTCAGCCGATGAGTAAAAGATCTGTTTGCAAGGCTGGTCTGGCGCAGGCTGATCATCTTTGTCAAAAAGACAACCCAGCAGAAGGCCCCCAGAACTACAAGGATGCCTATGACAAGCCAGCCATCGAGGGTAATCGTTCTGGCGACGACTTTTATCAGGTGAATGGTAAGGCTCTCGCCGCTGCCGGCAAAACCTTCCTCCTCCATAAAAGAGGCAAGAACGTTATCCGGCCCCTGGCCCCTGACGGCAGCCCGGATCCATTCGGCCGACCTGGCCGTTTTTGACAACTCGATTTCGTCGAGGTCGCCGGAAAAAAAATCGCCTCCTTTCAAGGATGCGCCGACGCACAAGTCGGATGCCGGTTCCGGTAAAGCGCCCGGCAAATTCACCCAATTCATTTCCGTGCCGTCGAGGTAGATTGTCATACGCTTCGAGGGCTCGGCTGTTACGGCAAGGTGATGCCAGGATTGAAGAGGCAGGTCGGCGGTCTTTTCGGTTTCGGCGGCCTGCCCCCCTGCCGTCGACCTGGCAAATACCTTCGTTTGATCGATGCCTATGATGAGCGACTGGTTTTGGTCTTCCCAGGAAAGAAGGCGGCCGTTATTCTGGGGCTGAGAGATCCTGACCCAGGCTGAAAAAGTAAAACCCGTGGAAAAGTTCAGTGAGGAAGACCTCGGAATGACTATCCTGTCGCTCGAACCGTTCAGGGACAAGCCTGTGCCAATGACTGCCGGGATGCCCATTTCGGATGAAAACTCCGAAGGGTGGTTTCCATAGGCGGTTTCGTCCCTGGGTTTTCCTTCTGCTTCGTCCAGATGATAGACAAGCAGTTGATTTACATCGTAGACGCCGCCCGGGTCCTGGACCTGGGCGGCGGATTTATTCCCATAGTATATCCAGATGAAGTCCTGCTTCGAACCTGCCATTATCCGCGGGACCTTGACCCAGAACAGGGCGATCTCATTAGCCGCATCGTAGAGCTCTTTCTGAAACTTCAGCGGCAGCTTGTCGTCACCGCTCATGAACCGGATGTCGGAACCGTCGTCCCTGGCGCCCGCAAAGCTGAAATTGCCCGTATGAAGCCTCAGGAGAACGGCGGTTTCGTTCAGGTTCTCCTTGACATCGGCCCCCGTGGACGTGGTATCGAAGACGATCTTCCTTCTAAACTGCCATTTGTCATCCCACCAGGCATGGGCCTGGATAGAGCCCGCGAAAATGGAGACAATTACGATCGACGCAGCCACTACCGTTAATCTGGAGAACAAAACCCTGCCCACTACATTAACCCCCTTTTGCCCATAACTTTATGAATGCTTTGCTTGCGTTCACTGCTCACCGTTAATTATCCGCGTCCTCCCAGGAACTGTCTGCCTGGGCCACATCGAAGAAACTCAACACCCTGACCTCGAGGGATGCGGCCGAGAAGGTGTCTCCATCCGAAGCACCAGGCGCGAGTTTGCTGCCCGCAGCGCTCGTAAGGGCTGCCTCCTGGGATTTCAGGTCCTGGGTAACGGAGCCCGTTCCAGAGAGGGTACCCAATCCGGCGAGACCTCCCGAGGATACAGGCACCCCCACCGATCCGGCCGAGAAGATGATGTTGTTCGCATTAAGCACCTGCACGGCCCCAAGGATTACGTTCCGTCCCGCTATTCCGGCCTCTCCGGCGTCGATCACGCCCTGCGGAGCAAACATGTAGATATCCCCGGCAGGAGGGGTCGGCAGCCCCCAGCCCGGATCGTATGTAACCGCGCGGATGCCGCTTCCCACCGCGGGAGGACTAAACGCAAGCACAAATTGACCATTGATCAATGTCATCGATGGCGGGGACGCATTGACCGCAGTTTTGGACCCACGGCCCGCATTGATGTTTCCCGAATCGCTCCACACGGTGATGTCTCCGCCCCTGAAGCTCATGATCCGCGATTCGTTCACGTTGACATCGTCGTTCGCGTAGATGTCTATATCCCCGCCCGCGGCCGTGAAGATCCCGGTGCTTGAAATCTGGCTTTCGTTGGCGAAAAACGTGCTCTTGCCCACATTGAGGCTGCCGTTGGTGAAAATGAAAATGCCGGCGGTCGCCGATAGGGAACTGATCTGCGAAGCTGTCATATCGATGTTGCCTGAGCCCTTTGTAGCCGAGCCTGCAAAGAACGGAGCGATAATGTCGGCCCTGGCGTCGGCTACGACCTGCTTAGCCTTTACGATATCGCCCGCCGCCATATCCTTGCTGTACTCGGTACCCTTATCCTGGAGGGCTTTGAAGAAGGCGGCATCGGCCGTGGCGTCGGAAAAGTCCATGGAATACCCCGATGCGGCGATCAGCGTGCAGCCGGTTTCGCTTAGCTGAGAAGGGTCATAGGTATTACCCACTACCTGGATTCCGGCCGTGGTCCCCAAATCCATCGAAAGGCCGGCCTCGACTACCAGCGCCCCTGGTCCGCCCTCCTGTATCCCGGTGTTATCCCGCACGGCATTGGGATGCGAACTGAAGACAATGTTACCCACGGCTTTGATTATGGTGACATCGTCCGCGGAATTGTTATGACCGGAATAATAAATATCGCGGATATCGCGCCCAGCCGTAATATCGGCTTTCTTGGGCAGGTAAAGCTCCAAGTTGCTGATATCCCGGCCGGCGCTCACCACAACGGAAGTCTCATCACCGGCGTGGAGAAGCCCTGCAGGGTCATAGCCGGTATCACCGGAAAGCGAGCCGCCATTAAGGCCCGATAGACCAGAGTGGGGTCCATAAATCTCATTGTAGAGCTGCCCCGGGAGCGCATCCGACATTTCCGACATGTAGATCTGGGCCCGCTGCCCGCTTGCCAGTTGGCCGTTGATGTCTCTGCCGGCTACAAGGCTAAGGTTGCCTAATGCATATGGTGCAAGGGTAAAGTCATGGAGCAGGTTGATATCCCCGGCGGCCGAAATCGCCACGGTGGGGGGCAGAATGCTCAGGCTGCCGGGGTTGTTGCCGTTGGGGAAGACGCCATAAAAGCTATCGTCGCCATACAGCGAGACATCGCCGGTGAGGGAAGCCAGGCTGACGGAGGTGGCGGGGGCATACTCGAGGTCCCAGCTCACTTTGCTGTTACCATTATAAGAGGGACCGACGGGCCGAACTATGGTGGGATTGACGATCGCCCCGATGTCGATATTGCCCTGAGCGGTCACATTGAGAGTCGCGGTGAACAGCTCTATGGGAAGATGCGTCGTGCCGGTGGAACCGAAATTACCCATCGAGTGCAGTTCACCGGTGCCGTCCGCGATCAGAAACCTCCCTTTCATGTCGCCGCCGGAAAAGATTGTCAGATTGCCCTCATTGTTCCTGCCGAAGGTCCCGGCCTGACATGAAAACGTGCCGCCGGCGTATACGGTGAGGTTTCCACCCGCCATTGTCGCCAATCCCTGGGTGGCCCTGCTGGTAGCGTTATCAATGTAACTCGCGGACCACCCCTGAGAGGTAAAACCGGACATATTGTAGGAATCCCACCCATCAAGGTCGATATTCTGAGCATAACCGAGGACCTGGCCATTCAGATTGCCCGCGGCATAGATTGCGATATCGCCCCCATTTCCATACTTCCAATATTTCGTAGAATATGCGTTAGGGGATTCTCCCGTCGTGCGAATGGTTCCCAGGGAACTATTCGCGAAAACCAGATTGAGATTGCGTCCGACATTGATATCGATGTCTCCCGTAGCCGACTGGATGGCGCCTCCATTAATGGTGAGATCACGTCCCGTGCTCACGCTTATCGAACCGCTGTATGTGCCTACGTTATAAGAAATACGGCTGTTGATCATGTAGCCCGGCCTGGCTGCGTAATTGATGGTAAGATCATTGCCGGCAGCTAGACGGAGGGGAGCACTCTCGCTGTAGACCGTTATCCCGTTGGCGATTGTCAGGTTTCCGGTCCCTCTGACGAACTCGGATGGGTCGGAGCCGTTCAGATCGGCGCCGGCAACCAGGGTCATGCCCCACGATGGTTTTACGGTATCCGAGTGTAAGCTTGTGAGCGACGTGGTGGGATGATCGACGAGGTTCTGATTGATAATCAGATTGCCTCCGGCGCGAAGCGTCAGCATGCCCGGTACGGAATCGGCGCCGTAACGCCACGATGACGATGACAGGTCCCAGGCAGAGTTGAGGGTCAGGGTTCCGGTGCTCCGAATTTCAAGGCCCGGCACGAATTGGGCGGACCCGCAGTTTACCAGGTTGAGATTCGAAAAAAGGCCGGTCTGGATTGCAGCGCCCTTACCGCTCATGAAATCCTGGATTAGACCCTGCCATGTACTAATGTTCTGGCTGGAAATGGCCTTGTTCCCCGTGTAACTGTACATTTGCGCGGATACGCCGGAGTCGGAGCCATACAGCACGCCTTCGGCCAGGATTTCTTTTGCTCCTGAGATATTGCCGTCAAGATTCATATTCACGGCGCCAAGGCCATCGGACAGCGCGCCTCGGAAATGGACACTTCCTCCCTGTCCGGACGTCCCTCCGGAAACATCGAGGGTTGCACCCTTCTCAAGATAGAGGACCCCGCTTGTACTGCTCAGCAAAATCTTTCCCCCATCGGAACCGTTTTTCAAGCCCCTGGCACTGATCAGGGACCCGTTATGAACGGTTAGGTTTTGTCCTGCATAGAGTTCAACCGAGCCGTTACCTGCCGCATTCGAGGCGTCAATTTTCCCCGACAGGTCCAGGTTGCCGGAATCCGCCGTCAGTTGCACATGGTGCGCGGTGACATCGGTATTTACGGCCAAATCCCCCGTGCGCGTCCTGATGTCCACGGACTCGGTGAAGTCTCCCAGCATTGAATAGAGAGACGAGAAAGCCGCGCTGTCTCCGATGTTGTACGTATCCAGTGAGAAAGAGCCGCCGACGCCGCCCGGTTGCGAGGCCCCCGCAAAAGTCCCCTGCAGACTCGCGCGTCCCATCGGTGCGATGATCGTGATGGAGCCCGCATCGCCCTGGCTCCCCAATGGAGCGTGAACGTCGATTAGTGCCCCATGTTCCATTGTCAGGGAACCGTTGTCCGTCCGGAGCTGGACATTGCCCCCTGGATTATATTTACTCGCCCGAGCCAGGATCTCCGACCCGTTCCTGAGGAATATCCCGTCGCCCGGATTCGATCCGGTAGCCGTAAACGTCACGTACCCCGACGAGACGTCCACAATGCCCTTATGATCGATCGACCTGGCAGTTATGCCGAGAGTACCTCCGGGCACGGAGGTCGGGTCCGCGGTCCCGTCGCTTTTCCGAGTGGTGACGGCCCCCCCGGCGACAATTTGAAAGCTTGCGGCCGTGTACGGGGTGTTTGTATCCTCGTAATACGAAGTCGTAATGCGGGCCGATGAGAAGTTCAGGTCACCACCGGTGGTGAAAGACCCGATCCCTTTGAAAGCAATGTCTTTTACTGCGTTGAGATTGACGGCAGCAAATCCGTCAAGCAGCAAGGCGCCCTCTCCCACCGAAATTTCGGTCGCATTGAGACTTAGCGAACACACGTTCTGCAGACTGGAACTCCCGAGGTTGCCACCCGTGTTCAAAAGGGTGAGACTTGGGGCGCTGATAACGACGTCGCCCCTGCCAACCGCATTCGACGCTTTAATAGCGGCCGCATTGATGGTGAGGGAATTCTGAGTTGAAAGACTTATGTCGCCGATGAATTCGACTAAGCCCGCAGAAGCTGAAAGCTCTACGTCCTTGAAAGAACCGAACTTGCTCCAGAATGCACCGGGAAGGTAGAGGCCCGCGGAATCGGTCTGCGACTGCGAATACCCCCGCGGCACGAAGTAGACATTGCGCCCCGTCAGATTCAGGGCGCCATTATCGATCTGCAGGTCGCCCTGGAAGTCGATCCGGCCTATTGTCATCGTCACCAGGTCCGATGCGTGTACCAGGGAATTCTGCTGCATGGTGAGCAAACCATTCGGAGTGATCAGGCTCGCCGAACCGTTTCCTCCCGAATCGATCGTGATTATCTGCGCCCCCGACTCCAGCGTTATTGCGTTCCGGGCCGAAAGAATCACTTCGGTCGCCTTGAGGATGCTGCCCTGTTCCATCGTGATCGTGTCGGTGACCGCAAGGTCTCCGATGTCGATTTCCTTGAATCCTTTTCCCGAAAGGGAATCGGCCGCAACATGGAGCGTTCCGGCAAGACCCTGCACATCCGTAACCGGTGTATCGAAATTAAAATCCGAGGGCAGTTGAACAGTTGAGGCTTCGATGAAGGCGTTGGCGCCGCTCAGAGAGATGGCGCCGCCTTCATATCCCTTCAAAGCAGCCGCCAGGATGGTTCCATCCACTACCGCGGTGTTCCCGCTAATGGCAACGCTGCCGGCATCTCCGGCAACAAGCGTCGAGGTATTGAAATGCCCCTGCTTTAAAACAACTTTGACAGGTTGCACTTCGAAAGCCTCCATGAGAGAAGGCCGAATAGAGGTCCCTGAGTAAGTGAAGTAGCCGGCGACGAGAGGATAACCGTCGGCGGAAACCTTGTGCGTTCCCGAGGTAACGGTGGCGCCCGTATCCGTAATAACTATCGCTCCAGGCAAAAAGGCATATTGTTCGGGGAGTAGGGTGTACACTCCGGCTTTCAGACCTTTAGCGCCTTCCAGATATACTGCTTGACCGGGAAGTGAATAATCGCCGGAAGGGACGATGACATATCGGCCCGTGGTTTGGAGGGGATCAACGGTGCCCTCGATGCCCGACTGAAACTGGTAGGCGAAGATGCTGCCGCCTCCGGAGACGTCAATCTTCGATCCGGACTTAATAATCACTTCGCTGCCGGTAATGTTGACCGATTTTTGTGGGACGCTCGACACCGTAATGCCAGTGCTGTCGGAAGAGTTGGCTTTATCGGTAATGGTCCAGAATACATCGTCCAGCGATCCATAATTCACTGCAATCGATCCGGCGGTCGAGATGGTGCTGCCTTCAGCCAGGTAGACACGCCCGGTGGCCGAAAGAGAGATTTGCCCCATTGGCGCCGCCAGGTAACCTCCCTCCATATCTATGTCATGTGCCAGAATGGTGAGGTCGCCGCCTGCAGAATAGATGGGAGATGAATTATGTAAACCACTGCCCAGGATGGTAATTTTGCCGCCGGAGTTTATAGTAAAATCAGATAACGTGGTGGGATAGATGCGGTCGGCCTGCAGGGTCAGGTCCGCTGACGTCCGCATCAGGCCTTGCCAGGTTGCCCCATATAAGCGGTCGCTAAATGTGAGGTCATGCACTGCCGATAATTTGACGTCCTGAAAACCGGAAATAGAAAAGGCGCCAACCACATCTATCCAACCTCCAGCCAGGGTCAGATTAGCCGTGCCTGATGAAGTTTCCGGGGCCTGTCCGGGGCCGTAAGTGTAGGTGTCCTTCACCTGTATCGAGGGTGCCCCGAGCTTTATCGGATCGGACCCGAAGTCCGTAAAACAAGGTGCATCCAGTGTCAGGCTCCTCCCGAACGTAAAATCCATGGGACCGGAAAAGACCAGCGCCTTGTAACTGCTGAGAGTCAAAGCATCGAACCCGCCGGCAAGGTAGTTCCTCAAATCTGAACCGGACAGGGTGTAGTCGGTTTGGCCGCTCAGGCTGGTAATCGATAATGTGCCGCCTTGCAGGCCGTTCAGTCTGGCCTGTCCTTTGAGTGTTCCTTGAAGCAGGAATATTCCATTCGAAAAGAGAGTGTTTGCGGAAATCGTTACGCTCCCCGGATTGCTCGCAACTGTCTGAGCCACGGGGATTCCGCCATCGTTGAGCAGGTAGGTTGTGACCGGAGAGGAACCTGAAACATCCACCAGCGAACCGGCCTGTGTGATCACGGACCCATTGGCCGCAGACAATGTGACGCTGCCTCCCGAAAGGGGAGTATATCCTGCGGGGAGACCTTGCATGACCGGCTTTTGGGCAGGTAGGTTATAGCCGGCAGCGGATATGCTTCCGTCGGCTTGCAGGGTAAGATCGGCCTGGGTTGCCGCAATATTGACCGTGCCCGCCGCGGCGTTCAAGTTACCGTCTATTGTGATAATTGGAGCTTTCATTACGATTGATCCCCCCGGCGCCACATTGACTTCCGCCCCTTTAAGCACCTGGATCGTGGCGTTAGAGTTCGGTATGGGAATATACTGATCAAAACCGGTAGGGGGGCGCACCAAAAGACTTCCTGCCGTGACTGAAAAGGATGATTTCCCTATCAGATCCGGTGTAACGCTGGTAAGGCTGCTCCCGCTGTTGTTCGCTCCAGGAACAGGGGTGGAAAGTTTTACCATCGACGGCGAAATACTTACGCCGCGTTCAATCACAATGTTATCGGCGCTTTGCAGACTGATCTGGGTAAAACCGGTATCGTCCAGCCGATCCTGACCCAGGACGAGAGTGTTATCCAGATTTGCCTGCCCGTTCGATGGAGCGGAAGGAGCTATTGTTATGCTCTGGGCATGCAGGGTTATGGCGCCTCCATTATTGCCCTGAAGGGAGTATGCCTTCAAATCGCCGTCGAGAATGATGCCTGCACCCTGCAGTGACAGAGTTCCGGCATTGCCTCCCGTTACCACACCTTTCTGATTGATGCCGTAACCTCCGCTGACATCGATCACACTTCCGGCAGCCGAGATTACCCCCTTTCCGAAGTAGCTCCGGTCCTGGATCGCAACGGAGCCGCCGGCAATGTAGGTAAAAGCCGCCGTACCGCCCGTGCCGGTTGTAGCAGCGGAATTATCGATGCACTGTCCAGCCGCGTCTATTTCGCTGCCTTTTGCCAGATAAATCAGCGAATCCACCGGCACGTAAGCAGGATTGTCAATACCGGAAGAATTATCGAGCGACGGAAATGAGGTCACGTTGTCCGAAACGGTCAGGTTCACGTTTCCGGAGGGGACGTTGATTTTTCCACCAAAATCTATTCTCCTCGCCGCCAGGGACAGGCTTGCCCCGGGATTCAATGAAATATCGGCATCCGCTGTGACTGTGAGAGTCGTGTTGGCGGCGATCTGCAGGTTGCTCAAACCCGCCTCGCTCAGCTTCCGGGTGGAAAGATATGTAGTGCTCAATACATTCGGGTCATAGGGTTGGTCATCAGGCCCGAACAAGGACGGCAGAGGCGTAACTACGGATTGCAGGACTACTGAATCGACGATGAAATCCTGAATCTCAACAGGTTGGGTTGTTATGGGCTGCGTGCCGATAATCAATGTGCCGCCGGTTGGCGCCTTCAATCCAAGGGTTTTCTGATCTCCCATCGTATCGACCAGTTCCGAAGTCCTGGTCTGATAAACACCCGCGGTCGCGGCCCCCTGGATGTTTCCATCCAGTACTATTTTCCGGGCCTCCAATGAAAGGAGACCGGCGTCAGCGCCTTCCACATAGCTGCCAACGTGTTTTGTTATCGTCGTAATGCGGTCATAATGGAGAGTTTCAGGAGCATTGCTGATATCATAAACAGTATTGCCGGAAACCAGTGCAGTGGTGGTCACATTCCCAGCAGTGTAACGGATGCCTCCTCCCAAAAAATCGAGCGAGGCCCCTTGTTTTGCAATCACATCCCCCTGGGAAGTGATGTAGATTGAACCGCCCTGAAGGCTTCGCTCCAGCGCAGTTTTTTCCTGAGTGGTAAGTGAACCCGAGATATCGCCTATGGAGGAGCCGAGGTGGTTATCCACCGTAATGGTCTTACCCTTTAGAATGCCGCCCTTCTGGTCGGGATAGTCACGCAGGTTTACGCCGTTCAACTGAGCCCGGGTAGTATTGTCCGAGGCGGCTTTGTCGATCCAGACGCCGCTGACATCGATGCTGCTGCCGCTTTCGAGATAGACCCTGTTCTTTGCTGTTATCGTCACGGTGCCGGACGGAGCTTCTATAAGTCCGCGGTGCACAACCTGCTTGACTGCGTTCGTCGTATTCGATGGATTTGAGGAGTCGAGGCCATAGATGTTTATCACTCCGCCCTGAAAACTGAACGATTGGTCCGCTGTCTCCGTCGAATCGGATATGGGAGTGGCCGTAATGCTGTTAGCGCCGGTGGACACCTTGTCCGATGCCACGAGTTCGATCTCTCCGTCTACTTTGAGCGCTGCTACGGCGCGTATTACGCCATTCTGGGCGACATTTTTTCCGTACATGCCGATCAGGCCGGTGTTGGCGGTCATTTGGCCGTTGTTGACCGCATCTCCGGCGGTTTGCAGGACGTTTACTATCTCCCAGTTCCGCAAAGAAGTGTCCTGGTAAAGACTAATATCGGTCCCTGCCGCCAGGCCGATCTGACCGGCCTGTGTCTGAATGGCGCCATCATTCCGGATATTTGGGCCCAGCAGGAAAACCGAACCCAGGTTATCGGTGTTAATGGTCCCCTGGTTTATGACGGAAGCGCTGAGATAATCAGTATTGCCGGTTAACTGGTAGTCCTCGGCTTTGAAATGAAGCACCCCGTTCATGAAATCGGAGTCGGAGATATTGAGCGATGACGCCGTCATGGTATGAACATTGACTTGAGATCCCTTGCCGAACAGGATGCCGTTCTGGTTGATCAGATACACTTTGCCATCGGCTGTGAGCTTTCCGAATATCTGGCTCGGGTTTTGGTCGAAGATGCGGTTCAAGGCAACCCAGCTCGTATTTCCCTTCTGGTCGAACTGGACCCAGGCGCTGGACCCGATATTGAAGGAACTCCAATCTTGAATCGCATATTTTGCGCTCTGTTTGACGACCATTTTGTTATTGGCCGAATCGGTGGTGATACTCGCGATGTTCTGCCCCAGACCAGTGTATACGGGAAGAGTATCGGAGGAGAGCGTACCCGATGATGTGGTGGCGACCGAAGCTGTCTTCTGCTTGGTCTTCGCTGCCACTGACAGGTTCAGTGATTGAGCCGTTGCCGTTGCGCCTGGTAATTTGGGCTTGGGAAGCTGGGGCGCCAAAGACTTATAGAATCCTGGTATTTTGGTGCCTGCTCCAGCATGGCTGGCCGCCGGCAGGAAGGCTATCCACAGGCACAAAAGAAGGGCCAATCCTCTTTTCATCATGGCTCACCCCTAAGAGGCAGTTTGTGTTCTTGGTTGTCAGTTTTGAGTTAAATAAAAACTCCGAACTCAAAACTCTTTCAGTACAGGTACTTGACCTTGAACTGGACCATGCTGTCACCGGCCCTCGTGTGCTCGGTGCTGGAAAGGGCGGTCGCCCAGCATGTTTCATACTCCAGGCACTTGTCGTACATTCCTTTTACGCCGACGCCGGTCCCTTCGAGGTCGAAACTCGCCTGCTGTCCAGGCAATGCATCCAGCACAGAAAGGTGCGCTACATCGTAGAAGGCAAACGGCGTGCACTTTAGTTTTCCATTTCCTATGCCGTGAGATGCGGCCATCTCGGGGGCATGCAACTCGACGGTGCAATGCACGGCGCAGTCACCCAATGCATCTGTTTCCTTGTACCCCCTCACGTTTTCAAGGCCTCCACCGGCATACTGCTCATTGTTTATGAGCGGCGCATCGGAAACCTGGCCGTCCGCTTTGACAAAGACTTTCGTCCCCGCAATAAGGTCCTGGGTCCTTTCCACACAACCCGTTGCATACAGGTAGTTCCCTTGCGCATCGAACCGGTTCCCGGCGAATGCCGTCTCGTCGGAGATCAATCCGCGAAACGCCATATTCAATCCTGTGCTGAATTGTGTCACCCCGCGCGGGTCCGCGAGATACGATGTGTACATGAACGAGAGAGGAAAGTAGGTGACAGGCGGGGTCACCCCGCTACTCTTACCGCCCAACTGAAGGGTGGAGTTCTGGAAGTCTTTATAGTCCAACCCAATGATCAGGTTATGCGTGTAGTTCGTAAAACCGGGTAGGGGAAGAACGTAACGCAACCCGAACATGTGGCCGTTGCCGATCGAAGTGAATCCTTCGCCGAATCCCGTATTGCTTGAGTTCCATATGCCCGACAGCAAAATAGTATGATTAAGATTCCACGGGGCCGGCAGTGAATATGCGACGGCCCCGACCTCGACCTGGCTTGCGTTCAGCGGGGATGTCTGATACTGCAGCGAAAGTGAGTTGTCCCTCTGCCAGAGGTTATCGTAATGGATAACAGCGTTGAGCCTCAGCGGGGTAGTATTGGGACTGTAACGGTTACTGACCTCCAGACTCGCATGCAGGGGCAACTTGTCTTCCACCTTGATGTCCACATCAACGGTGCCCGCCTCGCTCCCCTGGGACAGCGAAGGGGTCACCTTGACGTCGGCGTTTTCATTTTCCTTGCCGACCTCCTTTTGGACATCGGGGGTATAGAGGACCTCGCCCGGCCTAATAGACGGAAGGCCCTTCAGAACTTTTTCAGCCGTTATATAGCGATTTCCAACGGTTGCCACTTTTGCGATCTTGCTCTCGATCACGTCGAGCCGGATGATCCCTTCCTGGACCCTCTGCTCCGGAATGGCGACCAAAACCGTCGGATACCCTTTTGCATGATAGAGCTTTTCCAGAGTATCCCTGGCCGTTTCAACATCGGATGATTTCTTGCCGGGACCGATCATGCCCTCGAGCGTATCCTGAACTGCCTCAGGGGGCAGAAGTGTGTTTCCTTCGACAAGAAAGCCTGCAATCGGGAAAGTAAGTTCCTGGGCCGGCTGCTGATCGCAGCAGCAACGGCAGGCGAAGCCAGGCAGAACACTGAACAGCAGGACGGTAATGAAGATAAATAGTTTCGGTTGATTGAAAGCGTCCATTGTTTCCACGTTCATAATCGGGGTAGACCGATTCGAAATGTCAGCGGCCCTGAGATCCGGAGAGGTCTTAATGTCTTGACCAACTCCTCACGGAAAGCCGCCGCATCCTTGAAACCGTCCATGCGGTCAAGCGGCTGTCCTTCCAGGTTCAGAATAACGATTAAAGGAAAGCCTTTCTGGGCATACAGTTCCTTTAACTTTGCTTCGGAGTCCGAATTGACTTTGATCCAGACGAACCGATCATTGAAGGATTTTACTCGAGGGTCTTGAAGAGTTTCCCCGAAAAGCCTCTTACAGAAACCGCACCAATCGGCATAAAGGACAAGGACTGCGGGTTTTCCCCGTTCCCTGGCCAAAGCGATGCCTTTGTCGTAATCCTCGACCCATTGGATTTGAAGTGAGTCCAACTGGGCGGCCCTGGTTACGGATGCTATCTCGAGGTCGACCGTTACAGGTATGCCCGCAAGAGGATTATTGGCATCCACGGTAAATGTGACGCCGTCGGTTGCCACAATTTTCCCCTGCCCTCCCCCCTCCATTGGGAAATTGGATCCAAGACGAGGGGTCAAGATCATGGAAACGTTCTGTTGATCAACCTTCATCTCCACTGAACCGAAGCTCTCTTCAAAGCGCTCGCCGTCCCTGGCGTGACAATCGAGAACAGCAAACTGCTCGGAAACTTCGACAACAGCCGCCTTGAAGTAAGGGGTAATGGCGACCTCTTTTCCAACGACAGGAAATAAATGGAAGTCCCCCACGTAGTCTTGAGGAGACATCCTGATCATTTTGGGCATGCTCTTTGCGCAGGGTACTTCTTTTCTTTTTGCAGGGTCCATTGGCCCGTATGCTTTATCAGGCGGCAAAACGACCGTTTTCTTTTCGCTCGCCTTCATCCCGATCACCGCTTCCCCCAGGCCGGGGATGGAGGCCGAGTGTCCCACCCAGACATCCTCGGGCACATAGTCGACGGCCTCAAGGAAATCGGATGCCTTCCGCAGATTGGGATCATTGAGCACCTGAGCGTCCGTCGTGCGGACGATTTCGCCTTTCTCATTCGACGCAGTGAAATTGAGCTTCACCAAATCGCCTTCCTGCACTTCCCGGCCTCCCACGGCAGGAGGAGCTGCCCCGCCCTTTTCCATTTGAGCACAGTGGGCGGGTACAACAGAGGGCAAGGGCGCTGAAAAGAGGGACAAGGCCGACACAACGGCAACCAAGGCTACAAATTCTGTTCTCTTCATCGTCGGATTATTCCTTTGCCCGCGCTGCATCGGCAGCGGGCAGCGGTTCAACTTTGATGTCACATGTGAGCGTCTCACCACCGAAGGGATGACCGTAATCTACGACTATACTGCCGTCCCGCACCTCCGAGATGCGACCCACTAAACCCCTGGTCCTCACCAGGCTGCCCACGGACGCGTCGATCACGATCTCGTAGTTCTTCTCATTTTCTCTGATGGCGCCTTTGCCGAACGGCGTGTCGACCACCGATCCCGGCTGAACAAAAAACCGGACCTTTACCTCGCTTTCCGAAACGGAAGCCACTTTTCCCGGCATTGCAGGATCCAGCGTGAATTCTTCCCCCACTGCGGGCTCCTTGCCCGTTCGGGCCTTGAACTCGTCGCTGGTCATCCTCATTTCTTTCGGGCGCACTCTGACCCGCGCCAATTGCAGGAATTCATCTTTAGACGGCAGACCCGTAATCCTGTCGGCATGCAGCTCGATTGTCCCGGCCCCGTTCACCGGCATTCCCGTAATGGAGCGGGCAAGCTGGGTGATGATCTCATCTTCGAACGCTATGAAGTCGTGGGGTTGCCGATTCTTCGAACTCTCATCGGCAGTAACGGCAACGGGATCATCTATATTCCTGGGCAAGAAGATCGCGGACTTGGGCTCGGTATTTCGGGCCACGGCCGTCGATGTGCTCGAGGCAATCTCTCCATTCTTGAAACGGCAGGTAAACTGAATCCCGACCTTATCCCCGGGTTTTATGGAATCTGTTTTCGCTGCCGGCAGGTCCGGGCAATGGAAAACGAAAAGGACATTTAAAAAAAACACTGTTGCGAAAACAATTTGGAACCGATACATGATTTGAGTATTTCCTTTCCAGTTCTTCAAACCGGCTGCGCCGGCACTCGGCCAAGGCACTTCGAAATCGCGTCACAACCGATGTCCGGGCGTGGTTCAGCACGTTCGTGCGATCCCTGAAAATCCCGGCCATTCAGGCGCCGATCTCTCAAGGATGTCGGAGCATGCTACAGATGGTCTGTTACGCATTCATTACAGTTTCATTAAGTTTCGGAGAGCTGAGATAATGGAGGAGATTCTGAACGTGGCGGCCCACGGCTTGTGGCAGGACTAAAAGGAAAGAAGACCTCTCAGGCTTACGATCGCAAGGACGGAAAGGAATGCAAGTGTAATTTTTCTGTAATCACCCCTGAGTTCTCCCATGAGGACCTCGAATCCAAAGAAGAACACGATTATTTTCGCCGCAATCACGCTCATGTGATGACTCCTGACAGGTCCGCCCGGAAGGTTGGGAACTACAAGCGCGATAAACAGAACGATAAAATCCAGGGGGGTCGTTTTGAACCCTTTTTTCCGCCGCGTGAACTTCAGGGTCAGGATAATGAACACGACGAGTGCGGCGAACGATAAGTTATATGCGTCGGCCAATCTCCCGCCTATCTGAGAGGCAGCATCCATTTCGCTTAAATAGACGGCATACGGGATGAAAAAGTAGAAACCCAGCCTTAATGCTCCTCCGATCCATTTTTTCCTCATAAACCAGGTCAAAATGACGAGCACGGCGAACGCGCATGAAGCCGCGCAAACATAAAGGGGCACTTCGATCGGCAGCAAGACAGTCAAAATAAGCAAAAGGATAAACACCGTTTCGCAGGCCATGAATGACGTCTTGATGATCAGGTAACGGTTTTTGAAGCTCTGGGTCAGGTTTTCCAGGAAAGGATGCCGTTTGACCAGCCAGCCGGTCTTTTCCGCCTCGGCCAGTCCCAGCAGAACGGCCGCACCGAAAAGCAGGCCTGATACCAGAACGAGCCATTCGGTGCTCGAACGCATCAGGTAGGCGGAAGTCACCATGCAGGCATGAAGCGCGTAGATCAGGAAGACCGTTTCCGAGTGAGAAAGGCCGAGGTTCATAAACCTGTGGTGCAGGTGATTCTTATCGGGCTTGAAAGGAGATTTGCCACTCGCGATTCTTCCAAGCATGACGGAAAGTGTGTCCAGGATGGGCATCCCCAGCAGCATCATGGGCAGTAGTTTGTTGAAACCGGGACTTTCCTGGGTGATCTTCAAAGAAAGGCATACCGCCCAGAAGCCCAGAAACTGGCTCCCCGCATCGCCCATGAATAGAGTCGCCGGGTAGGTGTTGAATCTCAGAAACCCAAAAATAGCCCCTATCATTGCAATTGACAGCAGGATCACTATTAAGTCGGTCCCGAGATAGGCGAGGTAGGCGATACAGATGAAACTCATTATCGAAATACCTCCAGCCAGCCCGTCCAGGCCGTCGGAGAGGTTGATCGCATTCGTGACGCCCACTATCACTATGACGGTCAGTGGAATCCCGATCCAACCCGGCAGATGAAACCCTTCGGGCAGAAGGGCGCCCAAATCGCTGACCCAGACCCCTCCATAGCAAGTCACGACAATGGCTGCCGCTAATTGCGCCGCAAATTTCCACAGATAATAAAGGCCCATGGAATCGTCCACAAACCCGAAGAAAACCACGATCCCGGTCCCGAAGACGATTGATTTCAAAGAGACATCAAAGGGCAGCCAGAGAACGATTGGAATAAGAGCGCCCAGAGCCATTGCAAGCCCACCGCTCCTTGGAATGGGGCGAGAATGCACCTTTCTTTCATCAGGGGTGTCCAGTATCCGCAGGTGCACCGCGAGACTGCTGAAGACCGGGATGAGGGCGATGGTGGTGAAAACGGAGATGAGCAGAGTGGATAGGAAAATCATTGTTGAAAGCCTCGGACTACTTGCCTGGTATGAACTTATCCAGGATTGGCACGATCACTGCGTCAAAATCCCGGGCCCCTTCTTTCAGATTGCTGGTGGCTTCAGTTGGCGTAAACAGGGGTTATCAGGCGCATAAGGGCGGCTTCGTGCTCTGCCTGCGCAGCTCTTACTCAGCGCGATCCATGAGCGCCTTCCAGATTCTCTCTGATGCCTTCCCATCCCATTTGGGAATCATTTTTGATTTGGCCCTTCCGTTAAGGTTCTTCCTGTAGGAGTCCAGAATCCCCTCTCTGCTTGTTCCCGCCAAAATGTTCGTTCCCATTTCCAGGGTGATCGGTCTCTCGGTATTATCTCTGAGGGTAACGCATGGAACTCCCAGCGCTGAGGTCTCCTCCTGAAGCCCTCCGCTGTCAGTCAGCACCATCTTTGAATCTTTCCAGAGGAAGAGCGACTCCCGGAAACCCAGTGGCTCCAAAATATGAATATTGCTAGAGAAATTTATGCCAAGCTCAGCGATCATCTTGCTTGTCCTGGGGTGGACGGGGAAAAGAACCGTCATCTCGGAAGCTATTTGGTTGAGGGCCGACGCGATAACCTCGAACGCTTCACGGTTGTCGACGTTAGATGGCCTGTGGAGCGTCAGAAAGATATAGTTCTTCACCTTTTCCTTCAGCGCAAATGTCGCAAATTGCTTCGGATCTGTTTTGTCCAGCTTGTCGAGTTGGTGGAAAAGGTTATCGATCATAACGTTGCCGACAAAATGGATGCTCGCGGGATCTTTTCCTTCCCAGAGAAGATTCTTTAGAGCACTCTGCTCCGTGGCAAACAGGTGGTCAGATATGGAGTCCGTTACCCTGCGGTTGATTTCCTCTGGCATACTCATATCGAAACTTCTTAGCCCCGCCTCGACATGCGCAAGCCCGGAGCCCAGCTTTTTCGCAACTATGCCGCACGCCAGGGTTGAGTTGACGT
Organism: Syntrophobacteraceae bacterium; assembly: GCA_050008735.1. GTDB lineage: Bacteria > Desulfobacterota > Syntrophobacteria > Syntrophobacterales > Syntrophobacteraceae > SbD1. The sequence continues at coordinate 29,227 of JBEKMB010000034.1, forward strand.
CCCCGACCACGATTACCAGATCGGGACGTTCCTTTTCGCACAGCTTTTCGAATTCCGTCATGATCCGGGCAGTCTGGACGGCGTGAGAACCGGGACCCGAGCCGAGGTGGTAATCCGGCTCGGGAATTCCCAGGTCCTGGAAAAATGTTTCGGACATTGCATAATCGTAATGCTGGCCTGTGTGCACAATGCGGCAATCAACCCGCTCATGGTTGAGAGATTCCCGGAAGATGGGCGCGATCTTCATGAAATTGGGCCGCGCCCCGGCCACTAATAGAACCTTCACCTGGTTTTTTCCTTTCAACCTGATTGTTTCCGTAAAGAAATTATGCGTGGTTTACTGTGGTATGGAACTCTGCTTACAAGGAAGCTGACCCGCCACGGCCTGCAGTTCCCTGCCTGGAATGCACGGCTCCAGGACCGGCACAACCTTGCTTAGAAACTCGTTTAGGCGGGTAGCGGCCGTATCCACTGATTCTGTTCCGGAAATGGGTGTGAGGACGCGGACAAGGGCGCCGTCGGTCCGCTGCTGCGTCAGTGCATCCCAGAAATTATAAAGTTTTAGCTGATAGATGGTGGTAAGGACGCGCCCTCTTTGCGGGAACCAGAAGTAGGCAAGCATCCGCATGCCAAGCTGCTCCATTACGACGCGGTTTACATGGAGAACATCCCGGCCGTATTTCACCGGAGTCGCCACCGAGGCGGCTGCCTGCAAATCCCACCCGTTGCCCGGAAGGCATGTTTCGGGTGAGTGTATGGAGCCCCCTTTGATCTGCGCTTCGAAATAAGCAACATAGAAATTGATGTTTTGCCCGGTATTGTTCCGGTAATCGACAAGGATGTAATCGCTCAAGCTCAGTTGACGCAGGACTTCAGGTTCGATGTATTCCCGGGTGCCGCGCCATTCGGCGACCTCCATGGGGAATTTGCTCAGAGGCTCCCGGATAGGTATCTTTTGCCGAAAATCGATGCTTCGGAAACAAATCAGTGTCGTTCCGAGCAAGACAAGAGCAGTCAGGGTACGCGGCAGATGCTCGCGCCAGGAGATACCCCCGAACCGCGATAGTGAGCCTCTCACGCCGGCACTGGTCTGAATGTTCGTTGTATCGGCCCCACTCCCGGCGTTTCGTCTAAAACTGTCCGAAGTGGAAAGGTCAAGCGCGGGTCGGCGCGCCCCGCGTGCGTCCCGCCTTCCAATTTTGTGCAGGACCAACATTTCCCCGAAAAGCACCGCCAGCGAAACAAAGAATATCACAAACCCGGAGAAGTCATGAAGAAAGCCCTGAGCGGCCCTTGGTCCCCATTTTGTCCACAAAACCCCGGTCAGCGCAATTCGTATGCTGTTCCAGAAGATGGTGAGAGGAATGGTCGACAACACCAGGAATGCCCGCTTCCACAGGGATGCGCGGAAAAAATAAGCAATAATAAGGCCCAGAACGAGCAGGGGGAAAACATATCGGAGGCCGCTGCAGGCTTCGACAACCTGGAGCTTGGTCAACCCGATATCTATGACATTGCCTTCCCTGTGGGCCGCAATATCCATTATCTGAAGCAGGGCCGTCCCGATTTGGGATGAGATGAGCTGAAGCTGAAGCGAAATCCTGTAGTAAAGAAAAGCCGGCAGTGGCAAGGTCGTCAGTACGAGAAAGACGGGAAAGGCCAGGATTCTCATCTTTCGCCAGCCCAGGTGCAGCCATAGGATTCCCATAAGTATCAGCCACGCCGAAACGTATAAGGTGTAGTACTCTCCGCCCAACTCCCCCAGCCAGAATAGCGCGATCCCAAGGACCAGTGGAGCAACCCCCCACCAGGCTCTTTCCACCGGCGCACTGTTCAACTGATCGCGTTTCTCCCATATCAGGTAAAGAATCACAAATGGGATGAGATAGGCATAGGAATAGTCGCCCCCGTTCCAGCTCGAAAGCAAATAGTCCAGGGAGGACCTGTAAAGCCCCCAAAACAGGAGCCCATATATACATACGAAAAGACCTGACAGAATCGGGAGTTTCGGAAACGTAAGCTCAGATCCCGGGTTATTCACGGCTCCCCCATATAGAGTTCAAGAAAAACCGAAAATCTCTATGCCGCAGAATTCCGGCTTTCCAAAGCAGGCCGCAGCCCCTGATCGGCTGCAGCCGCAATCACTTCCAAATAGCGCTTCGCCAGTGCGTCCCGATCGAAGCGCTCCCGGACGAAGCGTCCGCCGTTTAACCCCATCTGTCTTCCCAGTCCGGGATCCCTGGAGAGCCGCAGCACCGATTCCGCGAGGTCCAGTTCATTTTCGGGTTCGATGCACAGACCGCAGCCTCCTTGCTCGATAATCTCCCTGCTCTCGCCTTCAACTCCGAGAATGATAGGACGTTCCATTGCCATAGCTTCGAAAATCTTGGATGGGATCACCGTTTTGAAGAGGTCTCGTTTTTTGAGCAGTACCATGCATGCATCCGAGGCCGCTAAAATCAGGGGCATCTGGTCCTTTGGCTGCTGCGGCAGCATGATAACGTTTTCGAGACCCATCTCGTCGCGACGTGCCAGGAGACGTTCCCTTTCGGCTCCGCCTCCAACAAGAAGAAAGACTATATTCCTTTCCGCCCGCAGCAGCTTGGCCGCCCCCAGCACCGTATCAAGGCCGTGGGCCATCCCGTGAGTGCCGATGTAAGAGGCGACAAATCTCCCTTCCAGGTTCAGTCTGGTCCGGATTTCATTCTCTTTGCAAAGTGGTTTGAATTGCGACAAATCGGCTCCGTTTGTCAAAACGCTTATTCGCTCGGGAGCGACGCCCCGGGTTGCAATGTGATGACTGAAGGACTTGGTGACTGAGACTATGTGGTCTGCATGGCGGTAAAGAAACGTTTCGACGGATTCAAGGGCCTTTATGAGACTCCGGTTGCGAATGGCTCCCACAGCGATGATGCTTTCCGGCCAGAGGTCCCTGATTTCCAATATCCACGGACGCCCTTTCGATCTGGCGACCCAAAGCCCCGCCATACCGCAAAAAAACTGCGGCGATGTCGATATGACGACATCCACCTTCCGCACCAGGCAACTTAACAGGTTGGCCGAGATCATGTATGAAATGTAGTTCAGGGTGCGCTTCAGAAAGCCCTTGTTGGCGCTGAGGTAGGTGACCACCCGGAGCACGCGTATGCCTGCGGTCTCCTCCCATTGCCTGACGCAGTTCCTGTAGCCGGGATAGATGATGCCGTCCGGATGGTTTGGGGCGCAGGTTATGACAGTTACCTCGTGGCCGTCCCGGACCCACCTCATGGCATTCTCGAAAGTGCGCGAAGCAGGTGCGTTTACTTCAGGCGGGAAGTAGTGAGTCAGAAATAGAATATGCAAGGGACAGATCTTTTCCGCTGCTTCAAGTTTGTATGACCCAACCCGTGTCACAGGGCAGGGAAACGCGTGGAAGTGAAATTCTCAACACGCAACAAGGCTCTTTGATTCCGAATTCCGGGCAGTACCATCCGTCTGTCTTTTCAATTGCCTGGCCGTGCATGGATGAAATGGATGCGAGAGATTCTCCCAGGTGCTTTATGACGGCCCCTCCGGATATCAAATCCAAGCTGAAAGCCGGATTGACATGAAGCCTAGATTCTATCCGGTGAATGCCGCGTCCTTCTATAATGTCCCTGATGGTATAGGTTTTCCCGGAGATATGAACACGTCTGCAGTGAACGGGGCTTCCATCGAGCCTTCTATAACCGTTGTGAGCTCCTTCAAAAATAATATCTCGGCCGTTGTGCTCCAACCTGGCATGGAGCGGGTGCGCCCTCCTGGCGCAACGGTGTGCACCCCAGATCTCCGACTGGTTCTGTCCATCGATGCTAACCGTATTGTGCCCGGAATTGCCCCTGTTATATTGACGAATCGGTCCGTCCTCATATTGAAAACAGCCCGAGTCAACGATTACACGATGCCCCTTGATCGAGAGCTCTAAGCTGAGCGTATCGCAGTGCGCGTGTCCGGGCTGATAATCCGGGCCTATCGAACCACAATCGATGATCAGACGATCCCCGGCGCGGGGTGCCATGATGAAATATCCCGACTCGGGAAAGGACCAGGATGCATCAGTCATGCTGGGAATGGGTTTCTCAACCAGTTTCAGATAATATTCGACAAGGTGTTGAGGCGGAATCTCTATGCCAAAAGCCGCGTCATTGAACAAAGCGATCCGGCCGTCCGGATGAGTCATGCCGAAAAGAAATCTCATCATGGAGGGAAGCCGCTCACTAAGAATCTCTGATAATTTCCGGAGCCCGGGGTGCGGCTTATTTGCACAAACATTCAGCAGATCGAGGCAATCTTCAAGGATCATGCTGTGATACATTGGGCTTCGCTCGAAGTGCCCGCCGTCAGGGAGTATCTGTTCGTCCAGTTCATTGCTTAAAATACTGATTCCCTTTGAAAGCCATCTTTTCGCGTCTTTTCCCTTAAAAAAGATGCCGCAGAATACTAATGCCTTGGCATTCTTGAATAAATGGTTCCCCAACAGGTGGTACTCGATGGACTGCTCGAGCCTGCAGGCCTGCAGGTATGCGGACCGGATCGGCGAACCGAGTTCCGGGGGCAAGGGCTTTATTTGGCTCAGGTATTTGATCCAATTGACAAGCCTCAAAGAAGTCGGATATGGGTCCCAGGCATCCGGCGCCCCGGGCCGGTTATTTTCTACCCAGTCTTGAATCAGGCCAATACCGGGCGAAGGGTCCAGGCGACTTGCCGGATGAAGATAGTCGAAGTAGTACAGGTTGTATTTCCACAGGCGGCTTGCGTCGGGAGGATTCCATTCCATAGGTTCGCCGCAATCGATGGATTCATTCAGAAAGCGGAAGTTATTGCGCGATACCGCGGATGAATCTATCCAGGGTCTAGCCACAAAGGGCGCGGCCGATTCTATCCCTGCCCATTCACCCTGACACCGGAAGTTAGCGGCACTCAGGTATGGGTGTCCGCCTGCCAGTTTACGAATGGCATTGCGGCCGCGGTAGACTACCTGTCTAACGCGCAGATGTGCGATGGTGCGCAGGTAAAGGGGAATCAGCTTAATTCTCAATGCCGGTCTGTATCATTGTCGAGATAAATGACTCGGCCGGTATTTAGTGACTCATGAACGGCAAAAGTGACCTGCGTGGTCTCGACAATCTCCGAAAAAGGGATCGGAGCGGGCCCGCCGTTTACAACCGCGTTCACAAAGGCGTCGATCTCGGCGGCAAAACCTTTGTCCTGCTTCGCCTTGAACCGTTCTTTTTTGGGTGCGAAGATTTCCAGTTTGCAGAAATCATCCAGCTCAATGACTTTGCCGTCTGCTGCAATTTCTAATTTCTCTTTTGGAAACCCGGGATTTCCTAGCGCATGGTAAATAATGGAAGCAACCGAGCCATCCCGATATGACAAAGTAATGGAAAGTGAGTCACGGCTTGTGAGCTTCGCATTATCCGTCTGAATAGAGGCAGCTTGGACCGAACGGACTGGCGAGCCCGACAAAAATCGCATGGTGTCCACAAAGTGGCAGACTTCGCCGATGATGCGGCCTCCGCCCTCGACCGGGTCCTGCACCCATGAATCCTTTGGAATAAATCCGGCATTCACCCTGTAAGAGGCTATGAACGGAGTGCTCCGGTTTGATAGTACTTTGCGGATATGCTGAACGAATGGCGAGAACCGGCGATTGAAACCGACCATAAGGACCGGGACTTTGCCGGCAGTTGCGGATTCCGCGTACCTTTGAACTATCAGGTCCAGCTCATCGGCATTAAGGCATAAAGGCTTCTCGACAAATAGGTGTTTCCCTGCGGCTAGTGCCTTCTCTACAAGAGGACCGTGAAGATTGTGCCGGGTGGCTATGAGTACGGAATTTACGGCCCTGTCGGCGATGAGTTCATCGGCGCCTTCCGCGCAATGTTGAAATCCAAACCTGTCAAGGGCCGCCTTGGCGCTTATCCCTTTTGCGGTGCAAATTCCCTGGAGCGCAACGAGCTTATGAGCTTTAAATGCGGGAAGCAAAACGGCTTTGGCAAAATTTCCCGCCCCGACGACACCAAGTGCGACACCGGAACCGGGAAGGCACACCAGCTCTTTTGCCGCTGGGGTTTTCGGTTCCTCGCGCTTGCTGTCATAGTGCAGCACTACACCCAGGCAAGGTTCGCTGCCGGTGGTAATCAAATCGTAGGCATCGAGGGCCAGTTCGAACGGATAGCGATGCGATATAAGCGGTTTCACATCCATGCGGCCTGCGGCAACAAGCTCCAGGAAAGCCTGCATGTTTCTCTGTTCCGTCCAGCGCACATAAGGAAGCGGGTAATCGTGCCCTCTTTCTTCGTACTCGGCGTCGTATCGGCCCGGCCCGTAAGACATCGAAAGCCGAAGATCCAGTTCTTTCTTGTAGTAGGTATCGCGGGGCACATCCAGGCCCACAAGACCGACCGCCACCACCCGGCCCTTCAGCCGAGATATCTCACCGGCCAGGGCAATCAGTTCGCTTCCCCTGGCAGCGGCGGTGATAATGACCGCATCTGCGCCGGCGCCATTGGTGAATTGCCAGATCCGGTTATCTAGATCCTGGCTGTGGACGGCCATGTCGGCGCCGGATTTGACTGCCATCTCGATCTTCCAGGGATCGATGTCGGCCCCGATTACCCGGCACCCGGTGGCCCTGCAGAGCTGCACCGTCAACTGGCCCAAAAGCCCAAGGCCAATCACGCAGACTCGCTCGCCAAGAGTCAGCGTCGCTTGGCGCACGCCCTGCAAAGCGACGGCGCCAACGGTTGCAAAGGCCGCCTCTTCGAAGGAAACCGGGGCGTGCGAACCGTTGCCTGAGCATTTAGCGGGAATACGCACGCAGAGGTTTTTGGGGACGAGGTTGGATTCGGCGTGATTGGCGTAACCCGCCCCTCCGCACGCCACCAGGTCGCCGGGCGAAAACTCCTCCACGCAGGGGCCAACCTCGCGGACAATTCCTGCGCACGAGTACCCCAGAGGAATGGAGGTGTCCAGCCTGCCCCTGACCTTCCGAAATGTGTTGAGAACGCCCTCGCGTTTTGCGGCGGAAATAACTTTCTTTACGAGGTCAGGCCGCGCCTTGGCTTTGCCGAGGAGGGATTTTTTCGCAAGGTCCACCAGCATCTTTTCCGTCCCGGCCGAAACAACGGACGCCCTCGTATCGACAAGCACCATACCCCGCTGCGGCTGAGGAAATGGCGTCTCCTCAAGAGTCACTTCGCCGGTCTTATATGACTGGATTATTTGTTTCATTTCATCAGACTTATATTCTTATGACTGTTGGAAGGAGATGATGATCCAAGCATGGAGTACTACGGTAAAATCGTCCGGTCTTGCCGAACTCCACTGGCATGCGCTCAGTTCCTGTGGAAACAGGAGATGTCGTTGGCCGGACAAGCAATGCCCTGCCCATGCACAGAAAGTGGAATCTCAGCCGTTCAATTCACCCGGTTTTCGATTCTGCAGAATTTGCTTCAGAGAAGGTTGACAGAAGAGAGTCTTTTTCAGTTCTGCTGGGGTAGTTAATCAGGACTGCACGGAACTTTCCTTTGAAAACAAATAGACTGCCTGCAGCTGCACCGATGATCCCAAATGAGTCTATCAGCGCAGCTATGTCTTCGAGTGAGGCAGCACCCCCAATCACAGTCAAAGGCAAACCTATGCTCTCCCTGACCTCTAAAATGAGATCCAAGTCGTATCCCCTCATGACCCCATCCTGGTCTATGGAGTTAACGACGATTTCACCTGCTCCCAACCCCTCAGCGCATTTGGCAAAATCAGCTGGTTGTAGGCCAGTGGAATGAGTGCCATTATGGGTATAAATCTCATAACCGTTAATTGTACCGCCATTCTTCCTGACATCCAGCACGACCACAATGCTTTGGGAGCCCACGCGTGCAGCAGCATCCGAGATCAAATCGGGCGTGTTTATTGCTGCAGAGCTTATCGCCACCTTCTCCACCCCGAGACTGATAATTCTCTCTATTTGTTCAGCAGTCTTAACGCCGCCGCCATAGCACAAAGGCATACGGCATTCAACCGCCAGGTTCTTGATTAAATTGAGGTCTGGTTGTTGTCCAAGCACCGTGGCGTCGATATTCAACACCATCAGTTCGTCAACCTCCTTTTCGTTGAAAATGCGAACCGCGTTGATAGGATCGCCTACGTACTTGGGAACGCCAAACCTTGTGGTCTTTACCAAACCACCATTCTTCACCAATAGGCATGGTATGATTCTAGGTCTCAGCATATTTACATCTCAGCGAAATTCTTTAGGAGTTGAATACCCCACTGGTGACTCTTTTCAGGGTGAAATTGAGTACCAAAGGCATTGCCTGAACTTACCGCAGATGCGAACGCACCGCAGTAATCTGTTTCGGCCAATACGATCTCAGTTGAGGTGGGGACGAAATAGTAGGAGTGAAGAAAGTAAAACCTTGCGCCCGTCTCCAGACCTTTAAATAGTCCGCCCTTTCTCTTGACATCTACATTGTTCCAGCCCATATGCGGAAGGTGGGTTTTCTGGGTAAAGCCTGTCTCGTCAAACCTTCGCACCTCGGCGTCAATCCAGCCCAAGCCGGGCAATTCCCCTTCTTCACTACTTTTTGCCATCATCTGCATGCCCACACATATCCCAAGGACCGGACGCTTCTTACCTACCACAATGTCGTCCAGGCAAGCACGCATACCGGAGCAGTTCAGCCTGGTCATGGCCCAGTCGAAAGCGCCAACACCGGGGAGAATGATCTTTTCTGCCCCTGCCAGTTCTTCGGTTGTCTCAGCTATAGCAACGGGGATATTGAGGCGTTTATAAATATTCGCAAAAGCTTGGATATTGCCAAGTCCGTAATTGACAATCGTGATCATCTTTTGCCTCCGACCTCCAATTTCAAAGCTTTCATCACCATAGCTCCCAAATCATAAATCCTTTGCTGCGATTTATAGTCGCGAAAAGTCTTCTTCGGCAATTCCATGAAACCCTTCAATTCATCGACAGAGACACCTAACTTATTCGCAACGTATTCCATATCATATTCAATACTGGATGCATCGTATGGAGGTTGTTCAAGCCTTTTTATTGCCTCCTGTCGAGTCATTTGGGCAGTCAGAATCAAACTTGAATACTTGACTCGCCTTACATCGTAATCAAAACGTTTTGGTAGCCAATAGCTTTCATAAAACCGAGTGAAGCGAGATTCGAAATGTTTTTGCGGATACGGTTGCCAACCAAACTTGTCCGTCAGCAGACCCATCGCCTCCTGCTTCACATAAGGTATGAGGTTAAGAGGTTTTTCAACCTTGATGCCTTTGATATAGGGAAGAAAAATCTTGTGCCAAAGGATTGAGGTTACTGGAAAACTATCCAACGGCCTGAGACCAAACCGCCGGTGAATATCCTGCAATTGCACGGAGTCGGACTGGTAGTACATCCATTCCACTGGGTTGCGCACACATTCTGTCGATAAATTTGACCCAGTCAGAATGTATTTAACTTTGTACTGTTCAGCGAACTTATACATTGTTGCGAAAAATGCATGGTCCTGGGGTGTATCGATATGGGGTACTCCTGACCTGAAAAATGCTAACTGAAGATCCCGCATCTCCTCCCAGTTGATGACTTCCGTGTACAAATCCAACCCCAGACCATCAACAAGCTTTTCAATGTTATTTACCGCTTCTTGTGAATTCCAGCCAGCATCCACATGAAACACCAGCGGCCTGAGCCCAAGCTTTTCTTTGGCAACATAAGTCAGGTACGAACTGTCGATTCCTCCGCTCATGCCAATGATGCAGTCAAATTCCTTACCCTGCCCTGCACGCCGTATCTGTTCGACAAGAACGGTTAGCTTCTTTTGCGCCTGCTCACCTTTGGGCCAGTTCGGCAATGTGTGCTGATAAAAAGTGTTGCAATGGTCACAAACGCCTTTTTCGTCAAAGACGATCGCTGAGTCCGAAGTGTCCATAACGCAGTTAGTGCAGATTTGGTACACGCCTGCTTACCTTCCATGTTGAATTTGCTTCAACGGTTTATTAACTAATGTTAGAAGTAACTCTTAGATTTTTTCTAGTTTTAGAACGGAGAGTAGAGAACATGCTGCATGTTCAGATGTAATTCTTTGGCCCAGTATACGACTTCGCAGAGCGAATGCCTCCAACTCCTCTGTTGAAAGAAAACTCATTTGCATCAATGCATCGCGGAGCGATTTAACATCACCTCTTCTAAACAGGAAACCGTTATATCCCGTAATCAAAAATTCCGTGGCTGCGCCACAAGCTGAGCTTAATATTAAAGGGTATCCAAGGCTTGCCATTTCATGGATTGCCACTCCCCACTGCTCATGATGGCTCGGCATACATGCGACACCACCTTTCATAAGCTCTTCGACCAATGCCGGCAGCTGCATAAAAGGCTTGACCACGATATGTTTTGAGTTTCTCTTCTCAATCTCCCGCTTAAGCTCTCCATCCCCTATCAACACTAGTGGCCATTGAGATTTTGTCTCTTCAGGCAAAGCAGAATATGCATCTATTAATAGATCAACGCCTTTAAGAGGGTCGAAGCGTCCGACAAAAACAAAACGACGTGAAAAATCCGACTTCTTGTTGAAAACCGCAGTATCTGCGGAGAGCATGTTGCATAATATTCTTTCCTGGCCATAGCCGAAACGCTGAGCGAAATGATATTGAGGTTTTCCTGCAACCCACATAAAGTCATATAGATTTTTATAAAAAAGACGAAAATACACTTGCCCCAAGCGTTGCCTCAGCCTGCCTTCCCACTGGTCGTCAATGCCACAAACAACACGACCCCTGCCTCCTTCTGCGCGATAGCGCCGGATGGCTCGCAGATATCCTTTATCCATCCATCCCGAGACATAGATGATGTCGGGGCGTCTAGAGCGCAACAGAGCAAGCAGATTTTCATCGGTCAACGAAGACCGTGCATGAAATTGCACCCCCTCAACTTTCTCAATCAAATACTGGCTGCTATTGATGCCCTTCCTGTCCCAAGAAACAACATCGATATCTATATTATCGCCACACTTTTTCAATGCTTTAAGCATTCCTATGACATAATGGACCGCGATGGAATAGAGAATGACAACATTAATTCCTTCACTCGTGCTTTGAATATTATTCTTATTCATGCCGATTCTCTTGAGCATTCATCTGCTCAGCAGGTAATAATAAAATCAGGTTTGCCAACACCGCTTATTATCCATTTGTAAGTTGTAGCTATTTTTGTGGCAACTTTTGCCCATGAAAATTCGTCCTTAATCCATTCGCGTCCTCTTAAACCCATCTCTTGCAGTTTGGATCTCGGAATCTTAAGCACGTTTTCCAGACATCCAATTAACGGATCAACGCCTAAATCAATCCACCATCCGACATCACGGGCTTCAAGCGCCGACCATGGCGTGCCCTTTGTTGCGATAACGGGAGTTCCGTTCGCGAGAGCCTCTGCGACCGTGATGGCAAAGTTTTCTGAAATGCTTGGAATTACATACAAATCAGCGCTCGAGTATTCAATATCTTTGGCCTCGCCGTACAGTTCGGTCTCAAACTGTATTCTCGCCAAACCTAATTTTTCCGTCAAAGCCTTTAACACTCCTAAGTGTCCACGGTCTGGTCCAACTATTTTTAATTCCCATTCGGGAAACTTCTCTGCGACAACCTTCCAAGCGTATAGAAGTGTATCAACACCCTTTTCTTCATGGAGCCTTCCCAGGTACAGGAGTGTCCTTCTTTCGCTGTTCTCCGCGCGGCAATAATTCCTTGGGACCTCAACTCCATTGGGTATCACAGCAACTGGTTGACTAAAGCCAAGACCTCGGATGTCTAAATATTCAAGGTCTCCCGTTGCATGAAAACAGCTTACAGCCCTAAGTGCCGGCCGTTGTACTAACGGCCAGTAAATCCGCTTTAATCTTGAGCCGCTCGCCATTGCATATTGCGAAAAGGTTCCATGTGGAGAAACAACAAAGGGTACGCCATACTTGCGGGCTAAATGGCCGGGATAAATTGTTGGCATCATCCATAGGCTATGACTGTGGAATATATCAACTTCACGCGAGGCAACCTTTTCTTGCAGCCAGCTTTTCATAGCCGGCGACCGTCCCAGCCGCTTTGGTCCAAACCCCAGCGAGAAAGTTTTCAGATAAGCAGGAGAAGAAACCATTGGCGCCCAATCCAAAGTGGCCAATGTCACATCATGACCTTCCTTAATTAATGAATCACAGAAGCCGTGAACGGCCTGCGAAGGTCCTGTCGCCTGATCGGCTATTGAGTGTATGCTGTGTATAATTCTCATATATATTGCACTCCGCTTTGGGCCGCAGCGGTGAGCACGATAGCTAAATTATCGAATAACTCATGAAAAGCCACATCAGTTCCGGTTCACAGAATCTGTCATTCCAGTGAGGCTGGGAATTCAAGAAGTTTGATTTCAAATGATTTCTGATCCAGGCTTTTGCCAGGGAGATTGTGTCGTTCACAAGTCCGGCATTGGCTCATGCAACGCTCTTTTGACTCAAGATGCCAGGTCTATTAGTTATGGCTTGAAACGGCGCTTCAGAAGACGGTGTGGATAACTTGCATGTTGTTTCCCAACGGTGGCAAGTTGCCCACCCTATTAGCAGCCATATGTAGATCCCCAAGCCTCCAGGTGAGAAGAAGATCATTTCACCGACATTGATGAAAAGGCAAGTGAAGAATACCCAAGGCATCACCAAGTCGGTTTTAGAAAGGATATGCCAAATCAAAGCAACCAGGAAGAAAAGGAAAAAACTGGTTCCAATAATGCCAGTCTCTTCCAAGGTAGCTATCAGCAGATCTGCCTTTTCAGTCGATGCGCTGAGCGGCAAACCGGTAGTGGGATCTAGAATTGGCTTGAAAGACCGATCGAGGGAAACTCCGAAACCTATACCGAAAAGAGGATAGCGGGAAAAGTTTTGCCACTGCTCTATCATCCCTTTGCCTCTGGAATGCTCGAAAGAATTCGTCACAGCACCTTTTTGTCCCTTAAGAATAAACGTTGACACCGTATCCATAACCAAAGAGGATTGCAATACAAGGAGAGAAAATAAGGCAAAACCACACAGGAGAGTTATCGGCTTGAACAGGCCTTTTTGAATCCATTTTCTCCATTCAGGCCGAATGCAAAGGGCGATTATCCCGATGACGATCAAAGCTGCCCCTATCGAAAAAAACGCTGTCCTCCCCCTGGTGAAAAACATGGAAACCAACGCAACCGGAAGCACAAAGTACAGCCAATAAACACTTTTCGAGGGAGCAGCAAGAAACATCTTCCCACTGAGCCACGCCACCATAGGCGCCAGGAAAACAGCAAGCGCCTGAGGTTGATTTAGAATACCCTGGAACCCCATTCCATCTTTCTGGAAACCAATCTGGTGGAAGAAGTATGTAGGTACGGAAAGAAAGGTCACAGCGATCCAAACGCCAAGAAACCAGGAGGTCCAATCCACCTGGCGCCGCGCCGTCTCTTTGAACCCGAGCAAGACAGCAACGGCAGAGTACGTGAAAGATGCAAGTTTGAATATTGAAACTACCTTGTCGTGGCTGAAAAAGATGGACTCTAATAAAACGACAAAAGAAAATGACAAGAGCCATGGCAGGACGGAATGGAAGGCGGTGCTGTTTCTGGAACTGTCGAAAAAGATCCTCGAACCCGCTACAGCGAGTATTATCCATTCCCAAACTGCAACCGGACCGCTAAATCGATAAAGCGCCGGGTTCAAAAACTTGATCAAAACTACCAAGGATAATGCCTGAATAGCTTGTTTCGATCCAAAAAGCGACCAGACGCTGAGTACAATTATAGCAATCAGTGGCCCGTAAGAGTTCACACAAAGCGCCGCCAGAATTAAGCTCACAATAATAGCTGTCCAAAGAGTCCGGGATACGGGCAGTTTTTGATGATTGAGGGTCACTTATTTTTTGCCAACCATTTTCCGGAGGTTTCATCCCATACTTTCACCACTCTGGCGGGCACACCGGCGACCATGCTAAAGGGCGGGACATCCTGATTCACCACGCTGCCAGCAGCAATCACTGCTTTCTTTCCTATTGTAACACCCCCCAACACCGTGCTGCTTGCCCCAATCCAGACTCCATTCTGGACCTCAATTCGCCTGCTTACTTCAGTGCCGGCAGATCTGGGGCCGATCATATCGATCTCATGGGATCCGCCCACAATCAGGACTCTGGGGGCGATATCTACATCATCCCCGATAAGGATATCTGCATCCCCAGATACCAGAGTAGTCTCCTCCCCAATGAAAGTGCGATCCCCGATGAAAATGTTGCCGTTTGTATAGAATGAAACAGTGGAGACAATACGAGCAGAGGTTGAGACCCTAACGCCCGCAAGGCGCCACAGATGTGCTTTTAAGGCATACACTCTTGTTGGAGGCAATAGCGATACTAAATGTTTTATTACAAATCGGCCGAAAGACATGGAAACCTATTGTTTATTGGTATTAGTCCTAAGTTGATGAACTTGAACAGAGGCAAACAGCCCTCTGACTGCGTACGCTGCCACATGCCCCCAGGCAAGCGCAATGGCGCCACGACTACGAAAGATGCATACCACCACAATAAGGCATCCTGCCCAAAGGACACTGTCGACAAACCAGGACCACGGCATTTCATGAGCAATGATGAGATTGCCCATGGGCCCTTGAGGTGCTGCAAACCAGGATGCAATCGCAACAGCAATTAGGATGGGCCATTTGTCAGCGTATTGGAAGCCATAAAAGCCCATGATGAAGGGTGACATCAGAATAACGACTATTACCGCCACCGTTACGATACCGATTGTTACTAGTATTTGCCCACAGAACAATTTCCATGCCGCATTTGCTGCACCGGCATTTAGCCGCTCGGTTAGTATTGGAAAAGATACCTGAGTCATGATGGTCGGTAAAAACTGGAGTAACGAGAACCACTGGTTTGCGGCATTAAACACACCAACCTCCGCATGGCCGTTCGTTTGATGCGCGATTATCGATATGGCACACCATGTCGCGGGCCCCCCTAGTAATGAGTTCAACATGGCTGGTAAACTGAACCGCCACAAAACAGGAATTTCGGATACAGGCAAGGTCCACCGCCGAATAATTCCTAGTTTGGACGTTTGTCTCGTTACTGCAAAGTGCTGGGCGATCAGTCGTAACCCGTAGCCAAAAACCATCGCTCCGAATGCTCCTTGGACGCCATATCTGGTTGCGCCCAAAGGTACCAGTAATAGAATTCCGAGACCTCCAGCCGATTCGATTGATGCGATTGCTCTGAAGGCTTCAAAACCTACAAGAATGCCTTGCTGAACGGCCGAGAATGCCGAAACGATGACCAATACGGCGCACCAGTAAAGCTGCCCGGTCAGATCGGGTGCGGCCAGTGCATTCGCTGCAAACCACTCTCTAAAAAATACTATAGGGACAACAATCAAGAAGGCAGTTAATGCCGAAACGACATTTGCCAGATCGATAAGACGGCCCGTACGTACCGGGTCTTTTCGATGAAAATCGGCAACGTACTTCGTACATGTGACCGATAAGCCCACTTCAATGAAAACCTGAATGGCTAACGTGGTGCTGTAAAGCAAAGTCAACTTGCCGAATTCGGTCGGACCTAGAATACGGGCTGCAAGCATCATGGACACCAGCGGTAACCCGCGACCCAGGATGCTGGCTAAGGAACCCCAGAGCAGCGCCCCGGAAAGCCGCCTGGCCGTTTCAGATCCTTGGAATCTCAGCCGGGCTTGAGCTACAAAACTTGGTTGGCTCATAAATATTTCGACCTGATCGAAAAACTTGCATGGGCATAGGATAGAATAAAAATAGTTACTTCCCCTTGGAGGCTATTGGATTCGGAGGGCAATTAGTTTTAGTCTGGGATACTAAGTCCTATTTCAAGTGAAAAGACTGTAAAACCCAGGAAAACGCTTATCAACGGATTCTAAGCCGCTCGGATACGGTTGCCAGATGTCTCCGGCCGCTCGGACGCAGAAATTACACGCCTAACTACTAGTTAACCGGAATCCACCGAGGGGCACCGAAGTAGTATCGATCCGCTTTATCACTTTTGTTCTCTCAACTACCTGGTAATAGACCCCAGAAGGCGAAGCATCAATGGTGATTTGGCCGTAGTCAGGCAGGAAGATTTCCACTTTGGGCTTAGGCCCTAACGGACAATAAGTATAAATAAGCCATTCCCGCTCCGGGGACTGGCCCAGAACAAGTGCAAGTGAATAGACCGGCAGATTCGTCATTAACCACCAGGACCGCGGAGGGTCAAGCTTGGTGTCAAGAAGAAACCACCTGTCAACTTTATGGTATTCCGCAGGCACATTGCTTTGGTACGGGTGCTGCTCCGCATGATTAGCCACCAGTTCGCCATGTCGCCAAAACTTTCTTAGAAGAGGCTCTTTATGCACCGAGTCCACCGCCGCAGCTACAGCCAGAAAATACGGCCCGGCATTAGCCACGGTATCCGTATATCCCCTGAATTCCCGGACGACCCGAGGCCGCAGGAGCCACATGCCGAATTTAACCATCCCCCCATATCGTTCAGGGTTAAAGACCTGTCCCAGAATCGTGAAGTATTCACGCTTCTGGGCGTCCCCATCCCAGGTGGAAATCTCGAACCAAAAATCCGGATTGAGGCGATGGGCTTCTTCCAACATGAACACCCAGTTCATGGATTCGACCTGTGGACTCCAGACCAGGTTGTCCGCGATCTGGGCCCAGTCATATAAATAATAGGACGGAGTGGCCCCATCCCATGCAAGGGGCCAGGGGGCTATTCGCCCTGGAATGTTAAGAGAGTATTTTTCCCAGTCAAACCATCGGCCAAAGCAAGATGGTCCAAAGGCGTCGTAGCCGATGAATTTGGCATTGTCGCACCAGTTCCTTTGAGTCAGTCCCTCACGCATGCTGGCCTGAAAGGCCCTGTAAAGTCTGATCCAGCCATCTCCTACAACCTGCCGCTTGACATTGTCGTCTTTAGCTTTGCCATACAACGAAATATACCGGCTAGAGGATTCTGCTTCATACCACCTGAGCCTGTTTGCCTCGTTATTCGATACGAACAATACCAGAGGGGGATCAGGATACCATTCCTGGAGTTTGTTCATTAAAGGAGTTGACGTCCACTTCTTCCCCACTTCCTTCCACGGGTCGACCGGTCCAAGAGGATCGAGCTTGTGCTGGATCGATCCATCAAGGCCGATCACATTGGGATTTTTGTCAGGGGGCAAATTGAAATAGTTAGGGTCGGTAGTCAATACACTCTCCCATTCTGTGCCGACAAAAGAAATAGGGAGCTTCAATGCGGCGGCTTTTTTTGTGGCAGCCTCGAAATATGCATCTCCGGGGTCCTCGCCGGGCCCGCGATTTTTCGGTGGAGGCAGAAAAAACGCGGGAAGAATATAATGCCCCTGCTCGATCAAGTGCATCTGGTAGTCCGGGGTAAAACCAGTCGGGAACTGACCGGTGTTCCACGTCGCCGCGAGAGGCAAGGGGCGGCCGATATCGCTTTGATTGGGCAGGGCCGCTTCGTGGCGAATCTCTTCGGCAACTTGCCCGAATGTATCCGAACTTTCCGCCTTGGAACTCCAGAAAACCCAGCCGAGTAGGATCAGCGTTACGCAAATGCCGTATATTGATCTTGATTCCTTGGCCATACGGGGTTCTCCCCAAAGTAACGGAAAACTTGAGATCTGTTTTATAATGCGCATACCGCCGCCTGAAGAAAGAACTTTTTCCCACTTGAAGACATGAGAGCTTCAGGCCATGGATTATTTTTGGCAGGGCCGGGTTGGGGACTTAAGATACAGCTCCGCAGACTCGGTTACGTTGTTCTGAGCCGACCTCCTCTCATGAGGCGTAACATTTGTTTGCTGTCATACCTGAAAAGCGGATACCTGTCTTTCCGGGAGCGTGACCTTTGTGTTACATGACGGTTGCAGAATTGGGGAGGTTTTACGACATGGGGTGGTGGGCATGCGAAGAGGCGGAGACCGAAAGGACTATAACCCACCAGTTGCAGAAGCGCTGCTTTTGGGGATCCGGTTTGTCTCTGTTCACTGTCCACTGACCGCTGTTCACCGATTTCAGGGGACTACCACCACGTCTCCCCGCTCCAGGATTATGTTTTCCTCAACGTTTCGGCCCTTCTTCACTTTCTTGTAGTTAAAAGTAATGTGCACAGTTTCCTTGCCGGAATTGCGCAGTATCATGATGCTGGTCTCCTGGGCAAAGAAGTCAGGCCCCCCGCCATTGCAAGCGCCTGAAGCACTGTCAGCGGTTTCGATACGTTGTACATGCCCGGCTTATTCACCTTTCCAACGACATAGTACTGCAGGCTTCCCAGTTGCGCGACGCTCACCGAGGCAAAAGCTCCAGGGATGTATTCGTGAAGGCTTTGTTCCATGGCATCTTTCGCCTGTGAGGTTGTCAAGCCTCCAACCTGCATGTCGCCAATCAGGGGGAAAGATATTTTCCCGTCAGGCCTGACCACCAGGCCCGGTCGATTGAGCGATTCTTCGCCATATACACTGACTTCCAGGACATCGCCCGGCCCGATTTTGTAGTCGTCTGATACTGCTCCACTTTCGGTGGCCTGTTTGGTGCGGTCTTCGAACGTCTTGGGCTGAGTTGTCCAGTTTGAAGCACACCCTGCCGCGGCGACGGTCACCGCCAAAAGCAGCGCATATAAAACTCTCATCTCAAAGCCGTCTTTCTGGATATAGAGTCGAGATTTTCCTGCAGCGCCTTTTCCAGATAACGGCTTGCTTCATGCCTTTCCCCTCTTGTTTTGGCGATCATTGCAGCATGGAGATTTAGCGAGCCGGCGTCCGGGTGCAGAGATAACGCGGTTTGAATGCGGTACCAGGCGGCATCGAAATCACCCTGTTTGAAAGACACCCACGCCGCGGTATCCAGAAAGGCAGGATTGTCCGGTTGTCTGGCGAGTGCCTGTGCTGCCAGGTCCGCCGCTTTTTGAAGGTCCTTGGGATCGGTTCTATACTCGGCATACAGGTACGCCAAATCGTTCATAACCGATGGCGATCCTTCGGACTTGCGCAGCAGCTCGTCAAGGAGGCGGCTTGCCTCATCGACGCGGCCTTTCTGCTCATAAAGCATGGCCAGACTGAGCGCATCCGATGGAGACGAATTAATACGGTACATTTTTTCCATTTCAACAATTGCTGAATCGACCTTGCCCTGCCCGGCAAATACTATTGCCATCGCCCGATGTGGATCGCTCCACTCAGGGGCCAATTGAATAGCCCTGGCAAGCGCTTTTTCGGCTTCAGCCAGATTTCGCTGCTGGGCGTGAATCTGGCCGATAAAATAGAAAGCAACGGGTGATGCCTGTCTCTTAGCGGTTTCTGACTCAACCAGGGCTATTGCGTTCCTGTAGTCCCCTTTTTGCCCGTACGCCGCTGCCAGAACAGGAATGGCCGTTTCCCACCCATTTTGCGCGCAGAGGGCGCGTTTGAGCCACTCAACCGCCTTATCCGGTTTCGACTGCGCAAGCATGAGCCGTCCCATTTCAATGCAGCCGGCTGCTGAATCGGGCGCCAGGTTGACCATCCGGCGAAAATCCAGCTCTGCTTTCGAGAACTGCGACTGTGACGCAAGCGCTCTTCCGCGAGCTTCAAGAAATACCAGGTTTTCAGGCTGCATCTCCAGCCCCTGGTCCAGGAGCTTTATGGCCTGCTCCAGGTCTCCTTTGGCCAGCAGCATGCGAAAGTACTCGACTCTGAGCTCGTTGTTTGCCGGGTTTGCCCTGATTGCATTATTCAGAGTGTCCGCGGCCAGAGAATCCTTCTTGTTAAAGGACTGGCTCCTTGCTAGAAGAATCCTGGCCCCAGTATCTTCCGGCCGTGCCGATGCCGCCTGCTGCAGGTGTATTTCAGCCTCTTCATACTTGCCTCCATCCAGCAAGAGCCTGCCGAGCAGAAGGTGAGCATCGGAACTGCCCTGGTTCTGCTTGAGCACCTCCCCGCAGATTTCAACGGCGGCACTTTTCTCGTTCCTGTCTGCTTTAATAGAAGCTTTCGTTAAGAGGAGCTTCTCTTTGTCGGCAGGCTTGATACCGAGCTTGAGGGCTGTTTCGATACGTCCCAACGCGGCGGCGCTATCCCCTTTGGACTGAAGTACCGCAACCAGCCCCAATGTGGCATCTACATCGCCAGGTTCACTTGCCAGGAGTGATTCGAGGACATTCTGCGCCTTTTCATTCTTTCCCTGCCGATGATAAAATCCTGCCCTGGCCTTGAGCATTTCGGGGTCGTTGGGGAGCTTTTCATAGGCATCCTCAGCTTCCCCGGCCATCCGCAGCTCTTCGAAAGCCCTTGCGCGCAAGAGCATGGTAGAATTTTCGCCACTGGCGTTCACCATTGCATCCAGCTCTTTAACCGCGCGTTCCGTGTCGCCACGATCGGCGGCGAACCTGGCAAGAAACAGGTAGGGAAAAATCGCCTTGGGCTCAAGATGGGCAGCTTTTACAGCGGCTTCTTCCATTGCTTTAAAATCACCCACCGCCTTCAGGGAAATGGCAAGCAGCCTCTGGATTTCGGCGTTTGTCTCTGCATCTTTGGCTTTTCTCAACACCTCGATTGCCTGATCGTACTGCTTGAGGGCGATATGTGCGTATGCCTTGACAACAGCGACTCTGGTCTCGAAGGGCTCCGGTTTGACGATTTTGGAGAGCTCCTCCAGGGCCTTCTCCGGTTGGCCGCCGCAAAGAAGCGCGGCAACCTCCAGCCTCGCTTCATCCAGATTGGGATTCCGCTCCAGGGCCGTGCTCAGGGTGCGATAGGCTTGAAGATATTCTTTGCTGGCAAGGAAAGCCTTCCCCAGAGCAAGGCAAGCGCCCGTACTTTTCGGATCGAGCTGCAGAGCGTTCTTGTACTGAAGGATGGCCCGCACCGTATCGCCGTTTTCGATGAGCCGGTCCCCCCTCGCAACAAACCTTGCGGCTCTTTCCTCCTTGCTGCCGCATCCGTAAAGATAGAGCAGGAGAGGAAGACAAATAAGAATAGTAAGTATACGGGCCTTCATATCCATATAGAGCCTCCATATCCGGGCCCGGATGTCAGAGCTTGACGGACGAGCCTGGCAAAGATGCTTGTTTATCGCGGTGCGTATTCGCCGTTTAAATCCTTTGACCTGACATCGTTGAAGACCATGCCGAGAACTTTTTCATGTGGAACCATGTCCATGGTATTCTCTACGCTGATCCGTGAGGTGTAGCCGGCCCTTGCCACCAGGATTATGGAATCCACATACTCCGAGAAGACGAGCGCATCGGGAAAACCGTTCATGTGAGGTGTATCGAATATGATATAGCGATCCTTATAGCGTTCTTTGAGTTCCCTGACCAAGGCTTCCATTTTGGGAGAGCCGATCAGTTCCGGAGCCTGCAGGACCCTGCCCCCGGCCGGAAGGACCGTGAGTTTTTCGATTCCGGGATTTATAAGAATCTCTTCAAGCCCGGTTTCCCCGGCGAAGAAAGATGTAAGACCGGGCACTTCCGCTCCCAGACCGAGAAGGGTATGAATGGAGGGATTTCTGAAATCGAGGTCTACGAGCAGGGTCGTCTGCCTCGAATCTCTGGCTATGCTGATAGCCAGATTCGTTGCGATAAGACTCTTCCCTTCACCCGCATCGAACCCTGTGATCTGAATGGTGGACCAGCCTTGGGGCCGGGTCCGGTTGAAAAGCTGCGTCCTCAATATTTTGAACTGCTCGGCAACCTGGTTGTCTTCATCGAGTACGACTCTGTTCTTCGACAAAGCCCCATGGGGGACCGGGATCACTTTTGTCCTGGAATAAACGGGGCCTGAAACTCCTGGTTGTGAAAACTTCGGGGTCATCCTTTCACAGGCGCATTGTTCTGCTCCGTTCCGCCCCTTGATAATTCGCCTAAGCCATTGCATATCCATCCTTCACTCGAATTTGCCGGACATCACGGGATTCTCTTTTGAACCAGATGGCCCAGCTTTGCATAAACGATGTCCAGATCCATTACGAAAAGGTGGACGGCCAGCACGATGCCGATGAAGCCACATATGCCCGCCACCCCGGCGATCATCTTTCGATTCCGTATGGCGGCTGCGTCCACCTCGGTTATTATTGCCGGAATGATCGAGATAACGGGGAGGTTGCTGATTCTTCGAAGGGTTTCCAGATCGTGGATTCTCTTATCCGAAAATTCTCGCGCAGCGGCCGTTCCAACCGACAGCCCCAACGCCAGGACGGCCCCGGCCAGTATTATGGCGATCCGGTTGGGTTTAGCCGGTTTTTCCGGCAGAAATGCCGGCTCAACAACCTGAAAGGATTCCCCCTTCTTTTCTTCTTCCATCCCCTGGGAAACTTTTGCGGCCAACAGCTTTTGCTCTATCGTGGTGTAGTTGAGCTTTGCGGATTGGTATTCCGTATCCATCTCGGTAAACTGCTTTGCGACCTGCGGCATGGAGTGCAGCCTCTCCAAAAGATCTTTAGTATCCTTTTCCAGTCGCTTTTTTTCGGCCTGAAGAGATGAAATGGAAACAGAAAGCTTCTCCAGCTCTGACTGGAGGGTGATATAGGCCGGGCTGGTCGGGGCCGGAGTGATCTTCGAACCTGCATGCCGGTCATTTTGCATCTCGGCCAACCGGCCCTTAATCCTCTTTATTTCCCGTTCGGTGCTCTGTACCTCAGGATGTTTGTCTGTGTAGGTGGATTTAAGGTTGGCCAATCTGGTTTCGGCGGCCCTGAGATTGTCCGTCATCTGATCGTATCCCAATCCCCCTTTACCTTCCGATTCCAAAAGAGTGATCTCCTGGTCTTTTGCTTTAACGGCGGGATGGCTGGGGGAATACTTCGACAATGCCTGAGCGCGTTCCAACTGGACCTGCTGCAACCGTTCCGATTGTGTAATCACCTTGGAGTTGGCGCTGCTTGAATAGGGGTCCAACATTGCCTGGTTCCCCTTAAGAATCGAGCGCTGTTCTTCGAGTGAACGAATCTGCATGTCGACGTCGCTGATACGCAGACTTTGCCTTTCCAGCTTCTGCATGTTAAGTGCGGAATATTCCGGGAGTTCCTCCAGATGCTCATTCTGGAAAACCGCGAGCCTGCTCTGCAGGTCATCCATCCGCATTTTTTCCTGCTTGAGCTGCTCGGTCAAAAATTCCGTGGTGCCTCGAGCGACCTTCTCCCGCGACTCAAGGTTCTTTTCGAGGTAAAAGGAAACTATCTCGTTTGTCACAGCCTGG
Organism: Syntrophobacteraceae bacterium; assembly: GCA_050008735.1. Taxonomy (GTDB): domain Bacteria; phylum Desulfobacterota; class Syntrophobacteria; order Syntrophobacterales; family Syntrophobacteraceae; genus SbD1. The sequence goes on from JBEKMB010000034.1 coordinate 52,520, forward strand.
GCCTTCTTCGGGTCCTCATCCTCGTAGGATATGGAAAAGGCAATGGTTAGAAGCACCGGCTGGCTCTGGCTCTCCTTGTTGATTTCCGCATTGATCGTCTGAAATGAAATTCGCTTGCGGATTTCGTCTACTAATTCTTCGGTGGTGAGCTTCCTGGCTTTATCGGGAAGAAGATTATACTTTTCAGTCAGTTTCAGGATTTTCGAACGCGATGTCACTTCCTGAGTTATGGCCTGAATCCGCTCCTGCGCATATGTGGTGACGGTTGAAGGCACCAGGGCCGACGGTATCTGCTGGTTCATGATGAGCACGGTTGCAGTTGACTTGTAGACGTTGGGTAATACACCGGAAATTATTGCTGTCAATGCAGTCAGGGATATAAATGGCCACAGGAACCAACTCATTCGCCTCCGGAAGACTTTCTTTATCCTTTCAAATTCTTGTTCCTGCCCCATAAATTCGTTCTCTATCCTTGGTCTGAAAAAGCTTTCAAGCAAAGTGCCGTTTTGCAGTCCGCAGCGTGCGGACAAACTCCTCGACAGAAGGGCCTGCCGTTCATCAGCCGCACCGTCACGATGTAATCAGCGCTGCCGGCGTATTGTCCTTTGGCAGGGCCTTGAGCGCACGCCAACCACCGGGGAACACGCGTCCGCCGATGGGACGGGCCGCGGAAAAGCTGTGACTAACTTTTATTGAGATTTCTTTACAGGTTCATGTCGCTTCTGTGGAGAATCGGTGAACTTGAAGCGAGAAGGTGAGAGGCGCGTTTTTATTGCGCCTTGTTTCGGCACCCAAGGGCCCCATTATGGGGAGCCGTTACGCAAAGGACAGGGACCCCAATGGAAACCGGAAAAATACTCCGGCCCGCCTGTGAATCCTGAACAATACCGTCATTATCAAGGGGAAAAGGAAAGCAAGAAAGTCCAGGTTGGGATTGACCCTAGAACTCGGCGAGCTGTTATTCCTCTGACAAAATGAGAATGTCTCTCCAATTTGGCAGCTTCCGGAGCAGGGGGTGACCGGCATGTACTCGGTAGGAAACTCTTCTACAATTCTCATTTTAGACATAGTGAGGCTTTTTGCCTCGACATTTCGGAAACGCTGAACAGCCCCAGAAATTTTCTCCGGCTTTCGGCCCTTTCTTGGCGGTTCTTAACACCATCTCACTGCCGCAGAGGGGACAGTTATTGACCGTTGGCTGAGAGTCAGCGAGAATAGGGTTGACGTTGACTGAAGATGGTTTTTTCTTTAGCTCCTCCACCATCCGAGCCAAAGCGGTTCCCTCAATTAACTCCATAGGTCTTCCTCTGGCAAAATCGCGGGCCTCTTGGGTGAAAGTGCCAGAACAGATAACGACTCCACCCGTTGCGCCTTCGGCGGCAACTACCCCGTAGAGTTCCCGTACTACTTTGACTCCGACTTTATCCATTCTCCAGTTCTTACACTGAACGAGAAGATGCTCGCCGTTTTTCCTCAATATCAAGTCAACTCCGCCATCGGCTCCGCCTCCACCAGTTTCTGTCACGCGGTAGCCTTGTCTCCGATAAGCTTCACCGACCAACTCCTCAAATTCCAGCCAGGTAATGGACTTGATGCTCCCGATGCTCTTCTGTTTTTCAAGTAATTGCCCTTTGCGCCAGGAATTGAAGGCTGATATGGCAGCGGGGAGCAGGATAATTCCAGGAAGAAAGGGAGCAAGTCCGGGGGCTGCCTTTGCCGTTCCAGCATAAAAGGGGTTTTGAAATTTGATTGCGGGCATCCAGTACTTCAGAGAGAGGTAAACAATGACCGCAAGGACAACGTTCACCCACCAGGCAAGTAGGGCAAGGTCATCCAGGATTGATCCATTCCGCTTTGCCATGCTGGACTCCTTTGATCCGAGCGTTTCTCTATATTTTTTAAAAATCGGCGAGTTGGATTTTTTTGATTACCCCATTCCCCTTTCTGGGAGATTTTTGCTCGGAGGTGCTCGCAAGAATAGATGCTGCCACCGGAAAATGGTCTATATCTCAAAATCCCCAGGCAAGTAAGTTCCAGAAAGGATAATTTTTAGCTTTTCTTGGAAAAATGAGAGAATCTCGGAAGGATGAACCAACATCTGAAGTTTCACGCCGCCCGCATGATCGCAGAAGACAGGTGCAATTTTGGGGTTTGCAATACCTTGTCACTCCGGTGCAGAAGTTTAATTAAGGGCTCGATTATAGGCGGCTCCGCTTCTCCCTGGCCATGCGAGTCTGATCCTGACAGACAGTCATTCCGGTCGCTACCTTCTCCGCTCCAAGCCCTTCAGGATTCCACTTTCTTGTGGGATTCTGCGGTGTAAACCGGATGGACATAAGGAATCATCTCATCTATCCTTTGACGGTGAGAGTATTACAGTGATACGAATGTTGTATTAGGCACTTCTATACGATGGAGATACACGTGGATCAAAATCTGGATAAAGCTCTCGATAAATGGCTCAGGCAGTTGGCTGAGGATTGGGGAATGTCGCTTGACCAAGTAGCCATAAGTGTAGCAGCGGATGAGATACATAACAGGCTGAATTATTACCCTAAACTTAAATCGGTTCTTTCCGCGCCGGTTCTTCAACTTGATGCATTTAATAAAGCGATGCGTGACTGCTGGGCACTTGGCGGGCGCTATGACCTGATTCGTTTCGGACATTTCGTTAATAAAAGCGATCTGGCCGGGACGGCTATCGGTGGCCTCATCAGTGAATTTCCAGAGGGCGAGACAGAAGCAATTCAGAGAATCGATGACTTTGTAGCCGAGGCTGTCGATCTCGGATACTCCACGCCATCAGGCTCGGCAGATTCGGCAGGAGCAGCATTGTTGTGCAGTATCATCCTCACTTCTATTTATCCCAGTCGTTTCGTAGACTTCCGTCAGTCGCGATGGAATAGATTTGCTGAAGCCTTTGGTTATCCCTATCCACCCTCTGGTGAAGGGCATTATGGCAAAAGACTCACCTGGGCTGGAGGGTTCGCAGTCGATATTTCAAGAACTAAGACGTTTCAGCGATACTGGCCGGAGAGCGAGCCGATGTGGATCGTTGCAGGCATCTGTTGGTATGGCCCTTCTCCACCAAGGCCTGAAGTAGAGCCCGAAAACATTGAAGAAGTTTTGTCCTTCCCCGAAGGTGCAGAAAAACGTCGTCTCCACCTTACTCGTGAACGAAGCCAGGTAGTGATTCTCAAGGCCAAGGAACTCGCACAAAAACGTGATCCACTGTTAAAATGCGAAGTTTGCGGATTCAGTTTTATTGAAACGTACGGTAAGCATGGAGATGGATTCATTGAGGCACACCACAAACAGCCAATTGCCAGCCTGAGGCCGGGCACTCAGACGAGGGTTGAAGATATTTCTTTGATCTGTGGCAACTGCCATCGCATGATACACCGTGGAGATCATACCCTCACGCTAGACGAACTGCGTGGCTTGCTGAGAAGTTAAGAGGATGGCAGAAGAAAAACCGCATAACGAAGGCCTTTGGCAAAATCCTATTGTGGAGAAGATAATTACTGGATGACTGCTAAAGCTAATGACCCACTGCTCCAAAATATTCTTGCGAAACCGGAATGTAACTGTAATATGCTTTCAGCATCGGGTTCACCTGCTTTGCCGTTCCCTTGATGCACGCCAGAGTCGCCGAGGCCCAGCGCCTAGCAAGGGAATGGAAGCCGAAAGGCCGAGATTAGGGCTTGTAGGAGTCGTCTAACGGTAAGTGGTGGTGGTGTAAATTGTTACCTCATAGGAAGTCATGAGAACACTGAGCATCACCTTTGCAATAACAGCGGCTTTCGTGGGGTTGTATGCCGCCTTCCTTTGGTGGAAAGCCAGTAAAGTGGAGCTTGTACCATTATGGGAAAAGTTCGGGTACGTGGAGCCTAAAGAAATGCAGGCATCACATGCGGACTGGCTTTGCGGGATAATGGAGGCCTATCAAAAATCAACCGAACTTAACAAGAGAGCTTCATTCTGGACTGCATGGGCAGTTGTATTCGCTTCTACTTCTAGCATTATCGGTACGATTGCCTCTTGAGCGACAAGAATAAAAATGGACAATTTTCCGTATGTGTCCATTCAGATTAGGAAACCTCATGACTGGGGACGTGCAGGAGTCAGTTATGGCAGAGAGTGTGAGAAAGCGCTTTGACATGGAGATGCAGAATATTTATCGCAGGGCTTATCATGAGGCAAACTATAATGCAACGCGATTTCTCCAGATGCTTGAGCGACATGGTGGCTTTGAAACAGCCCGACTCTTGATCCACTCTCCCACTGTTTCGGAGGGGTACACCGCACTTTATTTACGTGGTCGCCTCGATCTCACAGTTGAGGCGCTGATCCACGATAATCCTGATTTTCACCCGCTATTCATTGATGAGGAGCTGGAAATTGTCCGCAAAAGACTGACTGAATATAAATATGGTCCGGCCATGAGCAAATGATCGTGGAATTGGACAGCATCCAGTGTTCTGTCCATAATTGGGAGAATATTGTCGATTGTCCACCTAAGAAGATAGTTGTCCTGATATATATTCCAAACCCGAACTTGCCGCGAGAAAATAATGCCGGACCGATCAGGCAAACTCTGCTTTGCGTTCAAGATAAAACTAAAGCAGAATACAGCTCTCCACTAAACTCATTCTTGGTCATGGCATTGCTCCCTTCTTGGGTGGGATTTGTTTGGCGACAAACCCTATGCCATGACCATTTCTTTAAGTCATTCTCTTTTGCAGAACTTTCTGCACATTACCTTGCTGTCACTTTCCGGAACCGACAGGCTTATCGGCGGTAAAGCGAGAATGCCCCCTTCAAAACGAATACGCGCGGTTGTGGTTCACGGTTCACTGGACGGCAAGCTGAAGACTGGGCAAGGATCCTACCCCCTTTGTGACTGGGGGCGGTGGGGCGGTCGCAGAGTGGGGTGCCCATTGCGCGTTATTCGGGCTTTTCTTATATTGGATTGGTAATCGACTTTGCGTGACTGGGATGGACGCCCAAAGAAGAAGGAGATTAATCCATGGACGAAACCAAGGAACAATGGACTTGTCCCAAGTGCAAGGCAGCCAACGAACCGGACATTTCTTATTGCCGAGTTTGCGCCAAGAGAAATCCCGCACTGCCGGAAGCCGAGAAAACCTGCGCCAAGTGCGGGTTTTCTACGACCAAAAGCTGCTGTCCTGCCTGCAACAGTGAACTGTTCCTGCAACTGTAGCAGCGGAGAAGAGGAAGAGGGGCACAGACTGAATCGGACTTAGGACGATCCTGGTTTGCAGCACCATCAAAGGTTGAGGTCGTAGTGGCCTTGGCACAATTCGTCCCTGAACCCCACTACCTCCCCATCATTCAGGTATTCTTCAAACCCCATCAACCGATCGATGATCCCGCCAGGGGTGATCTCGACTATCCTGTTGGCCACAGTGGAAATGAATTCATGGTCGTGGGAGGAAAACAACACCACCTCCGTGAAGGCGGTGAGCCCGTTGTTCAGGGCAGTGATCGATTCCAGATCCAGGTGATTGGTCGGCTCATCCATGATGAGGGCATTGGCGCCAACCAGCATCATCCTGGAGAGCATGCAGCGGACCCGCTCCCCTCCGGAGAGGACACTGGTCTTCTTCATCGCCTCATCCCCGGAAAACAGCATCCTGCCGAGGAACCCTCTGGCGAAGCGCTCTCCCTCAGAGGGGGGAGAAAATTGACCCAGCCATTCGACAAGGTTCAAGTCGTTATCGAAGTAGGCGCTGTTTTCTTTAGGGAAATAGGAGCGGGTGATGGTGACGCCCCAGCGGAAACTGCCGCTGTCCGGCTCCAGTTCCCCGGCCAAAATCTGGAACAGCGTCGTCTTGGCGAGGCTGTTGCCGCCGACAAAGGCGATCTTGTCCCCCTTGCGTACCGTAAGGGTAAGGTCGTTCAACACGGACAATCCATCAACGGCCTTGGACAGGCCCGTTATTTCCAGAATAATATCGCCGCAGGGACGCTCGGGCTTGAACGCGACGTGCGGATACTTCCTTGAAGAGACCGGCATATCATCGAGCGTCAACTTTTCCAGCAGCTTTTTGCGCGAAGTGGCCTGCCTCGCCTTTGAGGCGTTGGAACTGAAACGCTGGATAAATTCCTTCAGATCGTTGGCTTTTTCAGTGATTTTACGAGTCTCATCCTGCTTCTGCTTAAGCGTCATTTGGCTCGCCTGATACCAGAAGTCGTAATTGCCGACGTAGAGCTGTATCTTGCCGAAGTCGATATCAGCCACATGAGTACAGACCTGGTTTAGGAAGTGCCGATCATGGGAAACGACGATGACCGTATTGGGAAAGCGGAAGAGATACTCCTCAAGCCATGTGATGGACTTCAGGTCCAGGTGGTTGGTCGGCTCATCGAGCAACAGCACATCCGGGTTACCGAACAGGGCCTGGGCCAGCAGCACCCGCACCTTATCGCCCGCCTCCAGTTCCTTCATTTTTATTGAGCGCTTCTCTTCAGGTATGCCAAGACCGTTGAGAAGCACCGCGGCCTCAGACTCCGCCTCGTAGCCGTTCATCTCTGCGAACTCTCCCTCCAGTTCCGAGGAGCGAATGCCATCCTCTTCGGAAAAATCCGCCTTTGCGTAGATCGCCTCCCGCTCTACCATGATTTCGTACAGCCGTGCATGTCCCATGATAACGGTGTTAAAAACCGTTTCCTCGTCGAATCCGAACTGGTCCTGGCTAAGAACCGCCACTCTTTCCCTGGCGCCGACGATGATTTCGCCCTTGTCCGGTTCCATCTCGCCGGAAAGAATTCTGAGAAAGGTCGATTTGCCGGAACCATTGGCGCCGATGAGCCCATAGCAGTTCCCCGGGGTGAACTTTATGTTGACGTCTTTGAATATGACTCTCTTGCCATAAGAGAGGGCTACGTTCGAGGCACTGATCATGCTTGATTGACTCCCTGCTGAAAAATAAAAAACCACAGGCATGCCCCTGTGGTCACGTGTATTTTGTTTATATCACGATATACCTTTTTGGGCAATACCCCTGCCATGGTCTCCATTGGGCCGGAAAGACGAAAGGAAGATCGCCATTTCTCAGGTTACAAAAATGGTGATGGAATTTCCGATTGCATGGAGGTTAGGCTCATTTTTTTTCGACATATCTAAGAATTGATTAGATCCAGATGAGTTTTGCTATTCGCTATGTTGAAGTATGAAATGCGAACAATCTCTGGAGAAGGCAAAATGATCACTATCGGAAACCATTTGAAAATGCACCTGCCGCATAGTCTTCGAGAAAAGGCGAGACAATTTTACGTTGATATACTGGGCTGCAAGAAACTCACGGGCCAACCTTATGCAGATCTTGACCTTTATGAATTTTGGGGTGGCTTCGTTCTCGGTCTTTTCTTCAGCGTCGATGTGTTGTCGGAAACTGACCATCTGTTGGCTACCTGGATGGAAATAAAGACTGACGATCCCGAGGCACTCAAGGAAAAGTTGCTCAAGTTTGGGGTTCGTGAAGTGGAATTCGAGGACACCTCCAGGTTCTATTTTCAGGCACCGGGGGGGCAGGTGTTTCGTCTGGCTCCAATGGATGGCGGCCTGTAAAGATTTTTGCCGATCAGTCCTCCTATCTAAAAATGCATTGACCGTTGGCTGAGAATCACTGTCCGGGCATTTCCGCCTCTGCGGTTACCCCCCTTCCCGAAGGGCGGCCTCGCATTCAGAGCAACCTTCTTAGTGTTTGCTCCTGCAATGCTTAGAATATTTTTACAAAGATGTAGTAAAGGAGAAAAGAAATGACCACACGGAGTTTGAAACCCTTGTTATTCCTCGTGATGGCCGTTGCGATCACGTTCGGATTTGGCGCCGCCGAGGCCAGGGAAGGGGACTGTGAAGGCGCCGGACAACCCGACATGACAGCGTTTGGATTTGTAGCCCCTGTCAGACAAACATGCGACAAGGATTTTGTAAGGAAAGCCGAAGAGGGCTACAAGCTGGAAGTCGCGCTTGGCGAGAAGGCCGCGGAGCAGGCAGCGAACGCCGAGGTCAAGCAATTCGGCCGGATGGTGGCAAAGTACAATAATTTTGCCGGCGACCAACTTCTGGCGATAGCGAAGAACAGTGACAGTGTAGTCCACACGGATATGGACAGGGGAGAGCGGGAGTCGCTCGTGCGTCTTTCAGAAATGCAGGGCCGGGACTTTGACCGCGAATATATGAATCAGGTGATCATGGATTACAAGGATAACGTTAGGTTATTAGAACATATGGCCAATGAGGCCACCGATCCCGATCTTAGAAACTACGCCCGGCAGACCATCCCTGCCCTGCGCGAGCATCTTCGGACGGCACTGGCCATCCGCGGCAGGATTGAAAATCAGGGGTAAACGGGAGCTGTCAGGCGCTAGGCATCACGGAATCGGCTCAGGATTTTCCTCCAGGGGCCCATCGCCTCCCCCTGCCGGTTCATCCCGCAATCGTTCAAGCTCTTTGAACTATTTGGCATCCAGCAACTGTCCCCTGCTGATGGTATCCAAAGCCTTCTGAATGGGTCCCGGATCGGCCTCGCGCATCAGGACTCCAATATACTGAAGTTGCCGCCGCCGGGCCTCACCCCTGTTGATGGTCTTGGCAAAAAGCAAGGCATCCCTGAGTTCCATCGGCATGTCGATTTTCTTTATCTGATTCGCACTGAGTTCTGCCAGCTTCTCGCCCAGGGCCTGTAAGGCGAGCATCTCTTTTTTAACCTGTGTTTTGCTCTTTGGCTCCATTGGCTCAACCATACATCTCCTTCAACTCCCGGAGTCGGCTAAGACTTCATCGCATTGCCCTAAAGCCGACGGGTACACCCTGATTTCCGCCAGGCCCTACTCGACCACAATCGTGCTCCCTTTGAACTCCACCTTTTGTCCCCGCCTGATCTTGCGGCCTTTGTGGAGCTCAACGACTCCATCCACACGCACTCTGCCCCCGCTGATGGCGACCTTGGCCATCCCTCCACTCGAGCATAAACCTGTCGCCTTGATTAGCTTCACCAGCTCAATGTGCCCAGTTTCGAGCATTTCGAGCGAAAATTTTATGACCATTGAGGCCTCTTTTCAATTTGCGCGTGATAAGCATTGTGGAGGCCAGTCCGGATATCATAATCCTCCACACTATCCCCATGTCTCATCGATCGTTGATTCCAGTGGTCCAGAAAAGATTCTACCTTACCGTCCGGAATCTGGGAACAGCTACCGAACACAATTCCATTTTAGCCGTTGGTTATCAGGGTGCCGGCATGAGCGTGATGATTTCTCATTTAAACCCCGGGTGAGCCCGCATAATCAAGATTCAGGAAACCCTTGACAGGCTGGTCCTGGAATCAGATCGCGTGAGGCTCGAACAGGTTAAAATCCCCGATTACCACCGGATTCGGGCGATCCTGGACAGCTTTGCCGAAAAGCTGAAGACCCTCGGACGCAACCCCTACAAGGGATATTGATCGAAAGGGGTGTGAGGGGCGCAGCTTCCCACGCTTTTAAAAAGCACTTTTGATGCGTTCTTGAACGCAATTTTTCATGATGCCTGCCTCATCCGCGAAGCATCGAAAATCGGTATTTTCAAGGGAACTTAGTATCACCCGCCTCCGCACTCTGCGGGAGGGTACGGAAGGCCAGATTCCAACCGCTTTTAAGTTGCCCACCTTCTGCAGCTATGTTATCAGGGTCAGGATAATTCGAGGAAATATCCTGATTCTCCACAGACGGGAAGCATCATCATATACTTCCGGCATTTCCGCCTGATCCACAAGGAAAGCTCCGGGCTTCTAGAATCCTTATGAGTTCAAAGACATTCCTGTACCCGGTCATTCTCCTAACACTCTGGTCCGCGATTTTCATGGTTGTGATTTCCCGCCCTGCCCTTCTCGACGATAATGATTCCTTCCATGCCGAGGCGGTGCGTGAAATGGTCCAGTCGGGAGACTGGGTGACCCTTAGAATAGACAACGGTATCAGGTACATGGAAAAGGCCCCTTTCATGTACTGGCTTGGGGCCGTCTCGGTTACCGCTTTCGGACTTCATGACTGGACTATACGGCTGCCCCTGGCGCTGTTTTCCCTTCTGTTGATACTGCTGGTTTACCGGTTCGGAACGCGATTCTGGGGCGAAAAAGGAGGCTTCTACTCGGGGCTTGTAATTGCAACCTGCCTCGGCCTTTACGCTTTCACCCGGATATTTTTGCCGGACGTTATTTTATCCTTCTTTATCGCTTTTTGCCTCTATATGTACCTGCGCATAACAACCGAAGAAGAGGGCGCCAAAAAGATCGGACCGGTAGACCCGCGGTGTGCCGCACTCTACATTTCCGCCGCGCTGGCCGTGCTGACAAAGGGACTGATCGGCGTTGTCTTTCCCTGCGCAATCATTTTCATACATATCCTGGCGACCGGTAACCGGAAAGTCGTGAAGAGGCTTCAGATCGGGTACGGGGCCATAATTTTTCTGATCGTGGCGGCCCCCTGGCATGTTGCGGCGGCCCTCGCCAATTCAGATTTCCTGTGGTTCTATTTTATCCGCGAGCACCTTTTACGCTATCTCGGAATGCGGTATCCGAAAGATTACGATACCGTTCCCCGCCTGCTGTTCTGGGGCCTTCACCTTGTGTGGCTGTTCCCCTGGAGCGCATTCATATGGGGGCTCGTTCGAAATTTCCCGACGTCCATCCGCCCGCGGGAAAAGACCAAACAGGTATGCCTCTTTCTATTTCTCTGGATTGGCGTAATTCTGGCCTTCTATGCATTCAGCACAACCCAGGAATATTACACGTTTCCCACGCTTGCGGCATTCGCGCTTCTGCTCGGAAAGACGCTGGCCGACCTGGAGGCGCAAAAAGACCCCACGGCGTGGGCAATTGTCGGCCTTGGAGTTATGGCGGCCCTGGCTGTTTTCACAGGCGCGGCCATGATAGCGCTCACATTGTGGGGAGACTACCACGGAGAGGCCTACACCCTTTCCGGGACCCTCACCACAAACCCTGGGCCCTACAAACTCGCTTTCGATCACATGCACGACCTCACCCCGGCAACTTTCCACCTTCTCGCCCCACTTGTCTACCGGACCGCCACCTTCCTGATCGTCGGCCCGACAGCGGCCCTCGTGTTCGCCCTCCGGAAGCGATGGACCGTATCTTTCCTCCTCCTCGCCGCCATGATGATCGGACTGTGCCATTCCTACAATGCAGGAATGATTGCCTTCGAACCCGTGCTATCTTCCAAAAGCCTCGCCAAAGTCATCCAGTACTACCACAGACCGGGAGACAAGATAGTCATAAACGATTTTTATGAGAAAGGTTCTACCCTCAATTACTATACAGGTCTCCAGATCCATGTGATGAACGGCGGGTACGGGGTCCTGTGGTACGGCCTGAAGGACCCGGCAGCCCCAAGGCTGAGCCTCTCGGACGACGAACTCCTCAAGGAGTGGACATCCGGGGAAAGGATTTTCTTCTTCAGCGAAAAAGAGCCGTTCGAATCTTTTCTCTCGAGACATCCTGATTTCAATTACCGTCTGCTTGCCGAGGACGGCGGAAAGAAAATCCTGATAAACTGGTGAGATTTTGGCAGCGGCCCAGTTTGAGCGGCACCGAGGCGAGGTTGCGTCCAAGTTGATAATTCCAGGGCACCCGAACAGAGCGGTGGAATCATTTCTCAGTATAAAGATCCCCCGCGCCCCCGCAAGGGTTCCCGCAGCGCCATACTGAGCGCAACGGCAAAAGGGGTGGGGGCGGCGCAGCTGCCCACGCTTTTAAAAAGCACTTTTGATTCGATCTTGGCTCCCGCCTTAATCGATCAGGCATCAAATGGTTTGGTGCCGCGACACTCAGGGAATGCCGAACACCCCCAGAACTTCTTCCCGGCATTGGCTCCATTCCCGGCAGTCCGCGGCACCATCTCGCCACCGCAGAGGGGACACAGATTGACCCTTCGCTGAGCACCGGGCAAAATAGAGTTGACGTTGATCAAAATTGGATTTTTCTTTACCTCTTCCACCATTCGAGCCAAAGTGGTTCCCTCAATCAACTCCATGGGTTTTCCTCCGGCAAAATCGAGGGCCTCCTGGGTGAATGCGCCCGAACAAAGGACGACCCCGCCCGATGCGCCTTCAGCAGCGACCACCCCATAGAGTTCCCTCACCGCCGTGACTCCGATTTCCTCCAGCTTCCAGTGCCTGAGCAGAACGAAAAGCTCCTCATCGTTCTTTCTCAATATCAGATCAACACCGCCATCGGCGGCGCCGGCGCCTGTTTCCGTAACGCTATAGCCCAGTCTTTTGTATGCTTCACTGACAAGCCCTTCAAATTCCCGCCAGGCAATCGACCGGATGCCGCCAGTCCCTTTTTGTCTTTCAGGCAACGGGCCCTTGCGCCAGGAAAAAAAGGCCGATACAGCAGCGGGGGCCAGCATAATTCCGGCAAGAAAGGGGGCAAGTCCGGGGGCTGCCTTTGCCGTTCCGGCATAAAAGGTGTTTTGAAATTTGATTGTGGGTATCCAATACTTCAAAGAGAGGTAAACAATGACCGCGAGGATAACTCCCACCCACCAGGGAAACAGGGCAAGTTCATCCAGGATTGATCCATTCTGCTTTGTCATGCGAACTCCTTTGATCCGAGAATTTCTCGATATTTTTTAAAAGTAGGCCAGTTGCATCGTTTTGACAACCCACTCCCGCTTTCCTGAGAGGTTTTTGGCCGGAGTTCGCAAAAATAAATGCCGCCAAAGGTATTTGGGAGCGATGTACCATTCTGAAGGAGATGATGCCGAGGCCGTGAAGTGGTATCCAAAGGCAGCCGGGCAGGAGGGTCCCATGGGACAATTCAATCTCGGAGAGATGTACTATCGAATCCTTTCTTCCCGTGCCTGGGAAGGAAGGGGCATAGTGCCCTTTCCTTCCTTATATCTCCAAAAACGCCGGAAATGATTTTTCAGCTTCAAGATACCCCGCAGAGATCTCCAGGCCCCGCCAGGCGCACACGCGAGAGCGCGCGAGGCCGAGCGCGGCAGCTACATGAACGGTATCGGCAAGTCATGGCTGGAGTTCGATCTCTCCCGGCCGCCACGTCTTGTCGAACCAGGGCTCCAGAGGGCCATAGAGCCGCAGAATGGTGTTCCAGCCCTTGCCGGGGACGGTCTGCACCCAGTTTTTTTCCTTGCCAACCGGAGCTTTGGGGCCGAAATAGACATCGACCGACCCGTCGGCGTCGACCATGAGACCCTTGGTCTGGCTGCCGACACTCGGGAACTGCTGGTCGGTCTGGAGCATCGAGCGGGTCTGGTTGCTGTATACAATGATGGACCAAAAGTCCTTGACCGGGATGTTGGGCGGCAGGTGCAGCTTGTAGTTCTTCCCGCCGTCCAGGGGGTTGTGGTTGGCATCTTCGGCAGCCCAGGCGTATTGCGAGCCGCGTCCGACCATCTTTTCTTCCATTGCCGGTGTGACGCCGGTGGCGAGAAAGTAGTACATTATATAACCATCGAGGTTGAGCACACCGGGCTGCTCCTCGAACTTGTAGCCGCCAAGGAACGGCAGGCGCCAGGCGCTGTTTGCATAGTAGTAGTCCGCCTTCTGCCGTATTTTAAAGGCGACGGCGCGGGCGGTGGCGTCGCCTACTGCCGCGGCGTCAGTAAGAACCTTTTTCATCCGCTCGTCGGGCGCGAAAGGCTTGCCCTTCTCTATGCCGATAGAGGCATAGAAGCCGAGCCTGACCAAGTCGAGTGAATCGCTCGGCTCCTCCTGCACGACCTGATTGAGTAACTCCCAGAAGGTGTAATCCGCCGGGGCGACCGTGTTGAAATACTTGCCGGAGAGGTCCACTAACTTCATCGGCGGTGGATTAGCGGCCTGGGACGGCGGATAGACGCGCGTGAACTTCTTCACCAGGTCCACGCCCGGCTTCGGGTCGCCGTCAACCAGGAAGCTGCGCCAGGGTATCCAGTTGCTGAATGTCGGAGGACGCACGACGATGTAACCCTTCGGCACCTCGCCCTTGTAACCGGGCGGCAGCAGCAGGTACTTCCCGCCCTCGCCCTTGTCCGGCCCGGTGATGCCGACATCGACGACCCAGCGGTACCACATGTCGTTAATCGCGCCGAGCACCTTCGGGGGCACCTCTACTACCAGCGGGCCTTTGCTGAGATCGATCCACGTCCAACTGTAAACGGTGTTGTCATTCGCCGTGAGGAATATCGACCGCGAGTCCATAAGCTGCTCGAAGATCGGCACAATTGTGTTTGCCGGTCCCAACTCGCGGATCGCGTTGCGATTCGCCGCCTGGCTCACGGCCGGTATAGCCAGGAGGTAGGCCTGCACGGCGCGCTGGAAGTCGAGGTTGTCGTAGAGCTTTTCTATGCTGGGCTTGTCCGGGAAGCCGTCAAAGAAGTTGAGCGTGCCGATGCGGGTCTCCACCTTGTCAGGCGAGGCTATGCCCGGCGGGATGGGGGTGGTCATCTTGTACTCGGTTGCCGCGGCGGGACCGGCGCCGACTGCGATGAGGGCAGCCAATGCCGCGCAGATCAATAGTTGGTTAAGTGTTCTCATTCGTTTTTCCTCCTTTTTGCCATATGCGGTTGATCTGAAGCGTGGGCACCTCGATGTGCTCCAGCCCTCGCGGCCAACAATGACTCTACTGCCACACTTTCTTCACTGCCGACGGTTTCCAGGTACCGACAATGACCTCGTCCGGCGCGCGGTAAAGCACATATGTCACTTGTCCCTCAAGAACTCGATATTACAGGTTTAGCCTTGCACCGCCTGGTAATAGGTCCCCATCGCAGTTCAGCGACATTCATGGGATCATGCCGCACTCGAGCAACTTGTTAGCGATAGGAGGTGCAACTCGGTTGAGGAACTCTGCTCGCATCTGAGGATCGTCACGCAGTATCTCTATCGCCCGCTTCTCCATCACCGCCTTTTTCCCTGTCGGCGGGTGGGCTTTCTGCATTGCCAGTTCCTGGCAGGAAGAGGTCTGGTATTTCTGGATGACCTTCTGGGCGATCTTCTCCATAATCGGGTACCGTTCTTCCTGAGCGCTGGCAACGCCAAGGAAAAGCAGTACGGACACCATCAGCAGTACAGCTATGCAAGAGCGTCTTATCATGGCTTTCTCCTTCTTAAATTAGTGTTTTGTCTGAGGTTTTTCCTGTTCCGCCGATGCCGGCCCTGCACTCAGGGAAGAGTTGAGCTTTATGCGCCTTCAGACACTTCATGACACGACCGCCTCTGGGCGGCACGCCAGGGCAGAGCATGTAGATATCAGTCTCGCAGTCCTATTTTGCTTCCCTGGCTGCCTTCAGCACTTGCGCTATGTGCTTCTTGCATTGTGGCGAGAGCTGTTTCCTGTGCATTTTCAGGCACTCCATTTCCTGTTTTGGGCCCTGAGCATCTTTGCAGTACTTCGCAATGTCTCCCCTGCACTCCCCGGCCGCGAATGCGGGACTCTGGGGCAGCAGGCCCAGGGACATCGACATTGCAGCCACAATGATCAGTTGAACAATCAGTCTGTTAAATTTCATGTTTCTTGTCCTTTGCAAGAGGTTTTACATTACCAGGCAGTCCCGCGGGAGGGAGACTGCCCGGATATTCTCATGTTGCTACTCACTCACCTTGTTGTTGCGTTCGGCCTCCATCAGCCGCTTCTCGTCTTCGGGAGTCAGCTTCGGCCGGTCGAGTTTGAGCGTCAGCTTCACCAGCTTGCCGGTGAACGTGAAGGGCACCTGGTAATCCTTGTCATCCACCGGTGTCCCCGTGTCCGAGCCGATATCGAAGGTTTCGTCCCACTGGAGGATGAGAGGCAGCGTGTGTTCCATCTTCTGGGTGACCACTTCCTTGCCGTCCACCTTGAGTACGCCGGTACCGCCCTGTCCGATGCCGCTCATGTTATTGAAGGCAAGTGTACCCCCACCGAGCCCTTCGTACTTGAAGTCGAACTCGATGGTATGCTTGCCGGGCGTGAGGGCTTGGGGCCCTTCCCAGCGGATGCGCTTCAGGTCCACCAGGTTCCAGAGGAAAACCGGTTTGCCCTTGAGAAGGTAAAAACCGTAGCCGCCGAAACGGCCGCCGGAGGTCAACAGCATGCCCTCGGCGCCGCCTGCCGGAATCTCCACGTCGGCCGTGATGGTGTAGGACGTGTTCAGCAGCAAAGGCGAATCTCCCTGCGGGATCCCGGTCACCGGCCTTGTATAGATGAACTCGGATCGGCCCGCCGTGATGTTTGGCCGCGGGGCCACAAGGCGTGTCGCCACCGAGGCATCCAACGGGAGCACTTCGTATTTGCCCGCTTCCTTCCAGAACAAATCCTGCAGCTCTTTGAGTTTCTCCGGATGTGACGCCGCGAGGTCGTCGTTCTGCGTCCAGTCCTTCGTCAGGTCATAGAGTTCCCATTTGAAGGCGGTTGCCGGATCTTGAACGACCGGACCTTGCACCACCCACGCCGGGCGAATTGGCGTGGTGCAGGCATACCATCCCTCGTGATAGATTCCGCGGACGCCCATCATCTCGAAATACTGCGTCTTGTGGGTGGTGGGCTTGTCAGCGTTCGCTTTCTCGAAGGTGTAGGCCATGCTCACGCCTTCGATCGGCTTCTGTTTGATGCCGTTGACCTCTTCGGGCGCCTGGATGCCGGCGATTTCGAGGATTGTGGGGACGATATCGATGACATGATGGAACTGGTTGCGGATGCCGCCGAGGTCCTTGATGCGGGCGGGCCAGGAGATGCACATGCCCTGCCGGGTGCCCCCGAAGTGCGACGCGATCTGCTTGGTCCATTTGTACGGCGTGTCGAACGCCCACGACCATGGAACGGCCATGTGGTTGTAGGTCCGGTCAGAACCCCAGACATCGTAGAAATACTTCAACTGGTCCTCGACCGGCACATTGACGCCATTGAACATGGCAACCTCGTTCGGCGTGCCGATCAGCGTGCCTTCGGCGCTCGAACCGTTGTCGCCGCTGATGTATATGATGATCGTGTTGTCGAGCTTGCCCATGTCCTCGACCGCCTGGATCACTCGGCCGATCTCGTGATCGGTGTAGGCCAGGTAGGCGGCATAGACTTCGACCTGGTGGGCGAACATTTTCTTCTCATCGGGCTTGAGCGAATCCCACTCGGGCAGCAGGTCCTTCGGCCACGGGGTGAGTTTTGCGTCCTGCGGAATCACGCCGAGCTTTTTCTGATTGGCGTAGATTTCCCCCCGAAGCTTGTTCCAGCCCATGTCGAACTTGCCTTTAAACTTCTCGATCCACTCCGGCGGCGCGTGATGCGGCGCGTGGGTGCCGCCAGGAACGTAGTAGCAGAAAAACGGTTTGCCGGGACTGATCTGGTTGAGCTGATTCAGCCACTCGATGGCATCGTCAGCCATGGCCGTGGTCAGATTCCATTTAGGATTGCCGACATAGGGATAGATTGCCGTCGTTTGGCGGAACAGGTTGGGCTGCCACTGGCTGGTATCGCCGCCGACAAACCCGTAAAAATACTCGAAGCCCATGCCGATGGGCCACTGGTCGAACGGCCCGACCTGGCTCGCCGTAAAGGTGGGTGTGTTGTGGTCCTTGCCGAACCAGGAGGTGCTGTAGCCGTGCTGCTTGAGGATCTCGCCGATGGTGGCCGCATCTTTCGGGATGAAGCTGTTGTAGCCCGGAAAGCCCGTTGACTGTTCCGAGATTACGCCAAAGCCCACCGAGTGATGATTGCGCCCGGTGATTATGGCTGCCCGCGTGGGCGAACAGAGCGCGGTGGAATGAAATTGCGTGTACCGCAGCCCGGCCTTCCCGATACGGTCCAGCGCCGGCGTCGGGATGATGCCTCCGAAGGTGCTCGGCGCCCCGAACCCGACGTCGTCGGTCATGATCAGCAGCACGTTTGGAGCTCCCTTGGGAGGCACCACACGCGGTGGCCACCACGCTTTCGACTGGCTGGCGTTCTCCTTGATCTCACCGCCGAATTTCGGGTCGGGCGGCGGGAGTTGTTTCCCGTCAATGGTCGTGGTGGCGCTCGCCGATCCCGGCACGCCGGTGATTTGCTGCGCCGTGGCAGGCGCGGCGGCCCAAACGACCAGCACCGCAATAAGCGGGGCCAATAAAGCAAGAAGCCTGCCCAATTTGAGATGAAGAGTGATCCGAGGTATTGTCATGATTGCTCCTCTGTTGGGTTTGTTGGGTACATCGGTGATCGGGCATGACACCGTTTCGGTCCGTCAAAGCAGTCCGGGTGCTGTAACCGGAGATGACCTATGAGGGGCACACCCAAAAGTGCAAGAGCCATGCAGCTCTCAGAAGGCGAGTTCGGGAAGCCGTTTCAGCTCGGCCGGGAGCTGGTATCCGCAAATCTTGCGAATATAAGAGGGTAAGACCCGGTTACCAATGGTGCGGCTTTAGAAGGGGCCGAGCCTTGGCCCCCCTGTGACACTCAGGCCCATTGAGACCAACATTCATGAACAGGGGTATGAGACAGAGATCAGGTATTACCCCCCGCTCATAAGTAAATTCATGATGCCGGCCTTGCACTCAGGGGAGAGATATTCTTTGTTCAGCTTCAGACACTGTGCGACACGACCGCCTCCCGGCTGCACGCCAAGGCAGAGCATGTAGATATCAGTCTCGCAATCCTGGTGCGTTTCCTTGACTGCCTCCAGCACCTCCATGATGTGCATCTTGCACTGTGGTGAGAGCTCGTCCCTGTTCTGTTTCAGGCACTCCAATACCTGCTTCGGGCCCTCGGCGCCTTGACAGAAAGATGCGACATCACCCTCGCAGGGTCCGGCGAATGCGAGACTCTGGGACAGCAGGCCAAGAGACATTGACATTGCAGCCGCAATGATCAGTTGAACCATTAATCTGTTAAGTCTCATTTTTTGTTATCTCCTTTGGTGAGAAGATTTTCCGATACCGGTCCCTCCCGCATAAAATAACCCTCGGGACCTCAGCTTCCTGCTGAAACCTTTCTTGTCCAAAGTCTACCAGTGTTGTCTTTTTCGCATTTTTTCAGGCTTTAGCCGCAGGGGTTTGTGGCAGCTTGATTTCCGTGGCCTGCATCATGTTCAGCCAGACGCACCGGAACAGCCGAAGGGCAAATCACAAAGAACCTGCCGGGCAAAGGCAATTCCTTACGCTTCGATCCTTGCCATAGGCAGTTGTCTTTAGCTTTGGTAATGCCGATGCTTCCCTCAGTCAAGCCTTCGATGCCGGGCATGGCTGCACATACCATGGACGGCGGCGCGCCCCTCGCGGCTGGGATCAGCGCAAATGTAAATTGAAGTCCAACTTTGGACATGGTAGAAGAATTCGGGGGCGGGTCATATTCACGGAGGCACATGCCGGGATGTTGAGTTCTCCGCGGATGGTCTTTAAGGCCGAATCCAGGGGCTTTCCGGTATAAGGCCGTCATTTTCGGGCGCGCTATGGGGCGAACATGGCTGCAAACGCACCTTCAGTTCCCGGACCTTCCCTTCCGTGAATTGAATGCGTCTCATCCTGGATCTTTTTTGCCTCAGTCATCCTGTTCTCGGGGCGCCTTATCGCTTGTGACCCCGGCAAAGAAGAGCTGTTTTGCCCCGTAAATTCAGCATCAAAAATGAAGGCTCTTTTCCTTAACGAGTATAACGAGCATCACTTTCCTTGAATGCCATACCTATTATCAACGTTGAAAATCTTTCGAAGCAGTTCAAGGCCATTACGGCTGTAGACCGCATATCGTTTTCGGTCGATACCGGCGAGATATTCGGTTTTCTGGGGCCAAACGGCGCAGGCAAGACCACTACGATAAACATCCTTTGCACACTCCTGTCCGCGACATCGGGAAACGCGGAGATTGCAGGCTGCGACTGCTCAAAACAGCCTGACCGCGTTCGCTCGAACATCGGCCTCGTATTTCAAGACACTACTCTGGACATGGAGCTCACGGCATACGAAAATCTGAAATTCCACGCATATCTGTACAAGCTGCCGCCGGATATCGCCAGGCGCAGGATAGACGGGATGCTCGATATTGTCGGGCTGGTCGGCAGGAAGCATGATTCCATAAAGCACTTCTCCGGCGGAATGAAACGCCGGCTCGAAATAGCCAGGGGACTTGTTCACCAACCGCGCGTGCTGTTTCTGGATGAACCTACCCTGGGCCTTGACCCCCAGACCCGGAACCGGATATGGGAATTCATAAATACCATAAGGGAAAAAGAGAAAATCACCGTATTCATGACGACCCACTATATGGATGAAGCCGAAAACTGCGACCGGATCGCCATAATCGACCACGGAAGGATTATAGCGCTCGACACGCCTGTCGGACTCAAGGCAATGGTGCGTGGAGATATCGTAAATCTTGTGACGGCCGACAACCAGATGGCCATGAAGGAAATTAAGGAGACATTTGGAATAACCGGAAGGGAGGAAAACGGCGG
The DNA here is from genome assembly GCA_050008735.1 of Syntrophobacteraceae bacterium. Classification (GTDB taxonomy): domain Bacteria; phylum Desulfobacterota; class Syntrophobacteria; order Syntrophobacterales; family Syntrophobacteraceae; genus SbD1. The sequence goes on from JBEKMB010000034.1 coordinate 72,941, forward strand.
CCTGGCGCTTGAAACGCAGAAGGGAGACGAATTAATTCCCCGGCTGATTTACGCGCTTTCCGTCAAGGTACTCTCCGTTTGCGTGACAAAACCCTCACTGGACGACGTTTTTCTCAAATTCACCGGCAGGACCATCAGGGAAGATAACCCGAATGAGAGGACGGAAATCACGCGAGAATTTATTCGGGGCCCCGGAGCGCCCGGCGATGAATAGCCTCCAGCCTGTATATATTATCTGCCAGCGGGAATTCATCAGGTTTTTCCGCGAGAAAAGCCGCATCTTCGGCACACTTGCAAGGCCGGTTCTTTGGCTTTTGGTGATTGGCAACGGCATGAGCGCTCTCATAAAGCCGCAGGACGGCTTTTCCTACCTGCAATTCATTTTCCCCGGCATGATCGCTATGACGATTATGTTCTCGGCGATTCTTTCTTCCGCATCCATAGTATGGGACCGGGAATTCGGTTTTATGAAAGAGATGCTTGTCGCACCCATTTCACGGCTATCGATCGTTTTCGGCAAGGCCATTTCGGGCACTGTTCTCTCGGTATTGCAGGCGGTTATCATTTTACTTCTCATTCCTTTCCTCGGCATAAGCGTCACGGCTGCGAAGTTTGCCTGGGTAGTCGCCGCATCCGTTCTCGTTTCATTTTGCATCACGTCGATGGGCATACTGATCGCGGCGTGCATCAGGTCTTTTGAAGGGTATAATGTCGTTATGAACTTTCTTGTCATGCCCATGTTCCTGTTCTCAGGCGCCATGTATCCGGTTACCTCCATGCCGCAGGTTTTGAGGCAGCTTTCTTATCTGAATCCCGTCACATACTGCGTTGATCTGTTCAAGCATATCCTGCTCAGGAACGAAAGGCCTCCGGCCGGGCCGGAGTTTTCCCTCGCTTTCGACCTCCTGATCGTCGCCACGCTCTCAGTGGTCACAATGACCCTTGCGGTGCTTGCCTTCAAGAAGAGGCAATAACCGCGCCGAACGTACTAATCCGGAAAAGCGCGGGGGCTTCGCCCAGAGCTGCCTCCCCCCACAGCCCGCTTCGTGCCCTCCGTCTCAGAGCGCGCCAACTCGATGATGGGTCCGGCCCGGACCGGCAGGTTGGCTTGACAACGGCGAGGGGATGTGTTTCTAAGGTGGGGTAGTCTATATGTCGAAGAGATCTGTGAATTTACGGGCCGGGACCGCAAAATGGCAACCATAATCTTCAGACCAACCGAGGCCTGCAACGCGAGCTGTTCTTACTGCTATGTCGTCCACAGGGATTCCCGCGTGGCAAAAACCATGTCTCTGGATACGCTTGAGCTCCTTTTTGTCAGGATAAACGAATTTCTCATCGATCGTCCGAACGACAAGATGGGACTCATCTGGCACGGGGGGGAGCCCCTGATCCTTGGCCCGCAATATTTTGAGAAGGCGATTGAATTTCAGAAAAAACATTGCGTCAGGACGTCTTCCCGCATCCGCCACGCCATACAAAGCAACCTGACTTTGTTGACTGTCGATCTGGTCAATGTCTTGAAAAAACTCGGAATAATAACTGTCGGATCGAGCTGCGATCCTTTCAGCAATTTGCGCGGGCTGGGCAAAACGGCCGATGCCGCCGAATACAACAGGCGTTATCTCGACGGGGTGGAATTACTCAAGAAAGAGGGTATGGAATGCGGCATTATCTATGTGGTGACAAAGCTTTCTGTCGACAAGCCGCTTGATATCTTCCATTACCTGACCGACCTGGGCGTAAGCGGTCCAATTGATTTTAGCCCCGTGATAATCGACAATGATAAATTGAAACATTTGAAAATAACGGCGGAGGAGTTCACCGATTTTCTCGGGGCTATTTTCCCTGTTTGGTGGCGCAACCGGTCGCGCTATCCCGATATCGGCCCGTTTAGCACTCTTGTTCGAAATCTGCTGGATGGGGACCGCAGGTTGACTTGTTACGATTCCGGCCGTTGCGCCTATATGTTTATCAATCTCTCGCCGGACGGGAGGCTCTCGCATTGCAATCGCTCCTCCGACTGGAACCTGCTGGATTACGGGACGATTCATGAAAAGACGCTTTCGCAGGCCCTGTCGGACCCCAAGAGGAAAACGCTTTTCGACAGAAACCGTGTCCTTTTCGAGGGAGAGTGCAGGGGGTGTCGCTTCTGGAATATCTGCCACGGGGGATGCCCCATGTATTCATGGCATGAGACAGGCTCATTTATGCATAAGAGCTTCCTGTGCGGCGCGAAGAAGGATTTTATCGAAAAATATGTCGAGCCCATGATTCACGGTCAATCAAACGGCAAAAGCGGACGTCTTTAGGAGAACATCGGTAAACGGCGAGTCCGGAAAGCGTGATCTTGACAAGAGCGAGCGCTTTTCGTATAGTGCGCAGACTATTATCGGGAAAGGAGTACAGGCATGGAGAAGAAGGAAAGAATCGAAACCACGGGCGGGAACATGGTCCTTGAGAGCGAGTCCTACACCGTGCTGTCCCTGTGTGACGATCTGGCTTCGGCACAGGAAGACATCATGTGGAGCGACGGAAGCTGTTGCGCCTGCCCGAGCTATACTACAGTCCCCTGCTCATGCTGACGGCACCGTAGCGCCCGGACTCATGATTCAGCGGGGCCGGAACAATCGTTGCCGGGCTGTTTGTTATTCCGGCACGTGAACACGCACTGCATTCCCCGGAAGGGCGATGCATGTGTATAGTCGTTGCCGCAAGCTGTTTTTCCGATGAGGACCGCGTGCGCCGCCCCTTTGCATTACCCACGGAATATTCCCGTATTTTCGCGTCGACCCAGGGAAATAAGAACAAGGTGAAAGAAACGGATTCTCACGGCCCCCTAGATGTTACGAAGAATTTGATAGCACTGGAAAGGGGCACTGATGAGTTGCTGCTCGTGAACTCTTTTTACATGCGTCCACTATACGTGGCGCGTGGCAAAAAGGGTGTGAAGCGGGTGCTCTCGGAGGCCGGGGGCAAAACGTTTGAAGGGCTCAAGGCCTTATTCGCCGGGGATGCAGGACTCATCCAGATGCTCCGGGACCATCGCATCCTTATTGATGCCTCTTTGGACAGGGAGCGCTATGAGCGCACGGAGATCGACGCGTCGATAGCCGCGCCGCGTCCCAAGAGCAGGATGAGCGCTTTCCTCCTGGTTACCGAATCGTGCAATCTCGGTTGCATATATTGCCTCAACGGCTCGGGGACGTACCTCAAAGCCCCCAGCTCTCTCATGGACCCTGAGGTCGCCATACGCAGCATCACGGCGTGCCTGGACCAGCTCAGCTCCGGAGGTACGCTTCAAGTGACGTTTTTCGGGGGCGAACCGCTCCTGAACTGGCCCCTTGTCAAGGAGGTGATCAGGCGTTGCGAGGACGGGCTCGGGCAGGCATACAGCGATAAAAAGATCGCCTATCACATCACCAGCAACCTGACCGTGTGCCCTCCCGATCTGATCGAAGTGCTCAAAAAGCATAAAATGACCGTTTTGTCCGATATCGATGGGCCGCCTGAAATCCATAACCGCTGCCGTCCTTATCTGAGCGGCGGCGCCTCGCATGCCCGGAGCGCGGAAACCATACGCAGGATAGTAGATGCCGGAATAGCGGTAGCCCTGCGCGCAACGATTACTTCTGTAAATCAGGACTGCATCCCTGAGATTGCCGCCCATCACAAGGCGCTCGGGGCGAGCAATTGCGGCCTTGTGCCGGTCTGCCAGGTCAATTCCGACCGGCAGTATCTGCCTGATGAGCTTCTGCCTGATCCGGACAGGATTATCGCCGAGGTGGTGAAGGTTTATCACAGCGGGTTATGGGACAGGCAGAGTCTGTTCCCGTTCAACGAGTATGTCTTGAAATTGCGTCCCGGCTCGCGCCAGACCACCGGCTGTGCGGCGCCCTCAGGCACTACTCCCGTCATCGGTGTCAATGGAGACGTTTATTTGTGCATTTATCTAGTGGGCCAGGACAGGTTCCGCTATGGAACGATCTCAGGCGCATGGGACCGGCGGCTGCTTGACGAAATGACGGTGTTTCTGCATGTCGATAACCTCCGGGAATGCAGCGCATGTCCCTGGCGCTACGCGTGCGGAGGCGGATGCCCGGTGATGAAGCTGGCAACATTGTATGGAGTCGAAAAAACTCCCAGGGCCGTGGAGTATGGCCGGAGGATCAATTGCGATTTTACCAGGGCGGTTTTGACCGAGTTGCTTTGGGACGTGGCCGCGAAGGTGAAGGAGCGCGTGGATACGGGAAAGCGGCAACCTGAACAGTTGCCGATCGACCGGACATCCTTCTGTTAGGCAATCCCCCCGTACGGCGATGCCCTCCCCGCCTTTAAGTCGAACACTCCCGGCATGGGATTAAAATTACTTCGAAGAGCATAATTCAGGTGACAAAAAACCTTATAGTTCTTGAAAGAGGCAAAGACGAATTACTTCTTGCCGATTCGTTCCAGTTGCGTCCGTTGTATGTGCGGCGGGGCAGAGAGCGAATTAAGCGGATATTGGCAGCAGCGGCGAACGGCTGTCCGGCGCACAGGCTCAAAGAGGTCTTCAGAAGCGATGCATCACTTATCGGCCTTCTTCTGAATTATGGCATACTTGCTGCCGGGCCGTCACGCAGCGGCGGCCCCCGGATACCCTTACCGGCGCCTGCCGATTTTGAACGCAAGGGCAGGATAACGCTTTACCTCCTGCTGAGCGAGTCCTGCAATCTGCAATGTATTTATTGTCTCAACGGTCCAGGTACATACCGGAAGGATGACCGGAGCAGGATGAGCGCAAAGGTCGCTTTCGGCAGCGTGGAAATGTGTCTGGGGAAGCTGGTTGCGGGCGGCACCCTCGAAGTGGCGTTCTTTGGAGGCGAACCGTTGCTGCAATGGCCTCTTATCAAAGAAATAATCGCGTATTGCGAAGACCGGATAAAGCCTTCACACCCTGACAAGCGCATTAATTATCATCTGACCAGCAACCTGACGCTGAGGCCCTCGGATCTGACTGAATGGGTTATGCGGCACGATATCGCAGTGCTTTGCGGGATCGACGGGCCTCCTGAAATTCATGACCGTTGCCGGATATACCCCGGAGGCGGCGCATCGCACGCTCAGTCCGCCCTGACAATCCGGCAACTGGTGCAGGCCGGGGCCCGAATCACATTGCGAACCACGATTACCTCCCTCAATCACGGCTGCCTGGCGGAGGTGGCTGAGCATCACACCCGGCTTGGGGCTGCGTCCTCTTTGTTTGTCCCTGTGCGTCCAGTCAACTCCGATCAGGAATTCTTTCCCGAGCAGATATTGCCGGAGCCCGGCAGGATCATCGCCGCCGCGCTGGAACTGGGCCGTAAAGCCGGTCCGGGCAAGCCCAACCTGTTTCCATTCAATGATTTTTCCGCGGATATACGCCCCGGCGTCCGGCATGCGGTAGCCTGCGGAGCGCCTTACGGTGCGACATATGTCGTGCGGACCAACGGGGACGTTTATCCGTGCATATATCTCGTGGGTCTGCGACAGTACCTGCTCGGCAATGTATCGGGTGTGCTGGATTACCGGCCTCTCGAGAAAATGATGATTGCCTTGCACGTGGACAACCGCGAGGATTGCAGAGCGTGCGCCTGGCGGTATGCCTGCGGAGGAGGCTGCCTCGTGATGAATCTGGCCCGCATCGGAGGGGCGGACAAAAGGCCGAGGGTGGTTGAGTACAGCCGGGCAATCACATGCGACCTCAGCAGGGCGATCCTCGCCGCCGGGCTTTGGGACCTGGCTGACAAAGCCGGTACAGGGCCTGCGCGGGATGTAAAGAAAAAAGATCTTTGACAGCAACTGTGTTTTTCAAAAGGGCGCCATTGAGCATTGATCTTTTATACGGCACCCGGTTGCCATGGTTGGTGCTGCTTAACCATTGCGTTTAAAATAACTACCAGTTTGCGCAT
>JBEKMB010000035.1:0-46542 GCA_050008735.1 Syntrophobacteraceae bacterium
GAATGTGTTGGCAACGCTTAGCCAGTTCCGGGTCCGATGCCAGACGCTTCCGCATCGAGTCAAGCACTCCACCGACTGAACTGTAACTTCGGAGGCCAAACGCCGAACCAATATCGGCGAAACTGTCTTTTCGCAACATACGAACCAGGTGGATTGCCACGGCGCGCGGTTCGTTGAACCGTCCTCTTCGGCATTTAACCAGTTCGGACTCGTTCAACTGGTACTGAAAGCAGACAGCCTCCATTATCTGTCGGACTCGCGGAGCGAGGGTCTGGGAATCTGGCACCTGGGGGTGGGTTTTGTCCTCAAAGAACCGAGCCTTCAAACGATTGATCGTACTCTCATCGCCAAGGAAAGGCGGCCATTTGTTTCCGTCAATTATCCCTGTGATTTCTTCCCGGTCTTCCATGGCCATGTACCGCCGGTACTCCGCCGTTCGACCGCCCTTGCGAGGCGAGAGAATAGAGAGAAAGAAGTCCTTGTAGAGCCAGTTGCATTCTTTTGCGGAGGACAAATAGCCGGGGTGACTGCTCCACCGGTAGAGATCCGGGCGATCCGCAATGCCTGCCCGCACCGGGTTCCTGTGTATGTAGCGGACGAGCTGCAGCAGGAAAGAGTCTCCATCGACCAGGATAGCTTTAAAGCGGCCTCGAAACAATTGCCCGTCACAAGAGTGAGCCCTGTTGTAGCGCTGCGTATAGACGCCGTTGATGTGGCGCATGCACCGGGACAGATTTCCCAAAGGGGTATGGATCAATAAATGGTAGTGGTTGGGCATCAGGCAGTAGGCGCTTATCCCGACATCCCACAACCGGGCGGCCTCCTGCAATAGTTCGACAAAGCCGTGATAGTCGGCCTCGTCTTCAAACACCCGCTCGCGGCGGCGGCCGCGATTCATCACGTGGTACCAGGCGCCCGGAAATTCTCACCAGGCATTGCGCCACCTACTATAATAGCGTAAGAACGGCCCCAAAATTTTCAATGCCCCGGTTCTTCGTCGAAACAGTGCGGTGCGAACCACTCAAAACAGGGACCATGTGGTTGCAATAAAACGTGATTTAACAAAGCCCCCGCGGGGCTGTATGAAAATGGGACATGACAGGAAACGAACGCTTGAGGTAAAGTACACCGTGTGTGTTTAAGGATGTTCTAATCGGCAGGCCACTATTGTTAGATAAATTAAATACATATCCACAAACAATTGACTTTTATTGCACTTTTACACTTGCAGCTTTTCCTTTGAATTGATGACGCAAAGGCTCGAAGAGAAAAAGCAGTATCAACAAAGAGGTTGCCGTGCACACGGATGAATATGAGATTTCAATTGGCCGGGAAGTAACGATTTGCCGCAAACGAATCAGAGAAGTGGAAAAGAGGATCCGGAATAGGGAAGAACGATACGGCATTACGACGGCAGTTTTTCTCGAAAACGAGGGGCAGGATCTGCCGGCAAGCGCTAACCCCGATTTCCTGAACTGGGCCAAAGATCATCGCGAACTTCAGTTCTGGGAAACGATGCTTGAAGACTATGAGAAAGCCCTGCAAGACTTATAAAAAGCCCGTCTCCACCCCGTTTTTCCGTTTTTAATTGGAAATGACACCTCAGTTTTCAGGCCTCTTTCTCGAGCGTGGGCTCCTCTGCATCCCTGGATACCCCAGAATCCATTTCAGGGTGGGTTGGGTGATTCATCATCGTCCGATCTCGCGCCTTCACGTTCCTCGGCCGCCTGTTCCCATTTCCCACCGCTCGTTCGCCGGACTGATCTTTAGGTCTTATTATTATCATTAAGAAGTGAAAGAACGCGACGGTAACTTACATACTCGCATAAATTGGACTTTAGCCCTCGATCGAAACAGTAGACTGCAAATAGTGCACACTGAGGCATGTTTTACGGTATCTATGGTATTGGGTCCGGGTGGGTTGAGCAATTATATTTGAAAAGTAGTGTGCACACTTCTGTGCGCCCCGCCCCTTCTTCATCTGATGGATGAGATGGGGGCTTTTTATGTTCCCTTTACATCTACACTGTTGGATTAAAAATATGGCAAAAGCACGAGTGAAATGGTTTAACAAGAACAATTGCTTTGGTTTTATCGAAATGGATGATGGCACCGAAGCCCTCGTCCATTTTTGCTCAAATGAGGCCCCAAGTATTGAAGAGGGTGATCAATTAAACTTCGAACTGGACTGTCGAGGCAAAACCGCCAGGATAAGAAAGCTTTAGGCCGGCGCCGGTTGTGAAAATCAAAGTTCAAATAACCGCCAGACCCTCGATCAGAGCCCCCGGGCAACACAGTCACCTCAGAATGCATCGGGATTGACGATGCCCACCCTGCTTGTGGTTATATCGATTACCCTGATACCGCCCAAAAAGTCTTTGAGATGATTCGCGCCGCGCTCTGCTCGAACGAGGCTCTTCTTCTCGTTTATTCGGTGATCAGCAAGGAAGTCTTTGGCCTCCAGTTTGAGCGTAACCTCAGTATAGTCATGGCTATAGTGAAGTCATGGATAAAATGAAGGGGAATGGAAAAAGTCGGGGTTGCAGCTTCTATAGCAAACCGCCGGCTTTGGCTCTTTCTAGAATTTCACGGAGCATTAGACGGGCAATGATTAGGCCGCCGGACCCTCTGGCTCGTGTCGATGCCGATCCGAAAAACGATGAGACCAGGATAACGTCCGAACGAGCAGAATAAGTATAAGTGGTCTCGTAAGCCTTGCCGTCGAATTTGATACTGACGGGATAACTAGGCAGTTCCTTTTTCATTTTGTTCCTTCGCTTTCTTCCTGCAGTTCTCCCCCGCCCTGCCGGAGCGAGGCAAAAGGTTAACTGCACATTCCTGCATAATTGCGAAATCATAATAGACCAATGTCTGAGGTATGAACAGGACCATTCAGGAGGTTTCGGTGAAACCTCGATCATACGCCCAAAAAACGGACCCGGATCGGCGTTTCTTCTGCCGCCATTATGAAAGCTGCCTTGACTTGGCGGCCCGATCTCGATGGAACGGATTTACCTGACGAGTTGCAGGAACTTTGAGCCGGCGGAGACGGACCCCGCCTACTGACAAGATCGGGAATACGCTATTCGCCGGGCAGATTCCTCTCTGAGGTCCTCGAATTTATCGAATAGAATAAAAATGCAGAATTAGAGCTCGAAGCGACAGGATCTTAATGGGCAATGCCCTTCCAGGCTGCCCCCACAATCGATTTTCCAGAGTCGGTCGGTATCTGAAAACATGGCGGAAGTTCGGCCGGCAGAAAAGAAAGGCCCGGACCGGCGCCGGGTCGGTTGTGTTCACCCCATCTCAGGTCTTATCCAGAAATTCCACACTCCCTGAATCCATGAGTAAGTGTACCAGCAGCTCACCAGCACTAATCCCCACTGGTGATGATAGAAGCCTGAAAAAAGCCAGGCGGGTTGGCCGAGCAGCCCGGCAACATAGCCCCATCTTCTCCAGTCTTCGCGCCGGCCAAGTAGCCAGATCGCGCTGCATCCGAAGATTACCATCCATGCTTGAGATATGAAATCAAGGGTTTCCAAATTCTTTATCCAGATGCGGCCCGGCCGGAACCGGGCGGTTGTAGGTTAGTATACCGCCTGCTCTTCGTCCTCTATGTTCCTGGCTTCCGTTTCCTGAAGGATAGCCTTTATCTTGTGCCAGGTTTCGTTATCAGCGCGAAAGGGTGAATCGCTTCGTCGAATTCGCCCTGCAGCTCGTGGAGCGCGGCCCTTACTTTTTCCATCGGGATCGGATCGGGCATCGGCGACCCCCTCTCGTTTTCGTCTTTCGAGCTTGATCTCTCGCAGTCTAACGGCAGTGACCATTAGAAATTCTTTGTCGGAATCATCGCCCGAATCCCACAAGCCAGACAGTATCATTATGCATTTTTCTCTGTCCAGTTTGATTGGGTCAGGCTTGCTACCCCTCTGTCTTTTTCTTTGTTCGTATCGCCGCTTTAAGGCCCGCATAGTGTACCAATAAGCTATTGTCTCTGGTGGATGTTCCCACCAGGCGAAACGCAAGAGCCGATCACCGCAGATCCGGCAAGTCGGTACGATCGTGTTGAAGGTCGCCATCTCTTCAGCTCAGAGTCGGGTAAAATTTTGAAAGTCGATGAAATGGGAATTTGCCCATTCTGTTTGTGACCCCATACAGGGATACACAAAAAGCCTCCATTGAACGCCCTGCAGATCTCGCTAAAAGCTCTCCTTTCAGGGTGCCTACCCTTGCCAGAGAGAAAAAAAATCGTAATTTACCGAAGACCACACGATCAATGCCAAAAATATTAAAGGGGGATTTATGGTTTCAAAGATTCTTGTGCCAACAGATGGTTCAACGACAGCTCGAAAGGCAGTCAAGTACGCGGTTGACCTTGCAAAACAGTTAAACGCCTCGGTAATTGTCCTGAGCGTTATTGACGATCGCTCCATTATAGCCCAAACAGTTCCTGCCGCGGATACTCCAACGCATGTAATAGAGCCTATCGACCACTATCTTCGCGAGGTTGCCAAAGAGTATACTGGAGAGATAAAGAAACTGTGTGACGAAAGTGGAGTCCAATCAGAGATTGTTATAACGAAAGGGCACCCTGTTGAGGGTATTGTGAAAGAGGCTGAAAAATCAAAGGTAAATCTCATTGTTATGGGTTCTCAGGGTAGAAGTGCTTTAGCAGCCGCAGTACTTGGCAGCGTTGCCTATGGAGTCATTCATAGTCAGACAAAGATTCCTGTGCTCATCGTGCGCAGAGGCTGATATTGGGCATCTCGTCTTCAAGCATCCCTTCGAGAGAGGAAGTCGAAGAACACTGATCGGTTTTATGGGTTTGGCCATCATGGTTCTAATCGGAATGACCAACATTAACACTATTCCTGCCCCTGAAATGAGAACTTTTCAAATGTTGAGATCTCCACGCTCTGCCTCCTGAAGAATACGGATGATCTGCTCCTCGGAAAAGCGCCTGCGCCTCATCTGATGTGTCCTCCTTCTCTTTCGAGGACACTAACATATCACTTGGTCCAATTTTTGGGGAGCAGGTCACACCCATTCACCTATTCACCTATTCACCCATTCACCTATTCTCCCATTCACCCATTCACCCATCCACCTGGGCCTGCCACGGAACTCATCTTTCCGCAAAAAATCAACGCCCGCGAGCTCAGCCTGAGGGATACGACAAGGCAAATGATTATCTTTGGCGAGTGAAGGTAAAAAAGGAGCGTTTCGCGGAGCCGAAGCGGTGTCACCGGTAATCTTCCATGACATGCATGCAGACGCAGGGACGCAGCGACATCGATGACAAAACCCTCTCCGCCTCAGTCTTTACCACGCTCCGTGAGACGCTATGATTTGCTGTTTCCGATATCCGTAAAGGAGTCTTTTCCATGAATAGCACAAAATTCGGCTTTTTCGCCCTGATTTTTCTTTTTGGCGCAACAATCCTGGTGCCGATGCTCTTACCCGATATTGCTTCGGCGGACTGCGGCGCTAATGTCCGTGACTGCGACCGTTGCGTCGACCGTTGCGCTTACGACGGTGACTTGCTCCGTTGCGACAGCGGCGCTGTGCGTGATTACGACCGCGGCGCCGCGGGTTATTGCGAAAATTGCGCCAGTGAGTACCGTTGCAACCTCTATGGCTGCGCGTGGGGCCGCTGATTAGAACCACGTTGCGACCGCAATTTTGCCTGCGCGGCATGCGCGGCGAAGCGTGAATTTGAATGTATGATTCGGAAACGCTGAGGATTTCAGCGCCTCATTTCTCAATGACAAGGAGCTGTACGTAACTTGCCAAATCAAACGCGCGTATGGGTACATCGGCTGGAGTTATCGCTGTGTGTCTTCTCTATCAGGATTGCCAGTCACCCCCAAGCGCTTTGATCAGGGCGACTGTCGCCACTAACTGCTGCCCCTTTAGCCGCACTGCGGTGCGCTCGGCCCCAAGCGCCGTGTTTTGCGCGGTCGCCACTTCGAGGTAAGTCACAAGACCGGATGTATATCGGTTGTTAGCTATTTCCAACTGCCTGCGGGCGGCCTGCAGGGCGGCCATTTCCTGCTCGTATTCTTCGGCAAGGAGATGCTCTGCCGCAAGGTTATTTTCCACCTCCGAAAAGGCGCTCAGCACTGTTTGGCGGTATCGCGCTACTGTTTCGTCGTAGGCTGCTTCCGACTGGCGAAGAGTGGTGTACGGGCGGCTCAGTGCGAGTCGAACAATCCACATGGTTCACTTCCTTCTGAAAAGATTCCTAAAAAACAAATGCCGAAATCGCGGTTCCGGCAAGAACCACCCAGAGGATATCCAAATTCAAAAGCAGCGCGCCAAAAGCTGCCGTGCAAAGGATGATATGAGCCGCATCCCAGTGAACATTAAAACCAAACCGGATGGTGACCGTTACGAGGAGGCCCACGAAGGAGCACAAAATACCGCCAACGGCTTTCACGAAATGAGGAGAGGCTCGCAACCTGTCAAAATATGGCGTAACGCCGATTACCAGCAGAAAAGATGGGAGAAATATGGCTATGGTAGCAACCAGCGCCCCCAAAAGGCCATTAACGAGATATCCGACAAAGGTTGCGGTGATGACAATGGGGCCGGGTGTAAACTGCCCCAGAACTATACCGTCAAGGAATGTCGACCCGTCCATCCATGAGCGAGCTTCGACAACTTCATGAAACATAAGAGGGACTGAGGCAAACCCGCCACCAAATGCAAGCAAATCTATTTTGGACATGAGTGAGGCAAGACGAAAAAGCGGCTTTTGGAAAAAATAAAGCGCACCAAAAGCTATCACGCCTATAAGGAAAAGCACGGTCAATTGAATCGTTGTTTGCGGCACGCCGGCTATCCGGGGCGGACGGGCCTGGACGTGTTGCCTGCCGTTCAACAGAATGCCCAAAAGAGCTGCCATTAAGATGATGACAGCAGGATTTACCATTAAACCGAACAGCCCCGCAGCTATTATCGCAATGAGCGCATTCCTCCAGTTCTTTAGCGAGGTTTTTCCAAAAGAGATGGCGGCATTGGCTACAACCGCGACGATGAGAGCCTGAAGTCCGCTGAAGGTGGAGATGACAGCGGAAATATTGTGAGTATGAGTATAGAGAATAGAAAGGACCACCATGAGAATAAATGCCGGAAGCCCAAAGCCCGTGAAACTCACCGCGGCGCCGGCTACTCCATGTACTCTCAAACCAATATAGGCCGCCATCTGCATGGCTGTCGCACCCGGTACCATCTGGCAGAGGGCCACACCACTCTGAAAAGACTCACCATCAAGCCACTTCCGTTCGCTAACGGCCATTTTCCTGAGGTAGCCGATCATGGCTGGACCACCGAAGGCAGTGATTCCCATTCTCAGGAAAGCCAAAAACAGCCTGGACAGCGGTGGGTCGCACTGCGCCTGGTAAGCTTGAACCATTCCCATGAAAGCTCACTCCATGGTTCGAATATCGACTAATTCAGGTCAGCGGGAGCTAAATTGCAGGGGTGGGCACATCCATCCATGCGGTGGCTGTTCCGACGCGCTCGACATTTAGGACCTCACCCGTTTGTGTATTGATATCCATGAAGGCAATCGGGACCCTCGTTGTATCGAGGGAAAAAAGCCCGGCTCCGGATAGATGCCCATTCCCATTGTGGTCAATTTCGACGAATATGATGCGCCGCAGTGGACAGGATTCACACTTCATGGCTGCATCATCCACCATGACCGGACAGTGATGCCTCCTTGCCACGGCTGGGTCGACGTTGTGCATGGCTGCCATTTGCGCGGCCGGAGAGCGCCGAAGGTGTTCGAAAGGATTGAAGATCCAATCAGCTATGAGAGCGAATGTATGGTGCTGCTGGTGCAGGTGGAACGCCCCTCCGGTATTTGCGATCATTCCCTGCATAACGTAGTCCGGCAGCATTACATATCCCAGGTAGTCTTTGTCGGATCTGAGCACGGATAGAGCAGCCGGTAAATCGCTCCCCGCAAAAACTTCCTTCAGCACGTTTTTGCTCAATGAGCCATCTTCGGGCAGTATCGAAACCAACGTCACGTTGCGGCCTGTATCGAGGGGAAGTGAATTCAGGGTAACCACCCTGAGTAAAAATCCCGTTCCAATGACCACAACAGGGATACAAAAAGTGACCGCGATGGGTTTTACACAACTGCCACGGATCAATCCGAATGGCGCCGAAAGCCCTTTCTCAATGGAGCGCGGCAGGAACATGCCGGTGCGGCCCATGTAGTCCCGGTAGCCGTCTCCAAACTCACCGAGCATCCGTCGTTCCTCATCTTTGGCCAGGAAATAGTAGAGGATAAACATAATCGAAAGAGAGGCGAGCACCAGGAACCTCGGCCAGAGGATGCTCATCCCGATTCCCCAGAGCCCAAGGGCAAGGTACTGAGGGTGGCGAATCACGCCGTATGGCCCCTTGGCTGCAATCCCCCACTTGAAGATCTTACCGAGGTAGACATGCAGGGCGCAGATGGCAAAGGCCAATGAGCCCGCGACAAAAAGGACCGAACCTAAGATGCGGACGAATTTAAGAAAAAGAGTCGGCGGCAGGATCATATGCGGCAAAAAGAAGCTCGTGAGCCATCTTGTTGCGCTGTAATCCTGCAACCAGTGTAGCACCGGGTTGAACACGGAGTAAAAGAAGAAGGCAAATGGGCTGATCATGATCATGACCTCGAAGGCCATAATGAAAAAGACGAGAATGCCCCCTTTGGCAGCAACGTTCCGGAGTTTTCTCAAAAGGTCTTCACTTCTCATGTCTGCTCCTCGTGACGGCAACTTGTGCCTTGTCTGCCGTTGTGGGCCGCTTCGGCGAAAAAACGTTGCGGAAGGCACACTGCCACTTCTCCACACCCGCGGTCTATTTTAGCGAAGATTTGCGATCCCATATCATTGGATTCGATGTTGGAGGGACCCAAGGCAGTTAGAGTATCATGCGGTTGCCCGGGTTTGGTATGATTTGGATCATATGGGGTAAACCTGTGAGGATTTCCCGGAGAAACATTCGATTCAATCCACCAGCTCTTCGAGTAAAGGACGGTTGATGATTTCCAACCTCTGCCCGTCAAAGCGGACCAGCCCTTCCAGCTCCAGTTCCCTTGCCGTCCGGTAGAATGTTTCGTGCGTCATGCCAAGAAGCGTTGCGATTGATTTACGATGCACAGGCAGGGTGACGGAAGCACAGTTTTGCATTTCTGCAAGGAGCAGCAAATAACTCACGATTCTAGCTCTGGGGGATTTCAGTGAAAGCTCTTCAATGCGCTGCCGATGGTGAATTACCTCATGGGAGAGAATACGTATCCATGCAAGGGCAAACAGGATGTCCCCCTGAATCATCTCCAAAAAGGCCGCTTTCCTTATGAGGTAGACGGTACTGTGGCTTAGCGCTTCCGCATAGCAATGGTAAATTTCGGAAAATATGCTTGCTTCAGCAAAGGTGCTGCCGGCATCTGCGATTTCGAGCGTGATCTCTTTTCCCTTGGAAGAGACCCTGTACAGGCGAACGGCACCCTTTGAAACTGCATAAAATCCTTGAGAGCGATCCCCGGGAGAAAAAAGTATTGACCCTTTCCTGACGGAAATCTCCCGTGAAATTGCCTCAAGCCGAATAAGATGCTCCCTGGGAAGGGCGGAAAATCCGCCAACTTTTTCGAACATTACGTTTTCCTCTTCCGTTACCGTTTACTTAATAACTCAATAATCGGGGTACTGACGACGTAAAAAGTGTTCATCAGTTTGCCAATCCATTAAGTCCGAAGAATAGACCGACGCATAACGCATTATGATCCGGGTATGTGGATTTATTTAATGACATAAACAGTCAATAGGGTAACCTTGGCCAAGCTTTGGTATCAACCCCCATATGCGAGCCGCCGCCGATGCAGGACCAAACCGCAAGTAAAACCGCCCTGGCGACCGCTTATATGCGCGCCGCACACCAATTGCTGGACGACAAGCCGCTGTTGCTGAGCGATCCGGTCGCCCTGCCCTTGCTGGGCGCGCATGCCGCCGAAACCATACGCGGCGCCCTTGCCCGCCACCAAAGCCCCGGGGGGAAGGCCTTGCGCGCCCATGTCGTGCTGCGCGCGCGCTTTACCGAGGACAGGCTGGAAGAAGCCGCCGCAAAAGGCGTTACCCGCTACATCATGATCGGAGCCGGATTCGATAGTTTCGCGCTCCGCCAGCCTTCCTGGGCGGGGACGCTGAAAATCGTCGAGGTCGATCACCCCGCAACCCAGTCGGCCAAGCGAGAGCGGCTCGCTAAGGCCGGCTTATCGGAGCCGGAGAATCTGATCTTCGCCCCTGCAGATTTCGAACGCGAAGAGCTCGGCGAGGTTCTGGCCCGCTGCGGCATCGGCCCCGGCGAACCGGCGTTCTTTTCCTGGCTTGGCGTTACCATGTACCTGGAAGAAGCCGCGATCAACGCAACATTGCGGGCGATAGCGGCATTTGCGCCCGGCAGCGAACTAACCCTGACCTTCACTCAGCCTTTGGATGAAACCTCATCGACGCTTGCCGCTGTGACTTCCGACCTTGGAGAGCCTTTCGTCAGCTTTTTCACGCCGGAGGAAATTGAGGCGAAATTGCGGCACACCGGGTTTTCCGGCATCGATTTTTTGACGCCGGAAAAGGCCGAAGCGCTGTACTTTACCACTTTGCGAAACGACTTGCCGGTACCCAAACGAACCGGCATCCTTTGCGCATCGGTCCAGACCTGATGTCCGCAACATGGCCGATGTTTCCCCTGCCCGCTTTATCCCTGTAAATTTCGGATGATTTGAAAGATCAAGCCGACAGCCGGCCTTGAACACATTGAGAATACAGACTTAAATATGAGACAAGGCTATTCTCACCCCGCTGAGCACCGCATGGGCAAACGATTCGATTTTGACTAATATTCTTATGACGGATAAACAATTCTCAACCCTGTGTATCGACCAATGAAAGCCTTGCCCTCTGTGTCGAGGGCGGTTTATCAAGGCAAACTGAAATTTTTGTCGGCAACAAATTTGCCTCGGCTTGTTTTGCGGGGCAAACATAAATATGCGATTCTGAAAATCGCAAAAATTCGGCGTGAAGATAAGCTTGGGGCAAAAAACCGCCGGCCGGTGCTCGCTTTTATTCGTTGACTTCAGTAATTATAATGTTTACAGTGATTTTGGTAAAAAGGAGTTAACTTTACGATTTAGAAGAAGATAATTTGCCTCGATTTTAGTCGACATCAAACCAATAATGCCTTATCGTGGCTATCTCGGTGAGCATCCTTTCACCATCAAGGTCGAGTAGGGTCTGTCGGATTGCACTGAATTTGAAAAGGACGAGCATGAACATCTTTGTAGGGAGCCTATCATTTAAGACAACAGAAGAAGAATTGCAGAAGGAGTTTGACGCATTCGGAGAGGTGGGCTCCGTCAAAATCATTCTGGACCGCGAGACTTTCAAATCGCGGGGATTTGCTTTCGTTACAATGCCGAACCAGGATCAGGCAACGGCTGCAATTGCCGCCTTGAACGGCAAAGAATTAAACGGCTTCGCTCTTAAGGTAAATGAAGCAAGACCCCGGGAATCTCAGGGAGCTCCAGGTCGTGAGCGTAGCGGGGCCGGTTATGCGAGCAGTAACCGAACCGGGTTTGGTTTTGGCTCAGGGGCCGGCTCGGCGGGCGGTGGCTACAAAAGAGATCGGACGAGCGGTCTAACCGATCCTAAAGACCTTGACATCTACGACACTAAAGGCAGTCGGAGTGGCAAGAAGGGCGGCCGGCGTGGCGGCACCCATGGCTCGGGTGGTCGGTCGGGCGGGAGCAGGCCCTCGTACTAAATGCCACGTTGCACACGCTGCAAGCGATACCTTTGCCGATCGCATGCAGCCGATGCCGGGCGATCCTCATTTTTGGGGATAGTTCGAAGTTTACCACATGTCATTTTTCGCTTTGCTCATCGATCGACAGTCCTTTTATCTCTCCATCGATGATCTTTCTCGCAAATATAACGCTCTCCATGTCTGCCACCTCTTTACTGGAGAAAGTGATGTCGGAAGAGAATGTGTGCTCTTTCGCTTCGCCTTCTGAACCGCTTTTGCGGACAATGGTGACTTCCACGTTCCAACGGTCACTCTCGGAGAGCTGAGCAGATTTTGACCTGAGCAAATAATTTTTATAAATGAACCCCACTAATGTACACCTTTCCGATAGAGTCGTTTAATTCTATTGTCGTCCTTCTCCTCAACCCAAAAATGTCCCGTGTATACTATTCCGGTTCGAAGTGTTGCTACCGCGGTCCAGCTGTGTATGGTGCGCGCCATGGTTCCTTATCGCACATCTGAAAAATAACTTAGTCGCCTTCTCTCCTCAGGTCAAACCTGTAATATCAGTTTGAAGCCCTATCCTTCAGGAAATGCCGCACTGCTTCGGGAGCAGTCCCAACTGCCATGACTGCATTTTTCAGCTGAAACTCGGTGCAAGTGAACTTCTGACACCAATATTTGAGTTCATTCTGTTCGTGAGGATTGACTCTGTGATTAGCGAAAGGCCCTCGTTTGGCTCTGAAAGCAGACATGGTATCTCTCCGTGTCAAAGTGTGACAAATATATTCGGCCTGCTTGAAAAGACGGACCACAACGGGTATTCCCCGGCAGATGGACTATATCAGATTGCCGGACGAAAGGATACGGGGCGCGAGCGATTCCCGGGCGCCGATGCCCCAATTCTGTCCCAAACCATCGATTATTCAAGCATAAATATAAGTTCTAATTGCTCACTCAGCAGCAGCATCTCTGCTTGCGTATAGAATTGATGCATGTCAAGGCTTTTTGGGGAATTCATGCGATAAACAGGGATATATCCAAAATATTCAAATTATACATCGAAGAACAATATAGTCCTTGGCAATTGCTTTTTTCTAGATCCGAGTTTAATTGAAAACTGTGATTGCAATAATTAAGTGTTACAATGAAGCCAGCCAAGCTTTCTATCGCTCCCCTCTCCGTGGCGGGGAGCGCTTCTGTTCCGTATAGATGCAATGGCAGACAAAGTGACTCGAAACGATGGGCAGGATGATTGACTCATTGAGAGAGGACAACCAAGGACACAAGTTGTTCGATCCGCGCCTGTTGGCGCAGGGACCGGAATGCCGACGTTATGTCCGAAGCCATATCTCCCAAGCTTTGGCGGCACACTCGTTTGGCATGATATTGCCACGTTGCAATCGGCTTTCCGGAATCGTCCCGGCGCCGCGAAAACCTTCTTTTTAGACTCCACAGGACACCGGATAATGGATGAGATGCTCGATGAACATAAACGTTCGCAATCACTCGGAGAGGAAATCTCAAACGCCTCCAGCCACGCAGTCGGGACGATTGCGGCTCTTGTCGCGGCGCCTTTTCTAATCGTCTCGACCATTCGCCACGGCAACCCGTGGACCGTCACCGGCGCCGGCATATTTGCAGGGACCATGGTCCTGCTCTACCTGGCATCCACTCTCTATCACGCTCTTCCAAAGAGCAAATCAAAACGTGTGTTTCGGGTGCTGGACCACGGGGCGATTTTCATCCTCATTGCCGGCACATACACCCCGTTTACGCTCGGCGTGCTTCGCGGCCCCTGGGGCTGGACGCTATTGCTTCTTGTTTGGGGCCTCGCAATATTCGGAGTGACGGCGACGGCGGTGGGAGGCATCCGGCACCCCCATTTATCCACCGTACTATACCTGGCTATGGGGTGGCTGATTGTCATAGCTATCCGACCACTCTGGTCGCAAATGCCCTCTTCCGGAATACTCTGGCTCCTGGCCGGAGGCATTGCATACACGAGCGGTGTGGCGTTCTTTGCGGCTGAGCGGGTGCGCTACACCCATTTCGTATGGCATTTATTCGTTATCGCAGGTACCACATGTCACTATTTTGCCGTGCTGTGGTACGCTTGAAAGGTTGCATGGCGGGCATACCCGTTAAAATGCCATCTCCTTCCCGATAGAAGTGTGGCTGAGACGGTGAACAGGCATTATCTATTTCAATTCAGGGGGACACAAAGAGTATGAGGCCGAATGCTCATAAGCTGGCGCAACAACTCCTCCACGAAGACTTCGATCTGCTCAGCCCGCGTGATCAGGTCGTAATTACACGCATCGCCGAAGGCTTGCACATAAGCCGAAACGTTTTGGAAGAACATCAGGAAAAACTGACTCCGGGACAGAGGCTGGCGGACCGCGTGGCGTCTTTTGGCGGATCATGGCCATTTATCCTCCTGTTCCTGGCTGCTTTGGCCGCCTGGGTTATACTGAATACATTCATTTTAGCCGGATGGAACCGGACTTTCGATCCGTATCCTTACATCCTGCTGAATCTGGTGCTGTCGATGCTTGCGGCAATACAGGCCCCGGTTATCATGATGTCCCAGAACCGCCATTCGGAAAAAGACCGGATTGACGCCGCACACGACTACGAGGTAAACCTGAAAGCCGAGTTGGAGATCATGTCGTTGCATCAAAAGCTCGACATGCTGAGGCAACAGCAGTGGGGTGATCTGATCGCGGTGCAACAGGAGCAGATTGGAATCCTTGAGCAGTTAATGGAAGATGTCCGGACCCTTAAAAGAGGGGGCGGCGCAGACGTCTTGAAAGCATCGGGATAGAGAGCGACCAATGACAACGAAAAGAGATGAAGATTCCAGTCTGATCGATAAGATCATGGATCGTATAAAGGGTTCGGGAAAGGATGGTCGGAACCAAGTCGACCCGGCTCAGAAAAAGGTACGCTTTTCCATATGGTACTTCGTCGCGGCCATGCTGCTGCTCGTTTGGTTTCAGAGTTACACTGGAGGTCAGCAGACCGAAAAGATCTCTTATTCGGATTTTAAGCAGTGGGCCCGGGAGGGAAAGGTGGAAAATCTCGTCGTTGGCCCGGAGCAGATAACAGGCAACGTGAAAGTGGAAGAGGGCAAACCGGCAAGACCATTCGTTACCGTTCGGATTGAAGATCCGGAACTCGTCGGGCAGCTTGAGCAAAAAGGGATCAAGTTCAGCGGCTACTTTGAGAACAAGTGGCTCGGGACGATGATTTCCTGGCTGCTGCCTCTTGGAATCTTCGTTTTCGTCTGGCTCTTTCTGATCAAACGAATGAGCGGAGGCCCGCAGGGTGTGCTGTCCCTGGGTAAAGCACGGGTGAAAGTCTATGGCGAAAAGGATGTTAAGGTTACTTTTTCGGATGTGGCCGGAATCGATGAAGCCAAAGGCGAGCTTGAGGAAGTCGTCCAATTCCTGAAAGATCCGGAGAAATCTCAGCGCCTTGGGGGACGTATTCCCAAAGGGGTCCTCCTGGTCGGGGCGCCGGGGACCGGCAAGACTCTGCTTGCAAAAGCCGTTGCGGGCGAAGCCGGCGTAATGTTTTTCAGCATGAGCGGCTCCGAGTTCGTGGAAATGATCGTGGGAGTGGGAGCGGCCCGTATCAGGGACCTCTTCAAACAAGCCAGGGAGCACGCTCCCTGCATCATCTTCCTCGATGAGATGGATGCGCTGGGAAAGGCTCGCGGCCTAAATCCGATGGCCGGGCATGACGAAAGAGAGCAGACATTAAACCAGCTTCTTGTCGAGATGGACGGTTTTGACCCGAGGGCGGGGGTGATCATCCTTGCGGCAACAAACCGCCCCGACATACTGGACCCAGCTTTGTTGCGCCCGGGGAGGTTCGACCGCCATGTGGCAATCGATAAGCCCGATATTCGGGGACGGGAGGCCATTCTCAAAATTCACGCACGTAACGTTACGCTGAGCCCCGAGGTGGATCTCAAGAAAATAGCGGCCATGACCCCCGGCTTTGTGGGGGCGGACCTGGCTAATCTGATCAATGAAGCTGCGCTGACTGCAGCTAGGCGGGGCGCGGACGACGTGACCATGGCCCATTTCCAGGAAGCGGCCGACCGAATCATGGGAGGGCTGGAGAAAAAGAACCGCGTCATGAGTCAGAAAGAAAAGAAAATCGTTGCCTACCACGAATCGGGCCATGCGCTCGTGGCGATGCTTCTGCCGGGAACCGATCCGGTCAGTAAAATCTCGATCATCCCCAGGGGTATTGCGGCGTTGGGCTACACCCAGCAACTTCCCACCGAGGATCGCTATCTCATGACTCGCAATGAACTCCTGGATCGATTGCAGGTGCTCCTGGGTGGCCGAGTGGCCGAGGAGGTGATTTTTGGCGATATTTCGACGGGGGCTCAGAACGACCTTCAGCGCGCCAGCGATATAGCCCGCACCATGGTGATGGAGTATGGGATGAGTGAGCGGCTCGGGCTTTTGACCTACACCCACACGCCCCAGTCAAGATATCTGGATCTCGGATTGGGTTCAAACGAGAGAGAATACAGCGAGCGCACGGCACAGGATATCGATGAAGAAAAAAGCAGGATCATGGATGAGGCCCACCAGAAGGTCCTCCTCAAGTTGAACAATTATAGGGATTTTCTCGAAAAGCTCGCCAAGGTCCTGCTCGACAAGGAAACCATCGAGGGCCAAGAGTTGAAAGAATTTGCCGGGGAAGTTAGGGCCCGGGCGTCTGCCGCTGGTGAGAAGCCTTGATCGTGGCGCCACATTGAGCTTAATTCGTGAATCGGCAGTGGATACTCGATCATGTTATATCGAGCCGATCATTTGTCCGAACAGCTTGCATTTCTGAGATCAGCGGTTATAATGACAAACGTGCCAATGGAGTAGGTTATTTTGAGTTATGCAGGAAATCGATCTTTCACCGGTATTAATGGTGCGGTTTCGAGGTAACTCCGAGTGCCGCGCCAAAAGAGCAGTGCTAAAAACACAAAAATCAGTAAGGATTAACAAATGGTGGAAGGTCGAGTAAAATGGTTTAATGATCAAAAGGGCTATGGCTTTATTGAAGCTGACAATGGACACGATGTGTTCGTTCACCACTCATCCATAGAAGGCGAAGGCTTCAAGTCCCTGGCCGAGGGTGATCGGGTCAGTTTCGCGGAAGAAAAAGGCGGCAAAGGCCCAAGTGCTGTGAACGTAAGAAAGCTTTAATCAAAGCTTTCCAAAAACATTAAAAACGAACAAAAAGCCGGAGCCATAAAAAGCTCCGGTTTTTTGTTCAAGACTAAGGGCCGGGAAAGCCCGGCTCCATCTCATAAGCTGCCTGCGCCACTTGAGCTATGGGCCTGTATTAGTTTCACTCGTTTGCGGGCAGCACCGGTACCCAATTGGTACTGGACTTTAATCCGTTCCTTACACTACTGTGTATCAATTCTTATTGTAGGCCGGCTCAGGACAACATGGCCTGCCGCGAGCACCGCCGCTATTAAATTGGCTTCGCCCGTGTGTGACTGCGAGGCGAGAGAAAAGCGCGCCTGCCTTTTCATCTGGTGAAAGTATATCCACAGTAAGCTTCTTTTGAGGCGAGGTATCTAACCCACTTCCTCACTGCTTCCATCAGATGCTCCACCCGGTCAAATACGCCGCCGCCGTCTTTTCACGGGCGCAAAGCCAATCTCATCGTGGCTGAGGATAGAAGGTGTGTTTCTCTGGCTGGCTGGTTTGCCTGATCTCCCCGTGGCCTTCGCAGTCCTGACCGATGCTTGAAAACCGGCCATGCCGGTAATCCTTAAGGAAAAAGCTATGATTTCAAAATCTTCAATTCGCAAGGCCATCGCACAGGCCCGCGGTTGTGTGCAAGGTGATCTATATCTCGATGTCGACACGAATACCGTTTCCTTTGCCGTCGGGATGAGGGACTCATTGGAGCACGGATGCACCTACCCTGATTTTTGGTACCTGGCCAAGGAGCATTCATTTGAAAAAATCGTCGGGATAATACGAAGATGGGCAGCTTCGAAGTGAAAGTGGACCGTCGCCATTTTAAAAAGGAAATTGCAAATAATGCTTAGCAATAAAGATCGAAACAACAAAGGCAACGTTAAAGGTGTGGATGAAGGACATACAAAGCGGAAGAGCGAACCTGGCGCGCGAGAGTTGCGGAGAAAGAATATGGTTAAGAAGGTCAAGAGGCTGAAGTAAATGGAATCGAGCGGCAATGCCATTGGCCGGACCTTGCTCCGTTTGAGAGCGCGCCTGGGCGCAAACGGCCCGGCACGGAAGTACGCCGCCGACGAGCCGCCGCTGAGATCGGAGTTGTTCAGCGCCGTTCAGATGGAGCATCACGGCAAGGCCCTTGCGGACTCGCACAAGCTGAGTTCGACACGACCTCGGGACCGCCTTCTGACGCGGCTGGCCGAAAACGAAGGGGTCCTGCTTGGGGTCCGCAACCTGCTGACCGAGGCCGTCAAAACAGCCCGCCGAATTACGCCGGCCGGGGAATGGCTGCTCGACAACTTCTATTTTATCGAAGAACAGATTCGCACTGCCAAGCGACACTTGCCAAAGGGTTACAGCCGGGAACTCCCGCGTTTGCTCAACGGCCCATCGGCCGGGCTGCCGAGGGTATATGACATCGCGCTGGAAACGATCTCCCACGGCGATGGGCGGGTGGGCTCGGAGAGCCTGGGCAGTTTCGTAGCCGCCTACCAGACGGTGAGCATTCTGAAGTTGGGCGAATTATGGGCCATCCCCATCATGCTGCGCCTGGCGCTGATCGAGAATCTTCGCCGCGTTGCCGTCCGGATCGCCGCCGACAGGATGGATCGAAACCGCGCCGACTACTGGGCCGACCAGATGACGGAGATCGCCGCGAAGGACCCGAAGAGCCTGATTCTGGTGATCGCGGACATGGCGCGCTCTAACCCCCCGATGGTCAGCTCGTTTGTGGCCGAACTCACGCGCCGCTTGCAGGGACAGGGCCCCTCTCTGGCATTGCCGCTCACCTGGATTGAACAGCGACTGTCCGAGTCCGGTCTGACCATCGAACAGTTGGTGCGCTCGGAAAACCAACAACAGGCTGCCGACCAGGTCTCGATGAGCAACAGCATCGGCAGCCTCCGTTTCCTGGGTGCGATGGACTGGCGCAAGTTCGTCGAGACAATGAGCATTGTCGACCGGACCCTGGGTGAGGACCCTGGCGGCGTCTACGGCAAGATGGATTTTGCCACCAGGGACCGCTACCGCCACGTCGTGGAAAAGATTGCAAAAAACAGCCCCTGCTCCGAAAGCGAGGTGGCCCGCAAAGCGATCCAATTGGCCCACGATGGCGCCGCCCGGGAAGACGGCGACGAGCGTGTGGGGCATGTGGGCTTCTATCTTGTAGATAAGGGATTGGCGCAGCTCGAGCGACTGGCGGAAGTACGCTCATCACCCCTTGAGGCCCTTCGAAGGGCCGGCCGCCGCTACCCTTTGCCGCTGTATGGCGGCACGATCCTGCTGCTGACAATCCTTTTCGCCGGATGCCTGCTGCTGAAGGCGCATGGCAGCGGGGTGCATGGCTGGCTGCTCACGCTGACCGGGATTCTTTCGCTTCTGTGCGCAGGCCACCTGGCAGTGGCCGCGGTGAACTGGCTGGCCACCTTGCTGGTGACGCCGCATCTGCTGCCGCGAATGGACTTTTCAAAAGGGATTCCCCCGGAATCGCACACTCTGGTGGTAGTCCCGACTATGCTCACAAGCATTCAAAACATCGAGGATTTGATAGATACGCTCGAAGTCCGCTTCCTGGCAAATCGAGACGGCCGTCTCCACTTCAGCCTGCTGACCGACTTTCAAGACGCGCTCGAAGAAACGCTGCCGGAAGACGAACCCCTGTTGCGGCTGGCCCGGCAGAAAATCGAAGATCTCAATGAAAAGTACAGGAACTCGGAAAGCCCTACTTTCTTTCTCTTTCATCGCCCGCGCCGATGGAATCCTCAGGACCGGATCTGGATGGGTTACGAGCGCAAGCGGGGAAAGCTTGCGGATTTGAATTGGCTTCTCCGCGCCGGGCCGCATGCTGACCATGGGGATCGCTTTTCGCTCGTCGTGGGTGAAACTGCAATTTTGGCCAACGTGAAGTACGTGATCACCCTGGACACGGATACGCAACTGGCGCGGGATTCGGCGTGGCAGTTTGTGGGAGCCATGGCGCACCCTCTGAATCGTGCGCGCTACGACGAAGACAAACAGCGTGTCCGCGCGGGGTACGGCATACTTCAGCCGCGGGTTGCCGTGAGCCTGCCAGGAGCGAACCGGTCTCGGTATGCACGCATGTGCGGAAGCGACCCCGGCATCGATCCTTACACGCGTGCCGTTTCCGATGTCTATCAGGACCTGTTCGGTGAAGGCTCCTTCATTGGCAAGGGGATCTATGACGTAGATGCCTTCGAGCGGGCGTTGGGCGGGCGTTTCCCCGACAACCGGATCCTCAGCCACGATCTTTTGGAAGGGTGCTACGCGCGGGCTGGGCTGTTGAGCGATGTGCAGCTATACGAGGAATACCCGTCTCGCTACAGCGCGGACGTGAGCCGCCGGCGCCGTTGGATTCGAGGGGATTGGCAGATCGCGCAGTGGGCGACGCCAGGCGTTCCCGGCCCCGATGCGCGCCTTCAAAAGAACCCGCTCACGATGCTGTCCCGCTTCAAGATCTTCGACAATCTGAGGCGCAGTCTCGTGCCCGCGGCCTTGACACTCCTGTTGCTGCTGGGCTGGATGGTGTTGCCCTCGGCCTGGTTCTGGACCTTGGCGGTGATCGGCATCATCCTGATTCCTTCTTTGATAGCCTCGGCCATGAATGTGCTTCAAAAGCCGAGCGATGTGACCCTGGGGCAGCACCTCGCGGCCGCGGTGCGCTCGGCTGGCCCGCATTTCGTTCAGGCTGCCTTCACTATAGTATGCCTGCCATATGAGGCGTTCTTCAGTCTGGATGCGGTAGTGCGCACCACCTGGCGGATGCTGATCTCCCATAGGCGGCTTCTCGAATGGAACCCGTCGAACCGCCCGGATCGCAATGGCCGCACCGGATTCGCCGGCTCGTGCCGGACCATGTGGATCGCCCCGGTCATTGCCACCGCCGCCGCGATTACTCTCGCTCTATTGAGGCCGACCGCGTTAGTAGTGGCTTGGCCCATACTGGCCCTCTGGTTCGCCTCCCCCGCTATCGCATGGTGGATCAGCCGGCCGCTGGCCCACCGTGAAGCAAGGCTCACGACTGGGCAGACCCTCTTTCTCCAGAAGATCTCTCGGAAAACCTGGGCATTTTTCCAGACATTCATCGGCCCGGAAGATCATTGGCTGCCGCCCGATAACTTTCAGGAGCACCCCTCCCCCGTGGTCGCGCATCGCACCTCGCCCACCAACATGGGATTTGCCCTGCTCGCGAATTTATCCGCATACGATTTCGGCTACATTTCAGCCGGACAATTCATCGAACGTACGGCGAACACTTTCCGTACAATGGAAGCCTTGGAGCGGCACCGTGGCCACTTCTATAACTGGTACGACACACAGTCCCTGAAGCCGCTGCCGCCCCTCTACATCTCGTCGGTTGACAGTGGGAATCTTGCAGGCCATCTGCTGACATTGCGGCAGGGCATGCTCGCCCTTCCCGATGACAAAATCCTGGGAGAGCGCTTGTTCGACGGGCTCAGCGACACTCTCAGGATTGTCATGGACTCTGCCGCGGCCGCTCCGGGAGCATACCCCCCGGCCCAGTTCGCTCAACTTCAGCGGGACCTGGAGTCCGCGACTCGTTCTCAACCAACCTCGCTGGTGGCGGCACGGCTGCGCCTGGACCGGCTGGCGGCGCTCGCCGCCGATGTACCGGCCCGCCTTGCGGAGCGTGAAGATACTGGCGGCGACGTCTTTCACGCCGCCGCCGGTGCTTTGAGCGGCAATCCAGGCTGCGGCCCAGCCACAGACCCTGAGAGCAAATTTAAGTGGTGGGCCCGTGCCTTCGCCGAGCAATGTCGAGATGCCCTCGATGAGCTGACATTTCTCGCTCCGTGGACACAGATCCTGTCTTCTCAGAATAGCGTCCCGGACTTTGCCGATCTCGACAAGGTCCCAACACTGCACGAACTGGCAGCACTGGAGGAAAAGCTCCTGCCGGCGATCGTGCATCGGCTCGACTCTGCCGCCACCTCGGCGGAAAGCGCCTGGCTTGGTGAACTTCAACGCCTCATCGCGGCAGCCGGCCGGAACGCCAGAACAAGGATTGCGGCTGTCGAACGCCTCGCACTGCAATCAAACGATCTTGCCCGTATGGAGTATGATTTCCTGTACGATAAGGCGCGTCATCTACTGTCTATCGGATACAACGTCAGCGATCATCGGCAGGACTCCAGCTACTACGATCTACTGGCTTCGGAAGCGAGATTTTCCAGTTTCGTAGCGATTGCCCAGGGACAACTGCCCCAGGAGAGCTGGTTCGCCCTGGGACGTCTGCTCACTACTGCCGGTGGAGAACCGATTCTGCTTTCGTGGAGCGG
Source organism: Syntrophobacteraceae bacterium (assembly GCA_050008735.1). GTDB lineage: Bacteria > Desulfobacterota > Syntrophobacteria > Syntrophobacterales > Syntrophobacteraceae > SbD1. The sequence goes on from JBEKMB010000035.1 coordinate 22,349, forward strand.
GTCGATGTTCGAATACCTCATGCCGCTCCTGGTGATGCCGACATACGACGACACGCTGCTCGACCAGACCTGTAAGGCTGCCGTGGCCAGCCAGATGGAGTATGGGAGGAAATCCGGGGCGCCCTGGGGCATTTCAGAATGCGGCTACAATGCAATCGACGTTCATCTCAACTATCAGTACCGGGCGTTCGGCGTGCCCGGCCTGGGGCTCAAACGAGGGCTCGCCGAGGACCTGGTAATTGCTCCCTATGCTTCGGCGCTAGCGCTGATGGTGGCGCCCGAAAAGGCCTGTTTGAATCTCGAGCGCCTTGCCGCTGAAGGGGTTGAAGGAAGATTCGGCTTCTATGAAGCAATCGACTACACTCCTTCGCGCCTGCCGAGGGGACAATCGAGCACCGTGGTTCGCTCCTTCATGACACATCACCAGGGCATGAGCCTTCTTTCTTTGGCCTGTCTGCTCCTGGATCGTCCGATGCAGAAACGATTCGAGTCCGAACCCCTGTTCCAGGCGACCATGCTGTTGCTTCAGGAGCGGGTTCCCAAGGCTACTGCGTTCTATGCGCACACTACCGAACTCTTTGAGTTACACGCGGCTCCCAGTGGCGCGGAGACGCCAGTGCGTGTTTTCAGCAGCCCGGACACGCCAACTCCGGAAGTTCAGCTGCTCTCAAACGGCAGATACCACGTGATGATCACCAATGCCGGCGGCGGTTACAGCCGCTGGAAGGACCTCGCCGTCACACGTTGGCGCGAAGACAGCACCTGCGACAACTGGGGCACGTTCTGTTACATCCGCGACGTGGCCAGCAGGCAGTTCTGGTCAACCGCATATCAGCCAACGCTCAAACGATCTAAGCATTTTGAGGCGATCTTCTCCGAAGGGCGAGCCGAGTTTCGCTGCCGCGACCACGACTATGACACCTATACCGAGATCGCCGTTTCGCCCGAAGATGACATCGAACTGCGCCGCGTCCGCATCACCAACCGCGCGCGGACGCGCCGAGCGATAGACGTGACGAGTTATGCGGAAGTGGTCCTGGCGCCGCCCGCCGCTGACGCACTGCATCCGGCGTTCAGCAATCTCTTTGTTCAGACCGAGATCATACAGCGGCAGCGGGCGATTCTTTGCACTCGCCGGCCCCGCTCCCAGGGCGAGCAGGCGCCCTGGATGCTGCATCTGATGGCCGTGCATGGGGCGGAGATCGTAGACATCTCCTATGAGACCGATCGCATGCAGTTCATCGGCTGCGGCAACACCGTCGCCGATCCACAAGCGATGAGCGGGGCGGCCGGCTTTTTCACCGGGGCGCTCTCGGGCAGCGAGGGTTCCGTACTCGATCCGATTGTCGCCATCCGCTGCCGGGTAATGCTCGATCCGGAAGAATCGGTAACGATAGACATGGTCTCCGGCATCGGTGAAACCCGAGATGCAGCCTTAAGCCTGGTGGAAAGATACCAGGATCGGCGTCTCGCGGATCGCGTCTTCGATCTGGCATGGACTCACGGCCAGGTGCTGCTGCGCCAGTTCAATGCCTCACAGGCCGATGCGCAACTCTACGGGCGTCTTGCCGGCTCGATCATCTACGCCAATGCTTCTCTTCGAGCCGACCCCGGCGTCCTCATTAAGAACCACCGGGGGCAATCCGGTCTTTGGGGATACGCCATCTCCGGCGATTTACCGATTGTGCTGCTGCGGATCGAAGATCCGGCCAATATCGACCTGGTGCGCCAACTCGTGCAGGCCCACGCGTACTGGCGTCTGAAGGGACTGGCGGTGGACTTGGTGATTTGGAACGAAGATCGCGCCGGTTACCGGCAGCTTCTGCACGACCAGATCATGGGGCTCATTGCCGCGGGCATCGAAGCCAACGTTACCGATCGACCCGGCGGCATTTTCGTAAGACCCGCGGAGCTGATAGCCGAGGAGGACCGCATCCTGATCCAAACGGTCGCTCGCGCGATCATCACCGACAGCCGTGGGTCTCTGGCGGACCAGATCAACGGTCGCAGGCTGGCGGAAGTAACCGTGCCCCTCCTTAGCTCGACCCGAACCCACCCCTCCGAACCCATGGCGGTCGCCCCGTTGCCACGCTACGATCTGACGTTCTACAACGGACTGGGCGGATTCACCCCGGATGGGCGCGAGTATGTTATTACCACCGGGCACGGGCAGTTGACGCCGGCCCCCTGGGTGAATGTGCTGGCCAACCCGCACTTCGGGACCGTCATCTCAGAGAGCGGTCTTGCCTGCACCTGGAGCGAGAATGCCCACGAGTTTCGCCTCACTCCCTGGGGGAACGATCCCGTAAGCGATTCGACAGGAGAGGCATTTTACATCCGTGATGAAGAGCGCGGCCACTTCTGGTCGCCCACGCCGCTGCCCTGTCGCGGGGTGACGCCTTACGCCACCCGGCACGGATTCGGCTACAGCGTCTTCGAACACACCGAGCGCGGCATCCGCTCCGAGCTGTGGGTTTACGTGGCTCTGGACGCGGCGATCAAGTTCTCGGTGCTCAAGGTTCGCAACGACTCGGACCGATCCCGCCGGCTCTCAGCTACCGGATATGCGGAATGGGTGCTTGGCGACCTGCGGCCCAAATCGGCAATGCACGTGATGACCGAAATCGACCCGGTCAGCGGAGCGCTGTTCGCGCGCAACCCTTACAACACGGAGTTCCGCGACCGGACTGCGTTTTTCGACGTCGACGATACGACCCGCACCGTAAGCGGCGATCGGACTGAATTTTTGGGACGCAACGGTACGTTGCGAGATCCTGCCGCTATGAGGCGCATGCGCCTTTCCGGCAAGGTGGGGGCCGCCCTGGATCCCTGCGGCGCGATCCAGGTGAGCTTCGATCTGGCCGCCGGGCAAGAACGTCAGATTGTCTTCAGGCTCGGCGTAGGGCGAGACGTCGACGATGCCAGGAACCTGGTCGGTCGCTTTCGAGGATCAACCGCTGCGCGCGAGGCCCTCGATGTCGTGTGGCAGCACTGGACGCACACCCTCGGCGCGCTCAATGTGGAAACACCCGACCAGTCCTTCAACGTGCTCGCCAACGGCTGGCTGCTGTACCAAACTCTGGCGTGCCGCCTTTGGGCGCGAAACGCAACCTACCAGTCGGGCGGCGCCTTCGGTTTCCGCGATCAGTTGCAGGACGTATTGGCGCTCATCTATGCCAGGCCAAACCTCGTGCGCGAGCATCTGCTCCTTTGCGCGTCCCGTCAATTCATGGAAGGAGATGTTCAGCATTGGTGGCATCCCCCAACGGGTCGCGGGGTGCGTACTCACTGTTCGGACGATTACCTCTGGCTGCCTCTCACGACGTGCCGCTATGTCCTCACCACGGGGGACACCGGCGTGTTGGATGAGCCCGTCCACTTCATCCAGGGCCGCCCGGTAAACGCGGATGAAGACTCTTATTACGATCTGCCGGGACGCTCCGAAGAGGTGGCGAGTCTTTACGAGCACTGTGTCCGGGCCATCCTCAACGGCCTCAAATTCGGTGAACACGGCCTGCCGCTCATCGGCTCCGGCGACTGGAACGACGGCATGAACCTGGTGGGCGAACACGGCAAAGGCGAAAGCGTGTGGCTGGGATTTTTCCTGTATGAAGTGCTCACGCAGTTCACTAAGGTTGCCCGCGCGCATGGCGACGTGTCTTTCGCCGATCGCTGCGAAAAAGAGGCGGCGGGGCTGCGCCGCAATATCGAGAGGCATGGCTGGGACGGCGAGTGGTACCGCCGCGCCTATTTCGACGACGGCTCGCCGCTTGGATCGGCGAGCAACCCCGAATGCCAAATTGATTCGATCCCGCAGAGCTGGTCTGTTCTTTCGGGTGCGGGAGATCATGAGCGTTCGCGCATGGCCATGCAGGCAGTCGATGAGCGCCTTGTTCGCCGCGACCATGGACTGATCCAACTTCTGGATCCGCCCTTCGACAAGTCGGAGCTAAATCCCGGCTACATCAAAGGGTACGTCCCGGGAGTTAGAGAAAACGGCGGGCAGTACACGCATGCCGCCATCTGGGCGGCAATGGCGTTCGCTCGATTGGGGGACAACCGGCGCGCGTGGGAACTGTTTACGATGATCAACCCGGTGAACCATGCAAAATCTCCCGATGGTATTGCCACTTACAAAGTAGAGCCCTACGTCGCTTCGGCCGACGTCTATGCGCTCTCGCCCCACATCGGCCGTGGCGGATGGACGTGGTACACGGGGTCTGCCGGCTTGATGTACCGGCTTATCGTGGAATCACTGCTGGGGCTAAGGCTTGAAGTGGATAAATTGCGTTTTGCGCCGTGCCTCCCTTCGGACTGGAAGGAGTTCAAGATGCACTACCGCTATCGGGAGACCGTCTACCACATTGCCGTTTTGCAACAGCAGAGCGGTAATGACCAAATGAGTGTGACAGTTGATGGCGTCGAGCAACGCGACAAGGCTGTTCCACTTGTTGACGACCATCTGGAACACTTTGTAGAGGTGAGAATGAACGCCGCTGGCAGCACTTTTGCGCGCTCTGCAGGGTGAGCGCCCGAAAACTTTGGGGAACGGAAAGGTAACGACATGAAAAAAACATTCGAACCCGAGGACGTCGAAAAGTTACTTGCGGAGGCAGATGAACTCATCCGGCAAATTAGTTCCGAGGCTGCGGCGGACGTAGACGAAGAACAACGATCCGAACTTGAAGAGCATGCTCGAAGATTGGAACAACTCAAGTCCGAAGTTCATCAAAAAGTCGGCAAGCAGGAAACAGCGACGAGCATCTCGCATGGTGAAGGAATCCACGAGGCGATCCAGGATATCGTGAAAGCGATGAAGTCCTTGAAAAGCTATTTTTCCTGATGAGGCTAACGAACACATCATCCGGTTCCCGGTTAGCGTCGGGGCCTCACCGAAAACAATGCTGCCTTTCGTTGCCGCCGTGTCCCAGCCGGGGCGCCAGCACAATGCCGACCCGAGCTGCCAATGCAAGGGTTTCCATATCGGTTCCATCCAGGGCCAGGGCGCGCCCTGCCGCTTCCCGCGCAAGGGGCGCTTGACCAAGACCGTATATCACGGTGGCCAGCCGGGTGAGCAGTTTGGCATCTTCGGGGGCCAAAGCGAGGGCTTGCCTGAGCAACTCGACCGCGGCGCAATGATTGCCGATTGTGAACTCCCTCTGCGCCTGGCCTACCAGCTCTTTCAAACGGTGCACACTCAAGACGCCGCCACAACTCTTTTCGGCCGGGGCGCAACATGCCGCCTCAACAGGCTGCGCGGCGCCCGGAACAGCGCAATTGCCGGCTACACGTCTGCGCCTGGATTCCAACCGGAACAATTCGCTTTGCGTTTTGTCCATTTCCAGCAGAGGGATTTTGCCGTTTGCTCCCGAGCCTGTGCTTTGAGAATTTACGATAGCCGAGTACACATTCCTGACCAATGGATGATCTACCGAGTGCAGCCATTTTGCCGTATCGAGCGCTTCCGGCCGGCGGCCAAGCATTGCATAAGCCGTTGCCAGGTTTGCCGCCGCGATGGGAGAGTTGGATAACTTCAGCGCCTGATCGAGAAAGAAAACCGCCGCTTGGCCGTAACGATCGTTGAACCAGGGGGAGGCCAGCATTTTTACCCCGATGTCCAGGCAGGCATGCAGCCTCGCGGTCCCTTTATCGATACATTCCGAAATAGATGGATATAGCGATTCCACCCTCGGCATGCCGTTGTGTCGACTGAGTGCTTTTTCGAAAGTCAGTTGTGAAGCGTGACGGACCATATCCGCCTTTGTCGCCGTCGTACTCCTGTCGTGAAGTCTATAGTAGTAGAGGATTTCAGGCACATAAACCGGCTCGAAGTGTTCCATGATTCGCAGCCACATGTCCCAATCTTCCGCGCCGTCCAATTGCGGATCGTAAAGGCCGACCTGTTCCCGGCACTCACGCCTGTATAGAAACGACGCATTACCCGGATTGCATCGCAATAGACTGGAGTAGCTGAAATCCTGATCCCGGCAGACCCCCGTGATCCGGTTGAGATCGTCTATCCAGGCAAAGGAGGAGTAAGCAAAACCGGCTTCGGGGTCGGCATCCAGTGCTGCCGCGAGCCCCTCCAGAAAAAGAGGCGAGCAGTAGTTATCATCGGAGGTCCAGGTCAGATATTTTCCGCGAGCCAGATCAAAACCCGCGTTGAGCGCATTTGGCAGGCGGCTGTTCTCCTGGTGGATTACGCGAATCTGCCGAGAGCGCAAAGACTCCAGGTACTCATAAGTGCCGTCGGTAGATCCGTCGTTTACCACTATCAGCTCGAAATCATAAAAGGTCTGTTTGCTAAGGCTCTCGATGGCGGCGGGCAGCATGGCGAGGTTGTTATACGTGGGAAGCACCACCGATATGAGAGGCATTTTATCGGATGTTTCAGCCGCTAGCTTTTCCTTGTCGCTCGACTCGCTCTTGTCTGCGGGACTCAACGGGCATCGGTTGATCGCATATGTCCGGCCCTTGAAATCAATTGCCTCCAGCATGGCTTGGGCTGCATGCAGTGCTGCAGTGCCGTCTCGATAGGCAACGTGGTTGTCCGACCATGTACGACGCGCCTCTGCACTCTCGTCCTTCTCCAGCGCCCGTTCAACTTCCTGCCCCAGCCTCCGTGGGTCCGAGCATATCTGTGCAATCTCGGAAACTCCGCGGGAAATGAGCCAACCATTAAGGTCACCGGAATTTGCACTAAGACCGATCGTGGGCTTATCGACCATAACGGATTCAAATAGCGTGCAGCTTCGCACATCCGCCACGACAAGGTCGGCGACCGCGTAAAGAGCTGTAAGATCGTAAGAGCTGTCCACGCACTTTATTCCGGATCGACGGATCGTCTCCTCTCGGTGTGGCTCCATCCGCATGCAGTGATGTGGTTTGATAATCACATTGAAACGTTCGGATAGCTCGATAATGGAAGAGAAGAAAAGATCGAAGGAAGAATTCTCAGCCCAGGTCGGCAGATAAACGGCAGTGGGACATTGGGGACGCAAATCCCAGAGTTTTTCATAGAAGGTGCGGTCGATTCTTGAGGAGAAATAATCATCAAACCGCGGATATCCTATAACCAGAAGCTGGTCCGGCCTTTTCCACCTGGAAAGATACTCAACATAAGCGGGACCATGGACCAGAATGAAATCAAAGGGGGCGGCCGCGTGCTCACTCAGGCCCCAGCTTTCGGGATAAATGCAGGGACCGTACATCAGCCGGAAATGCGGACGCCTGTAGCTCGAAAGAATGGCGTCGTTCTGAGTGGTTACCGCGGCAGAGCTGAAATCGGCGCTCGAGTTGAATTGCACATCTCTTCGGTTGTAGTAGGCAGCGAGACGTTCGTAGTCAAACCATCCATCCGAACCCGCATTCTCCGGACCAGGTACTGCGACCAGGTGAGCATCGACACCAAGTGTTCGAAGAGCGCGCCAGATCGGCTCGTAATTGGGCGCTTCGAACGAATCGACGTGATAGAATTCAACTCTCATTATTTGCTTAGCCTCCAAATTTCAGCCCGAGATCTTCTAAATCTGATGCCAGCATAAGAAGGTCTAATTATCATTATAACTTGAGGATCTCGGCGAGATGGAAATCCCTGTCGGACAGGGACTTTTCCTGGCCTATCCTGCATCTGATATGAGCTACTGACGAAAAGTCTTTTGTAATGTTTACCTGTCGCTCTCGAGACGCAGGCTTGATAATGAAATCACCGTCAGCATTGCAAGTAAAATCCCATTGATGAAGCCCTGAATAGTTTGCATTTTGTCCCTCATGACGGACATGCCCCAGTATTACATACCCTTTCCTTTTAACAACTTTGATCATTTCTCCAATTGCAGTTTCCGGACTACAGGAATGGTCGATTGCATTTCTGGAAAAGACCAGATCGAATGTCCCGATGTCGAACTTGTCCGTGAGCCGTTCGGCAAAGGCTTGCACCGTCCTTACGGGAGGATGAACGCCGTGTCGATCCAACAGAGTATTGTATATATCAGCCAGTGGATCTACTGCGGTGATTGTTATAGATTTCGAACCACATTGTTTGCCCAAAAAGGTCAATGGACCTGAGCCTACGTCCAGAATGCTTACAGATTCAGATTCGGGAAGGAATCCGGCCATGTAGCTTTGCAGAGGCGTGTAGGCATCAATTCTGAATATGAAATCAGCCGGCCATTGAGATCCCCGGCTTTTGATCCAGTTGTCCCAAAATTCTATTTCCGCTGGTAAACCATTTACCCATTTTTCTTTCCAGTTATGGTCGAAACCAGGTAAGCCCCCATCCTTCTTGATCCAATAATCACCATTAGACATTATTCATTCCCCGGACAGAAGTTTTGATCGAAGCATTCAACTCGGAGCAGAAGCCCTGGCCGGCGTAACAGGCGCAAGGATATTCAGCTTAGCCGAAACCTGGTTGCGGGCTTTGGCGAGGTCCGGATGGAAATCGACTTCCTGCCATTTGTCCTGGGCATCGAACCACCATGGTTTTACAGGCACGCAGTGCTCGTAGAGGCAGTTAAATGTTTCCAGCCAGAAAGATTTGATGTTCTGCGGCATACGAGCGAGGGATTCAAGGTGCTGATTAAAAAGCTTTCGCACCCTCTTGCCACGAACCAGGGCAAGGCCCGGGGACTCGGCGTGGGAAAGCTCTCCGGGAATGTTTTTATGCACGCGGGCAATCAGACCGTCAACAAGGCTTACTCTCATGTCATCGAAATCGAAGCCTTCTTTCCTGCTGATTCCAAGGAAGATACCTTCCCCATTTTCTTCGGCAATTCCCTTGAACACATCCGAAGTGAAAATATTGTCGCCGTTGGTGATCAATACATCGTCCTCCTCAATTACATGCTTGGCCAGCCACAAAGACATGAGGTTGTTCGAAACATCGAAGAAGGGATTGAAAATCGTTCTGATACACGCCCCCCTATCGCTGTATGTCTTCATCTTTGCCTCAATCTGGTCGGCCAGATAGCCGATTACCAGGACCACTTCATCGATTACCCCCGAATTGGATATGCTGAGCAACTGCTCTTCAAGGAGTGTTCGACCATTGCCCATGTCCAGTAATGGCTTCGGTGTATTCTGTGTAAGAGGCAACAAGCGTTCGCCTTTACCCGCTGCAAGTATTATTATTTTCATGACTGGTCTCCCATTAGAGCAAGGCGTGTCCACCCGGTGGGCGGCTTAAACCCGAGATAGCGATGATGGTGGTCAAAAAAATGCGCTGAGTGGGAAAAGTTGCTCAAGACAGGCACTGTCTCCAGATCAATGCCCTGTTCGCTCAGTAAGTGCCGGAGATACGGAATCTGAATGGGGTCAAAATCCATCAGCCTGGCAGCCGCACAGTCAACCAGCAGAAGATCTTCTCCCGCCAGCAGTACGTTTGCCTTTTTCTCGAGCGGGTAGAAGGGGCCGTTTTCCTCACCGCCAAGGATCCCATCCACAACGGAAAAAAACCTCATTTTGTGTCCACGCCTCCTTTGCCATCCACTCAGGTCCCGAACAAAGACGTTGTAAAGATCTGCTGCCATTCGCCAGCATGTGTCGTTGCCGTCCCATGATCCTCTTGCAAGGTCGAACGAAGCGCATTTGGTGTCTTTGAAAAGGCTCTCGAACCGCGTCATCTGAAAGCGGTGCCGCAACCACAGGAACCATGATTCGGGAAGAAGATCGTGCATGAGGTGGCGCAGCATGACCATGAGGTAATCGGATTTATGAGACGGCGTTGGGAACTCGTCACCACCCGTTAACGGGAATCCTATCCGCCAGTGGATCAGGTAGTTCTTGTTCGAATTGACTCCAACAAGGCCCTTTATGTTCAGTGTGGCGCCGACCTTGTGATGTGCCTTGAGCTTTGGAATGGAGATATAGACGTCCGAGTTGAGTATCGTGTTGGAAATGGAATACTCGTGCAGATCGCCGAGATGATGCCTGATCGTTTCCAACCGCTTGGTGAACACCCCCCGGAAAAGCCTCGGGTTCAACCCATGGAAAAACGAATGCTTCCCCAGGTCGAGCACGCTGCTGCCCTCCGGGTCACCGGATTGAGGCACTGCCTTTGATTTAAAGCCGTAGTACTTGAGGTCATCGGTCCACATCGGCCGCAGATCCAGAACACGGCATTGGAGACCGAATGTTTGTCTGTAGACGGTTTCGAGTTCCTTTAGCTTTGTCCTTGTGCACAGAACCGAAAAATCGGCATCGATGGACGGATTATCTCCGATGACTATCTCTCCCCTTCCCTGAAGGGCAATGGCCACATAATCCGCAACCGCTCTAACGACGGCGGGATGGGTGATAACGGAGTAGAGGTCACCGTTTCTGCCCGATGAGGTGCGGTATTCGTGTGAAACCAGGTTGGGCTTGATAAATACACGGTCGCCCGGCTTTACAAGATGCTGCAGTGGGTTCCAGTGCGGTGTGCCGTAGTTGATCTCGTCATATCCCATCAGGTGGAAAAGCTGACGCACGCCTTCATAAACCGGGTTCGGCCCCTCGGAAATTTGCCCCCGATACTCCGGGTAGGCTGTATCCGGATTGTACGGAGAAACGGACGGGTAATCGCCCTCCAATTTCCAGATGCCGGTTGGCGGCAAAACCCCACTCCCGCTCATGCGACACCCCTGTCGAGAACACCAAGAAAACGGTTCAAACAATAGAGCAGCCATTTCTGCTCGCCGGTGAACCTGCTCAACTCGATATCGGAGCGAAATTCGGAACGCAGCGGCCCATCCCAGGCCTTGAGCCATTTATCCATGGGACGCGCAAACGCGATCTTTTCGGGAATACTCAGGCCGGGGTACAGTTGGTCAAACAGGCTGCGGAGAAGGTACTTGCTGTCGCCACCCCGAATTCTGTCCATATCCAGGGGAGCATCCAAAACCAGGCGCTCGTAAGGCTCGGCGCTTCTACACCCGGCGCTCGTTATGGCATTGTCGAAGGCCTGGATGACCCCCAGGCCGTGGACAACCTTCAGAAACCGGGTCGTATCGAAAAACTCGCCGCCGCCGTACGGTTCATAGATTTTCCGAACCGGGACCGGTTCTTTCAGGGCCGATGCCGGCTGAACGAATGTATAGCGCTCGATGAACTGCTCGAAGCTCCAGTCGCGGGACAAAAGCTTGTCCAGCCCACCAAATGTCGAATCAGCCCCATTTCCCAGGACAAGTGTGTTGATTCCTTCCTGATGCGCTGCCGTTGCAGCCTTGTAGAGCCCTACTTCAACCGGATGAAGCGTTGATTTCTTGTTGCGCATGAGGGTGTCGGCATGCTCCAGGTAGTCTTCCCAGGTCACCTCTATAACGCGGTGGTCCAGTTCATAACGTTGGCAGTAAAGCCTCGCCGTTGGACTTTCGTCTATTGCGCCCTCGGCAATGAATCGTATCGTGTAGGCTTTGGTTGCAGGTGGCATCAGGGCCGCCAGAATCGCCGAATCCATTCCTCCGCTGAGCAGGATACCCACATCTTTCCGCGTTAGAAGCGGCTTGACCAGCTCTTGCAGGCTCTCCATAATTTCCTCACTGGTCGTGACAGTAATGACTTCCTGCTGGGGGATGATCGGGAAAACCGGTTCAATCCCCGGTGTCCATGCCCGGCCGGGCTCAGCGACATATCGAAACGCAAGACAGGAACTCAGGCAAAACTTATTGAATTCCATACTTTCCCAGTCCTTTCAAAAGGAGGCAATCGGGTCCTCAAGTTGTCGGGCCATCCACGGACCCGACGGGCCCCTGCTTTTTGCCCACCCAGCAAACGAATAACCCGTTAGGAACGTAAACCTGCTCAAAGCCGGTGAATTCACTGGTAGCTCTCATGCCGTTTGCACGAATCATGTCAAGCAGTTCCTCACGTCCGAACCATTTCTCCCATGACGGCATCTCAAGCGCTCCGAGCTTTTCGGCATTCTTGTCGATGATGACGAGCTTGCCCCCCGGGGCGAGAACGCGCGCCATTTCACTGACTGATTCCTCGATTTGTACGGCGTGTTCGAGGGCCTCGATGCAAATGACCGCGTCAAATTCGCCATCGCCAAAGGGCATATTCAACATACTGTTTTGAACCGTGCGGATACCCGGAGGGACATGCCGAAGCATTTCCGCCGAAACGTCCGTCGCCGTTACCAGGGCTTGTGGATAGAGCTGCTTTATGAGTTTGGCGTAACGTCCCTTTCCGCAGCCGACATCGAGCAAACGTTTGCCGTCCAGATTTCCAAGGTGCCGCAAAACCGCCTGCACCCTGCCGTCGGTTTGCAAAATATCGGGTTGGTAAGACGGTGCCGTATCGTCAAAATGGCTGGAGATCTGCTTCTGGGTGGCTTCAATGGCATATTTTACCGCCCAGGATATTTCTTCGGCGGCAAAGTAGTCAGCCCCCACGCCGTAAGAGCCATAAAAGCCGCCGGTGCCGTTTTGCAGAAGTGAGAGAAACTCCATCGCCTTATTGGCCCGAACAGTTTCTCCCAAACGGAACCACACCTGGGCGAGTTGCGCCAAACCGGTTGAACATATCCAGTCCACATCATGGTATCCTGGAACGGCCCCCGTGGGCTGCTGGAGCCTGGCAACCGAGGCCATGCCCGCCCTGGCCTCAGCCTCGCACCCAAGATCGAGGAGCGCTTCCTGCACGTAGGCGTAAAAATGGGTGAGCGCGTTTGGCTGTGTAAAATCCGTCAGGGTAACGTTTTGCAGGTAGTAATTCAGGCTCCTGTCGACAAATTGACGGTAGGAGGGCTCATTTAATACGTCCGCAGCAGCGAGAAGAGGCGGTAGAACGTACACATGGATCGCCTCGCTAACCTCACCGCGCCGGCCCAGACTCCAGGCATCTCCCGGCAGGGGGACCGGCAGCCTGCCCGTAGGGTCCGCCGATCTCAGCAGCCAGTTGCATGCCCTGCGAAGAGGCATCTCCAGCGAAGGCATCCGCCCGACCAGTGCTGCCCAGCCCCGCACAACCTGCCCGGTATCGAAGGCGAAGCTGCATCCATTGTCGGCGGCGCCGAACGAGCCGTCATTTTTTTGCACTGAAACCAGCCATTGAGCATATTGTGACGCCAAATTCCGCTCGCCTATGGAAAGAAGGGTAGGAATAAAGTATCCCGTTACCTCCGGATAGCTTGATCTCTGACGTGAGCTGATGACTATTCCCTGACCGGTGATCGAATGGGTCCTGACCCAACGAACGGCTTTCTCCAGCATGATTGCTCGCTTTTTTACGACTAAGGGTCTGTGCCCGCAAGACTTGGCGATACCTGCGAACTCTTTCGGCACGGGCTTGAGGCTTGATAATCCAACCCCCCCGGCCACAATCAGGCTGTCTGCATGAAGCAAGAATGTTGCCATTACTTGTTCGGAAACGATTTGCCGATGCTCTTCGAAATAATTGTCAGATGAATTCAAAATCCTCTTACTCACACCTCTATTCGTTGTTCCGAGGTGCTGAGAATTTACATCCAAAGCGCAAATTCGCCGATGCAATGCCCGTGCATTACTGAACACTCTCTGTCCATTTGCCGAAAACGGATGCTGCACTCCAATCTCTTCATAGCGCACGGTGCAAGCCCGGGGCTATTTGCCAACTATTTGACACTGGAGGGTGTAAACGACCTGCGGATAGGGGCAGTGCAGGATTGGCAAGTATTTTGCTCATGTACGCAATCTCCATAGGTTTCTGTTTTCGCCCGAAACCGACGTTCGAATTTCGCCCGGGCGCGCGAAGATGAAAGGGCCGATTTGCAATCAGAGGATGAGATGAAAAGCGTGACAAATCTTTTTACGGGCCGGTATTCAGGTCAAACCAAACCGCGGGACCAGGCCGTCGACCGCTCATATCGCAGCGATTCACCGTCTCCTGTTCTTCTCTCCGTCGTTATAACGACATACAATCGGCCGGACATGCTGGAGCAGTGCCTGGAAGGTTTTAAGCGGCAGAAGCTGGACCCGTCGAAGTTCGAGATCATTATCGTGGACGACGGGTCAAAGTCGAGAAGCGATGAGCTTGTCCGGCGCTACGGCAATGAGATGCCGGTTCACTACATTTATCAACAAAATGCCGGACTCGCCGCAGCGCGCAACACCGGCATAGAGGCCGCAAAAGGCAATGTGATCGTTCCTTTCGATGATGACAACTGTCCCCATCCCGATTGCCTCACCAGGCACTATGGCTTTCACCTGGCCAATCCATCGGTCGAAGATGCAATGCTGGCTTTCATGGAGTGGACGCCGGGGCTCGAGATCACTCCCCTGATGCACTATGTAACGGAGCTCGATCCGCGGTTGTGGTGCTACAAGAACATCCAGCAGGGGCAGTTACTGCCGTTCGGTTTCCTCTGGGGGGGCTGCTCGTCCTATAAAAAAGAGCTGATACAAAAGGCCGGCGGGTTCAACCCTGACTTCAGGTTTGGCTACGAGGATACCGAAGCGGAATTCAGGATGCGGCAACGTGGATTGAGGGTCCATTTTGACCGGTATGCAATAAACTATGTATCCAAGCCCGTAGACTACGAGGAGTTCTGCAATCGTTGCTATAAACAGGGCAAATCGCTTTGGAGGCTCAAACAGCTCTATCCCGGAAGCCAACCGATCCGGGAATATACGAGTATAGGCAATCCCCGCGATGCGATCTCAAACTACCGGAACATAGCGGGTAGTGTCGATTTGATTAAGAAAATGCTCTCAACAGGATGGTCCCTTCCCCCGACGGGGGCCGGATCGCCCTCACTCGACCTGCTTTATCGCTGCCTGTACGCCTCATTTGAATACTGGAAAAACAAAGGTATCCTCGATGGAATGCAGGCTCAGGGAAGCCTGTGCGCCGATCGTTCCAAAAGCATTCTTGTCATCGCGCCCGAACTGCCTGCCTATGACCGGGCTTCAGGATCGTTTCGGCTGTTCCAGATCATAAAGCTTTTACGTGAATCCGGTCACCGCGTTACCTTCATTTCACGCGCACCGGGCGCGTGGGCCAATCCTGCCTCGTATATCGCTAAACTCGAAGAGCTTGGCGTGCACGTCTTTCCCGCCGATCCAAAGAAAATTTTCGAAAAATGGGGAGTAAAACCGGACATACCCGATATCCACCTCGAAACAATCCTGCGGGAAGGGTCTTTTGACGTCGCCTATCTCTATTTCTACGAACTGGCCGGCCAGTATATTGCTGAAATCAGGGCGCATTCACCCCGGACGCATATAGTCGTCGATTCGGTGGACCTGCACTTCCTGAGAGACCAGAGAGGGGCGGCACTGTTTCCAAATCCGGAAATGCTAAACCGGCTCGGCGAAACAAAAGCCGCTGAACTGGCGGTCTACCGAAAAGCCGATACGGTAATCACGGTAACCGGGGCCGATAGAGAAGTACTGCTCCGGGAGTCTCCGGGGCTTTCCATCGAAGTGGTGCCCAATATTCATCCAATCCCGAAACAAAAGCCGGCTTCTTTTCATTCCAGGCAGGATTTCCTTTTCATCGGCAGCTTTTTGCACCATCCAAACTTCGACGCGATGCAGTTTTTCTGCTCCGAGGCATGGCCGCTCATCAGCTCAAAGCTGCCTCAGGCGAGGCTCTACATAGTGGGTGACAGCCCCCACTCTCAACTCCGCGCGCTGGCAAACGACCGCATAATCGTAACCGGATATGTGCCCGACACTGCTCCCTACCTGCAAAGATGCCGGGTGTCGATTGCCCCTCTGCGCTATGGCGCGGGAATGAAAGGCAAGGTCGGTGAAGCTTTGGCTTCCGGCCTGCCCGTGGTCGCCACCCCTACAGCCGTGGAAGGTACCGGCCTGCGGTCGGGCCGCAATGTCATCGTCGCGGACCGTGCGCCGGATTTCGCCGATGCGGCTCTCTCCCTCTACAAAGACGAGGAACTATGGAACAGGCTTTCGGCAAACGGGAGGGAGTTCGTCACCGGGAACTATTCTCCGGAAGCAGTGGCCGCAAGACTTGAAGATGCCCTGTTCGGCAGGGCTTCCACACTCGAGCCGCATTCTCCCGCCGCCCCGTGCCGCGGCGTCACTGCCGCAGGCTCACCCAATAAAGACGACAATATACTGATAATCGATCCGTTCCTGCCCTGGTTCGACAGAGCTTCAGGCTCCCTTCGGCTTTTTTCGATCATCAACCTGCTGAGGCAGCAGGGGCATCATGTCACTTTCATTGCCAGAGACGGCCGAGGTCAGGAACCATACCGCAGGGTCTTGGAAACCATGGGGGTCGAGGTCTACGATACAGATCCCGTTATGCTGGCGCGGATGGGGGTCCGGGTGGAAGCGAACCCGATAGATATGAAACGGTTGCTGAGTTCAAGACACTACGCGGTGGCCTTCCTTTCGTTTTATTCTATCGCCGGGCAGTATCTGCCCATAATCAGTTCACTTTCCCCAGACACCAAAATTCTGATCGATACCGTGGACATCCATTTCGTAAGAGAAGCCAGGGAAGCTCAACTCTCAAAAGACCCGGAGGCGCTGAAGCGTGCCGCAGCTACCAAACAGGCCGAACTGGCAATTTATTCCAGAGCGGACGCCCTGATCACCGTCACAGAGCAGGATTGGCTGCACATTCAATCCTATTTGCCTGAAAAGCCGCATTTTGTGATTCCAAACATACACCATGTCCCGGACAATCCTGTGTCAATTACCCGCTCGGGGCTCATCTTCGTTGGTAACTTCAACCATGGTCCGAATCCTGACGCCGTCAGATATTTTCTCGGTGAGATCTTTCCATTGGTCAAAAATGCCCTGCCGGAAATCACTTTGAGGGTTGTGGGCAATAACCCGCCCGATGACATCAAGGCGCTGGGAAACGACGACGTGATTGTCACGGGTTACGTCCCTTCCGTGGAACCCTACCTGCAAAAAGCCCGTGTATCCGTGGCGCCGCTGCGCTACGGCGCTGGAATGAAAGGGAAGATCGGCGAAGCCATGGCCAACGGTCTTCCCGTTGTCACGACTTCAGTGGGTGCCGAAGGAATAGGGCTGGTTCACGGAGAAACAGCACTCATCGCCGATACACCCGCGGAGTTCGCGGAGCACATTGTCAGGCTGTGCTCGGATGACAGCCTGTGGAACACTATGGCGCAAAATGCCAGAAGCTTTATAAGGGACAACTTTTCCCCCCGGCTCGTGAGCACCATGTTGCACGACATGATGGACGCCCTTTCCACGATGGAACAAAAAGGATCTTCCGGGGAAGACCACCGCGTCATCCCAGTCACCAGGCCACGAGTCCTGGATGAGGTAGCCGCCTCCATCCTTATTCTGACTCGCAACCAGCTCCACTACACTGTTCAATGCCTCAAAAGCATCCAGCGCTATACGGATCTGCCCCACGAAATAATCATCGTCGACAACAATTCCACGGATGATACCCCGGCGTTCCTGCGCCAATTTTCCGTGGATAACCCGAATATGAAAGTCATATTCAATAACCGCAATCGCGGCTTTGCCGCCGGCAACAACCAGGGATTGACTTTAGCCTCGGGGAAATACCTGGTCTTGCTGAACAATGACACCGTGGTCACATCCGGCTGGCTGGAACACATGATAGAAGTTTTGCGGCGCTTCCCTCGAGCGAGCATGGTCGGTCCAATGTCCAACTTCGTTTCCGGTCCGCAGCTGGTGCCCGAAGTCAGCTACCGCGACGCCGATGAACTGGAGTATTTTGCCCGCCAACGGGCCGGGCAATATGCCGGGCAGACACAGGCTGTCTCCCGGCTGATCGCCTTCTGCATGGTGATGCGAAGACAGGTCGTCGAAAAAATCGGGGGATTGGACGAAAGCTTTGGCCTCGGCAACTTCGAGGACGATGATTTTTGTGTCAGGGCCTGGTTGAGCGGTTTCGAAGCCATCATTGCTCAAGACGTCTATATACATCATACCGGCAGCGTTACGCTCAAACAGGAAGGCCTTCTTCACAGCACGCCTTTTCTTCGCAATTGGGAACGTTTCAAGGCAAAATGGGCTATTCCGGCACATACGACTATTGAAACCGGCTATGAGCTTGGCGAGCAAATGCGCAAAGCTGCTCCGATATACATCCCCCTGCCGGATATCAGCATCGATCACACGGTGGATTCGAGCGGAAGGTATTGGCATGAGATCCGGCAAAGCGTTTCGTGCTCCGGAGGCTTTTGAAGCTATCTGATGAGAGACCGGCCGTTTCCTGTTCTGGTCTTGCCGCGTATGCCCTTGCCCTGCCGGTAAGGTTTTCGATCTGGTCCGCCATTTCAGGCCCCCATCAGAGTCCCCCCCTATTCTTCATAAAGAACAAGCCTTGCTCGACTAATCAGCTATCCGCTCCCCTGTGGTCACCCCCGTGACTATCTTCCCCGCCTCGCAGAGAACGGAAAACCAGTTGTTTCCACCGCCGGCCCGACTGGTCTGTAATACAAGTATACTGCACACCTCCAGGAGAAATACATTATATACACTATTTACTGTCTGGGCCTTTCCGATTATGTATGTCTCAAGGAGTTCCATGCATGGATAGTACATCAGAACTAATTTATCTAAACAATGTATTGCAAAGACTATGCAAGCTATATATAGCACTTCAGGAAACTCCGCATGAACAAGAGACCATCCTGGAATTACGAAAGAAGATTGTATATCTTTATTCCGAAATAATGAGCATTAGAAAGTCGCAATCCCCCGAACTTTGAACCAGCCCTGCCCTTCCAAACCGCCCTAAACAACCGGCCGCCGTTTTTTGCAGCGGGAAAACACATGGACCCGTCCGCGGTTTTCGATGCCGCAAAGATCGTAGCTGCTCAGGGTCCTTTTTTCAGCTCAAGATTTATAGTTTTTGATATGTGGTGGTTCTCGACAAATTCCTCTTGACCCGTAAACTTCACAAGCGTAGGAATATCTCCGCTGAGAGCGTCGCCAGAGACCATGCAAAAGGAGGTGAAGCCATGCAAGGGCTATTCAAGGCATTGATCTATTCTCTGATTGCATACGCGGTCTGCGGCTGCGCGGCTTTCGACTATGCTTCACACCGCATTGCGCAACAACCTCCGGTTTCGCCCAGGGCCGAAACCAAAGCTCCATCTCAAAATCTTCCAGCCTCTGAGGTCTGCGTCCTGGACCCCCTGGCAGCCGCCGCCCGGGAAACCCCTTCGCCCACCCCTTCGACGGGCGATGCGCCGATCGTACAGGTCCCCGAACCGACCTATGTTCTTGGAAACATTACCAGCAGGGAGTTCGTCCACACCTTCATCATAAAGAACGGCGGCACATCGGAGTTGAAAATCAAAAAGGTCCTCCCCGGCTGAGGCAGCTGGGTTGCCCATTTTGACAGGGCAATCCCTCCAGGCGGTGAGGGAAAGATCACTCTGGAGCTTGATCCGCAGTTCTGCTCCGGCGATACGAAAAAAACTGCGGTTGTTACGTGCAA
The DNA here is from genome assembly GCA_050008735.1 of Syntrophobacteraceae bacterium. Lineage (GTDB taxonomy): Bacteria > Desulfobacterota > Syntrophobacteria > Syntrophobacterales > Syntrophobacteraceae > SbD1. The sequence goes on from JBEKMB010000035.1 coordinate 41,735, forward strand.
TGACCCTCAGAGACCCTATTTCATTCTTATCCTCAAGCGCGGGGGCAGCATTTGAATATGCTTCATGCCGGGTGCCGGAAATCCGGATGCTTCGCCGGTTGAAGAATTTTTTGGGGCCGGCCTCCGGTATTCGGATTAGAATTCATGAATGTCGAAGCCCTTGAGTCTGCCGAGAGGTACCTTTTTCGATCTTTTCACCCGCTGATCTCCATAGGGACGGCGAGTGACCGCTACAGGGGCTGGACCGGCCAGATCTACTCTGAGGAGCTTTACAGGGACCAGGTGACAAGCCGCACCAACCGGGTCGGCAACAAGAGCTTCCGGGAGCAGGTACTTCCGATAAGCTCGGTCCGGGAATATTTTCAGCATTTCCGGGTACTGGAGATAGACTACAGCTTTTACGCCCCCCTAATTGAAAACGGGGTTGCCACCCCCTGTGCCGATACCCTGAAACAATACTCGATGTGGATGAGACCGGAAGACCGCGTCTTTTTGAAGGCGCCCCGCATGTTTTTCGCGCAGAAGTTGAGGCACGGAAAAGATTACGCTCCAAATGAAAACTACCTCGCCTCGGAGGCTTTTACACGTCAATTCTATGAACCGGCGCTCAGCCTTCTCGGCCCGAAGCTTAAAGGAATAATCTTCGAGCAGGAATATCAAAGGATCTCGGAGCGCCCATCGCCCCTGGAATTCGCTGCACAAATCGACAGCTTTTTCAGCTCCATCCCACGGGACGACAGATATCACGTGGAGTTGCGAACCGAAGCTTACCTCTGCAAACCCGTATTCGACGTTCTACGAAAACACGGCGCGGGACAGGTACTGTCACACTGGACATGGCTTCCCGCACTCAAGATACAGTTTGCCAAAGCGGGAAAACGATTTATCACCGCCGGTTCCCAGGCAATCATACGGCTGATGACGCCAATCGGGGTCCGCTACGAGGATGCCTACGCCAGGGCCTTTCCATTTGACCGGCTGATAGAGGAAATGATCCATCCGGGCATGGTTCCCCAGACGGTTCAGTTGATGCGGGAGGCCATTGAAAGGGAGATTGAAATCAATATCATAATAAATAACCGCTCAGCCGGAAACGCGCCACTCCTGGCCAGGAGAATCGTCAGGGAATTTGTCGGTAAAATAGAGGGCCGGGGGCCGTAAAGAACAATCTGCGCTCGAGATATCTATAAGAACGCGGGGGAATTGTCTTTCAATTTAAAGATGCCCCGCGGCAATCTCCAGGCGGGAACTCGATCCGGTCAAAAACAGGGCGGAAAACAAGAGGCGCCGGACAGATCGACAGATCATAGCGCCTCAGGTCTGTCATGATTTGCGGTTTTCGTCTTCCAGTTTGCTTAACAGCTTATGATTGCCGCCAATTCTTTCCCGGTCGGTTTTCCTGTTGGCTTTGTTTGGCGCATGCTTTCTGTGCCTGATAGTTTCGGTCTTTTGAGTTTTCGAACCCATCCTTATCTCCTTCGCAAAAATAAAAACCCGGGTGTTGCGATTATTAAGCCCAGCGAGTTCCTGGGGTGCACGCCATATAACAGATAAGATCGCTCATGTCACCAGATTTCATCTCCGGCAATCCAGCCCTTGCCCTCGAATGGCTGAAACCAGTTTCTCGAGGCGCGGCAACCGCATCGCGCGGTTTTTCCTAAAATGCCGATCCAACTGCTCAAATGCAAACGGAATGTAGCTCAGGAACTGCCTCTTCCCCTTCACCACACCGAGGAAACCGAAGGCGCCGAGAATTTGAAGGTTCCTGGCAAGCTTTACCGCCGTGAATTTCCTGATGAAACTGGTTCTTGAGACGCCCAGCAACTTCCCGGTTGACAACCAGTACTTTGAAACGAGCTTATCCTGCAACCCTTCAGGGACACCAACATAAGGGTCGATCAGCAGTGAAGCAAGATCATACGCGGGAGGCCCGAACCTCATGCCCTGAAAATCGAGCAGCCACAACCCGGCACGGCAGACCATTATATTGCGGCTCTGGAAGTCACGATGAAAAACCAGCGAACTCTTGTCCACGCCCGCGGCTTGCGCAAGCGCCTCGAAGTCCGGACGCAATTCATCCGGGCCGATTTCGAGTCCCAGGAAGCCATTGACGAAGTATTTGCGAAAATATTCAAGTTCTCGCTCATAGACAAAAGACGGATCGTATAAGGGAGAATCGAAGCAAAACTCCGGCTCGAAACCCTGCGGGGCCTTCCTGTGGAGCGCACTGAGCATGGCTGTGACGTGAGTGTAAATTGATTCAAGGCGGACACGGCGGGAGCGAACGAAGGTTTGCAGATGCATATCGCCGGCGTCTTCCAGGAGAAATCGCCCCTCACCGGCATCAGCATACAGGATCCGCGGCACAGGCAGCCGTTTTGAAAAAAGGTGGTTTCCGATTAGCAGATAGGAGTCATTCTCATCGGTCGAGTCTATCCTTGACCGAGGTGAAATAAGACCGATCAGGGAACGATGTCCGCAAAAAATTCTGAAAAACCGCCTGTCTGAACCATCGCCGAAAAGAGGTGTTACCCGCACTCCTTCGAAGGCGCCTGAAATCTGCCTCGCCTTTTCGGCCAGAACTCCAAGCCCCGGGACATCGATGCTCGACATCATTTCAGACCCGGCGCAAATATTTTCCCCGTGTGGCGCCCCGATATGCTCATCCCGTCCGCTACGATGCAGTCTTTAAGGTGACTGCCCCTTTCTATGTGTATGTTGTCCCACAATATAACGTCTTCAAGACCCACACCCTCGGATATCCTGACCCCGGGGCCGGCAACAACCGATCCTTTGAGGCTGCAGCCCGGATGAACGACGGCTTCCGGATCGATTGAAATATCCTGTCCGGTTGGCACGGGACTCAGGCAGCCGGGGTTAAGACGGGCAAGCTCCATGGTGAGTCCCCGGTAGCTTTCGATCGATCCCATTTCCCGCCAGAAAAGGCCCTCCTGGAAAAGGGCGCGGGGAGGAGCGCCCCGCGCTATCAGCTTACGGTAGACGGTTAGAATATCGCCGGGGACCCCGGGCACGGAATCGACCAGGGCCGAAGGGTTGATGAAATGGACCCCTGTAAAAGCGAGCAGGCGCACGCCGTTTCCGCTCTTTTGAATCGCCTCCGCCTCGCGTCCGAAACCGAGGATGTATCCTCCTCCATCTACCGCGACATTGTTGAATTCGGGGCAGTCGTGAAGCAAAAGGCTGACCTCGGCCCCGGAGAGCTTGTGTTGCTCATAGAGCGAAGTCAAATCCACGTTGCTCACTATGTCGACGTTTATTACTGCCACGGTGTCGTCTTCAAAGTAGTCCGCCGCCGCCCTTATACCGCCTCCCGTTCCAAGCAGCACCGGCTCTTTGAGCACTTTCACCGGTATCGGCCAATGCCGTGCCGAGACCGCTTCGAGGACACGATCTTTGAGATGATACGCGTTGAGAAACGCAGCATTGAACCTGAATTGGTTTAGCCTCTCGACCCAGAAATCCAGCATCGTGACCCCGCGAAGCGGGAACAGGGCTTTCGGACGGCTGTTTGTAAGTGGCAGAAGCCGGGTCCCAAGCCCGGCAGCTAAAATCATCGCGCGCATCAATTGTCCGCTCAAACGTACCTCGAGATCCAGCTTTTGAGAATCCCACCGTATTCAGGGTCCGTTATATCAACTCGCGTCCTGCCGCCCGGCACGCTTTTAAATGACACATATCCCTGCGAAAGCCAATTGATCGCCTGAGAATATATTTCATATTCGAGCTGCAATCCCCGCTCACGGATCTTGTCGATATCGTCGCCCGGCCAGATCGGATAGACAGCCTGGCAGATAATCGGCCCCGTGTCTTCGCCCTCGTCTGCGAAATGCACCGTGATGCCACCCCACTTGCATCCGTATTCAAAGGTGTCCTCATAGCCACTGCGGCCTGGAAAACAGGGGAGCAGCGCGGGATGGATATTGAGCACCCTCAATTGTCCGGAGCTGAACCGGCCTATGAAATAGGGCGTCACCAGGCGCATGAAACCGGCCAGGCAAATATAATCGGGCCTGTATGACTCGATTATCCGCACCATCTCATGTTCGGCCAGGACCAACCTCGCAAGCTTCGCCCGGCGCTCGACCGGGTCGGGATTTCTCACAATTTTCTGCTTCAGGTCCAGGTCGGCGAGATCGACCGGCAACTCAACCCTTTCGAGTTCCGCGGAGGTATAATTCGAAAATGCTTTGTAGTCCACGTGAAAGGCGGGGATATTGGCCCTTGCGGCCCTGTCCAGGCCAAACGCCCCGGGCCTGTCGCTCAGCACCACGACGACTTCGGCGTTGAGCTTCCCGACGGCGGAGCGCTCTATCATAGCCTGAAGATTGGTCCCGCCGCCGGATATGAGCACGGCCAGCCGCAGCTTTCGTCCGGATTTGGTCATAAGTGAAATTTCTCAAATGTGGAGGCTACCCTCACCGGCGCCCATCCGGATCCATGGCACCTCTCATCGCTCCTCGTTTCCTGCTTCCTTTTAATCCTGTCAAAAGTATTGGTCTCTTTTGAATTTCCTGGACAGAATCTACAGAGCTTCACCTCTCAATGCTCCTCGTTTCCTGCTTCCTGTTAATCCTGTTAATCCTGTCAAAAGTTTTTGAATTTCCTGGACAGAATCTACAGAGCTTCACCTCTCAACGCTCCTCTTTCCTGCTTCCTGGTAATCCTGTTAATCCTGTCAAAAGTATTGGTCTCTTTTGAATTTCCTGGACAGAATCTACAGAGCTTCACCTCTCAAACGCTCATCTTTCCTGCTTCCTGTTAATCCTGTTAATCCTGTCAAAAGTTTT
>JBEKMB010000036.1:0-88366 GCA_050008735.1 Syntrophobacteraceae bacterium
TAACGGTCTGCCATAGCCGGTGGAAAAACACTGGAAATATTCAATGGGGCCTCGCAGAACCGCCTCCGACGAGTCATGGGGTAGACCCATTCTCGGCGGTTCTACTCGGCCAGTCTATACGCTTTTAACATGTTTCAAACATACAAGGATTTACAGGATTGAAGCAAAAAAGCTGAAATCCATCGCTTGTCATAGGGCACAGAAAAACTTTGACAGGATTTACAGGATTTACAGGATTGAAGCAAAAAAGCCGTAATCCATCGCTTGTCATAGGACACAGAAAAACTTTGACAGGATTTACAGGATTGAAACAAAAAAGCTGAAATCCATCGCTTGTCGTGCAGTTTCACTTTTGCCTTCCGAAGGTTGTGCCCTTCTCTTGTTAATCCTTGTCCGAATCTTTTTGCTCCGCGTTCTCTACGGTCCGTGGTGAGTGCTTTCTCCAAGGGCAGGATATCGCAGCCTGAATTCTTTTGCCAAACGGCAATAGAAACGGCAAAAAGCAGGGAACAAATATAGGTGAACCGCTGAGTGGACCTGGCGGGGGGCTTGGAGATTAATCCGTCACCCGTCACCCGTTCGATCCAGATTTTAAATTGAGGACATATAGGACATCTTGGACGCATATTTTAGATGATACGTAGGGCGGGCGCGGGCGCAACGGGTGCGCTCCCATTCCCACTAAGGCACCAGGAAGAAAGGCGTAGCCGTGGTCCAGCCTAACCGTATTCTTAACTGCCACTCGGCATCTTCGGCATCGACCCGATAGCTGAGTGTATTGAGTAACCGGCCCAACATCTCATATCCAAGTATATCGCGGTCAACCCTTGATTACCTATTTTAACTCAGGGTGGCGAGACTGATTGCGCTTCCTCATTTCGCTCCATGAGAGAGACTGTAATGTATCTTCCCAAGCCCATCTTCCGAGGTAATTCAGCTTGCATTTTCTTGAACTTGGGCAGAGAATGCATTACAGTTTATGTGTCCATTTTGGTCAGACGCTGAGGCATTTGGGCAGTCCCGAGAATCAGTCGAGTGCAACAAGAAAGAGGCGTGAAAATGGCAAAACGATCAACATCTGCCAGCCCCAAAAACCAGAGAGTTCATGTAATTTCACGGAAAGACGGTTGGGCCGTTAAAAAAGAGGGCAATACGAAGGCAAGCAAGCTCTTCGGCCAGAAAGAGGCCGCAGTGGAGGGTGCCAGAAAGCTCTCAAAGGGCCATGATGTCATAGTCCATAAGAAAGATGGATCTATCCAGAGATGGGAGAGGTCTCCCAAGGACTCATGAACTCCTCGTATCCGGATTTTTCAAGGAATGTCTTCATAAATTGCCCGTTCGATCCTGAATATGTCCCACTACTTAGGCCCCTCTTGTTTACCGTTCTTTTCCTCAATCACAACCCAAGAATAGCATTAGAGAGGTTTGACTCGGGGGAGGCAAGAATCAACAAGATCTGTGAACTCATTAAGTGTTCCAGATACAGTATCCATGATATTTCTCGCATCAGATCGAAGAAGAGAGGCGAATATTATAGACTGAATATGCCCCTTGAACTCGGGATTGACATAGGTTGCAGACTTGGCAATGAGGGCATTTTGCAATCAAAGACTTGCCTTATTCTGGAAAAAGAGAAGTATAGATATCAAAAAGCATTATCCGATTTGTCAAATTCTGACATCAAGAGCCATAATGACGATCCAGAGACCATCGTGTTCCAGGTTCGCAACTGGTTTACGGAGCTAGGCCTGACAAACGCTCCAAGTGCGACCAGGATATGGGAACGCTTCAACGAATTTATGGCCGACTTTCGCGAAACACGAGAGAGAGATGGTTTCAAAGACAGGGATTTAGAATTCATGCCTGTCCCTGAATACATTAATTTCATAAGGGAGTGGATAGCCGGAAATCCCAGCCATACGATATAGAGGTATGTTGTCCGCGGGCACCATCATTACGTGCTCATCAGGAAGTCCGGGCAGAAGACAAAGCCTGCCCCCGCTCCTCCTTTGTGCCGTCATGATTCAATAAGGCGGCACAGTTCAGCAGCTCTGCTTGAATGCCGGCGATGGAACCCAGTTTTTCACTAAGCTCTCCGAGGCTCTTTTCCACGTCGTCTTTGCCGGCCCGGTGAAGTGCCACGGCCTTTTGAAATGAGCCGCGGATTCCGGTGAGTGTATAATCTATCTTTTCATTGAGTGAGTTCTGGAAGTCCTTCATGGTCCTGGTTATGCGGTTGACCAGATCATAGCGCACCCTTCCGCAGTGCCTGTCCAGGAGTTCCGCAACCGACGCTTTCATGTTCTTCAGAATCATTTTTTTTGCAATGAACGAAGGTAGAGCGGAGGTAACGGCAAGTTGGACCAATTCGAGCCCCACCGGATCATCCTTTAGCATGAAATAAAAATCGCTCTTCTTGCTCAGGCCCTCCACGGAGGTAAAGGGCTTCAATTTCAGCTCAAAAATGTCACCGGTTAAAGTCAAAATCCTCTCGATGATTTCGTTTATCTTGCGGGCAAATTCACCGTGGGCATCCTCGAGTCTGGAGGAAATCTTCTCCGCAAGCTGCTGCCGCCAAGGGTTGAACGTATCTCTAATCCTATCTGAAACGAATTGTTCGAGATTCTCCCTCAAACCACCGCCTCCACAATTCACAAGCTTCAGGTACTCTTCTTCCAGCTCTTTTGGGAGTGCAGGGAGTTTTTCCCTCTTGAATCCGGATATCTCTTCGTCCAACCCGGCAAGGATCTTCCCCAGATGGCCTTTGAGCAAAAATTGATTGTCCTCGCGGTCTTTTTCGACAACTTTCATTTCCTGCTCGAAACGCCCGATCTTCGTTGTCAACTCCTGAAGCGGGAGCTTGATCGCTTCCTGTTCGAGCTGAAAGGAGATGGTCTCATCGGATATCAGTTTGAGCAGGTTACTGACGACCGATTGCAGGAAGACCCTGCCCTTCTCACGCGCAAGAAAATCCAGAAGTTGTTTTTCGAATTCCGGAAGAAGGCTGCGTCCCAGGAGAAGATCGTCACCGGCCTTTTTTCCTTCGAGCGCCCAACGGGCCGACAAGGGATAGATCCTGACTCTGCCAGGCCCCACGTCATCTTCGATGACACGGGCGGTAAATTCCAATGACTCCTTCCGGTCGCTGTCGCTTACCTGGTCGATTTTGTTGAGAACGAAAAAAACCTTATCCACATACTCGCGGACATCCTTCAAAAACCGGCGCTCGCTCCCGGATAGAGGCGGATCGACGGAGACCACGAAGATTCCCGCATCAACGTATGGAAGATAGGCGTAAGCCGCCTCGGTATTGTGGCTGTAGACCGAGCCGGCGCCGGGAGTATCGATGATTCGCACGCCGCCTTTGAGATACTGCGAAGGGTAGAAGACAGTGACTTCTTTTACTTCCTTTTTGTTTTGGGGATTTTCGCGTTCGGTAATAAAGGCTGGAAGATCGGCAAGATCGATTTCTTTCAATTGGCCGCTCAGATATTCCACTACGACTTTTAGCTTTGGACCGTACCGCAGAATTGTAACAACGGAAGTAAGCGGCGTGATGGCGGTCGGCAAAATCGCCTCACCCAAAAGAGCGTTGATGAAAGTCGATTTACCCCGTTTGAACTGGCCGAGGACCACCAGGTTAAAAGCTTCCTCTTCTAGTTTGGTCCTGGTCTCACTCAGGGATTTAGACGTCGCGTCGCGCACCGTGCCCTCCAGTTGTGCGACGATACCGAACAAGCCTTCTCTGACCTGCGAGTAATCGAACATGAAACGACCCTCCAAAAGGCCTGGACCGCATTATTAGTTGCGGCGCATCCGTTCGAGACCAAAAAAAACTTCCGCCTCCAATTAAGAAAGCAGAAGTCATCATCCCTTATGAAAAGGGCGGTTACGGCGAACTTCATCACCTTGTTTTATATAAGCAAAAGGGGGGGTTCGTGTCAAGATCCATGCCGGAGTCCCGTGCAAGAAGTCCTCGTCGTGCATAAAAGCATTTTGCATGGGGGCTCCGGATCGGTATGTCCAGGACACTACTGCCGGATCGAAAAACTTGATTTATGGGAGGAATTCATATATTAGTGCATTTTAAGTCCAGTGGTGATGGAGTCCGCCCTCAACTGCCGCAATGGCTAATGACTTCTACCAAGGCAATTGTTTCAGAAGCCTGGTAGGCGTTTGGGCGTTGATGGGAGATAGAAGCTCTTGCCGGGTAAAAGCCTGTGAGGGCTTTTTTTGTGGGCTGTGATTGATTGCCCTCTCCATGGCGCCATGAAAAGATCGGGGGGAAAATGCCTCAAGGAATCTGTTCAGGTCTGAAACTTTTGAGCTCATAAGGAGGAGAATGGCTCAATGAGCGAGACATGGTTATTGGCAACACTTTGGTTGGGATTGGCACTTGTCGCTACGCTGCTCTCGGTTTGGTTCGGGATCGCAGCGGCCCTGTCGGAAATCGTGGTTGGAACGGTCGCCCAGTTGGTGATTGGAGCCCTGATCGGAGGCGCGGTCCTCGGGGCCAATGACCCGTGGATCAAGTTTCTTGCCGGGACCGGCGCGATTGTCCTGACATTTCTTGCCGGGGCGGAGCTTGATCCGAGTATTTTCAGGGAAAAATGGAAGGAGGCCGTGGGAATAGGCCTTGCAAGCTTCTTCGCACCTTTTCTCGGGTGTACGGCGGCGGCGTATTATATTCTTCATTGGACTCCGCAGGCCAGCTGGCTTACGGGTGTAGCTCTTTCCACCACTTCGGTTGCGGTGGTCTATGCCGTAATGCTCGAATTTGGCCTCAACAAAAGCATCTACGGCAAGACCGTTCTTGCCGCCTGCTTTATTACCGACCTTGGGACCGTGCTCGCCCTGGGTCTCATCTTTGCGCCGTTTACGATGAAAACGATTATCTTCGTCGTGGTGGGTGTGGTCGTTTTCGCCCTTCTGCCCTACTTCACACCCCGATTTTTCAAACGCTACGGAGGAAGGCCCTCTGAGCTGGAAGCAAAGTTCCTGCTGCTGTGTCTTTGCGGAATGGGTTTTTGGCGACCTGGGCGGACAGCGAGGCGGTTTTGCCCGCCTACCTGATCGGGATGGTGCTTGCGGGTACCGTGGGTAAAGACCACATGCTCATCCGGAGACCAAGAACACTCACTTTCGGCCTTCTGACACCTTTCTACTTTATCCGGGCCGGCTCCTTTGTCTCTGTCCCCGCTCTCATAGCCGCCCCTGCCATCTTCTTCATCCTCTTGGCGTCCAAGATCGCGACCAAACTTGTCGCGGTCTATCCTGTGACGAAAATTTTCGGAAACTCGGGAAAGGAGGGAATGTACACGACTCTTCTCATGTCCACAGGTCTTACCTTCGGGAGCATCTCGGCCCTTTTTGGGCTTTCTCACGGCATCATCGACACCTCGCAATATTCTTATATTGTCGCCACTGTTGTGGCCAGTGCCGTGGTGCCCACCTTGATAGCCAACGCTTTCTACCTGCCCATACATCTTCTGGGCGGGGCGCAGAGGGCGGGGGAAAAACCCGGCAAGGCTGCGCAAACGGGCAGAGGAATGCTCGCCGTAAACAAAAACGTGCTCACCGGGTCTGATGCCGAAGCCTAACACGAATGAAATGAGAGGGGACATATGATGAATAAACTGCTTGTTGCATATGACGGATCGAAGCAGGCTGAAAAAGCTTTTAAATTGGCATTGGAAATAGCATCCAAATTCTCGGCCGGGATAATTGTCCTCTCGGTGGCACGGCCTCCCGAGCCTCCAGTGGCCGTGGAGTTGGAAGCGGTGCTGGAAAGTGCAACGGAACATTACGAGAAGCTTTTCAAATGCATGAAGGAGTTGGCGAAATCCTCGGGCATCGATGCGGCATTCGAGGTGCGTGCAGGACATCCGGCCGAGCAGATTGTGCTTAGGGCCGGTGAAGAAAATGTCGATGCCATCGTAATGGGTCATCGCGGAGAGAGTTTTGTGCAGAGATGGCTCATGGGATCCGTTGCCAAACGGGTTTTGAGCTATGCGCCCTGCACGGTTGTCGTAGTAAGGTAATGCAGGCGCCGTTGTGGGATAAAGAAGAAGGAGTTGCGCGAACACCGGACAAGTGCAATCATGTATTTCTCTTGTAGCTCAGGGCACGATTTCCCAGTGAGTCTCAAAGGTATTGTCGTATAGGGTATAAGTATATCCCATCGTCTTCCCTATGCCGGGTTGCGCTCCCTCCTGGATTCGCCAGTAAGTTAGGTGAATGGCAGGCACCATGCGGGGAGCCCCGGTCTCAGGGTCGTCACTGACGGTTTGCCATGTTTCTCTTTTTTCCATGACGCGCCACAGCGTGCCGTAGTCCTTGTTGCGCACCGTTTGCCCCACTCTGGGCAATCCTTTTTGCTCAATAAGTTGCTCAAACTCTTTCATGGCAGCACCCCTTCTGTTTGAAGCGGGTCACAAAAAATGACTTCTGTCCAATGGTAGGAGTCATCGTCTCATGCGTAACGGCCGGAGCGTTTATGGTGGACTTCATCACCTTATTTTCGCCGTAAGTCTTTCACCACCCAATGTCAAGGGGGGATAATTGATTTTGCAGTGGCATGGAATTTTTTCAATCGGCTCAAATCCTCCAGCGCTGGAGGTTGGGGTCTGTTGCAAGACGCGTCATTGACTATGCGCAATGCACTGTGGTCGTTGTGAGATAAAGAAAATGGAGTTGCTCGACAGGGTCTGCGGTTGTATCTTTAGGATCGAAAATAAAATCTAAGTTCTTGGTGATGGAGTCCACCGGACCACCCGAAAGGGTTGATGACTCCTACTGAAGTTGACAGCTTTCTGTGGGAGTCTGGTGGATTTTGCTTTTTTAGGAGCTCCCGCGGAAGCATCTGCGGGGGCTTTTTTTCATACTCTGTTTTAACAAGAAAGACGTCCAGGCGGATGCATCTTCTGAAACTGGCAATTTGATCAGGGCGCGAAAGATAGACTTGATCTCATCCATTCCTTCCTGAACCAGCACGCGTCAACTTAGATAGAATTGCATCTTAGCTCACCGGATGGGATTTCCTTTTGACCATCAGGAGCAAGGGCACGGATGCGAGTTGAGCAGCCATAGAGAATGCAATGAGGTACGGCATGGAAAAATCATAGAGAGCACCCATCAAAAAACTGCCCAGAAACCAAAACAACCCGTACCCCGTGTTGAAGATCCCATAGGCGGTCGCGCGCTTATCGCGCTGCACCATCGCCGCGACTGCCGCACGCATGACCGATTCGTGCGCGCCCATCCCCACGCCCCAGAGCGCCGTACCGATAAGGCTTAGTGCAAAACCTCCGAGGAAAACCAAAGGGGCAAAAATCGAGGACAAAGCAACGGCGATTATTACTATTTGAATGCCCCTGAGATCGAACAATCGGCCGAAGACCAGAGCTGAAATTGCACTCGCCCCCATCGCGATGGAATAGAAAATGGGCACCCAATTTTCTGAGACAACTGAAGTTTTCTGAAAGTGGTAGCCCACCAGGGGAAAATCGGCGTATCCCGCGGCATTCAAAGCCATTGCGGCGAGATAAAGCCAAAAGATGTTCGGAAAGCCCCTGGCTTCGAGTTCGGGTAAAGTGGCTTCGAAATCCCTGGGGTGAGGGTAGAGCATCTTTGCCGCAACGAGCACCCCTATAGCCAGGGCGGCAGGTATCGCAAGGAAGGCAAATCCGGTTTGGTAGCCCCCCTTGAAATAGAGTACAACGGCGATGATAACAGGTCCCAGCATTGCCCCCGTCGAGTCCATCGCTTCGTGGAGCCCGAATCCCCAACCGCGCCCCATTTCCGTGGTGGCGTGAGAAAGCATGGCGTCGCGGACCGGAGTTCGAATGCCCTTTCCCATACGCTCGACAATAATGAGGAGGGCCGCGATCTCCCACCGGCCTGCAAGGGCGAGAAACGGCACTGCCGCCAGGTTGACCAGATAACCGATGATCGTTATGGTCCAATATTTCCCGGTCCGGTCCGTAATCAGGCCTGATGCGAGGCGCACTGCATATCCGACGAGTTCGCCAAGGCCGGCGACAAACCCGACTATCGTGGCATTCGCCCCAAGCAGGGCCAGAAACTGCCCCGTGATGCTCCGGGCCCCCTCGTAAGTCATATCGGCAAACAGACTCACCACCCCGACAAAGACAACAAACAGGACGGCTGAGCGTCGGTTAAGATTGGCGACGATACCTGGCGTTACCTGTCTCTGCGGCGGCATTTACTTCCTTTCATTTTGGACAATGACATAGGTTCTAATCGACCTAAATTAAAAATAGCTCCTCCAGAATCTATTCCGGCAGGAGCCATCTCTTGCGGGCCAGTATACGCAATGACTCCTACCACAACTGCACGCTGGTAGGAGTCATTAGCTTTTAAGCAATTATCGGTGAACTCCATCACCGGAAAACCAAAAATTCATACCCGCTCTTATTTGATAATGTTACTTGCTGGAATTCGCCATACCTTGCGGCCCGCTATTTTAATTTTTGGAATTCATAAACCAATAACTGCGGCTAATGTTGTCCTAAAGACTTGAATCAGTAAGGATTTGCGGCCAAGGATCGGCTGAGGAAAATCCGTGTATTCCGAGCACGCGAGAGCTGGATGGACAAGGCGCTCAATGAATCGTGGGCCTATCGTCTTCGGACTTTACGACTCTTAGGTGAGTTCTTTTCGTCTGGTCTTTTTGTTCTTTTTTCGGCCCACGCGGACGCGGACGCTGACCGGCGCTAAAATGAGTTTTCCAATACCTCAGAGCGTCCAGCGCGGGTTTTACGAGGAGAACAAGACCGACTAAAGCGGCTGCAAGCCCTATGGTAAGGTCGCGGTCCAGGGCAAGAAAGCCCGTGTAAATCAAGGTCGCCCCGAAAAAGAGTAGAACGGCTGAGGTCATGAGAATTCTCCGGAGTCTAATCTGGTTTCAAATACTTAAAGACATGGCGGAAATCGATTCCATTTTCGGCGCCTTTTATCAGATTCGTCCCAGGAGCCTTAACACCCCCACGGACAAGGCTGGAACATAGGTAATGAGCAGCACTCCCAGCCCGAGTATCAGCAGAAAAGGGACAACGTCCCGGTAGAGCACGGTCATCGGCTGTCCGAAACGAGATGAAGCCAGGAGCAGGTTCAGGCCTACCGGAGGAAACAGGAAGCCAAGCTCGAGGTTGGCCAGGAAAATGATGCCTAGGTGGACAGGGTTGACTCCGAAGGCTGCTCCGAGCGGAATGATGAGGGGAGTCAGAACGATTATCGCCGAAAATATTTCCAGTATGCTCCCGAGCACCAGCAGCACGACATTCAATGTGAGCAGGAAAAGAAGGGGCGAGTGTATCCGATCCCTGACGATCTGCAGCAGCCTGTCTGGGATCTGTGCATCCACGAGGTAGCTTGTCAGGCCCATTGCGCAGCTAAGAAGGATCAAGACCGCTCCGACGAGGGCGGCGGCCCTGACCAGCGTCGCCGGCAGCTGCTTTATCGGGTTTAAGTCCCGGTGAATGAGGCACGCGATTACGATAGTGTAGGCACAGGCGAAAGCCGAGGTCTCAAGCAGCGAGGCCAGACCGGTACCGAACAAAACGGCCATCACCACCGGGATCGACAGGTCCCACTTGGCGACGCGCCCCGTGGCAAGTACGTCGCGCCATTTGAAGGGCCGGCGCTCGATCCCTGTCTTCACGCCCACGATTATTCCATAGATCGCCACAAGGATGAGAAGCAACATCCCGGGGGCCATCCCGGCTATGAACAGCTGGTCGGCCGGAGTGTTTGAGACGACGCTGTAGAGGACTACGGCAAGACACGGAGGGAACAGCAGGCCGAGGCTCCCGGCCGCCGTTACAAGACCGAGCGAAAACTTTTCGGAGTAGCCGTCGTTTAGCAGTATGGGATAGACAAGCCCACCAAGCGCTATGATCGTGACGCCCGATCCGCCGGTCAGGGCCGTAAAAAGCGCGCAGACCGCGGCAACGAGCACCGCGACCCCCCCTGGGATGAACCCGAGCAGCGCTCGAAAAAAATTGACCAGCCGCCGGGGAGCGTTTGTCTCCGCCAGGACAAAGCCCGTTGCGGTCAGAAGCGGTATGGCGGGAAGGGTCGGGGAGCCCACGAGTCTATAGATCTCGGCGCTGACGGCCGAAACCGGGGCGCCCTCCCTCCAGAACAGCATGAGCGCCAGCCCGGACATTGCTGCAAAGACGGGCGAGCCGAGAATGATTGCGGCCATGAGTACCGTGCCCAGCCCCCAGGCCATCCAATCCGAGGGCTGCACCATACCCAGGCAGAAGGCGGCGCCGACGGCTACCGTAGCGCAAAGACGCGCGGTAAACCGGTCTGATGATTTCACAATATAGGCAAGTGAGATAAGCGCGAGGCCAATCGGCATCACGCTTTCGCTGATCCAGATCGGAAGGCCGAATGAGAGTTTCTGGCCCTGCGTACGTTCGGCAACGATAACGCAGAAACTGGCATAGGCAAGAATTGCGGTGACGCAGGCAGTCGCACAGCTTGAGAAAAATTCAGCCTCCCGTCGCGCCCGCACCCCGTGGAGAAGGTTTGCCGTCGAGAGCGTGAGATGTTTGCCGGTCAGTGTGGCGGCGAAGCCGCCTATGAAAGTGAGAAAAAAGGTCAACTGCTGAGTATAGTTGGCCGAACCCGGGATGTGGAACCCCGCAAGGGGGCGGCCCAGAAAGTCCACCAGAGGCAGGGCTGTAAGCAGCAAAAACGCGGCGACCAACAGACCTTCCCCAATGAGCCTGACCGTCGAAAGCAGCGTCACTTTCCTGCCTCACCCGCCTGCTGCCGGCACTGATCTCTCAATTTCATGGCGGTGTCGAGAATATCGGCAGGCAAATACGACCCGCGCACATGGGGAAGAATACCTTCGACCAGACGCCGCCATTCATTGAGCGTGTTTCCGTCAACTGAGACGACCTGGACCCCGTTTTTCTTCAGGGCCTCCAAGTCACTCTGGTCGGTTCGCCTCGAAAAATCCCGGAGGCGCAGAGCGGCCTTGAGGGCCGCCTGCCTCACGGCGGGACGCATGTCGGCCGGAATTTTCTCCCAGGTGGACTGCGATATCACTATGCCACCGAGAAAGACGGCCCACTTGAAATCGGTCATATAATTGACCTGTTTATACCACTGAAGCAGGAGAATACCCTGAGGATTGACGGTTACCGCATTGACCAGTCCGGTCTGAAGGGCGGTAGCAATCTCGGTGGAAGGCAGCGGCACGGGGTTGAAGCCGGCTTTTTTCCAAAGTTCCACATACTCGTCATCGCCCGCCCAGACGAACATCTTTAGTTTTCTCATATCGTCAGGCGTCTTTACGGGAGACTTCGTAAAGAAATGGGCCCACCCTCCCTCCGACCAGCCAAGGATAATAAAACCCTTGGCCGCCATCCGCCTCTCCAGGTCCGGACCCATCTTTTCAAGGACGCAATCGAGTTCCCTGTAGTTGGAGTATGCCAGTGGGATTTCCAGCCCAAGCACTCCCCGGTCTATTACGCTGAGGCCGTTTACGGTGAGAAGCGCGGCATCCAGCGTGCCAAGCCGCATCTTTCGGACCAGGTCCGCGTCATCTCCGGCAACCCCGCCGGGATAAAGCCGAAATGAGATCTTCCCATTGGAGGCTTTTTGCCATTCAGCCCCCATCTCCTGAAGGATCTTGTGCCACTCGGACCCTTGAGGAGCAAGCGTGGCGACTTTAATGACAATCTCTCCCGCGGCCCGTGCCGGAAACGCGGTAATAATAAGTAGAACAGCCGCAAGGCAAAGCAAGCTGAAAACTTTGTGCACCGAGCACACACCTGCGATCGAAGAAAAAAAGCAGGAAACGGAGAAACCTTTTCGCGTATTAAGCTTCATGCTGTTTCGTTCACCCCGATCAATCCAGAAAGAGACGGTCCATTCGGCCGAGGAGCCATCGCGCCCGGCGCTGTGCAATGACATTTGCGAGCCTCTGGTCCGGGTCGCCGTCGATATTGACCGCGAGCGCCTGATCGAGCAGTTTTTTGAATTCAGCCCGGTCCTGTGTTGAAATGTCAACCGTCTCGGCAAAGGAAACCAGCGGGGCGGCCCTGCGTCCGCCCGATAGCAGCATCGCCCGCGCAAGGGCCTCGCGCGCACGGTCGATAGAGCCACCGCCCGCGGTAGGCCTTCCACCTTCGTACACGATCATGAAATCGTATAGAACGCCCTCGTCGAATTCTTTGTCAAGCTCCAGGGCACGGCCGATAAGGGCCTCGACCCCGGGCAGGTCGGCCGAGAGGGCGGAGTTGGTTTTGTCCAGCGAGATGGCTGCCCCCCACGCGGTTGCAGTCCAGTAAAGGAGCGCAACGTCTTTTTTGCCGAATGGGGCCAGGGCCTTCGAGGGGTCGCTTTTCAACAGATCGGCGAACCCGGGCCGGACCTCCTCGAGGCCGCGGATTCCATAACCCAGGGCCCGGCGGTAAAGGCGCTCCGCGCGCTCCCTGAGATATATGGCCCTCGTGAGGTCGCTGTCCTCGATCAAATCGGCCTCCGTCTGCACGAAGGCATAGGCGTACTGGGTAAAACCGCTCGCGGCCGCCAGCAGCAACCCTTTATTGTGCGGGGACTGAACGAGCAGGGCCTCGATGGTTTTCAGCCCGAAAGGCAGTGCCGCGCCGACCAACTCCGGATCATCGTCGGTTGCATAGACCGATGAGCCTTCAGCCAAGGCTTTGCCCAGGCGATCCACCGCGAATTTCTGGATCGAACAGCCCGGCAGGACCAGGACAAAAAACCAAATCGCTACCCGTAACAATACCCCACGGGAGCTTGCAGGGAGTTTGGCAGTCATTGTTCGATTCCTGTGCACGTAATCTGTTTTTTCCAAAAAGCGCTCAATGCTACTGCAACTTTTCAAAATATCAAGCACCTTTTATCCAGGGTCCACGACCCAGGATAAAGTCCGGTCCATGCGGTCCCCGATTTGCTTTTCCTCACTTCGCGACTTTGCCCGAAAAATTCCCGTAGCCTGCCCTTCGCTTACGCTGAGGCTAAACTCGCCGTGAAGACTTCCGGTGCCGGCAATGCGGCGTTTATGTATTTACGATGAAATTACTCGGCAGGAGGCGCGGGTTACGGACTGCCCAACCGGGCTTAGGGGCTTATTTTGACTCTATGGGGCGGCAGTCGCGTTATTTGACTTTCTTGAAACAGAAGTCCTCTGATCCCGGAATAGTGACGTGAATAATCTCGTTATCCAGATATGCAACGATTACTCCACCGCTTTTAGTGTTGAACCTCAGTTCGTTTCCCTTCGCATACCAGGAAAAAGTGACCTCATCGTCACCCACCCTCCATACGCCAACCCCGGCTTCCTTCAATTCCAGAGAGGCTTCACGATGAATCCGGGGGTCCTTCGTGTCGGAAATATAGGTCCCCATCTGCGGCGTTCTTGCCCCGCAACCGATCACCATGGCAAGAAAAAGGCACAGTGGAAGAAACCGGAAAAAAACCGGAGACCGAACCTTTAAGCGCATTCCAGTTAACCCGTTACGATTGGGTGGTGGCAACTTGGCTCCCAGTGCTAATGGTAGATCTCAATCTACTGAGAAGCACAGGTTTGTCACAATAATAGATCTGGACGGAGAAAACCAGCATTAGCATATTTTCCAGCATTTTTTTCCATCCGATCGGCTCACCAACCGTATCGTAACACCCGCAGGTGATCGGGGCGCCCTGGTACATATTTATCAGGATCATCACATCGAACATTATCAGAAGCAGTCCTATTACTACAGCCGATGCCTTCGACTTGAAACCGATGATCAAAAAAAGCCCGGTGACGAATTCGATCCATGGCAGTATGACGGCCACAAGGTTCAGGACCATGTAGGGGACCAGCCGGTAATTGGCTATTGCTTCCGCAAACTGGGCGGGATGAGGTATCTTGCTCAGGCTCGCGTAGATGAAGAAATATCCCAGGTAAACCCTGAGGGCAAACGAGAGATACTCGCTCGTCATCACCCGTTTAATATAAGAGCGCATCATTTCGAAACCTGTTCCTCAACCGGATACCCGCCGGCCTCCCAGGCCTTAAGGCCACCGTCCATGACTTTTACGTCCGCATATCCCCGGAGAAGCAGTTTGCCCGCAATCTCCTGATCATACGGCCTGCTTATCGTATTTCCGTACACGACTATCTTTCTGGCTTTGTCTTCCTCGGAAAACTTCATCAGATAAACGATATCGAAAAGGGCCATCGGCATGTTGACAGCGCCTTTGACGTGCCGTTTCTGGTAGAAATTGTTCGGCATGGCGTCCACGATGAGCGTCTGTCCCTGCCGGTAGTCCTGCATGGCCGCCGCGGCGCTGATCGAAGGGATGGACTCGACGTCCGGGCGCTCGGGTATGAGCGGAATTCCGTAGGGATTGGAGATGTTGAATGTTATCGCCAGAAGGATGCTTACCCCGACGACAAGCAAAAAATCGAGCATGGAGGCCCGGGACGCCCTGAATACCACGCTGGCTTCTTCTTCTATGATTTCCTGGTCTTTTATGAGCCAGCCCCGCATCTCTCTTACGAATTTTCTGGAAAGCTCCGGGTAATCCTGCAACAGCCTGTCAAACCGTTCCTTGGGAAGCACGATGAGGTGGGTTTCGCCAATGCTCTCGACATTGGCTGTACGCGCCGCCCCAGCCAGAAGCGCCACCTCGCCGAAGTGCTCGCCCGGTCCGCATACGGATAGCTCCCGTTCGATCCTGTTCTCATGCCTGACGAAAACCCTGACCTGACCCGAACCAATGATATAGAAAGCATCCGCGGGGTCCCCCTCCTTGAAAATCATCTCGCTCGGACGCACAACCCTGCTCTCAAGGGTCCGTGAAAGCTCATCGAGTTCGCCGGGGGGCAAATCCCGCAATATCGAGCGTCTCAGTAAATCTATTCTGTTTTCCGGTTCGGCACGGGTCATCGCGGCGCTATTTCTTTTTGTGTAATGTCTTCAATTGTTTTAGAAACCGGTCCGGGTCCTGGATGACTCCAGTTTGGCTGAAGAGCACTTTACCGTTTTCCGTTGCAACTATCATCGTCGTGGGCGTCGGCACACCCTCCATGGAAGCCGAAATCGAGGAATCCTCGTCAACAAAGACCGGGAAAGGCACCTTGAACTTCTTCTCGTAGGCCGCCACCTCGGCTTTTTCACTCCCGATAGCTATTGCTATAACCTTTACATCGGCTAAATGCGAGTCTGACTGGATTGTTTTGTAAAGGTTGTTCATTATTGGAGCATTGACGTGGCAATGCGGACACAGCGCGCTCATGAACTCGATGACCACCAGCGAAGCCTTTATGTCGGAGACCCCGAACGGTCCCATCGCCTTCAGGCCAAGATACTTCTGCGACTGAGCGGAATCAGGGGCCGGAATCGTGAACTTTGCCGCGGGGACCTGTTCCACGGGGTCGGCGCAAACGGCCCTGCTGGACTGCAAAAGAATTAATGCACAAACGACGCCCCAAAAAAACCAAACAGTTCCTCTTTTTTTCATCTCTTTTCTCCATTCGATGCTATTCGGCTTCAATCCGTTTTTTATCGTCCGGGCTTGCCGGAATCTCAAAGGAACAAGATGGAAGAGAATATTTGATGCTCCTGTTTCCGTCAATGCCAAGATGAGTTATCAGACCCGGATTCTTTGACTTGAAAAAGCCTTCTTCCGGGCCGAGGGTGTCAACCGAATAGCCTGCGGAGACTAAAAATCCCCCCGCACCCGCAGTACTTATGACGGCACGGCACATTTCCTTTCTTTTTAGATAACCCCTAAGCCCAAAAATCCCAATCGGAAAGTCTCCAGCGCACCCTCCGGAGACTTTCGGGTCCACACGCATCGAATCACCCCATATCGATGCATGAATAGTCCCGCGCTCTCAATAAAATCTGGAATTGAACCGGGGCATGGCTTTTCCTTACCTGGGGTCCGGCAGTGCCTCGAATCGAGAAAAGCTCTCTTCGAACCTTGGACCGGGACCGGTGAGCGGCCGATATGCGGCTCGCTGATTTCGACGTCGGCCATAAAACCAATCGGACGTGCTCATTACAAACTTCAATTTTACTTGCAAAACCGATGCGGATAAGTACAGAAGACGGGCAACCGAAACCCCCTCGGGGACCGGGACAGGTTTGCCGGATTGAAAATGTTTCACTACCCGTTTGCCTGAAATATCAATCGGTTGTTAATATATGGCTTCACAACCGATTATCAATAGCGGAAGAAATACCCTTTGCGCTGCCGGGGCGGGAATGCCCCGGCTTTGCCAAACCGAAATTCAGGGATGGCAGGAGAAATCGCAACCCCGTGGCCGGCGGTCCGCAACTCAGGGGCTGGAACCAACCCCAGGGAAGATCAAATTTTGAAAAACGCCTTCGTATTTGCGCCGCATACCGGGCACACGCCTGGCGCTTCTTTTTCTGCCGTGTAGCCGCAGATCTTGCAGATCCAGTAATCCTGCACCGGGAAATTATCGGGATCGGAAAGCGCTTTCTTGTAGAGTTCGGCATGGACGGCTTCCACCTTGTTGGCGTAGTCGAAGCCGATCTGGGCGGCCTTTTGCCCCTCTTCTATGGCGTGCGCTATCATTTCCGGATACATTTTCTTGAATTCATGAGTCTCGCCGGCGATCGCGTCCTCAAGGTTTTCCCTGGTGCTCTTCACCCTGGCGGCCGTGCGCAGGTGTTTGAGAGCATGGATGGTTTCGGCTTCGGCGATGGCGCGGAAAAGCTTTGCCACCCCGTGCAGAAATTCATCTTCAGCCCTTTGGCTATAGGCCAGATACCTTCTGTTTGCCTGCGACTCGCCGGCAAAAGCATCCATAAGGTCCTTTTCGGTCTTCGACATTTTTTGCTCCACGCTTTAAAGTGACGGTGAGTTCAAAAGGATACGGTCACGAGCCTTCCCGGCCGCTGCGCCGGCGCCCTTGCGATCTTCGATCCCTGTGAGAACCGAACGCCTGCAATCCGTCGGCGGTCGGCGTCTTAAAATAAGAAGGAGTCATGTCGATGTCAAACTCAGCTTACATGCGCCTCAATTTTTGGTTTGACCCCAAAAAGGAAACATGTAATCTTTCTAAGCTTCGGCCTGATATTTGGGCCGGCCCGTAAATAGCGCAAGGCAGCGCGCGCGCCGCCTCTTTTCTCAAGCAAAGCCGCATGCCCATCCAAACTCTCGCAATGCCCCGATCCTTCTTCAAAGCGGCCCAGGCAATCGGCGGTTATTTCAGTCTTTTCTCTTGTTAGAGCTTTAGCGATCCTTAACTTCACATTTCAGCCAGGAGGATTTAAGGTTATGGAATCACCTTTTCATCCAGGAATGAGCCGGGAATTGACGGTAGTCACCACCCAGGAGGACTCCGCCCGGCGTTTTTATCCCAATCTCCCAGACGTTTTCGGCACCCCCTGCCTTGGAGGGCTGATGGAGCGGGTATCGGCCGAGCTGATAAACCAGCATCTCAATCCCGGCGAACAATCCGTCGGGATTTCGATGAATCTCAAGCACAGCGCCGCCACGCCGATCGGCATGACGGTTCGAGTGAGAACGGAAGTCACCGCCGTCGAGGGTCGAAAGCTCGCCTTTAAGCTCGAGGCCTTCGATGAGGTGGAAAAGATCGGGGAGGCCACTCACGAGCGTTTCATAATCGTGGCCGACAAGTTCAACGCAAGAGTGGCGGAGAAGGCCAAAAAGGCCTAGCCGGCAGGTTTTGCGGGCAGGTCGGATAACGACTCATAAATCCCGTTTTGGGATTTCACCGCCGCTCCGGGAGAGGGGTCTCATGTCGTCAAAACTCGACTTCATATTCAATCCGGCAAGCATCGCCGTGATCGGGGCTTCGGACGATCCGCGAAAATACGGTCACGAAATATTGAAAAACCTGATCGAGTGCGGCTTTCCGGGTGCGCTTCATCCGGTAAATCCCAGGGCTGAACGCATTCTCGGCTTGACTTGCTTCAAAAATGTGAGGGAAATTCCCGGGCCTGTAGACCTGGCGCTGGTGATAGTGCCGGCGAAAATAGCGGCCCAGGCGGTCCAGGACTGCGGTGAACATGGAGTCAAGGGCGCAATCGTTATCTCGGGCGGTTTCAGCGAAGCCGGTCCGGAAGGCGAAGAACTCCAGAAAAAGCTCGCGGAGACCGCCGCCCGAAACGGGGTCCGTTTGGTCGGGCCGAATTGCCAGGGCGTAAACAACCCTTACCACCCTATGTGCGCCACCTGGCCCCTTCTAACCCGAAAGGGACGCGTGGCCGTAATCAGCCAAAGCGGTACCGTAGGGGCCGCGATGCTCGACTGGTTCCAGGAGGATGAACTTGGCGTATCCGGTTTCGTCGGCCTCGGAAACCGCGCCGATATCAACGAAGTGGAGCTGATCGAGCACTATGAATCCGACCCCA
Source organism: Syntrophobacteraceae bacterium (assembly GCA_050008735.1). Lineage (GTDB taxonomy): Bacteria > Desulfobacterota > Syntrophobacteria > Syntrophobacterales > Syntrophobacteraceae > SbD1. The sequence continues at coordinate 18,411 of JBEKMB010000036.1, forward strand.
ACACAAAAGTGATAGCATGCTATCTGGAAGGAATAAAAGAGCCCGAGCGGTTTAGAACCACGATTGAATCCCTCACCAAGCCGGTCGTCATGCTCAAGTCGGGCCGCACGCCCCGAGGCCGGATAGCCGCCGAATCCCATACCAGGTCTCTGGCGGGAACCGATGCGATCTACTCATCGCTTTTTGAGCGCTACGGCATATGTCGGGCCCAAACCTTCGAAGAGCTATACGATTATTCAAAAGCCTTCGCCTATCTCAAACCGCCTTCGGGAAACAGGATCGTCTTCGTAACGACTTCCGGTGGAGCGGCCATCCTTGCCACCGATGCGGCTGAAAGAGAAGGCCTCTACACGGCGCCGCTCTCCCCGGACCTCGCTGATTCACTCCGGGCCGTCGTACCCGGCCACGCGATACGGTCGAATCCGGTCGACCTCACGGGGGACGCCACCTCGGAGATGTTCAAAAACGTCATTGACATGGTGCGCCCGGATTTCGATACCGTCGGGGTTATCTTCGGCGATCCGATCCAAAATGCCTCCGAGGCGGTTACCCGGGGTGAAAACGAGCTTGTAGTGTTTCTCGGGGGCGCTGGGGTCGAAAGAGCCGAGAAACTGAAAATGCAGCGCAAGGGCGTTCCCGTTTTCCCGACACCCGAGCGAGCCATTCTGGCGCTTTCTCAACTCATCCCGGCCGCCGCAAGAGGACTCAGGGCCAAATACACGTTCCCCGAAGCCTCGGGACGCTCTCAGATGGAGCTTTGCGAAAGCTTTGAATTCCTTGAGTCGAAAGGTTTCGAGTGCATTCTCGCCCGCCCCGCCGCAAGTCCGGGCAAAGCGGTCCACCTTGCGCACATGATGGGGTTCCCCGTGGCCCTCAAAATCGACTCACCCGACATTGTCCACAAGTCAGACTGGGGCGGGGTGCGCCTCAACATTCAGTCGGCCGTGCATTTGCGGGAATCCTACGTCAAAATACTGGAAGATTCCGCGCGCAAGTTCCCCTCGGCTCGAATAAGCGGGGTGGTGGTGAGCGCAATGGCCGCCCCGGGGATCGAGCTTCTTATCGGAATGAGCAGAGACCCTCAGTTTGGGCCGGTAATCATGTTCGGACTGGGTGGAGTAACCGTTGAGCTTTTCCGCGACGTCTCGATGCGCCTTCTTCCGCTGACGCGCAAAGAGGCCCGCGCGATGGTTTCTCAAATCAGAGGAGCGGCCCTCCTCAAGGATTTCCGGGGCCGTCCGCCCATCGATGAGAATTCCGTCGTGGACGGGATTCTGCGGATGGCCGCCATAGCCGAAGATCACCCGGAATTCATTGAAATCGATCTCAATCCGGTTATAGCCTATCCGGAAGGCATGCTTGTGGTGGATGCCAGGATACTCAAAACATAGCCGTGCGCGGGAGAGACATTCCCCCGCTCTTTCACCTCCGTGGCGGGGGCCATGGAAAATGATTAGTTTTATACAGATGTTACATGGCCCCAATGGCCAGGGAGGAGCTGAAATGGAGAACATAACCGGAAGCAATTCGTGCATGTGCGAGGGCCGGGAGTTTGCAAGCTCTGAAAAGGTGTGCCAGAAGACCGCATGCTATATCTGCAAAGATGGAAATTGGGAAGAGGACGACCGGATACCCGTCCTTTAGCCTTTTGACTCGATCCGAGGCCGCGTGAACGGCCGCTTGATACAACGACGGCGGAAGCGAAAACAGCCGGAAGTCGACATGGCTTCCGGCTTTTTCCACCTGTGTGCATCACCTTCTCGCCTGCCGGGAGTTTCCTGGCCGTGCGGGGTATCGATCTTTTCTCCAGACGGATGTCGCAACCCGCGGAGCAAGGCGGGACAACCCGATCTCAACTTTGGAAGGGTGGACAATCCTTGCAAAGTCTCATCGTAAATCTTAGAAGACAACTGAAGAACCGGTTCCGGGCTTCGTGGATCACGAGGTGAACGGACGCCGAGACCGATTGAAAGAGATATTTATCATGCCTGAGCACTCACCCGCAAAGGGCGGACTCAGAATCGCGCTGGTTTATGCAGTCGTGGGGACGATCTGGATCGTTGTCTCCGATCTGGCCGTGGAGCTGTTTTTGGGCCAGAGCAAGGCGGCATACTTTGCACAAACCGTAAAGGGCTGGTTTTTCGTATCAGCCTCCGCCCTGCTCATCTATCTGCTTACCAGCAGGACTATTTCGTCCATAAAACGCTCGGAACAAGCTCTGCGTGAGAGCCAGCGGGCACTGTCCACGATCTTCAAGCACCTTCCGGGAATGGTTTACCGCTGCAGCAGCGACCCGGAATGCCGGCTCGATTTCGTGAGCCCCGGAGCAGTCGAATTAACAGGGTATTCAATGGCCGAGCTGAGCCACAAACGAAAGCTGACCGACCTGGTTCTGCCGGATGACCGTGACATGGTCGTGTCCAAGACCATGGAGGCCCTGGCCGCCAAATTGCCTTTTAAGCTCGTCTACCGGATCATGACCGCCGATGGCCGGATCAAATGGGCATGGGAGCAGGGTCTGGGCATTTACTCGGAAAAAGGCGAGTTGATCTCCGTGGAGGGCTTTGTAGCGGATATCTCCGAGCGAAAGCGCATCGAAGAGGCACTGAAAAGGTCCGAGGAAGTCTACAAGGTCCTTGTGGAGGGCACATCGGACGCCATCCTGATGGTGGATATGGACCGCAATATAGTTTCGGTCAACCGTGCCTGCCTGGATCTTTTCGGCTTTTCGAGGCAAGAAATCATCGGACAAAGCGTGAGGATATTGCATCCTTCGGAGGAAAGCTTCATCAATTTCGGCAACCTCGCCTACCCCGCCCTTGGACAGGAACCCTTAAGAGTTGAATGGGAGCTGAAGAAAAAAGACGGAACAATCTTTCCGGTCGAGGGTACCTATTCAGTGATCATGGGACCGGAGGGCGCAACCGGAGGGCATGTTGGAATCTTACGGGACATAACCGAACGCAGGAAAGCAGACAGGGAACTCCGGGAATACCGGGAACACCTCGAAGAGATGGTGCATGAGCGCACCAGTGAACTCGAAGAGGCGCAGATTGCCCTTGTGCAAAGAGAAAAGCTCAAAACGCTTGGCGCCATAGCCGCCGAAGTCGCACACGAGATCAGGAACCCCCTTGTCTCATTGGGGGGTTTTGCGCGGCGGCTCCAGAAGAAATATCCGGATTCTCGAGAGGCTGAAATCATTCTGCGCGAGACCGAACGCCTGGAAGCGATTCTCAATCGGCTCAACGACTATTTGCGCCCGGTGGATATGAAGCCGCGCGAATGCCACGTCAACACCATCCTCGGCGATTCGGTCGGCCTGCTCGCCCCGGAGCTTGAAAGGGACCAGGTGAAGGTCCATCTCGATCTCTATCCGGACCTGCCCACGGCCCACGTCGACCCGGCGGTCCTTACGCAGGTCTTCGTCGTAATGATTCGAAACGCCGTTGGAATGATGGACCTGGAAAAGGAGATAACCGTCAAGACATATTACGGCGAGCACAAAATCTTCGTGGACATGATCAGTTCGGTGGCCGCAAACAGGCTGATGGACCCCGAACTTATGCTTCTGCCCTTCGAAGAGGGTATAAGGTGGACCGGGATGTCCTCCACATTCAAACTTCTCAAGGGAATGGGCGGGGCGCTTTCTTTCGCCAAACGCGACTCAAAAGCCATCTTTACGGTTTCCCTTGTCAGATGCCATGAACATGGCAAAACCGGGTAGCGCACAATAAAAGACGACCGCCGCCCGGCCCCGGTCATTTTGCTTCCGGCCCCGAGCCGCCCGACACCCTGGATTTCAGCCTGTCCAGAAAGACAAGGGACTCCCTTTTGCGTTTTTTGATCGACCGCTCCATTCTTTTCACGCGAACAAGGAATTGATTGCAGAAACTTCTCTTGTTCCTTCTTCCCTCCTCGATCAACTCCAAAACCCGCCCTGGCGCCTTGCCAAGTTCTATCAGCTCCCGTTGTGAGCACCTTTTTATCCGGCGGCTGAACTCAAAGCTGTCGCGCCAGTAGTGGAACACCTCCGGCGCACAGGTTCTTATCTGCATCCCCCGGCTCTGGATTATGTATGAAAAAGCAGTCTGTTCGACCCAGGTAATCCTGGAGGGCACGCTCCTCGAAAGCAGATCGCACATGCGCAATGCATCTTCCAGAAGCTCCGGGGGCATGGTCGAGGGCAGACCGACCACGCCGGAATTAAACATCCAGAGCGGCCTCTGCGTGGTTACCGGAAGACCGGACTTTTCCAGAAGGCCGCTATCGTTTACTATGGCGAGATACTCGGGGAAAAACCCCCTCGATATTTTGTGTTCACAGGTCTGCATTACCACGTAACCGTCCCGGAGGAATTCACATATCTCTGCCGGCCCGTCCGTCCACACTGTATCGCTGTCCACAAAGACCAGATGGCCCCCGCCCTCCCGGAACAGCTCCCTTAGCAGTTCTATTTTCATTCGGTGCATGAACCTGTAGGGGCCCTGCCAGGATTTGATCATGCTTTTGGTGAGCAGCACCGGCTCGACGGGCAGATTTTCGAATTCCTCCGGTCTATCCGTATAGACCAGGATTTCCCCCGGAAACGGCCTTTTTTCGACAAGCGAAGAGATGCTCAGCACCGCTTCCTTTCGAAACTCCCATCCGCCATGGGCCAGGTATACGAACCGGAACCGATCTTTCATTATTACAGGCGATCCTCCACTCAGGGCCGATCCGCAAACGGCACAGACGCCGATTTTTGCGCGCGCGGCACCGCTCCCCGCCGCACGCACGCCGATCCTGATTTCACCTTCTTATTGCAGGACAGCCCGGAATTCAAGGGGTTATTCCAGCTCCAGCGGTGCGATTTCTCGAAAGGCCGGGTGCTTATTTTTCCCTGGACCGTATTGAGCAAGCGGGTCGGCATAACTAGTTTCGGATTCGGAAAGGCTTTTTCGGCATACCCGCAACGGAGCGCTAAACGGGAGGCTGCTCCGGCAGCACCTCATTTCGCAACTATTCATATACGGGAGGGCTTCAAAATGGATTTCCTGATACCTGCGCAATTTAGCGATAATCTTAAGAACTTCGAGCAGTTCCTGTCCGAATGCCTCACCCCGAACCTGGCAAAATGGTACGCCCAAAAGGAGGTCCCGCGGCACTTTTTCCAGGAACTCGGCGCCCGAAGCTGGCTCGGGCTCGAACCGAACGGGGACGGGTACCGCGAACAGGCGGCGCTCAAACAGGCCATCATGATGGAACATCTGGGCTCCGTTTCGCCGGGCGTAGGCGTGGCCGTGCTGGTTCATGTCTCACTCGGCGCCATGGGAATAACGCTTTTCGGAAACCAGGCCCAGAAAAATCTTTTCCTTCCTCAAGCGGCCCGCGGGAAAACCCTGATCTGTTTCGGCAATACAGAGCCGGGCGCCGGAAGTGACGTCGCCGGCATAGCCTCAACGGTAAAAAAGGTCGACGGCGGATGGCTGCTCAACGGGACCAAATCTTACGTGACCAACGGCTGGATAAGCGACCTTGCCCTCGTTACGGCCGTCTCGGACCCGGAAGCGGCCCGGAACAGCCGAATTTCGATGTTTTTGGTCGACCTCTCATCGAAAGGCGTTGCCCGCTCGAAGCTCCACAAGGAGGTCTGGATCCCGTCCGATCTGACGCGCATTCAGTTCAGCGACGTTTTCGTCCCGGAGTCAAACCTCATCGGCACACGCGGACGCGGGCTCCAGCAGGTGCTGGAGATATTCACCAACAGCCGCATCACCATCAGCGCGCTCACATTGGGCACAGCGGGCGGGGCATTTCGAAGCGGTATCGAGCACGCACAAAAAAGAAGGATTTTCGGTCAGCGGGTGATCGATTTTCAGGCCAAATCTTTCGAAGCCGCCGATTTCTACAGCAAATTGGAAGCCGTCAGGCTGACGCTCTGGAAAACATGCTGGGAAAAGGACCAGGGGCTCGACTTTCGGCTGAGTGCTTCAATTGCAAAATACCTCTCCGTCGATCTGGCAAGGGCCGTCGGCACTTGGGCGGCGGACCTGTTCGGGGCGGCTTCGGTTGTCTTCGAGCACCCGGTCCATAAATATCCCATGGACGCATGGGCTTCTTCTCTGGGCGAAGGCACCCAGGATGTGCAGAAACTCATCATCTTCAGGGAGATGATGAAACACTGTGCAACATAGCCGCCTTCGCTTCCCGCGGCAGGCACAGGCCGATTCGGATATCCGGACGCAGGTTTCCGCTCCCCCGGCCGTTATGACATTGACCTGTTGTCAATCGTCGGGGACTGGTGTAGAAATCCCGGAACCGGCCGCCGAAACGACGGTCAGTGCTTGAAACCCGGAGAGATGGAAGGAAAATGCATGAAAACCAATAAATGGGCTTTGTGCGCCTGCATTATGGTCCTGTTTGCCGGATTATGGGCGCCATCTGCCAAGGCCGATCTTTACTTCGAAACTGTAAACATCTCCACCAATCTTCCTCACCAGCCCAAAGGCACCACAACCCTCAAATATTATTTCAACTCCAAAGCCTCTCGGGTCGAATTGGGAAACGGCAAGGTCTACATCCTCGACTTCGATGCCATGAAGCTGTTTTCTCTAGATGCCAAAGCCAGGAACTTCACTGAGCTCAATCTAGGCGGCGAACTGCCGGGGCTTCCCGATATATCGGTCCCCGGCAAGCAGAAGGTCCTCGACGAAGCGATGGCCGCCGTGTTGGCAATCCAGATTACTCCGACCAACGAAATGAAGACAATCGAAGGCTATAAGTGCCGCAAGTACAATGTGAACCTTGCCATGGTGAGCGGAGAATACTGGGTTTCAAAGGATGTCAAAGGCTGCCGGGAACTCAAGGCCCTGGGCACTAAAGCGGCGGCGGCCGTGGACCGCAATCCGATGCTCCGACAGTTTAACATCGCCGGCATGGTCGAAAAGCTCGATGGCTTCCCTGTCTATACGGTCAACCATGTAATGGGCGGAACGGTTGAGAGCACTCTCAAAAACGTCCAACAAAAGCCGTTGGATCCGGCGCTGTTCGCAGTCCCCAGGGACTATGCCCTGAAGAGGGGCAAATGAGCGCTCGCCGGCGTCTTCCGCGTGCCGCGCGGCGGATTCGGGCCCTTGCGGCCCATGCCGATAGACAATTGAATTCGGGGGATGTAAAAGGGGAAGGCCTGTTGTGTGCCGGACAAAAAGATGGGGCGCCCCACGGCGCCCCGGTTTTTTTACTTTGAGGAGGCCCGCGCGCCTGGTCTTCTGTGGAACCTGCGGTTCGGCCTTGGCCGCAGGAAATCGACCCTGATATATTCATGCTTGTTTACGAACGAGACGAAAACCCGGTCGATGTTGAGTTCCTTTTGCACTACCGCCCTTATCAGGGCGGGGTCGGAATATTTGCTTATCCCATGTTTGCGATAATCGTCGGTCTTAATGTAAAGAGACATCGCGCAACCTCTCTGAGGGAGACTCGTAACCTGGAAATCTCGCCGCGCGAACTCCAGGTCGTCAGGAAATACCACAATACGAAGGATTGCCACAAGCCCTTCTCTACCATGGCCTTCCCCACTGAATATATGTTAACAAATTACCGGGGTTTGTCAAAAACAAGAATTTTTTCGCCACGGTCGAATTATACAACTATTAGCATTCTTTTGTCAGCTATTTGAGAATGGAAAATCAGGGTCCTCGCAAAAATGTCGGCGGTAAGCTTCAGGGTCTGGTCGAAAGGATAACGTTCGCCAGCCAGGAGGACGGCTACAGCGTTATCAAGGTCCGGGCCCCGGGATACAGGGAGCTTGTAACCGCGGTCGGCAACTTCGTTGCGCTGTGCCCCGGCGAAACCCTTGTCATGGAAGGGACCTGGAACACTCATGCGCGGTTCGGCAAACAGTTCCAGGTCCATCGCTACGAGACGGCCGTGCCCTCAACAGTCCAGGGGATCAGGAAATATCTCGGGTCCGGGCTCATCCGCGGCATTGGCCCTAAGATGGCTGAACGCATAGTGGAGCGTTTTGCCGAAAAGACCCTCGACATAATAGAGACCCGCATAGAGCGCCTCCTGGAAATCGACGGAATCGGCAAATACCGCGTAGGCCAGATAAGCAAGGCATGGGAGGAGCAAAAAGAGATCCGCACCCTTATGGTCTTTTTGCGGGCAAACGGTGCAAGCGCGGCGCTCGCCGCCCGCATTTTCAAAACATACGGCCCGGAGTCCGTCGACATCGTCAGGGAAAATCCCTATCGCCTGGCGATGGATATAACCGGAGTGGGGTTCCTCACCGCGGACAGGCTGGCCGGCAACCTGGGATTTGCCGCTGATTCCCCCATGAGGGCGGAGGCAGGCATTCTTTTCGTTCTGCACGAGGGAGCCGAAGAGGGCCATGTGTGCATGCCGCGTGATCTGCTGATGGAACGGTGCGGCAAAACGCTCGGCATCGATGAGCAAATCCTGGAAGAAGCTCTGGCGCGCCTCAAAGCCGATACCCGCCTGAAGGAAGAAACGCTTGCCCCCCCCGTCTCGGAGCAGTTCGGAGATCATCGGGCGATCTACCTGCGCACCATGCACGCCTCGGAAACCGGCGCGGCCGCGCGCTTTGCCGCGATACAGCGCTACCGGAGGCTTCAGGCAAAGGTGGATGTGCAAGCCGCCGTCCAATGGGTCAAGGGGCAATTGAATTTTTCGCTTGCACCTCTCCAGGAAGAAGCGGTCAGGCAGGCCCTTTGCGAAAAGGTAATCATAATAACGGGGGGCCCGGGGACGGGCAAAACCACCGTGATCCGGGCTATTCTCGCCGTATACGAACGTATAGGCGCCCGTATCAGCCTGGCGGCGCCTACCGGCCGCGCGGCCAAAAGGCTCTTCGAAACCACGGGGCACCCTGCCGCGACGATTCACAGGCTCCTCGAATTCAGCCCCCAGATGGGAGGGTTTCAGAGAAACGAGCAAAAGCCCCTTGCCGCCGACCTCGTAGTCGTCGACGAGACTTCCATGATGGACATCGTAGTCGCCAACCACCTGCTCAAAGCGGTGCCGTCCCAGGCCGTTCTCGTGCTGGTGGGCGACTCGGACCAACTGCCTTCCGTGGGTCCCGGGAACGTGCTGGGCGATATCATCGGCTCCGGCAGGTTCCCCGTGATCCGTTTGACGCAGATATTCCGGCAGGCGTCCCAGAGCCGCATCATTACAAACGCGCACCTCATCAGGCAGGGGGCCTTTCCGGACCTGAGGGCCGAAAGCGGACTGAAGCAGGATTTCTACTTCGTAGCCAGAGAAGATCCCCAGGAGGTACTGGAAACTATCGTCAGACTCTGCACCGAGAGGATTCCGCGCGGCTTCGGGTTCGATCCGGTGGACGACGTCCAGGTGCTCAGCCCGATGAACCGGGGAGAGGCCGGCGCGCAAAACCTCAATCTGGCGCTTCAGGACGCCCTCAACCCCAGCGGAATAACCCTGGAGATGGGAGGAAGGGTTTTTCGCGTAAAAGACAAGGTAATGCAGATAAAGAACAACTACGATAAGGACGTTTTCAACGGAGATATAGGGCGAATCCGCTCGATCGACCGGGAGAACGCGGAAATCCGGGTTGAATTCGACGGCAGGGGCGTAACATACGATTTTGCGGGGCTTGAAGAACTGGTTCACGCTTACGCGATAACCATTCACAAATCACAGGGTAGCGAATACCCCGCCGTGGTCTTCCCCCTCATGACCCAGCACTTCATGATGCTGCAGCGCAACCTGGTCTACACCGCTGTAACAAGGGCAAAAAAACTCGTCGTCATAGTCGGTTCGAAAAAAGCTCTGGCGATAGCAATCAGGAACAATAAAATTCAGTCCAGGTTCACCTTGCTAAAAGAGCGGCTTTCACCGCCCCTGTAGACTACCCTGCCGTTTTTTCCCGCTGAGCGGGTTTTGCGTCCGGTTTGTCGATGCCGTAAAATCCCGGCGCCCGGATCGGCAGGGTTTCGGGTGACACAAGCGAGTGTTCTTGTATTTATTTCATAAAATTGCTAATTTGCTCCCCCGTGAAGCCTGCGGGCTGAGAGAATGGTCTTTCCCTTATTGCTTCACTTTTCACGGCCTGGCCTTCGGGGCCGGCTTATCAACTATTGCAAGGGTTGTTTTATATGAAAATTGCAGTTATCGGGACGGGGTACGTGGGACTGGTCAGCGGGGCCTGCTTTGCCGAATTCGGGCATGAGGTCACTTGCATAGATTACGATGAATCCAAAATCGAGCGCTTGAGGGCCGGGCAAATCCCTATTTATGAGCCCGGTCTGGAAGCAATAATAAAAAAGAACTCTCAGGCCGGACGGCTCGTGTTCTCAACCGAGTACACTCCAGGGATCCCCGAGGCCGAAGTCGTTTTCATCTCGGTGGGGACCCCGGCTTCGCGACGTGGCGACGGCTACGCCGATCTTTCATATGTCTATGAAGCCGTGCGGAAGATGGCCCCTTTTCTGTGCAACTACACCGTCGTGGTAAACAAGAGCACGGTCCCGGTGGGTACGGCGGCGCAGGTTAAAAGGATCATCTCCGAAACGAATCCTCCGGCTAGTTTCGACGTCGCCAGCAACCCCGAGTTTCTGCGGGAGGGCGCCGCGATCAACGATTTCATGCGGCCGGACCGGGTGGTCCTGGGAGTTGATTCTAAAAGGGCCGAAGAGGTTCTTCAATCCGTTTACAGGCCCCTGTTTTTGATCGAAACCCCTTTCGTCATAACCACCATCGAAACCGCGGAGCTTATAAAATATGCGGCCAACGCCTTTCTGGCCGCCAAGATCAGTTTCATAAACGAGATTGCCAACCTTTGCGAGGAGATCGGCGCAAACGTTCAGGACGTGTCCAGGGGAATAGGCCTTGACGGCCGAATAGGGAAAAAATTCCTTCATGCCGGCCCTGGCTACGGCGGCTCATGCTTTCCAAAAGACACCCAGGCCCTGCTCAGAATCGCCCAGGAAAACGGTGTCGCCTGCCGGATCATCGAAGCGGTAATCGAAGTCAATGCCGCCCAGAGAGCGCGAATGACCAGGAAGATCCGTCACGCCCTCGGAGGACACGAGGGTGGGAAAACCATCGCGATACTCGGCCTTGCCTTCAAGCCCGAAACCGATGACGTGAGGGACTCTCCGGCCGTAACCATTATCTCCAAGCTGCTCGAGCACGGCGCCCTGGTGCATGCCCATGACCCGCAGGCGATGGATGAGGCCGCCAAACTGCTGGCCGGCGTAAAGTTTTGCTCAAATGCGTACGAAGCCTGCCAGGGAGCCGATGCAGTGGTGCTCATGACGGAATGGAACGAATACCGGGCGCTCGACCTGCTTCGCATAAAAGCCGCGCTCAAGGCCCCTGTGTTCGTCGATCTTCGCAACGTCTACAGGCCCGCGGCCATGCGGCAGCTCGGATTCAGCTACTACAGCGTTGGAAGAAGCCCGGTAAATGCCCCCAACTCCCAGGTGTAAACACGCCGCGGTCCTGCTTTGCTGCTGTTTGATTCTTTTTTCGGCAATCGACCTGAAGCAAACCCCGCACGCAATGGGCTGGGTCTTGCGCATAGGACCGGCCCGGGCCGCCGCGCAAGCGCCGCCGGCGGACCCATACGGCCCCCCATCCAGCCCCGCTCCCCTGTTTAAGGTCAGAGTCGTCAAAGAGTACCCGCACGATCCGGAGGCGTTTACCGAGGGGCTGGTATTTGCCGACGGTTTTCTCTACGAGAGCACGGGCCTCAATGGCCGCTCCAGCCTGCGGCAGGTCGAACTGGAAACGGGGCGTGTACTGAAAAAATACGATCTGCCCTCCTGGTATTTCGGGGAAGGGCTGAGCCTTTGGAACGGGTCTCTCATACAGCTCACATGGAAGTCCGCAACAGGATTCATATATAACCAGGCAAGCTTTTCCCTGGAGCGTGAGTTCAGCTATTCAGGAGAAGGCTGGGGGCTTACCCACGACGGAAAAAGCCTGATAATGAGCAACGGTACGGCGGAGCTTGTATTCCTGGACCCCCAGACACTGGTAGAGCGGCATTCGCTGCCGGTGCTGGACAGGGGCAGGCCGGTCCGCTTCTTAAATGAACTGGAGTACATAAAGGGGGAAATCTTCGCCAATATCTGGCAGGAGGACTTCATTGCGGCGATATCCCCGAAAACGGGTCAAGTCACCGGCTGGATCGATGTTTCGGATTTGCGAAAGCGGCTGGTTCCCGGAAGCGGCGCGGAGGTCCTGAACGGCATCGCCTACGATGCGCAAAAAGACAGGATTTTCGTTACCGGCAAGCTTTGGCCCCTTCTTTTCGAAATCGAAATAATCAAATCGGAAGACGGAGCAAAGAAGACGGAGCACGGGGGGTAGAGGACGGGAAAAACCCATTTCCCATTTTTCACCTTCGGTCCCTTCCGCCCTCCGGCTTCCGCCATCGGCTCAAAATGAGCCCCTGGTCCTGGTCATGGTCATGGCCCCCAATCCGCTGTCCAGCAGTTTCCATTGCTTCTCCTTTTCGATGTAATACCACTTCTGGTTGATGCTCAGGTTCTGGACGGTCGGCGAATCGGTGCGCCAGTATTGAAAATAGAGGATCACGGTGGCCGAACAGCTCTTCTCCTCATTTTCGAGTTCCCTTATCTGGTACTCCACGATCCGGACCTTGCCTTTGAACCTGTCCACCTCAGCCCAAAACTCATCCTTTTTGCCGGGAGGCACGAAGGTGGCCGCCGCCGAATAATCCTCCCATTTGAAGGCGCCGTTGAAGGCCTCTACCGAGGTGCTGAGCAGTTCCGATCTTTTTTTGTAGTCCCCGCTGCTCCCTGTCGAAGCGCATGCCGCCAGGATGAGCGCCAGAAGCACGATGATCGGGATTGCGAGCTTGTACCGAGTGGATTTCCGGGTCCGGGTCATAGTCTCTCCATAACTGATCGGGTTTACAGAACTGGATCGTATTTAGGATATCGAAATATTTTCCAACATAAAAATTGCTCGATCAAGCTAATTCGTCTCCATCCGGAAACACCGGAACGATACGCAGGCGGTCCCGGATTCGGGGTCTTCGAGGTCAAAGGGCATCTTTTGCCGGCAGGCAAGTGGAAGGATGGCATGGAGGCGACAAAAATTAGCTCCGGAAGCTTCCATTTGAGTATTATTTGGACATCGAATCGGGTAAAATATATTTCAACTATTCTATTCCCACGCTGAGCGATTCATGACCCAATATGTCTGGTGCAAAAATGAGGAGTGCAGGATACCTGCATTCCGATGCATCCTTTGCCGGATGGACTGCTACGAACTTCGCGGGCGGGCCCGGGAGGACGAGATTAGCCGTACATTCGAGGTCCTGAGGAATTCCGGAAGATTCAAGGAGTATTTTGTTATGAAGCGCAAGGACAACGTCGAGGCTATCCGGAACCAGCTTTCATTTTTCGAAGAAGACAGGAAAAAGGAAACAATGGAAACAGCCGAACAGGAAAACGGCAAGAACGTCTTTTTGCTGGAAAACGGGAAAATCCAACCATTTTCCGCGGATGAATACACGGCTTCCACGCTCTACCAGACGGTGGATTCTTTCAGCGTCGAGTGCAGGCTGGTTCGGCCGGAGGAGCCTGGCAGCATGGTTTTCGAAGGCAAAAAGCCATCGAAGAAGACCGTGCCCATCCTGGTGAAAAAAGACGGAGAGTGCGAGCTTTTGAATTCCTGGGAAGAGCTGGAATCGGAGCCCTCCCGGCTTGCCAATGCCCGTGAGGTGGTCGGGGCATTGCCCGTGAAGCAGGTTTTCATTCTAAAGAGGCAATAGGTTTTCCGTTTCGCTCAGGCAGGCCGAAGCCCGTCTCCGGCACACCTTGGCACGCTGAGCCGATTGAGCTTTCCCGCCCCCTTACCCGTTGAGGCGGGCAGGACCCCTCGCGCGCCTGTATTACGTTTTCAAAGTACAACCTTCCGGTGAGTTGCACCACGCCCCGCTAAACAATTCGCCCCTCCGTGCCCCGGGCATCCGGATAGAAATCCGGGTCCGCTTGGTGTATTCTTAACCGGAATGGAGATCAGCTATCGGAAAGATGGTGGATGCCGGCCCTTTCTCCGGGCTTTCGGGCCCCGATGCAATGCCGGCCGGTCCGAACGAATCGCACGTGGGAGACGGCCTGAAAATGTCTGCCGCATTGAGTTCAAAATCGAGGACCTTCAAGATCGATCCGGCTGCAATCAGCCGGGAGGCACTTGGCTGGGCGGCCTCTGTATTGAAGGCCGGAGGTCTGGTGGTATATCCGACCGAGACGTTCTACGCGATCGGCGCCACGCCGGCCGATGCACTGGCGGTGAACAGGGTCTTTGAGGCAAAAGGCAGGGATTTCGGCAAGCCCCTGCCGCTCATCGCCTCGGACCGTGAGGCCGCTCTGAGGGCCGCGGCCCAGTGGCCCGAAGCGGCCGAAGCGCTGGCTCGGACATTTTGGCCGGGTGCTCTCAGCATCATCGTCGCGGCCGCTGCTTTTCTGCCCCCTGCCCTGCACGCCGGGACCGGCAAAATCGCAATCCGCGTCAGTTCCCACCCGGTCTCATCGCTCGTGGCCCGAGCCGCCGGAGGACTTATCGTTTCAACCAGCGCAAACACGGCAGGCGAGCCACCCCCGAGCAGGCCCGGCGACATCGGCGATGAATTGCTCCGGTTGGCCGGCGCTTTCCTCGATGCGGGAGATTTGCCTGGCGCTCTGCCTTCGACTATAGTAGATGTTACCGTCCGTCCGGCGGCCCTGATAAGGGCGGGTGTGGTCCCATGGGAAGAGGTGCGGCGCGCTTTGGAAACGAGCGTTTCGGGCTCGGGGCAAACGCGGCCTCCCAAAGAAGTTGAACGACAGAACCGGTGAAGGGAATGTACCTGCTGATTCCAATTTGCATATTGTTTGTGGTCCTGCTTTGCGCTTTTGCGGCCTCCCGGCGCTGGAAAAGACTGGAGCGCGCCAATACCCGCATTGTGCTCTCGGGCGGCGGCACGGGCGGCCATGTCAATCCGGCGCTGGCCATCGCCGAAGGGATAAAATCACGTGAGCCTGAAACCCGTTTTCTCTACATCGGCGTGAAGGACAAGGCTGAAAGCGTGATCGTGAAAAAGGCGGGCTATGAGCTTCGATTTGTGTGCTCAGAGGGATACCCCGGGATTTGCCCATCTTTGCGGACCCTTCGGTTTCTATTCAAACTCGGCCTCGGGTTCGTTCAATCCATCTTTATTCTAATCGCGTTTTCCCCAAAGTGGATAATTGCCACGGGCGGCTATGTCAGCGCGCCTGTCATAATCGCCGCGGTTGTGCTCAAGAGGCTCAAAATTGCTCGGGTACGGATTTTTCTGCACGAGCAAAACAGCATTCCCGGCCAATTGAACGCTTTAATGGGAAGGTGGGCAGACAAGGTGCTGCTCACATTTCCGCAGACCCTTTCTTTTTTCTCCAACGCGACGCTGGTAGGCTATCCGATACGCCACTCGATAGTTCCGCTCGCACCCGAGGAGGCCAGGGGGAAACTCTCATTCGACGTCCCGCCGGGCCGGGACGTCATATTCGCCTTCGGGGGGTCTCAGGGATCGCGTACGATCAACCGCGCAATTGTCGACGCTCTTCCTTTCCTTTTCCCGTACAGGGACAGTCTGTTCATAATACACGGCAGCGGCCTCGCCAGTTCTTCGGACTATGACGCGGCGGCGGACACCGAAAGACGGATCGAAGAAGTCCTGAGTCCTGAACAAAGGGCTTTACTGGACGGGTTCTATTACCGGCAGGACTATTTTCACAACATAGGCGAGATTTATTCCGTAAGTTCTTTGATGGTTTGCCGAAGCGGCGCGGGGAGCCTCAACGAGATTTCCCGCATCGGAAAACCCGCTTTGCTCGTACCGAAGGTAAATCTGCCTGGCGACCACCAGGTCATGAACGCCCGGGCGATGAAGAGCGTCGGGGCCGCGGAGGTGCTTTTCGAAGATACGGTTATGGAAAACGGGGTGCTGCTGGAGAAGCTCGATGGGCAGGTCCTGGCCGAAAAGATGCTGGCGCTGCTCAAAGACCCGGTCCGGCTGAAGCAGATGGGGGAAAGGAGCAGGGGCTTTCTCAGGCAAAAGGCCATCGAACGGATAACGAGCGAAATCTATGGGGACAATCGCTTCGCTGACGGCAACGGCCGCAACGTGGTCCCTTTCAGGGACCTGCTCAGCAACGCGCGGCTCATGGAAATGCTCTCAAATGCCTACAAAAGCTCAGGGCGCGCTTTTGACCCCGCCTCCACGGTCGGCGACCCCGACGATCTGGCCTACTATCGCCACCGGGCGGCGGGTCTTCTCAGCCATAAACCCTGGCAGGAACGCAATCTGGGTGTCAAACTGATCGGTTTTACGCAACACAGGGAAAAAATCCCGACCCTGCTCAAAATGCTTTGCGACAGGACCCCGGTCAGCCGGATAAAAAGATTTTTCGGAGGAGATTTCCAACAGGTTGGCTTCATCCGGAGAAACATCGTCCAGGCCCTCGAGGTTATGGACTATTTAGACTCCGAGGTCGAAAAACACCTGCTTGCCGCCCTGCAGGACCCATATTTTGAAGTGCGCGCCCGGGCGTGCCGTTGCGCCGCTCATTTTGGCCCGTTCCTGGAGGGAAAACGCAAATGGGTGCAGGCAATTTTGGATCGGGTAAAAGATGATTGCTTCGAGGTCGCCATCGAGGCCGTGAAGGCTTTAGGTGAGATAGGAACTGACTGGAAGGCTGCCAAGGCGCTCCTTTCCATGAATGAGTCTCATTACTGGCAGGTGCGCAACGCGGCCCTCTACGGTCTGAAACGGATGATAGAGCGCGGGGTGCTCGATCCCTCCGAGGACTTGCTCTCCAAAGCCTCCTCTTTCATGCTGACCTCGACGGATTTCAGGCCGCATTTTCAGATAAAGGAAACATACGCGGCTGTCCGGAATTATGTAATATCGCATTACAAACCCGCACACCCTCCACAGGGCAAATTTACGGCCCCGGACCATGTCGCCAGGAAAATCCAATGATTTACGAAATCTGCAATTTTCTCATCCCATATTCCGAAACCCTTTCGTTCTGCCGGCTGGTGCACTACATCAGCTTCAGAGCTATAATGGCGGCGCTGACCGCCGTTATCCTGGTCTTTTTTTTCAGCAGGCATTTTATCCTGTTCGTCCATAGACATTGTTTTCTCGACCAGGTCCGGGAGACCGGAGTTCGTTCGGCATTCGACAAGGGCGGCACGCCGACGATGGGCGGAGTTTTGATAATCGGGGCCGTGCTCGTTTCCATGGCTATCTGGGGCAACTGGCGCAGCCCGTTCATGCTCTGCTCGGTCGCCGGGATGGTCTGGTTCGGGCTGCTCGGCCTCTGGGACGATGCATCCAAGGTGCGCAGGAAAAGCGGGGACCGGGGATTGTCCGAGCGCACGAAGCTCCTTTTGCAAAGTTTTTTCTGCCTCGTCTTCGCCTGGGTTTGCGTCGGGCCCTTCGCACCCCTTGGAAGCGCGCTTGCCACGAAAGTCTTCGTTCCATTCTACAAATATCCGCTCATCGACATCGGCCCATGGTTCTACGGCCTGTTTATATTTCTGTTCGTAATCTTTGTCTCCAACGCGGTGAACATAACCGACGGTCTCGACGGGCTTGCCATTATGCCCTCGATTTTCGTTCTGACCGTGCTCGGCATCTTCGCCTACGTGGAAGGAAACCGGATCTACTCCGGTTACCTCTATTATCCATTCCTGCGCGGGGCCGGAGAAGTGGCGGTCTTCGGGGCCGCATTCGTCGGGGCGGGCCTTGGCTTTTTATGGTATAATGCCTATCCTGCCCAGATCATTATGGGAGATACCGGAGCGCTTGCCATCGGGGGCACGATGGCTGTAATATCGGTTCTTTTGAAACAGGAGATGCTTTTCCCGCTGCTGGGCGCCCTCTTCATCACGGAAGCTCTCAGCAGCCAGGTCCAGGACAAAATAGGCGTAAAGTGGATCGGCCGGCGGATTTTTTTCCGCGCCCCTCTGCACCATAATCTACAACACAAGGGGATCGCGGAAACCAAGGTCGTAATCCGCCTATGGATTGTTGCGGGTATCCTTGCTCTCATCTCTCTTGCCACTCTCAAGCTGCGATAATTTCTTCCGAACACCCGTTAAATCCGTTTTGGGATTGTTTTTGACCGTGGAATTCTTAAATCCGAGGCGGGTTCGAAGTCCACATTGGGCCCCCCCATCGCCCCCCTTTTGGACTCAGGAGATTGTGGAGACTGAAAATGGCCTTTCGCATGCGTGACGCTCTCGGCAACTGCTGTTCGTCCCTGAAATCATATCTTTTTGCCATGGTGCGCCCTGACCCGAATGGAAAACCGGCGCGAAGCAGCGGGTTCAATTTCGACCTCTCCGACAAGAACACCTTTTACGCCTGGCAGCGAAATCATATGGCAAACGAGCGCACATTTCTCTCGTGGTGCCGCACCGGGATCTCACTGATAGGTTTCGGCTTCGTGATCGAGCGTTTCGACGTTTTGATCCGTGAAATGCGATTCCTTGCACTCCCCGGCATGAACGAACACATCGGCCATGTGCCCAGCACGCGCTATATGGGAATGATTGCCCTTGGCCTGGGAATTGTCATAATAATCCTCGCCGGATGGCGCTTTTATTACATCCGGAAACATATAAACAACGGATCAACGGACTTTTCGGTACTGCCTGATACTTTCCTTTTGAGTTCGGTCCTTCTGACGGTCGCAGCGGCCTTTGTTTTTTTCGCTTTCTATTTCTAAGGCCTGCCCGTGTGTAAAGCCAACCCACACGATGATCTCTCAGACCAGGGACAACGGGGGACGCCATGAACGTTCTTATCGTCGGCGCCGGGGCGCTCGGTAGTCTGATCGGGGCGAGGCTTTCGGGAACGAGCGCAACCGTTTCGCTTTTCAGCACAAATCGCGCTCACATGGAAGCTGTCCGGCACAAAGGACTGGACATAGAAGAACTCGATGGGACCGTGAGCAACTATGGGCTCGCCGCCTATTGTGAACTGGGCAAAGTGCCCCCGCTCCCCGATCTGGCGCTCGTACTGGTAAAGACATACTCTACCCGGAACGCCGTATCGCTCGTGCTCCCGATCTGTTCGCCGTCCACGGTTTTTCTCACCCTCCAGAACGGAATAGGAAACTGGGAGCGCATAGCCGAGATTGCCGGCCAGGAGGCCGTGCTTGCAGGCAGCACCGCCCAGGGCGCCACTTTGCTCGGCCCCGGCGCAATACGCCACGGCGGCAACGGACCTACTTATATCGGCGAACCCCGCGGCCCCAGCTCCGATCGGGTCATGCGCATAGTCGAAGTATTCCGGGAATCCGTCCTGGTGACTGAGTCCAGCAACGACGTGGAACGCCTCATCTGGGAAAAGCTTATAATAAACGTGGGGATAAACGCCATCACGGGCCTGACGGGCATCAGAAACGGCTTTATTGCGCAAATGCAGGAGGCGTCCGAGCTGTGCGGTTGGGCCGTCCTGGAAGCGATAGCCGTTGCCAGGGCAAACGGCTTCCCGGTTGGCGATGAGATGGTGCAGCGCGTAATCGGGGTCGCCAGGGCAACCGCGCGAAATCGCTCATCGATGGGACAGGACATAGATAATAAAAAGAGGACCGAAATCGACGCGATAAACGGAGCTGTGGTTCGCTTCGCGGAGCAAGCCGGCATTGCCACCCCGGTCAACAGGACCCTTACGGCGCTGATCAAGGTGCTCGAAGCGCAGCATATGGGCCGGAATACCCCTTAAACCGGAAGCCGGCGGGACGGCCCTTACCTTTACGCGCCATCGGCAATTGGGGCCTGCCGGCCATTATCCCTTGTACTAAACTCCCGATGATATATAATCCCGCCGCTGACTTGGGGGGACCTGCGGATTTTGACCGTGCCGTCTCCCATGCATCAATCAACCGGGCAGGCCATGGGCCGCTCGAGTCAAAAAAGGAGAGCAAACATGATCAAGAAAGTGACCGTTCCGGAGGTAATGGCCGCCAAAGGGAAGCGCAAACTCACCGAACTGACCGCATACGACTACCCTACCGCTTTATGGGCGGACAAGAGCGGAGTCGATATGTTGCTGGTTGGAGACTCGCTTGCCATGGTGGTTTTGGGCCAGGAGGACACCCTGTCGGTGGGGATGACGGAGATGCTCCATCACACCCTGGCGGTCAGCAGGGGAGCCAAACGGGCACTGGTGATCGGCGATATGCCTTTCATGTCCTACCAGGCGAGCGTGGAACAGGCGCTCTTAAATGCGGGCCGTTTCTTGAAAGAAGCCAGAGCGAGCGCGGTAAAACTCGAGGGGGGGGCACGGGTCGTCCCGCAGGTCAAGGCAATGGTTGAGGCCGGGATTCCGGTCCAGGGACATCTTGGTCTTACTCCTCAGAGCGCGGCGCAATTCGGAGGTTTCAAGGTGCAGGGCAAAACCGCCGAAGCCGCAAAGATGCTCATCGACGACGCCCAGGCGCTGGCCGGGGCCGGCTGCTTCAGCATAGTCCTGGAGGCCATTCCTTCCTCAATCGCAGAGATGATCACCGAAGCCGTGCCGGTACCTACTATCGGCATAGGGGCCGGGAAGTCCTGCGACGGGCAGGTGCTCGTTATCCATGACGTGCTGGGGCTTTTCGACAGGTTCGTGCCCAGGTTCGTAAAACAATACGCCAAGCTCGACCAAACCATCATCGAAGCCCTCGTCAAATACAAAGACGAGGTGGAACAGGGGATTTTCCCAGGGCCGGAGCATGGGTTCATTATTGACGAAAAAGAAGTGAAGAAGATCGAGAGAAGCTAGAGACATATATGGGGCGGGAGTTTTGCGGTCCTGCCGACGTGGAGCCGGAACACTTCCGCCCCTGGCGCCTTCGAAAAACACAACCCAAATACAGTACTTCCCCCCTCGAATTACTGTTTATACCTCATTTCATAATTCCAGACATGCGTATAAATTACATCCCAGTTGTCCCACCCCAAAAACCCCATAGTCCCCTCTACGTGTCCTTCTACGAGAGTCAGGACCCCCCCTCCTGGCTCTCATTCTTTTTGGCCTTTTTCAAAACCACGAAAGGATCAAAACCGCCCCATGAAGACTCTTTTGACAATTGTCGTCTTTTTAGCCGTGGTTGCCGCCGTGGGGGCCGCTCTGGTCTGGTTCGGCTCTTTTAATGTCTCGGCCCGTGTGCCGCATTGGGATATCACTTCTGAAGCCATCGAGATATTGCGAGATCGGTCGATTGTCGTCCACAGCCGTGATATCGCCCCTCCACGGGGGGACCCTGCCCTGATGAACAGGGGGGCGGCCCTGTATCGCGAAACGTGCGTCCACTGCCACGGGGCCCCGGGGACACCGGCCGCCGTATTTTCCCAAGGGCTTTACCCCGCCCCGGCCGACCTGCTCTCAGGCTCCGTACAGACTGAATGGAAGGATTCGGAGTTGTACTGGATTGTGGAGAACGGCATCAAGTTGACCGGAATGCCCGCTTTCGGCTCGACCTACGACAAAGGGGAAATTGCAGCCTTAACCGATTTTCTCAAGCGCCTTCCAAAGATTTCTCCGGACGAATACCGGAAAATGGCGCAAGACGGTCAAAATCCGGCCTGATCGACCAGCCGATTTTGTCACCGAGACTCCCCCCCGTCACGAATACCGGCGCGGCGACGGCCAAGACCGTTTTGACCCCGCGTCCCCGAACCGCCAGTACTGAGGCCGGGGGGGATTTTTTTTGCTTCCTCCTGCTTATTCCCGTGTGATGCTCTCGATAATCACGGGCTTCACGGGCACATTCTGAAACTGCCCCGAATTTGCGGTCGCAACTGCCTTTATCTTGTCCACGACGTCCATTCCGCCCACAACCTTGCCGAAGACCGCATACCCGAAACCGCTCGGCGAGTTGTCCCTGTGGTTTAAAAACGAGTTGTCCGCGACGTTTATGAAAAATTGCGCCGTCGCGCTGTCGACGACATTAGTCCTTGCCATTGCGATGGTCCCGATATCGTTTTTCACGTCGGAGCTCGCTTCGTTTTTTACGGAAGCGTGAGTCGGCTTCTGTGCCATGTCCGGTGTAAATCCGCCTCCCTGGATCATGAAACCGTCCATCACCCGGTGGAAAATCGTGCCGTTGTAGAACCCCTCATCCACGTACTGAAGGAAGTTTTTGACCGTCGCCGGGGCCTTGCCGGGCCATAGCTCGATTCGCACTACGCCTTCGGAAGTCTTCATAACGACCACCGGATTCGCAGGCTGCGCACTCTCATCGGGACCTGCCGCCAAGGAAACACTCTGCAATGCAACCGCACACCACGAGACGAACGCCACAAACAATGTTTTGCCCAAAAAAACCATCATACGCTCCTTCGAATAATGTTGAATACCAGGCGGACGCCTATCGCCAATCTCCCGCAAATGCGCCACCGCGCCGGACCGTTGCTTTGAGGCCGTCATTGACATTGAAGCCGCGCTCCAGCATATTCGATTTTGCCCGGATAAGGGCAGCCCGCTACGTGAAACGGAATCGATTTTAAAAACTAATGACAAAAGAACACACCACAAAAGGCAGGACCGCCAATTACCTCAGGGCCGCCGCGCGGCGGTTCGCCCCGGCCGGGATTGCCTCAATCCGCGAATTAGGGGCCGGGAACGTAAACGACACCTTTCTTGTGTCCACCGGTTCGAACCTGCAAAGCCGCTTCGTTCTTCAACGCATAAACCCTCGGGTTTTTTCCAGCCCCGAGCTGATAACGCAAAATTTACGCGCCTTCACCGGGCACGTCTCAAAGCGGCTCACGCAAAATCCGGTCTCCGGCCGCCGATGGGAGACGCCGCGAGTTCTGCTCACGGGAGATTCCAGCGATTACTGGATCGACCCGGCCGGGTCCTTCTGGCGCGCCATGAGCTTCATAGAAGACTCGAAATCGTTCGATACGGTCCTCGACGCGGGGCATGCAACCGAGGTCGGCTTTGCTATCGGGCTTTTCCATGACCTTGTGAGCGACCTGCCCGCCGACAGGCTCAAGGACACCCTGGAAGGCTTCCACATCACCCCGCTCTACCTGTTGCGCTACGATAGGGTCCTGGCAAAAAGCCGCGTGCCCTCCTCCACCGATATGGGTTTCTGCATGGATTTCATCGACAGGCGCAAAGCGTTCGCGCCGGTCCTGGAAAACGCTAAAGCCGACGGGATGCTGCCCTTGCGGATAATACACGGAGACCCGAAAGTGAGCAACGTAATGATCGACACCCGGACAGGGCTGGCCGTAAGCCTGGTGGACCTGGATACCGTCAAGCCGGGTCTCGTACAATACGACATGGGCGACTGCCTGCGCTCCTGCTGCAATCCGCTTGGAGAAGACCCCGGAGCGCCAGATCGGGTGCGCTTCGAGCCCGAACTCTGCCAGGCCTTGCTGCAGGGCTATTTTTCTGTGGCCAAAGGCTTTCTTACCCAATGCGACTATGAATTCATATACGATTCGATTCGCCTGATAGCATATGAACTGGGGGTAAGGTTTTTTACCGACTACCTTGAAGGCGATGTCTATTTCAAAGTGAAGGACCGCGAGCACAACCTCAGAAGAGCGCTCGTCCAGTTCCGGCTGACCGAAAGCATCGAGTCGCTGGAAAAGACCCTGCGCGCGATCATCCGGGACGCGAAATAGTGAGCCAGTGAAGGGTGAAGAGGAAAATTCAGCAAATAAAATAACTAATCCGGAAAAGCGTGGGGAGCTAGCCCCCCACACCCCCTCGCCGCTGCGCGGCTCAGTGAAAAAACCTGAGGGTGAGCAGCGAAATTACCGGATGCCGCAATTATGCCCCCCTTTCGTAAAGGGGGGCTGATTACGGCACAAGGCGGCACAGCGACATGGTGAGATTGCCCGCAGTAGGTTCTCCGTGCCCCCGCGTCAACTCTTCCCTCTCAGAGTCTCCGCGTCCCCGTGTCAACTCTTCCCTCTCCGTGTCCCCACGTCAACTCTCCCCTCTCCGTGTCCCCGCGTCCCTTCGTGACATGAGATTTTTTCCCCGCGTCTCCGCGTCTCCGTGTCCCCGCGTCGGTTTTGTCCCCGCCGAGCGCACAAAAACCGAAGGCGGGGCCATTTTGACCTCGCCTTCGAATCTCCTGGGGTATGTGCGATCGCACCGGAAATTGCTACGCGCCCCTCCGGGCCGTCTTTACCGCCGCACCTTCCCGTAACGGAGCAACGCCGACGCCTCCGCCCTTTACCCCGAAAAACCTGTACACCCACGCCTGGTAGACGATTACGACCGGTACGAAGATCAGGGCCACGACAAGCATGATTTTCAGCGTCAGCGGGCTCGAGGATGAATTGAACGCGCTCAGGCTGAAGGCAGGATCGATGCTGGATATGAGCAGGTTGGGATACATTCCCGTTACCCCGAAAAGCGTAACCATGACGATGAAGACCGCTGAGCAAGACCACGCTTTCAGCCATTGCGCATTCAGCATAAAAATAAGGGTCCCGATCAGCGCGCCGACGGCTGCCAGCGGAATGACGAACAGGACCGGGGCCTTGAAATAATTATTGTACAGACCGGTTGCGAAGTAGGTTGCCAACAGGAAAAGGACCGCCACCACGGCAAGTGCAAACCAGAGTTTGCCGGCAAGCTTTTCGGCCCGCTGCCTGAGGTCCCCGCCGGACTGGAGCGCCAGCCATAAGGCCCCGTGCACCGCGAAGATCAGCACGAACAAAACGCCTCCCAAAAGCCCGTAGGGGTTCAACAGTGAAAAAAGAGTCCCTTGATAGACTCCGTTATTATCGATTAAAATGCCTCGAAAAAGATTGGCGAAAGCCACGCCGAACAGCAGGGCCGGGCCGAAGTTGCCGATCCACAGCAGGAGGTCCCAGAACTTTTTCCAGCCCCCGGATGAGAACTTGGACCTGAACTCCATTGCCACGCCGCGCACGATCAAGCAAAACAGGATCAGGAGAAGGGCCGAATAGAGGCTGCTGAACATTACCGCGTAAGTCCTCGGAAATGCGGCAAAAGTTACTCCACCAGCGGTTATGAGCCAGACCTCGTTGCCGTTCCAGTAAGGTCCCATGCTGTTGTAAATGCCGCGCCTGTCGTTTTCGTTTTTTGCAATGAACGGCGCCAGAGTCCCAATCCCGAGATCGAAGCCGTCAAGGGCGAAATAGACGGCCCACAAAATTCCCCACAGCGCAAACCAGATCGTCTCAAGCATATCCCACCTCCTCGCCGTCCGACTCAAGAAGGGCCGCTTCGGCTGCCGGCCCCTTCCTCGCATGGCTCCATATCAGGTAATAGGCCACTAACCCAAGAAAAGTATAGATGAGCACGAATGCGGCTAAAGAGACCGCCACCTGGGATGCCGCAATCGGAGATACCGCACTCGAAGTCTTCATTACCCCGTAGACCACCCAGGGCTGCCGTCCCACTTCCGCGAGCATCCAACCCAGTTCGCTCGCTATGTAAGGCAGCGGAATGGAGAAGATAAACACCTTGAGCAGAGCGGGCCTCTGCTCGATTGTATCGCGCCTGAACCACCCGATAAAAGCCGCTATAAGGAAAAAGAAGCCCAGAGTTATCATCGCCCGGAAAGAGACCGTCGAAATGGTTACCGGTGGCCTTTCCGAGGGTGCAAAATCTTTGAGTCCCTTAACCTCGGCCGAGAAATCATGAAATGCCAGCATGCTCAGAGCGCCCGGGATTGCGCCGAACTCGACCAGGTTGCGTTCATTATCCGGGTCCGGAATGACCAGGAGGTACTGGGGGGCGGATTTTGTTGTCTCCCAGACCGACTCCATGGCCGCAAACTTCGTGGGCTGCAACTTGGCGACTTCCCCGCCGTGCATATGGCCCTGCACAACCTCCACTATCGCAAAAATCAGCGCAAAGCCGACGGCAAGCCGAAACGATTTTTTAAAGAAGGAAATCTCCTGTTTTTTTAATAAATGCCACGCGCTGATGCCCATCACAAAAAAGCCGGAAAGTATGTAGCCGGCCGAAACCGTATGCACGATTGTGTGCCAGGCAAATGGCTGCGTTATGATGGCGGTGAGGCTGTCGAGTTCCGCCCGGCCGTTCCTGATGACAAAACCTACCGGGTGCTGCATCCACGAGTTGGCGATCAGGATCCAGACCGCGGAAAGGTTTGAGGCCAGGGCCACGAGCCAGATCGTTACCGCGTGCGCCCTGGGCGACAGCCGTTTCCATCCGAAAGCCCATACGGCAATAAAAGTGGATTCCAGGAAAAAGGCCACTGTCGCTTCGATTGCAAGCAGAGAACCGAAAATATCCCCCACGTATTCAGAGTAGCGTGACCAGTTTGTCCCGAACTGAAATTCTAACGTTATGCCCGTGACCACCCCGATGGCGAAATTGATCAGAAAAATCTTGCCCCAGAAACGGGCCATGTTTCTGTACTCTTCATTTCCGGTCCTGACGTAGGTCGTCTCCATTATTGCAAGCAGAACGGAAAGGCCCAGTGTCAGCGGCACGAACAGAAAATGGAAAAATGTCGCCGCCGCGAACTGGAGTCTGGATAGCATAAGGGCGTCCATATGCCTTCTCCTTTAATATGAGAGGATTCACGATTCGAGGGAGAAAAAAGATCTCCCCCTTTGCAGCTGTGCCTTTGCGGAGATCATGAAAAATGCAATGCTTTCTTGCCGTAACCGGCCATGTATCTGAAATAATTCGGCGCCATCGATAAAATGAGTATTCCCACCGGATATGCAATGCTTTGCAGGCTCAATTCGTCTCTTTCAGCTTTTTTTGATGCCGGCCCCACTATTGCCTGGTTTAAAAACCCATGAAAAAAGTTTGACTCCGCCCCTGCTTCAATCCACCATGGAAAAGGCCATGGCGGCGGAACTACAGACCGGGCAGGCCCCAGGAGGTCCGTCCGCGCAGGTGTATCCGCAAACCGAACAGACGTAATAATTGGTCTCCTCGAGCGACCCCATCTTATTTACCGCCTCCTGGTAGAGCGATGCATGCTTGACCTCCACGGCATTGGCATAGGAAAAGCTCTTCCGGGCCGCGAGGTTTCCTTCTTCCTCCGCCTTTTTGATCATCGGAGGATACATCTCGCAGTATTCGTATGTCTCACCGGCCATGGCCGTCTTGAGGTTTTCCACGGTGGTGCCGATCTCACCCAGGGTCCGGATGTGCGAAAACGCGTGAACGGTTTCGGCCTCCGCGACAGCCCGGAACAGCCTGGCCACCTGGTGGTGACCTTCGTTTTCCGCCTGTTTTGCAAAAGCGAGGTATTTGCGGTTCGCCTGGGACTCGCCCGCGAAGGCCTGCAGCAGATTCTTCTCTGTTTGGGTGCTGTTTTTCATCTCGATCTCCTGATTAAAATTCGATTTTCCGTTGTCCTGCCCGACACCCGCAGCCGCCATCCGGCTTCCGTGCGGCAGCCTTGCCCCTGATGGATTTGTTTTCTTCCGGCCACCAGCCCTTCCTGATGTGGTCTTCCTTCTCCTGTTCGGCAA
Source organism: Syntrophobacteraceae bacterium (assembly GCA_050008735.1). GTDB lineage: Bacteria > Desulfobacterota > Syntrophobacteria > Syntrophobacterales > Syntrophobacteraceae > SbD1. The sequence goes on from JBEKMB010000036.1 coordinate 45,888, forward strand.
CCTTTCTGATCTTGAATGCCGAGTCCCGGAGAAGCCCGTACAGAACTCCACAGCCGACGTCCTCCCTTGCTCCGTCACCCAGATCGGCCAGTTCGACCATCGTTGCGCTCAACTGGAGTATCCTTTCGAGTATCTCATCGCATTTCTTCATCTCATCCCCCGAAGGCACGGTTCGATCCCTTTCAATGGCAATGTGCGTACCAATTCCGGCCTCATTCCAGAGATTTAAATTATTATGTGTTTTCCGCTACTTATGATGCGCCGAGTTTGCCTGATAAAAGTGGGCGACGGAACTTGAGACACTTCTGAGACATTCGTGGAAGGAAGGAATTAATCCCAAAACGAAGTAATTCGAGGAAGGAGGCCGCCGGACGGCAACCCATATGTCTCAAGATACAACTTGAGACATATCTGTATCATGAGACAGGTTCTAAAGTTTCCCGCGTATGCAGCCGAAAAATACTGTCAGCACAGTATCTCAATACTGGCTACTTAGTATTTTTTTTCTTTTTCGGTTGACGTAATTTGGGAGCATGTATACACTGTGTTTATACATATCGAGAAATACTATCACTGGACAACGATTCGTAAAAAAAATTAGCGTAAAGAGGAGGGAGTGGAGGAGAGCATGCCTGTTATTAGGAAATGGGGGAACAGCCTAGCATTGAGAATCCCCACCCATTTCGCCACGCGGTTGAAGGTACAGGAGAACTCGGCAGTTGAATTATCCATATCAGAGGGTGGGTTGTTTGTCAAACCAACACATTCAAAACCCAAATACTCCTTATGCGAGATGCTGGAGGGAATCACGGAGGAAAATCTGCACAAAGAGATAGAGACCGGCGAACCTCAAGGAGCAGAGATTTGGTAACGGAATACGTCCCTGATCGCGGTGATGTGGTGTACCTCGATTTTAAACCTCAAAGCGGACATGAACAGAGCGGGCGAAGGCCCGCTCTTGTTTTATCCCCAAAAGCCTACAACCAAAAAGTGGGTTTAGCGATTTTCTGCCCAATAACGAGCCAAATCAAGAGCTACTCTTTTGAGGCCTACATTCCCGAAGGGAATGATGTGAAGGGAGCAATACTTGCCGACCAGATCAAAAGCCTTGATTGGAGGAGCCGGAACGCAGCCTTTTTATGTAAAATGCCTCAAGAAGTAGTGGGCGATTGCATTGAAAAGATAAAGGCGTTAATTCTCGATACATGCTGAACCTTTTACTCTGCCAACCTCGCTATATCTTCAATGTTCCACACATGATCTGAAACACCTGCTTCCATCGCGGGAGTAACCCGCAAGCTTTGGTCAATCCGAACAAAATTATAGTACATGAAATGGAGTGAGACTGCGCACACCAAGTTCGCTACTTTTTTTGAGAACCCATTGGTCAAACGGGTAAACCGGCGCATTCCCATTCTCATTGTGAGGTTGCTTCTTTCCACATATGATGTTGAAATGTGTTGAGGCTCGGGTTTGCCGCAAATTACTTGCTTTGTGCTGCTAACAAAATTTGCTGGACTATACCGTTTCTCGTTATGCTCACTACTTTCTCCGTACATTTTCACCAGCATTGCGTAATCGATGTCGAGTCCAAATTCACTATCTATAGCAAGCAGGTAAACCTTGTGGCCATCGGTGGTAAGCTGAACCCTATTTGTTAATCGCCCCGCCAGATCGTTTACAAACCGCCTTGCCCAAACCGCGTCTCTCCTGCCGACCATCCAAGAAATCATGAGCTTCGAATCAGCACACAGCGCCGTCCATGTATAGACGTCCCCATAACCAAACAACCCCTTTTTATCCCTGGGTATATTTTTCTCCTTACAGTGGCAGAAAGCCCAAATTTCATCGCATTGAACACGCTTACAAGACAGATTTCTAAGGTGTTCATCTTGGTAGTCCATGCAGGCCCCGCCCACCTCGACCAGCAGCTTGATAACCGTGTTTTTAACTACATCGCAGATGCGGGCGGTTGCTCGGATCGAGTTGCCTTCCACAAGGCACTTGAGAATCTGTGTTCTCTTTTTCAGGCTCAGTCTGTTCATGGGGTTTCTCCCGTTCAAGTCGGTCAATTCATAATGACCATTATGCTTGAGCGTTAAGGCATTGTCAAGCACTAAATCTAGTCTAGTGCCTAATTGAGCTACTTTTATGGGTCAGTTTGCTAAAATGCGCAAGTTGAGTGTTGACGCAATTAAGTATTGGTGATAAGTAGTATCCGCAAGGAGGATATTTTATGGAGGATGAAGATTTCCGAACCCCAGGGCAAATGGTAGAAGCACTACTAGTGGAGCGTGGCTGGACGCAACGTGTGTTGGCTATTATTCTGGGAGTCGGTGAGACGGGAGTCAATAAACTTATTGCTGGTAAACAACCATTGACCGCCGACATGGCCCTGCTTTTGTGTGAAGTATTTGATTTACCTGCCGAAAGTGCGGAAAAATTTCTCGATCTCGAAAAGCGGTATGAACTGGCTAGGGCCCGAATGGTCGCAAGACCTGATCCTGGTCGCGCCATGCGCGCGCGCCTTTTTGGAGGTCTGCCGATTACAGAGATGAGCAAGCGCGGGTGGCTTGATGTAGATGACATTAAGGATGTGCCTCAAGTCGAGCGGTCTTTAGCAAAGTTTTTCAAAGTCGATTCAGTCAACGAAATCGCAATCCCTGCTCACGCAGCAAAAAAAACAGACGCATCTACCCGTGTGACTTCTACTCAATTAGCATGGATATATCGTGTAAAAGAAATAGCCGATGAAATGCTCACTGCGAGATATTCGTCATCTTCGGTGCGCAATGCCGTTTCTCTGCTCAGTAAATTGTTATCAGCACCAGAGGAAGCACGCAAAGTCCCTCGAATTCTCGCAGAGTGCGGAATTCGATATGTGATTGTAGAGTCTTTACCATCGGCGAAAATTGATGGAGTCTGCCTGTGGTTGAACGACACTTCTCCGGTAATCGGAATGACCTTGCGGTATGATCGGATAGACAATTTTTGGTTTGTTCTTCGCCATGAGCTACAGCATGTTTTGTGCGGACATGGGCGAGTTGACGCTATGCTGGATGCTGAACTCGAAGGAGAGAGGGCTGGCACTGGGCCCAACATCTCAGAGGAAGAACGTGTAGCTAACGGAGTGGCGGCAGAATTTTGTGTACCCCAAAAAACAATTGAAAGCTTTATCGCCCGAAAGTCACCATTCTTCAATAACCGCGACATTCTCGGACTGGCAAACACATTACAAATTCATCCTGGCTTAATAGCGGGGCAACTACAACACCGAACTGGCAGATATGATCGATTCCGCCAACATTTGGCTAAAATCCGCTATGCCGTGACGCCTAGTGCGGCTGTCGATGGATGGGGCGATATTTTCCCGGTCGGTTTATAAAGGAGAAGACAGTGGCAACAAGGAAACAGTTACTCTATCGCATAACCCGTTTGTATAAAGAACAGACAGGGAAGACAGAAGTAGATTATAGCGAGGTCGCCAAATTTGCGCACGAGAAGATGAAACTCAAACTCCCAACCCCTCCGTCTCCTCTAGCCTTGCTAACAAAAGAGTTCACTCAGACAGCCCGTGAAGAACTCAGACATGATCCACAAACCGGCGAGCCATATCGTGCAAACCACCATATCCTTGTTAGACAGGGCAGCACTCAACTTCATCTGTGGATTGATATCGACGAGGCTACCCGTAAAAACATGATTAAGAGTTTATATTTTAGACGTGAGCAGATGATCGGTGATGGATTACAACTTACTTATGACAAGGATCACTGGAATCGTGTCCATCCGGACGAGCAGCCAATAGATATTATCATGGATTTTACCGAGGATATTCAGGAGCGGAAGAATGCTCCTGATGAGAGAAAGAAGGCAGTTTAGTGTTGTTCTATAAAAAGAAGAATGGCCCTCAGTAAGCTGGTGGGCAAGCTGAGGGCCGAATTCGTAATGTGCGCCGATAGTTCAATGGATAGAACGGGTGGCCGCTAACCTCCTGGTTGGGAGTTCGATTCTCCCTCGGCGCGCACCTTTGTAAATATCGACAGAAATACGCTATTTGTCAATGTAAAAGATTTGGCATGTAAAAGATTCGGCTCTAAGAGCTTAAGGCTTTTCGCCAGTGTCCTTCCCTGCTTTCTTCCATCTGGCGTTGGCAGCTATCTTGGCAATCTCTTTCCGCTGTTCGGGAGTGAGTTTTTCCTTCCGGGCCTTCCCACCCTTTAGCCCACCAAGGCGCCCAAGCTCAACGGCGGCTTGATTTTTTTGCGGCTCTTCTGGTTGATCGGGTTTGGGATCGGAGGTAGCCTGCTCCACTATGAAAGCGGCAAGCTGGTTTATGTCGCGAGGTGGTTTGGATTTTTTTGTCATGCTCAAATTCTAGCATTACCGCTCAAGCAGTCAAGAGCCTTGTTTTTCAAAATGACCCACTACCAAGGAGTGAACCGCTCACCGCTCACTGTTCACCGCTTCTCCGACTCCCCCATTTTGTTTCAGGGGCAGCGTGACTATAAAAGACGACCCTTTTCCGGGCACACTTTTCGCCGTAATATCACCATGGTGGCTCTCGACGACTTTTTTGCATATTGCAAGCCCTACTCCAGTGCCCTCGTATCTATCGCGTCCATGCAAGCGCTGAAATGCTTTGAATATCCGATCCAGGAAGATCTCGTCGAAGCCTATCCCGTTGTCTTCTACAACGATACGGCAAAAGGTCTGTCCGGTCGAGGCCAGTGTGGAACACTCCTCGCCACGTATTTTTATTACCGGCCGCTTCCCCTCGCTGCGGAACTTCAGGGAGTTCCCGATAAGATTTTGAAAAAGCCGGCGCATCAAGCCTTCGTCCGCTTCGATGGTGGGCAGATTTCCAATCTCTATCGCCGCGTCCGTCTCTTCGATCAGCAGCTTCAAATCGGCCATTGCCTCCCGAACGGGTATAGCCATTTCGACTCTGTGAAAAAATTGACCTTTTTCCGTCGAGCGGGAATATTCCAGTGCGCCGCGTATCAGGCCGCGCATTCGCTTCGCCGCGTTTTGCATCCTCCGGATATGATCTTTTCCCTGAGAATCGAGCGAATCGCTGCACCGGATAGTAACCAGGTCCGCAAACGTCTGTATCTTTCGAAGCGGCTCCTGGAGATCGTGAGAAGCAACGAAGACGAAATCCTGCAACTCCTGGTTACTTTGCTCCAGCTTTTCCGAGTAGGCCTGGAGCGCTTTGCTTTTCTTCCGAAGCTCCTCTTCCACCCGGCGTCTCTCCGCAATTTCCGCGGTGAGTGCGGCGGTCCTTTCTCTGACTTTTTCTTCCAGGAATTCGTTGAGCAGCCTGAGTTCGGTTTCCGCCTTGATGAGTTCCTCGTTTTTGCGAACCGCGGTCTCGTAGGTTGCGAGCAAGATTTGGATTATCTGCCGCACACTGGAACTGATCCGGTACGGCTCCCCGGCATATTCGAGCATAAATGGGGGCAGCGGCCGATCTTCCCCTGCAGGCCGTTCGCCGCAAAGCTCCTCCCGGATATAGGAGACGAGGTAATCAGGATTGTATGGTTTGACGATGAAATTGCTGGCCCCGCTCTCCAGTCCCTTGAGAATGTCGCCTGCTTCCGAAAGAAAGCTGAGCAGGACAACTGGAATGCCCGCGAGCTTTTCATCTCCGCGTATGGCCCGGCAAAGCTCATAGCCGTCGATCTCCGGCATGATTATGTCGCTGATGACCATGGCTGGTCTGTTTTGCCTCAGCCAGGCCAGGGCTTCCCTTCCGTTGCCGGCGACCGAAATACGGTAGCCGTGTTTTTCCAGGGTAAGCTTAAGCTCCATGGCCTGAGTGGGACTATCCTCTACGAGCAGGACCAGGATTTCATAACCGCCTGTAGCGGTGTTTTCTGCAAAAGTCATTGAGCCGACTCCAAATACTTATTCAACGCATTCCGAAACGAAATCCCCCCGCCCCCCTTTAACGAAGGGGGGTGTTTCGCACCCGGAGTGAAGATTACGGAAGACAACTTCACTTCCTTATCACCAGATCGGATAAAGCCGCTGCTATATCGTGAGGCGAAAGAACATGAGTTGCCGCGCCCAGCTTTATCGCCTCTCCGGGCATGCTGAAGACCAGGGAACTCTCCTCGTCCTGTGCGATGGTCACCGCTCCACTGTCTCGCATGGACTTGAGCCCCTCGGCCCCATCTCTTCCCATGCCCGTCAAAATCACTCCGGCCGCTCTATTGGCAAAGGCGCGCGCAACGGACTGGAAAAGGTACGAAATCGAGGGGCGCAAGCCCTCGATTGGCGCATCCCCGGAGAGTTCGACGCGGCCGCCCTCCGTTACGCCCATGTGTGTTTCGTCGGGTGCAAGATAAACATGTCCGGGCTTCAGTTCCTCGCCCTGAACGGCAACGTGCGCCGCCAGTTTGCAGGAAACTGAAAGCGACTCGGCAAAACCGTGTATGAATCCGGCAGATATGTGCTGGACCACAAGGATCGGCACAGGCACACCGGCCGGCAGCATCGAAAGTATAGTCCTAAGCATTGCGGGACCTCCAGCCGAAGCCCCCATTGCGATAATCTCGATATTACCGGCCGCGCAGGGGCTCCAATCTCCGGCAACCGAAACCGGAGGTGTTTGCCGGGAGCATATCGGCCAACGCTTCACAACCTTGACTTCGGACATCAGTTTAACAGTTTCGACGAGGGCCTTTGCCGTTTGCTCATAATCCGGATGTCCGATACCCATGGGTTTTTGGACCGCAGCCAGCGCGCCTGCCTCAAGTGCGCGAAACGTCGTAGCCACCTCCCGGCGGTCTACGCTCACGCTGACTATGACGATAGGCAAGGGATCGGTCTCCATGATTCTGCGGGTGGCTTCATATCCATCCATCACGGGCATATTGATATCCATGGTGACGACGTCGGGCTTGAGTGCCTGCACGGCATGCAGGGCTTCCATTCCGTTGTTTGCCGTTCCAATGATATCGATAGCGGGATCAGATCCGAGAATATGATTGAGAAGCTCGCGGACGAGTGCTGAATCTTCCACGATCAAGGTCCTGATGCTCATATGAGTCTCCGGACAACCTCCAATAAGTTACTTTGCTCAAAGCTGCTTTTTACAATATATGCATTTGCGCCGACATCTATTCCGCGCTCCCTGTCCTCACGCGATTCAAGCGCGGTCACCAGCACCACGGGCAACTCCGAAAGGCCCCTGTCATCCCGGATCTTCGCGGTAAGCTCGAACCCGTCCATCCTCGGCATCTCCACGTCCGAGACCACCAGGTCGAAGCGCCCGGTCTTTAGCGCGGCAAACGCATCGACGCCGTCGAAAGCAGTCACCACCTCGTAGCCGGCCGATTCGAGGATGCCCTTCAGCAGGGTCCGGGCCGTGATCGAATCTTCCACCACCAGCACGGACCTCGTCTTTTGAGGTTCCCCGGCAGAGGCCACGGCAGTGGGAACAATTTTCGATCCGCTTATCATCAGATCGGCAACGTTTAATATCGGCGCCACTTTTCCGTTTCCCAGAACTGTGGCGCCCGAAATGTTGCGAACCCGTGAAAGCTGGCTTCCGAGCCCCTTGACCAGACATTCCTGCTCCTGTAGAACTTCATCCACCAGCACAGCCATATGTTTTCCCGCGGAAACAATCATCACCGCTTCCATTGTGGAATCATCCGCCCGGGGCCTCCCGGCCCCTGTCTTGAGCCCCAGCACGTCGCGAAGCCTTACAAGCGAGACCGCCCGGTCATTGAAAGAGACAGTCTCACGGTTTTCCACGGTTTTTATCTGCTCTTTGCCGATCCTCGCAACCCTTTCGATATTTGCGGACGGAACGACGAAGAGGTGCTCACCGGCCGTTACGAGCACGCCGCGGAAGGTAGCCAGTGTAAGAGGGACCATCATTGCGACCGTTGTTCCGATGCCCGGCCGGGTATCGAGCACCACGGCGCCGCTCAGCCTTTCGACCTTTTCCTTTACGATTGCCAGTCCAAGCCCTCTGCCGGAAATATCCGTAACGATGCGGCTGGTAGTGACCCCGGAGCGGAAGACCAGGTCCAGCGCCTCGCTTTCGCCAAGCCCTTCGATTTCATTGCCTGAAATCGCGCCGCTCCTTTGCGCCGCCGATTTCACGCCGGCCGTATCGATCCCGGCCCCGTCGTCGGACACTGAAATCTCGATCCTGCTGTCCCTGGAAAAAACTGCGATCCTTATCTTACCGCTGCGTGGCTTTTTCTTTTTCTCCCGCTCGCGAGGCGTTTCAATCCCATGGTCGATGCAGTTCCTTACCAGGTGGATGAGAGGGTCTTTGATCTGCTCCAACACACGCCGGTCTATTTCGATTCCACCGCCATCGATACTCAACTCGACCTCCTTGCCGGTGTAGCGCGACAGGTCGCGCACAAGTCTCGGGAATATCTCGAGAAGAGACGAGCAGGGGAGCATCAGGGTTTTTTTCATATCATCGAGCAGGGCGTCCACCATTGTTCCAAAGGACCGCTGGTCGTTTTCCAGCGCCTTTAAGAGCTTCGTCAATCCGGTTTCGAATGCAGGCACGAACGAATCAGCGTCCCCGTCCATGCGTTCAGGCTTTTTTCCCTGTCCCGCGGCCGGCTTGAACGCTTTAGCCTTTTCTTTTTTCCATCTGACGAAAGAGTTCTTCAATTCCTTGAGTTCAACGGTACGGTGGGCCGCGGCGAGCTTGATCAAAAGCATCTCCTCGGACAGCAGCAGGAGTTCGTCCAGTTTGGCCGCAGATACCCTCACTGTCCCGGCAACCCCCGGCGTGAGAATTCCCTGGACCTCGGGAGCAATGAATACCGAGGCTTTGGGGTCCGGTTCATATTCTTCCTCAACCTCGGGCTTTTGTATCGCCTTTTCCAGCTTATGAATCAGCTCCCCTATCCCTGTTTTATCCGAGCAGGAAACATCACCGGCAACAATCCCGGCCGTGCAGTCGATTGCCTGATGAAGCAGGTCAAGGACCTGCGAGGAGGGTGCAACCGCTTTGCGCTTGAAGCAGGAAAAGACATTCTCCATCGACTGGCAGACCGCCACTATGTCGGTCAAATTTACAGAACGGGCGGCCCCCTTCAGACTGTGGGACTCCCTGTAGACGGCCTCGATCGTCGCAGCCAGCTTTTCGGGGTCCCCTTTTTCGATCTCGATCAGCCCGGAGGAAATAACCTTGAGATGGTCCTGCGCCTCGATTCTGAACATTGGAAGGAGTTGCTTGAGCAACTCTTCTTCCTTCCGATCCATGCTCGTCCCCTGTTTTGCGTGTCCGGCCGGTGAGAAGCCGCCTGTCATTCCGACGCACCCCGGATCAGGCCCGAACCTGCAGTTTTCCCGGCAACTTACGTTTTGAAATGCACTGGTCCCGGCTTTCGAGACTGTGTCGCAAAGGGACCATTTTCCATATTTGCCCTCTTTTCTTAAAAGGGGCGGGGGAGATTTTGAGTCTCCAATGCTATGTAAGCCTTTAAAATCCCCCTCGATCCCCCTTTACGAAAGGGGGAAGCAAAACCTGGTCCCTTGGGATTTGCACCGAGCATTTCTGAATTACGACAGTTCGTTTAGATTTTGCGCCGCCTTTTCGGCCTGCTTGGTGCCTTCCACATTCTGCTGGGCAGCCACCTTGATATTGTCCATGGCCAGTGCAATCTGGTCCATGCCAACCAGTTGCTGCTGGCTGGAGGCCGCAATTTGCACGGCTGCCTGCGCCGATTCCGCTATGCTCCCCGCGAGCTTCCTGATGGATTCGCCCGATTCGGTGGCCTGTCTGGCGCCCGCCTCCACCGCCTTGCTCACCTGTTCCGCGGCCAAAACAGAGGCGCCGGTCGCCTTCTGGGTATCGCTCAGTATAGCCCGCACCTGCTCGGTGGCCTGTTTCGATTGATCCGCCAGGCTCTTGATTTCGTGGGCTACCACGGCAAACCCCTTCCCGTGCTCCCCCGCCTTTGACGCCTCGATAGCGGCGTTCACGGCCAGCAGATTGGATTGCTGCGCAAGGTCGCTCACCGCCGTTATGATCTCGCCTATGGCCAGGGTTTGTTCGCTCAACCGCACAATGCTCTCGCCCACCGATTCCATCAATGCCTTGATGTGGTTGATTCCTTCCATGGTGCTGTTGACGGCTATATTGCCCTGCTGGGCCACCATTACCGCCTGCTGCGCGGTCTCGGAAACGCTCCTCGACTTTTGGGATGACATATGGGCTGTCTGTTTGACTTCCTCCACGGTCGAGATCGTCTCGTTCACCGAGGCGGCGGTTTCGGTTGAAACGGAAGCCAACTGGGTAGTCAGCGCGAGGATTTCACCGACCGAGGAAGCAAGAACACTTGCCGCCTCCTGCACCTCCCGGTTTACCGCCCTCAGGTTTTCCTCGGCCTGTTTTCGCTCGGTTATGTCGCGGGCAGCCGCAAAGACGCCCTGGATTTTGCCTGACTCGCTCGTATAAAGGGCGGCGTTGTAGAGTACGTACGTCAGGCGGCCCGAGGTGTGGCGGATTGTCAGTGGGTAATCTCTTACGAAGCCCTGGGATATGACTTTTTGATATCCCTCCCTCGCCTTTTCAGGTTCTGTGAAATAGTCGGAAAAGTCGCTTCCGGTCAACCGTTCACGGGAAAAACCGGTGACGAGTTCCGTGGCCTTGTTGACGTCCGTGATTTTGCCTTCCGGACTGATTGTCACCAGAGGATCGAGACTGGCTTCTATGAGGCTTCGGGTATAGAGCGAAGCGGCCCGCAATTCCTCCTCCATCCGCTTGCGTTCGGTAATGTCCCGTGCGGCGGCGAAAGCGCCCAGGACCTTCCCTTCCACATCTTTGTAGATAGAGGCGTTGTAGAGGACGTGCGTCAGTTTGCCGCCGCTATGCCTGATTGTAAGCGGATAGTCGGTAACAAAGCCTTTTTCGAAGACCTGGCGGTAGCCCTCGCGCGCCTTTTCCGGTTCCATAAAATAGTTGGAGAAGTCCATGCCGATAAGGCGGTCGCGCTCGACCCCGGTCACCTTTATCGTGGCCTCGTTAACGTCCGTGATCTTTCCTTCCGGGCTGATGGTAACCAGGGGATCGAGGCTTGCCTCGATGAGGCTGCGGGCATACTGGGAGGCCTGCCGCTGTTCGCTGACGTCGCGGGCAGCCGCGAAGACACCCAGGATATTTCCCTGCTCGTCTTTGTATACGGAGGCGTTGTAGAGGACATGAGTCAGGCTTCCGCTCCTGTGCCGGATCGTCAGGGGATAATCGGTGACCGAGCCCTTCTGGAAAACCTGCTGATATCCCTCGCTGGCCTTTTCGGGCTCCGTAAAGTAGTTCGAGAAATCGGTGCCGATAAGCTTCTCGCGGCCGACACCCGTGACCTTTATCGTGGCCTCGTTGACGTCCGTGATTTTTCCCTCGGGGCTGATCGTCACCAATGGGTCGAGGCTGGCTTCGATGAGACTGCGGGCATATTGCGATGCATAGCGCAGTTGCTCTTCAGTCTGCTTTTTTTCCGAGATGTCACTGCTCATCAGCAGATAACCGATATGGCGGCCTGAAGCATCATTGCGGCGCGAGACTACGACACTGGCTTTGAAGTGGGAGCCGTCTTTTCTAACGCGCTCAAACACATCCTCCGCCATTCCCTTTTCATAGGCTGACTCCATGAGCTTTTCGACTGCCCCGGACTCTATATCCTCCGGAGTGTGGAGCAGGTTCGAGTCCCTACCTATGATCTCCTCCGCCGTATAACCGTAGTTGCGCCGTGCACCCTCGTTCCAGGAAAGGATACGATGGTTGAGGTCCTTGCCGATGATGGAATACTTGACAGAGCTTTCGAGAATATTGTCCAGGAAATTCTTTGTTTCGGTGAACTCGCGCATGACACGATTGGATTCGGTAACATCTCTGGCTGCTGCAAAAACGCCCATGACGTTGCCGCTGACGTCCCTGTAAACGGAGGCGTTATAGAGGACATCGATCAATCTTCCGTCCCTGTGCCGGATGGTCAGGGGAAAGTCTGTTACGAAACCCTTCTGGAAGACCTCCTGGTAGCCTGCGCTGGCCTTTTCCGGCTCCGTAAAATAGTTCGAGAAATCGGTGCCGATAAGCTTCTCGCGGCCGACACCGGTTATCTTTACCGTCGCCTCGTTTACGTCCGTGATTTTTCCTTCTGGGCTTATCGTTACCAGCGGGTCCAGGCTCGCCTCGATCAGGCTTCGCGTATACGATGATGCTTTTCGCAGTTCCTCCTCCAGATTCCTGCGTCCGTCACCAAACCAACTCATGTGTACTCCTCCTTATGATCACGCTTCCTCATGGACGATGATATTCCTGTCCGCCAAAAGCTTGCTTGCGTCCAGAACCGCCAGCGGCTCGCCTGTAACTCCCCTCAGGAATTCGCCGCGAATGCCGCCGAGCGTGGGAAGGGAAGGCTGAATCCGCTCCACGGCAATCTTTCGAACGCCGACTATTGAATCGGCAAGAATGCCGAATTCCATCTTATCGTCACGGATGATCAGAACGTTGTTCAACTCGCCGATCCCTTTTTCGGGCATATCGAAAAATTTTCCGATATCGATCACAGAGATAATTCGCCCCCGCACGTTTATCAACCCGAGGACGAACGGGGGAGTGCACGGCAGGGGAGTATAATCTCTAAGAGGATAGACCTCGCGAACATAGCACGACTCGAGCCCGTAGCGCTCATTTGCCAGCATGAATTCAACTATTTCAACATGTTCCGCATCTTCCCGCCGGGGCTCCCGTGCAAGCTCATCGGCCCGCGCCCTGAGAATCTCTTTCAGCTTTTCCGGGCCGGGCGCAAATCCTTTATCAATCGCGGCATTGGTTTCGGCGATGCGTTCATGTACCCGGTTCCAGTCGATACGCTCACCACTCATCTAATCACCTCTTGCCTCCAGCCCCCAGAATATTTTTAATGATTTCCGTCAACCTTCCCACGTTTGCCCCCTCGGGTTCGGGCAAGAACTCTTCCGGGGCCCGGCCGGACAAAAGCAAAAGGGCATTTTCGAAATACTTCACGGACTCCCTGTCCCTGTGGCGTTGCCTGCTGACGTTACCCAGGGCCACGTATGCCGCAATGAAGTTCGGATCGAGATAGAGCGCGCGTTTAAGGGATACCGTCGCGGCCTCCGTTCGCCCGAGCTCAAGTAAAATGGTTGCAATGAGGTAATAAGAACCGGCCCTGAGCTTATCCGCGCCAATTGCCCTTTCGCACCATTGCAGCGCTTCCGCAAGTTTTCCGCAATTGGCGTGAATGCGCGCCACAAGGGCCATTGCCGCGGCATCGCACGGATAGTGCGACAGCAGGGCCTCGGTTTTTTCCATGGCGCCCGCATAACGGCCGGCCTCGTATAAGACAAGGGCCTCACTGTAGAGATCGTCCCGCGCGGGGAGCCGGGGCGGCAGGCTTTGTTGATCCTCGGCTGTTTCATGCGGGACCAACTCCACGCCGCCGGCTTCACACCTCCCGGCCGGCATACAAGGAACAATCGGTTCCCCGGGCGCGGGGCGCGGAAATCCCGCGGGCTCGCACCAATTGCTTTCTTTCCTGTAAATCATTGCGCCGGGAAAGCTCAAAGGGGCGAATTGCGGGAACAGTTGGCTGGACAACTCGCTTGGACTTACGATCAAACAGCCACCGTCCGAAAGGCAGCGGTGAAAATTCCGAGCCGCTTTCATCGCCAGGTCCGGAACCAGGTACATCAGTACATTGCGGCAAAAAATAATATCCATGGCGGTGGTGTTGTTGAAAAGCGCCGGATACGTATCTTCGACCAGATTCAGGGGGGAAAATGTCACCATTTTCCTGATCCTGGAGAGGACCTCCAGGCGGCCGTGATCTTTTTTATTAAAAAACTCTTCTTTGATCCGGGGCTCTATATCACGAAACGACCAGCGTCCATACAGGCCTCCGGCGGCCTTGCGCAAAGACCGAACATTTATGTCGGTTGCCAGTATTGTGATACTCCAACCTTTGAGGTCAGGAATCATCCTGCTCAAAAGCATAGCGATCGAATAGGGCTCTTCTCCCGTTGAGCAGCCCGCACTCCAGATTCTAATGTGCTTTCCGTTTTTGCGGCGAACTCGAATCAGTTCGGGAAGGACTGCCTCTTCAAGGGTCTGGAATATCTTCCTGTCTCGAAAAAAATAGGTTTCTCCGACCGTGAGATGGCCGGCCAGCACTTCGATATGACTTCGCTTCAAAGGAGACGATAGGAGCCATTCCGCACAGGCCGCACCATCTTCGAAACCCAAATCCCCGGAAGCGGACCGAATTCCACGTTCCAGGTCCTTCAGGCGTTCTTTGGAAAAGTACAGGCCCAGTCTGGAGGCGACGAATTCACTGAGCCGTGATAAATTTTCTTCTGAGATGCGCGCCATCTTGTGCCCCGACGGGGTTCCCGCGGAGAAGCCCTGCTGCAAAGGCAAACGGTTTGCGCCCCTTTTCAAAACGGGGATTTGCCAGGATTAATTCAATGCATTACGAACTACATTCACCTAAACCTGCGACATTGCCTCATCGAGCGCCCTGTCTTCATCCAGGGAAAGGAATGTGTCGAGGTCGTGAATGATGACCATCCCGTCCGGAAGTTTTGCAATACCTTCCACGTAATCGACCTGGGGCAGTATGCTCGAACAATCGACCACAGCATCCGGGGAAACGTCGACGACCCCCGATACGGAGTCTGTCAGAAGGGCCACCGAGCGCTTCGCCGTCGTTGCGATTATGAGGTGATCGTTCAGGTCGATCTCTTTGTCCGGCAACGCGAACCGCTTTCGAATATTCATAACGGGAACTATGCGGCCCTCGACATTTATCACTCCAAGCACAATTCCCGGCGCTGAAGGCAGTGGCGTCACATCCACGGCGTAAACGATCCTCTGGACCGCGGACAGCCGCAGGGCATACCGCTGTGCGCCCAACGAAAAAACCACCATTTGTCCCGACAAGATCATGTCTTTCCACTCTCGGAAATATTTGACTTAAATTTTTGTGATACACCCACCCGGTCCTGATGCCGAACCATTTTTAGGGTTGGATTCGGCTCAAAAAAACTTCGGTGACCATGCGCCCCTCACACCGGCGGCGCCGGGGGAACATTCCCCTGCTTATCGATCCGGCGTTTTTTCCAGGAACCGGTACAGGGTTGCGCGGCCGACCCGGAGAAGCTTCGCCGCCCTGGACTTGTTTCCGCCGGCCTTCTCGATGGCCGATGCAACGGCCTCGGGTGTTAGCCGGGGCGCCGGCCCGGGCTTCAAAACCGTGCATGTCATCTGCCTGATTTCCAGCGGGAGGTGCCCGGCTTCGATATTGCGGCCGCGCGACTTGACCAGGGCAAAGTGGATAGAGTTTTGCAATTCGCGCACGTTTCCCGGCCAACCGTAGTCCATCATAAGCGAAAGAGCATCCTCGGAAAGCCGGGCGGCCTCCTGTCCGTTTTCGGCGGCCTGCTTCAGGAAATGGGAAGCAAGGATCGGTATGTCGTTTTTGCGCTCGCGAAGGGCCGGGATGCGGATCGGGACTACGCTCAGCCGGTAATAGAGGTCTTCCCGGAAATTCCGGCGCTCCATCTCCCGCTTCAGGTCCATGTTGGTCGCGCTGATAATGCGCGCGTCCACGCTAATCGTCTTCTCACCGCCCACCCTCTCGAAAGTGCCCGACTGAAGAACGCGCAGGAGCTTCACCTGCATGTGCCTGGGAAGCTCGGATACCTCATCGAGAAAAAGGGTCCCCCCATCAGCCAGCTCGAATCGTCCTTTTTTGTCGCGAATCGCACCTGAAAAAGCGCCTTTGACATGGCCGAAAAGCTCACTCTCCAGCAGCCCTTCGGGCAGGGCGCCGCAATTTACCGGGACAAACGGGCCGCCGGCCCTCGGGCTTTCATTGTGAATGGCCGCGGCCACCAGCTCTTTGCCGGTCCCGGTCTCCCCCGTTATGTGAACCGGGTAATCCGAAGCCGCAAGGTTCCTTATCTGCTCGTATACGTCAAGCATCTTGCGGTCTCTGCCCACGATTCCCGAAAAGCTCGTAAGCTCACCCAGGCGAAGCTGAAGGCTGATCATCTCCGTCAGATCGCGGAAAGCGGCAAGAACACCGACGAAGGCGCCCGCCTCATCATACATGCCCGTTACCGACATCTCGATCCGGCGGGACTCGCCCGTCCGGGTAGCCGCGTTTATAACATAGGTGTGGTGTACCAGGGAGTCGGGGGGCTGGCTGCAAAAGGCGCATTGGCTCCCGCAAAAAGGTCCTCCGAAAATGGTGTGGCAATCGCGCCCAAGCGCTTCCTCGCGTGAATACCCCGTGATCTTTTCAGCGGCGCGGTTGAAAAAAAGCACCTTCCGGTTGAGGTCGTGGGCTATTATGCCCTCCATCAGGTTATCCAGCACATTCTGGAGGTTCTTTTGCCGGGCGACAAGGTTTTCGAGGCTTACGGCCATGGGTTAGTTCTTAGTTTTGAGTTTTGAGTTTTGAGTCTCTAATGCTTTCCCTGCACGCCCGCGGGCAGTTGAGCCACTGACTCGTTCAACCGCTTGATGTCTTCGTATTTAGCCTTTACCGCACGGGTCGAGCCGTCTTTTTCCACCCATACGACAAAAGTCTTTGCGGCTTCGGAGGGAAGTCTATCCCAGACGATCGAGCCCTTTTTCCCGACTGCATCCACCAGCCCGACCGAATTGGGCGCGCCTTCCGGTGGATTGGATGCGGGTTCGACGGCCTCGATGTATTCCATATTTTCCAGGGAAGTCAAAAAGCCCTTGATCCCCCGGGAATTCTCGATGGGCTTCGCGGGGGCCTCGCCTTCCTTTGTCCCCCAGCTTTTGTCGTCGATCCGGACCAGGTTGCCGCCCTCACCCCCTGCTTTCCACGTAATCTGCACGATGTCCGCCGCATCCAACGGTATAAGGGAACGGTCGGCGACCGAGGCGGCCGATTTCGGGATCGCCTCGAGGATATGGGGCGCAAGCAGGACCGTACCTATTTCGGAACTGGTGGCGAGTACCTGCTTTTTTGCCTGATCCGGGTCTGCGACCTTCAACTCCGATGTGCGCCCGTCCTTCAGTTTCAGCTTGACCTCCACCAGCGCGGAAGACGGCATGGCATCCTGCGCTGCAAAATCGACAGCCCGCAGCCAATGCAGCTCATCGAGTAGATTTTGGACCTTCCTGGCCCTGATCTCGACCTCGGGCCGGTCAACGGATTGCCACCGCCCTTGCCCACCCTGCCGCTCAAGGTTCAAGCCTTCCGCGTTGCGCCATTTGACTTCCACGGCGCTAACCTGGTCGGGCATCCATCGGAACAGGTCCTTGCCGCGCAGGTCCTTCAAACTCTTGTTCAGATCGTCATAAGTTGTGCTGGATATCATGAAAACATCGCCCCCCTCCCCTGTCCCGGCGTAGCGAGAGGTATCCGCGGGGTTTTTTGCTCCAACCCGCATTTCGAGCCATTCACCGCCCACAAGCAACCGGATCACAAGAGAGGGTTTATCGAGTCCGAACGCAGCGGATTTATCGGAGGGCTTCTCTATCGTGCGCTGCCGCTCGGCGTCCCGGAGCGTCGAAAAAAAGCCCGAAAATACAGTCCTGTCCATATCGGCGGCCACAGGCTGAGTAATTCGCCAATCCTCGCCTTTTTCAATGTGAACCGTGGCTGCGTCCCCGGAGCGGATTTCAATTTCTTTGAGGGCCTGAGGGTCGAAAGCAAAAACACGTTTGGATTCCTTCTCCACCAGTGCCGCCTGCTTTTGCTTTTTTTCCATCACCAGGTAGACGGCGCCGACCAGCACTAAAACGAGCAAATATATGACGGTTGAGCGCCATTTCATCTTTGCGACCTCCTGACCCTGTAGACGACTGCCCCGGAGACAAGGGCTAAAAGCGGCATTAGCACAAGAACGATCCAGAAGATCAGGCTGGCCTGCTCCCTGGTGAAAAGCAGAGGTTTGCCCGTATCGGGCCTTCCGACGGTTATCTGGCCGGCGTCGTCGGCAAGAAAGCTTATCATGTTCAGGAAAAAGTCCCCGTTTCCGTACTGATTGAAGTAGGAGTTGGAGGCAAACATGGAGTTGCCCGCAACAATGAGTGTACCCTCCTTTTCGGGTTTGCTTTCTTCTTTTTTCCCCGCCTCAGGCCCCTTTATGGTTGCGAGCACCACCAGGGGGACCGGTCCCACCATGTCCTCGTCTTTGTCGAACGCCGCCTTGCCCTCCTTGAGCATTGCAAGGTTTCGCTCAGCCCAGGCGTTGGAGGAAGTAGCCGCGAGCACCTGCACATCGATTCCATCCGGGGCTTTTTCCGATGGGACCACGGACCTCGCGTCCGGAAAAAACGTAGGCTGGCTGAAATTCTCGGTGATTTTGTGAGGCCCGTACTCCATCACCACGGGGACGCGCTCGTTTGCGCCGAACAGGCGACTGAGCCGGTCTATCACCACGTCGTCGGAGATTTCGATCCCGTAGCCTTTCAGAAGGTCCTTCATACCCGTATCAGTGAGAGGATCGATCATCAGCATGACCTTGCCGCCCCCGGCAAGATAGTTCCCGATTATCTGCTGCTCCCTTGGAGGAATTTGCTTTCCGGGCCCGGCGATTATCACCGCGGCGGCATCCGCCGGCATAGCGTCATGCTGGAGCAGATTGTACTCCGCGGTCATGTAAAGGCCCTTTTCGAGGGCGGATTTGGCATTTGAAAAACTGTCCCTCGCATCGGCCGTAAGAGAATGCTCGCCATGGCCGGTGAGGAAATATATCATCTTTTGCTCCTTGCGGCTCAGCTTCAGGAGCGCGTTCGTCAGGCTCTCCTCGTCGGTGGCCTGAATCACCTGTTTTTTGTCGTATCCTTCCAGGACTATCGTCCCGTAGACTTTTATATCGTAGAGGCGGGCGATTTCCGGTTGCGTGTCCGGGTCCACGAACTCGTATTTGATATTCTTGCTGTGATACTGGTAGGAATCCAGAAGTTCCTTTGCCTTGTCCCTGTTTTGGGCGCCGGGGCCCGCGCTCGAATAGAAGAGCTTGACCTGCACCGGTTTGTCTATCGCTTTGAGCAGGTTCAGGGTCTGCGCCGAAAGGCTGAAGGATTTGCTTTGTGTAACGTCCAGCCTCAACGGCTTCCGCTCGGCGATGAGGACGATCACTACCAGGATGGCCAGAAAAATAACTCCCGAGACTATCGTATTTGCACCGTAAGCCCATTTGGGGCTGTGTTTTCCTTTTGCCGGCATTCTCATGGCTCCAACATCGGTTATTGGTTTTCAGTTATCCACCGGTCCCCGGACTCGTTCGCAAACCGCCGGAGTCCGTACCGTCCCGGGCCTAACCTCTCCAGCGGTAAGAACTCATCTGCCTCAGCGTCAGAAATAGGAAAAAGGCCGAAAAGACGAGGTAGAAGACTATGTCCCTGGAATCGATCAATCCTTTGGACAAGTTTTCAAAGTGTTTGGCCACCGACACATATTCGAGGACGCTTCCCACAACCGGCCCCGTCGAGCTCTTTGCCTCGCCCAAGAACCAGAGCACCAGCAGCAGGCCAAATGAGATCACGGCCGCGACGATCTGGTTACGCGTAAGGGTCGAGGCGAACGTGCCCAGCGAGAAGAAGGCGCACCCAACCAGGAACACCGCGCCATATCCGCAGGCAATGAGCTTCCAGGCCGGCGTTGCGATCAACGACACCGCGATGACACCCGGAAGGGTCCCGGCGAGCAAAACAGCGAATGCGCTCAGGCACGCGGCAAATTTGCCGGCGAGGACCGCGGCATCCGTCACCGGATAGGTGAACAGCAACTCTATGGTGCCGCTTTTGCGTTCCTCCGCATAGAGCCTCATTGTTAGGAGTGGAGCTATAAAGAGCATGATTATACTGATATTCCACATGAAGGAGCGGAAGAACAACTCCAGCATGTTTATGCTCTTGGCAAGCTCGGCGTGCTGCGCCACCTGGAAACTGATGAGCATGACCTGGGACAGGATGAAGTTGAAAAAAACCCCGGAAACCAGAAGGAACATGAAGCCCACCACGTAAAAAATCGGGGACATGAACATCCCGTAAAGCTCTTTTCTATAGACGGCCCAAAACCCTCTCATGACTCGGCTCCCTCCACGGCAGGATCTTCGGTTACAAGCTGCATGAATATGTCCTCAAGGCTAAGCTGCATCGTGCTCAACTCGAGCAGTCCGCACCCCTTCTCAACCGCCGTTGACGCGATCTGGGACCGCATGTCCGTGAGCGGGTCAGTTTCTATCACAAACCTGCTGGTCCCGTTGCTGACGCAGGATACTTTCACGACACCCGCCATGCTTTCAATCGCCTGGGCGAGCGCCTGGCTCGGGCCGCTCACCTCCAGGATGATCTTCGCCGTTTTCTGAAGCTGGCTGGTCAGGTTGGCCGGGCTGTCGGTAGCCACGATCTCGCCTTTGTTGATTATGATGACCCGCCGGCAAAGCTGGGCGACCTCGGGCAGGATATGGCTGCTCAAAAGGACCGTTCGGTTTCCCCCCAACTCCTTTATAAGACGCCTCATTTCGATTATCTGTGTCGGATCGAGGCCGATCGTAGGCTCATCCAGAATCAGCACGTCCGGGTCGTTCAAAAGCGCCTGAGCCAGTCCCGTACGCTGCCGAAACCCCTTTGAGAGATTACCGATAATTCTGTCGGCATTTTTTTCGAGTCCGCACGCCGAGATGACGCGACTGGTCTCCGCGTGGATCCTTTTCGCCTCGACCCCCTTGGAGGCGGCCGCGAAACGAAGAAACCGCCTCACCGTGAGATCGCTGTACAGTGGAACATTCTCCGGCAGATAGCCGATTTTTTGCCTGATCCTGAGGGAATCCTCCATGACATCGAGGCCGTCCACCCTGGCCCTGCCCGACGTTGGGGGCATATAACAGGTGAGGATCCTTATCGCCGTAGATTTCCCGGCCCCGTTGGGTCCCAGGAAGCCCACTATTTCGCCCTTCTCGATTTCAAACGAAACATTGCGTATGGCCCCAATGGAACCGTAAAACTTCGTAAGTCCTTCGGCTTCGATCATATGCTGTCCGCTGTCCTTTCTGTTCATCTTTTCATATGGAGATAAAGACCCGATGCCGGATATATCTCCCCGCGCGGCTCGGTGTGGCGCTTTGGCGCGTGCGCCCGGCGGGGGCGGGAGATCGGCGGTTTTTGCTTATACCCCATTTCGAACGTCCCTAAAATCCGGTACCCGTACAGGCAACGGGCGTTGGCCGTTCTTTATCTCTATTTCGGGTTCTTGACTAGTATTTTGATCGGATCTGTTGCGGTTTCGGCGGCTTACGGAGTGATAATGCCATGCTGGCGGGCCTCCCGGACCGTTCTGGTCCCAAGTGATGTTGCGCAGGCCTGACACAGATATTCGTGCAACTCGCCGTCGGGCAGGACGAGTAAAAGCCTGCTCCTTACCGGCATGGCCCTCTTGCATCTCGGGCAATAAAGGGCAGAGGCCCTGAATTCTTCAAACTGTCTTGCTGTCGCCGCAGACTTCACCTTAGAGCTCCCCAACCCCTGTCAGGAGGACCCGGCTTCGGACCGCCCTCTTGAGGCCTGGTCTTTTTCCGGCTGTTTGCGGCGGTTCCAGGGCCACTTCTTGCCCTTGTTTTCGCCCTTGTCCTTTTCCAACTCCACGAACTCGTGCAAAAGTTCTTCCTGGCGGGGCGTTATGCTCTTCGGGATCCTGACTTCCACTTCGACAAACAGATCGCCTCGGCCGTATCCCCTCAATTTTGGGACCCCTTCCCCCGGGAAATGCATTACCGCCCCAGGCTGAGTCCCGGGCTTGATCCCCATCGATTTTGGGCCGTCCAGGGTAGGTGTTTCGACCGTGTCTCCGAGAATGGCCTGAAGAAAAGAGATGGAAACTTTACAGTGCAGATTGTCGCCGTCGCGCTCGATGTCCGGATGCGGGGCGACCTCGATCCTGACATAAAGATCGCCGGCAACTCCGCCACGGTAGCCGCCTTCACCTTCTCCTCTCAGCCTTAGCCGTGTTCCCGCATCGACCCCGGCCGGTACTTTGACCTGAACGTGCCTCTTCTGCTTCGTTCGCCCCTGGCCCCGGCATTCCTTGCAGGGGGAGACCAACACCCTTCCGGTGCCCTGACACCGCACGCAAGACGTACTGATCCGGAAAAAGCCCTGCGACTGAACGACCTGCCCCGCCCCCTGGCAGGAGGGGCAAACAGCGTCCCTGGTCCCGGGCTCGGCCCCGCTGCCACTGCACCGGGAACACTTGCCGAAGGTTTCTATTTCGACGTCTTTTTCGGTCCCGAAGACAGCCTCTTCAAAGCTCAGGTCCAGGGTATAGAGAAGGTCGTCACCGGGCCTTGCCGATGTCCGCTGGCGTGCCTGGCCGCTGAAACCGCCGCCGAATGCGAAAAAATCCTGGAATATGTCTCCGAATGAGCTGAAGATATCCTCGAAGCCGCGAAACCCGCTGAAACCAGTCCCCTGCAAGCCTTCATGACCGTATGTGTCATAGAGGCGCCTTTTTTGCTGGTCATGCAGGACCTCGTAAGCCTCGGCGGCTTCCTTGAAATTTTCCTCGGCTTCCTTATCCCCCGGATTGCGGTCGGGATGGCATTTCAGTGCGACCTGGCGGTAGGCTTTCTTGATCTCTTCTTCGCCCGCACCCCGTGAAACCCCCAAAATCTCGTAGTAGTCTCTTTTCGCCATCTAGAACGGCTTCCTCCCGGAATTCACAAGACTCTCTATGCAACGGAAATGAATTAACTGGCAGGCCTTTAATTCGTAAACATGATATCCGCCACTGTCAAGCCTGAACAGGCCAGGGGCGGGACTACAGCTCGCCGGCAACCCCTCAGGGCACCGGCTCTCCCTGAGCTTCAACTTCAGCTTCCTGTTCGGTCTCAACGCCGCCTTTTTTGAACGCCTCGCGCGCGCAGGAGTCCTTGCCAAGCTCAGCGGCCTTTTTTCCCAGAGAAATCCACTCCTCGGCCGGCACTTGACGGCCCAGGGCCTTCACTAACCTGGTATAGACGAATATATCTCCCTCCTGGTGGGCCGGGGGGAGCAATTTTTCAAGCGCCTCCGAAGAGCCCGCTTTTATATAGAAATCTATTGCGTCGTTTATCAGCTCTTGTTCCTCGAAAATTTCCCCCCATTCGACAAGCTGATCGGCGGAAACCGCCGAACGATTGAGCAGGTCTCGTTTTTCAAGGCAGCCAAGCAGATTGGGCTTTGCCAATTGAACATTCCCCGTTGAGGTTCGCGTTACTCTTCCCGAGTCTCGTCCGGCGGCGGTTCTTCCGCCACAAACTGTTCCGAGACCCCGTATTCGATGGGAGCTTCATACGAAGTGGCTTCCTCCATGATCTCACGGATCTCGGCCCTTTCGATTTCCGCCTCCGGCAATGAGGTCTCGGCCACGGCAGGCAGAGGTTCCTCGATTCCCCGGATGTTATCCAGATTTACTACGCCGGCCGCAATCTCCCGGAGCGCCAGAACGACCTCCTTGTTACCCTTGAGGTTTTCCAGAATCAAAGGCGCACCGTGGCGCAACTGCAGGACACGCCGCACCGCAAGGTGCACCAGGGTAAAACGGCTGTCCACATTGAACAGGCAATCCTCTACCGTCACTCGAGCCATCAGCACTCCCTTACTTTACGGTCTCCGCGAGACGCAAAAAACAAAAAGAGAGGCCGTACGGGCAGTAAAATCGACCGTTTCCAAAAACGGCCACAACCAACCGGACAGCCTGAATCTTAAAAGTTCAGTTGAAACTATTTATATAGACCCTACGCTAAGACTTGGCAACCACAAAATCCCGGGCTCATACGCGCGGACTGAAAAGCCGCCGCTACCTCAGCAGCCCTGGACGCTTTCTCATTTTTCTTTGAAATCCTTCAAATCCACCGGGCCGACTTCAATTTCCTCTTCTTCACTCAGCTCCAAACCCGCGTGCCGGGCAAAAGCGGGCGGAAGCCTGTCAGTGTATATATCGCCTCCGCCGCCAAGGATATCGGCGTAATTATCGATGCCAAGGTCGCTCATCCACAGAGGTCTTTTCTGCCTTCTGAGTTCGGTTATGTTAAGTTCATGTTTTGCCATATCCATGGTGGATCTCCATTGTCGCTATATTTTGCGATCTGTTGATCGATCGTTTTTTTCAAATAACTCAAAAAACGGCCATTCCTCGACCGTTCGCATGCCTCTACAAAAGGTAAGCACAGAAGAACATATGTCAAACCAGTCATTAACCGGACCCCTTTTCCAAACGGGAACCTGTTGGCGCAACCGGTATATGTCTGTTGTTTATCCGACGCCCGGTTAACGGCCGACGATAATTCTTCCCTTCATTCCGAGAAAGGTGTGAAAAGTCTTGTTGCAATAAAATCGATAGACCCCCGGATCAGACAATTCCACGTTGATGATGACGCTCCCGGCCGGACGAATATCCACTGTTTTCAAAACCTTTCCTCGCGGGTCCTTCAGGGTGAAGTTGTGTTGCGACCCGGAGACGTTGCGTATTTCGACGGCCAGCAGACCCGGTTTTTCCAGCCGGATCTCACGTGGCGAGAACTTGTGGTTGCTGGCTTCTATCGAAATCATGCTCCCCCCGCTGCCCATCGGCGAAGCGGTCTCTATCTTGCCCTTGCCCGCGCATCCCGCGAGGACCACAAGCACAAACAGGATTATGGGCACAAATTTCTTCGAATTCGGACGCATGCTCTGACTCCATGATGTTTGGTTCACCGCGGCCCGGTTTTCAGGGCCACGACCCGTTTTAGCGATGGACCCGCAGCCCGCGCCGCCCGGCCGCACGCAGTTTCTATTGCCGGCAGGCGCATAACCGCTAAACACCCGATGCAAGGCGGAACAAAAACCGCTATAATGCAAATGCAGGGCTGGAATATTGCACATAATATATATCATCTTTGAGGCCCGGAATATGGAAAAAGGTGTATGCATCGCCGACTTGTTCAAAAACGAGCCGGAATTTATTGGGAAAAAGGCGCTCGTACAGGGCTGGGTCAGGACCAAACGCGACTCCAAGGCCGGAATCAGCTTTATCGAGCTAAACGACGGTTCCTCCCTGAAAAGCCTGCAGGTTATAGCCGACCCGAACCACCCGGCCTACAGCGAGTTGCTTTCGAAGATCACAACGGGGAGCGCTATTCTGGCCGAGGGGACCGTCTCGGCCTCTCCGGGCAAAGGACAGAGCATCGAACTCCAGGCCGAACGGATCCAACTTTACGGCTGGGCCGACCCGGCGCTTTATCCGCTCCAAAAAAAGAGGCACTCCTTCGAGTACCTGCGGCGGATCGCTCACCTGCGGCCCAGGACCAACACGATTGGGGCTGCGGCCAGACTGAGAAACAACCTGAGCTATTCCATCCACCGGTTCTTTCAGGAACGCGGCTTTAACTATATCCATACGCCGATAATAACCTCGAGCGACTGTGAAGGCGCGGGAGAAATATTCCGGGTGACCACGCTCGATCCGGCCCGCCCCGGCCAGGCGCAGGGCGAAGACCCATACCTGAACGATTTTTTCGCCAAACCCGCCTTCCTCACCGTAAGCGGTCAACTTCAGGCCGAGATCTACGCCATGGCGCTCGGCAAGGTATATACCTTCGGCCCGACTTTCAGGGCAGAAAATTCCAACACCAGCCGGCATCTTGCCGAGTTCTGGATGGTTGAGCCCGAGATGGCTTTCTACGACCTGGAAGACGACCTCGATCTTGCGCAGGATTTCATCAGGGAGTTGGTCGGTGGCGCCTTGAACGACTGCACGGAGGACCTGGAGTTTTTCACCCGCTATATCGAACCGGAACTGATGGGGCGCCTCCAAACCGTTTCCGAATCGGCCTTCGAGGTCCTGACATATACCGAAGCAGTCGATATCCTGACAAAATCCAAGGAGCAATTCACCTTTCCCGTCGAGTGGGGGAGCGACCTTCAAGCCGAACACGAGCGTTATCTTACCGAGAAGGTTTTCAAAAAACCCGTCGCGATCATCAACTTTCCGAGGTCGCTCAAACCTTTTTACATGCGCGTCAACGACGATGAAAGAACCGTCGCGGCCATGGACATCCTCGTCCCCGGCATCGGCGAGATAATCGGCGGCTCCCAGAGGGAGGAGCGTACAGGGGTGTTGCTCGAACAAATGCGCCTCAAAGGGATTTCAACCGACGACTACCGCTGGTATATCGAGCTCCGGGAGTTCGGATCGGCCCCTCACTCGGGGTTCGGCCTGGGTCTTGAGCGCCTGGTGCAGTTCGTCACCGGGGTCCCCAACATCCGGGAGGCCATTCCCTTCCCAAGAACACCGGGGCATGCGGAGTTCTAACCCCGCGGGCCGCCAAAGATGTTGCGTGATGCTCTCCGCCTCAACCCGGCGCTTCATCCGGTTTTCCGGAAAAATTACCGCTCTTTGCGCCTTCGCCGGCTACCGGACGCTCACTCGATCATAAGACGTTGACAATAACCCGGCGATCCCATATAAGCTGAATATACTCCATAATTTTCTCCACAAAGCGCGCATGGAGAGACTGGGTAGCTGAACCCCCGCAAGGCACAAATGTGATGAGGTCCCGAAATGACCGGAAAGATTCTCCTGGTTGATGACGATAAAGAAGTGCGCGATATGCTCGATGCTTTTCTAAAATCAGACGGATACTGCATCGACATCGCGGATGGCGTGGGTCCCGCCCTCAAACTGATCGATTCGAACGATTATGATATCATGCTGATTGACAAGAATATGCCTGGAATCGATGGAAACCGCGAAGGCGGCATCGATCTGCTCAGACAGATACGTTCACGATCCATGTCCGCCGAAGTAATCATGATGACCGGGTATCCAACGATCGACACCGCCATGGAGGCCATCAAACTCGGCGCATTCGATTATATACCCAAACCGTTTTCGTTGAGCAGTCTGCGGATGAAAATAAAAAGGCTCCTGACATACCGGAGTTTCATCAACCCTGAGTATGCTATCGGAGTTTACCGGTCCATTCGGGGAAAAATGGTCGAATTGATAGAGAACAGGTCCTCTATGTCCGATAATGAACTGGAGCAGACCCTGCTGTCCGTAAACGACGAAATCGACAAATTCTTCGCAAGTTTCAAAGAATGTGAAAGGATTATTCTTACCGAAAGAGAATCGCTTGCACACATAGGAGTTCTTGCTGAACAGTTGAAAATGAATATCCCTTCAATGAATGATAGCTACGAATTAGTGGAAGAGATTTCCCGCTTGTCCGAAAACCGCTTATAGCCTGCCGGTCCCAGGTCTTCTTTCTTATCTTCGCCGGCAAACCCATTACCTCGAAGCCCGGGGCAAGCAGAGGCCCCTCAACCGAGCGATCCCGGCCCCCCGGGTGCTTTTGCGTGCAGGTCTTCTAGTGCTTATCTAATTAATAATAATCCAATAATTAAGGACAAGCACTGGAGGACGAACATGCATGCGAGGCTTTTGCCCGTGGTTATATTCCTGGCATTGTCCGCGGGCCTTTAGTGGTTCGCCGGGACAGCCTACTCCCAATACGATGACTACTATTACTCCTGTTACGGTCCCGACGGCACCTATTACGAGTCGTCCGATCCCTGCAGCTACGATTACGGATACTACGACTACGACTACTACGGCTTTCCCCCTTATGGGTCCTTCGAATTTGATTTCGACGGCCATGACCGGGACAGTGGCCATAATCGGTACAGGGATTTTGATTCCGGCGCCCACGGCTTTGGCGGTCATGAAGGCGGTGGGCATGGCGGAGGAGGCGGACATGGCGAAGGACGACGCTAACCGCAGCGCCGGCCCTTGCTTAAGGTCGCGAACCCGCCCGCTTTCGGCGCATCCGAAAGTTTGAGGCGCAAACGCAAAAAAAAGCGCAATCTTTGAAAAAATCAGGTCCGCACCACGTACCCGTTCCTTACGATATCTAATATCCGCGTGGACTTGGGGCACGCCCTTTTTTCCAAAGGGACGGGGTGGATTTTTGGGTCTTGTGATTGACAAAGCCAATCAAATGGTTAGTTTGCCGCCTAACAGAGGGTGGCCGTCATAAAGTAATTGTTATTATACAAGGAGGTTTTCCAATGGCCCGCAAAACAATCGAAAAAAACAAGATCGAAAAAAAACAAGAAATCGAATTGACTCCCGATGAGATTGCCGACCTTCTTACGGGTGGATGCGATAATCTTGGAGTGTCCTAATATTAATCTATAGATAATTTACTCCCATCCTAATACCGGCCTTTCCGATTTTCAGGCAAAGTCCCCGCCCAGGCGGGGACTTTGCTTTTTGGGGGCCGCCCGCCACCAGATCGAAAGAGCGGAGCAATGTTTTTTCAGTTTAAAGATGCCACGCGCTTTTCTGAGAATTTTTGGCAGACTGTCTTGTTTTGCGTTCCGTTTCCCGCCCGCAGGTTTCGCCCCCGCTTAGCAAATTCGCGCCGCAATGTTTATTATTTGATGTGGAAAAACGATCGGCCTTAGTTCCTTTGCGCCACGTCGCGCTGAGGGCTTGAGTAATTATTGCCCATCGGGTTCGAAATTGGGCGGAAGCAGCGGAAAAACCTGATTATATTAAAAATGTAAACGCTTTGAAGGCTGCCTGGTCGGCGCGGCAAAGGCAGCCGGAACCGGTCCTGAAACGGAGACCCAAAAATGCAAGATGTCGAAAATGTGAAAAAACTGGAGAGGTTGGGCAGCCTGATTCGTTACTACAGTCTTGTCATGAGTACCGAGGCTGGATCGGGGCACCCTACTTCATCCCTGTCGGCGACCGAACTGATGACGGGTCTGATGTTTGGCGGCGCATTCAGGTATGATCTCGACAATCCCGGAAATCCCAATAACGACCGTCTCATTTTCAGCAAGGGCCACGCATCACCGCTTTTCTACGCCTTGTGGGCCGCCGCCGGAGCATTGAGCGAAAAAGAGCTTATGACTTACAGGGAGTTTGGAAGCATCCTGGAGGGGCATCCAACCGTTGCATTCCGCTATACGGAGGCCGCCACGGGATCTTTGGGCCAGGGGCTTTCGATCGGCGTTGGAATGGCCCTCAATGCCAAATATCTCGATAAGCTCCCATACAGGACCTACGTTCTTCTTGGGGACAGCGAGATGGCGGAAGGCTCGCAGTGGGAATCCATGGAAATAGCAGCCCATTACGGGCTGCAAAACCTGGTGGGCATCATCGACGTCAACCGGCTTGGTCAGCGGGGCGAGACGATGTACGGTCATAACCTCCAGGACTACGCGAACAGGGTCGGGGCCTTCGGTTGGGAAACGGTCGTAATCGACGGTCATTCGTATCCCGAGGTCCTTGCCGCGTACGACAGGGCGCTTCATGCCGGCGGTCCGGTCATGATTATAGCCAAAACGATCAAGGGCAAAGGGGTCTCTTTCCTGGAAGACCGCAACGGGTGGCATGGAATGGCCCTGAAAAGGGATGAGCTTGAGCGAGCGCTGGCCGAGTTGGGCGATATCGACAAATCGATCAGAGGGAAGATTGCCGGACCTCAGGACATCAGGCTGCGGCCGGCGGCCGCCCGGACGCCTGAGAAGCCCGATTATCCGGCCGATAAGCCCGTTGCGACCCGGAAGGCGTTCGGCAAAGCCCTGGCGCGCATCTATCCCCAATTCCCCGAGATCGTGAGCCTCGATGCCGAAGTGAGCAACTCGACCGGCTCGGAAATCTTCAAAAACGCCCATCCCGACCGCTTCTTCGAAATGTACATCGCCGAGCAGAACATGGTCGGCACGGCGGTCGGCCTTGCGAGACGGGGCAAGATCCCTTTTGTTTCGACCTTCGCCGCGTTTTTTAGCCGGGCATTCGACCAGATCAGGATGAGCCAGTACTCCAACGCGAACATCAAGTTCGTGGGCTCTCACGCCGGTGTATCCATCGGCCCGGATGGACCCTCTCAGATGGGCCTGGAAGACATCGCCCTGTTCCGTTCGATCCTGGACGGCGTAGTGCTCTATCCCAGCGATGCGTTTTCGACGGACCGACTGGTCGAAGAGGCCGCCAAACACCATGGGATCGTCTATATCCGAACCACGAGGGAAGAGACTCCGATCATTTACGGCCCGGAGGAAACTTTTGTCATAGGCGGCAGCAAGGTGCTGCGCGAAACCGACGGGGACGTCGCGACCGTAGCGGCTGCCGGCATAACTCTTTATGAGGCGCTGGAGGCCTGGAAGGAACTTGAAAACGAAGGGATTCCGGTTCGCGTAATCGACCTCTACAGCATCAATCCCCTGGACGCGGCAACCCTGAGAAACGCCGCAAACACCACGAGGTTTCTTTTGACCGTGGAGGATCACTATGCAGCCGGGGGAATAGGCGAGGCGGTGAGAAGCGTCCTTACCACGCCCACGGCGCCCGTATATTCCCTGGCAGTGCGCAAAAGGCCGAAGAGCGGCAAGCCGCGGGAACTCCTCGACTACGAAGAAATCTCCCACAAGGCCATCGTCTCGAAGGTAAAGGAGATTATCTGGAAGATGGGGCGAGGGAAAGCCTCATCCGTCGGATAGGAAAGGACTGGAAGAGCGTGGGAAATGATTGCCCAGGGCTCGCATACCTCCGCGAGGCTGGGGACGTGCCGGGGGCTGAGCCCCCCTATCCCTTTTTCAATCTTTACAGGCGACGAGGAGGAAGAACTTGAGCGAAAACCCTTTGCGAAGACTGCAGGCATTCGGCCAGAGCGTCTGGCTTGACTATATCGATCTCCGCCTCATCGAATCGGGCGGCTTGCAGCGGCTAATAGACGAGGACGGGCTGCGCGGCGTGACCACGAACCCCAGCATCTTCGACAAGGCCGTGGAGGGCAGCGACGCCTACGACGACTCAATCAGGCAGGCCGCCCGCGAGGGCATGAGCGTCGAAGAGATATGCCGCCTTATCACCACGGAAGACGTGCGCAAGGCCGCCGACCTTTTCAAGCCGGTCTATGACGAACTGGACGGCAGGGACGGGTTCGTAAGTCTCGAGGTGAACCCGCACCTCGCGCACGACCTCTCAGGCACCATGGATGAGGCCCCAATGCTCTGGGCCGCTCTCCACCGCCCCAATGTGTTCATCAAGGTCCCGGCGACCGTGGAGGGGCTGCAATGCATTCGGAAGCTTACCGCCGATGGGATTAACGTAAATGTTACCCTGCTGTTCGGGCTGAAGCGCTACCGGATGGTCGCCGACGCATATATCTCCGGGCTCGAGGACCGGGCCGCCGCGGGGCTTCCAATAGACCGCGTGGCCTCGGTGGCGAGCTTTTTCCTCAGCCGTATCGACGTCCGGATAGACGAACTGCTCGAAAAATTCATCCCCAGGGGCGAGAAGCTCGCATGGCGCCTTCGCGGCCGGAGCGCCATAGCCTGCGCCAAAATCGCCTACCGGGCCTACCGGGAGATCTTCGAAGGTGAAAGGTTCCAAAGCCTTGCCCGCATGGGGGCCCGCACCCAGCGTGTTTTGTGGGCCAGCACCAGCACCAAGAACCCCGAATACTCAGATACAAAGTATGTTGAAGCCCTGATAGGACCGGATACGATCAACACCATGCCCGTGGAAACCCTGGACGCCTACCGCGACCACGGCGACCCGGCCTTTCGCCTGGGACAGGACATCGATGAGGCCCGCGATACTCTCGACCGGCTGGCCGAACTCGGGATCGATATGGACAAGATCGCCGGACAGCTCGAAGAGGAAGGCATAGAGAAGTTCAATAAACCCTACGACAGCCTTATGGCGAGCCTGGAGAAAAAGCGGCGCGCCTCTTGTCTGTCCGAGGCATGTTGATGAAAGGCCAAATCCCGCAGGTCCGAGCCCGCGTGGGTCTGAAAGCTTTCTTTTCGAATCCGGATCGAAGGGGTGGCGACAAGGCCTCGGATTTTGCACTGCCGGGGCTTGAAAAGCATCAGCATTTTTGAATGATAGATCCGGAGTTAAAGAGGTAGTCCCATGAATTCGGCCCTTATCACCACTCTTTTCGTGGATATTGGCAATGTCATTCTAACCAACGGTTGGGACCGCGAAATGCGCAAGAGGGCGGCCCATGTATTCGGCTTGGATTATTCCGAAATGGACGAGCGCCATCATCTGGTGTACGACATCTATGAAGTGGGGAAGCTCAGTCTCGAAGACTACCTGGACAGGGTGGTCTTTCACAAAAAACGGTCCTTCTCCATCGACGATTTCAAGGCATTCATGTTCAGCCAGTCTCAGATGCTGCCGGAGATGTTCGATCTCATAGGGCGGATCAAAGCGATCAACGGGCTCAAGGTGGTTGCGCTCAGCAATGAAGGCCGTGAGCTTACTCAACACCGCATCGAGAAATTCAATCTCAAGGCCATATTCGACTTCTTCATCTCATCGTGTTTCGTGCATTTTCGAAAGCCCGATCCGGACATCTATTTTCTCGCAATGGAATGCGCTCAGGCAAGGCCCGAAGAGATCGCCTACATAGACGACAGGGGCTTGTTCGTAGAGGCTGCCGGCAGGCTGGGCATCCATGGAATTCACCATACGGACCTTGAAACGACCCTGGCCGAATTGGAAGCTCTCGGGCTGAGTCCCTGCCGCCGGGACGCGGCGGCGGCGGCGGAGGAAGAGTGCTCGACATCTTTGAACTAAAAGATCTGTAATCTGGAAAAGCGTGGGGAGCCGCGCGCCCCACACCCCCTTGCCGCCGTGCGGCCCAGTGTGGGGGGGTGCGTGGGCGGGAACATAACCCCGCCGTTTCGAACTTTTGCAACTGGAGTCCAGCATGCCGGATCATGATTCTGATTTAGGTATAATAGGGGCGGGCACAATGGGGGGAAATCTCGCCCTCAACATAGCCGACCACGGCTTCTCTGTTGCTGTCTATGATGCCAGTGCGGACCGGGTCAGGGAGTTCGCTCGAAAATACGAGATCAGCGGCAAAATCATCGCGGCAGGCACTCTGCCGGAAATGGTGGGCCTGCTTCGTCGGCCCAGGGCCGTTCTCGCTCTCGTCCCCGCGGGGCAGCCGGTCGATGATGTGATTGAATCCCTGATTCCATGCTTCGACAAGGGGGACTTGATCATCGACGGCGGCAACTCTCATTTCACGGACACGAACCGAAGGGCCGCGCTGCTCGCCGAAAAGTCCATTCTGTTCATGGGCCTTGGGATCTCCGGGGGCGAAAGCGGGGCACGCCATGGACCCAGTCTTATGCCGGGGGGCGCCATCGAGGCATACGAACGGGTTCGTCCAGTTCTCGAAAAAATTGCAGCCCATGTGAACGGCGACCCGTGTGTTGCTCACCTTGGGACCGGCTCGGCCGGCCATTACGTAAAGATGGTCCATAACGGGATCGAATACGCCCTCATGCAGCTTATCAGCGAAACCTACGACATTATGAAGCGCGGGCTGAAAATGAGCGCCGACCAGCTGGCCGAGGTCTATTCCAAATGGAACGAAGGCGAACTCAACTCGTATCTTCTCGAGATTACCGCGCACATATTTCGCTGCAAGGACCCTCAGGACCCCAAACATGCGCTGATCGACATGGTGCTCGACAAGGCAAGCCAGAAAGGCACCGGCAAATGGACCTCCTGGGAGGCGATGGACCGCCAGGTGCCGACCCCCAATATCGACGCGGCCGTGCTGATGCGCAACCTTTCTGACCGCCTCACCGAGCGCATCCAGGCCTCCAAGAGGCTTCTGGGCCCCGATCATGGGTTCAGGAGCAACGGCGATTGGCTGACCAAGCACCTTGAGGACGCCTATTATGCCGGCATGGTCATGTGCTACGCCCAGGGAATGGAGTTGCTCGGAGAGGCTTCAAAGGCCTATGGCTACGGGCTCGACCTTGAGTTGGTGGCCCGGATCTGGCGGGGAGGATGCATCATTCGCGCGGCCCTGCTCGATGATATCAGGGCGGCATACGGCAGCCAGCCCGGCCTCCCCAACCTCCTGCTTGACAAACACCTCGGCATGGAGGTCGCCAAAAGGCAGAACTCCCTGAGGGCCGTGGTCGGCGCGGCAGCGGAGCGGGGTTTGCCCGCGCCCGGATTTTCGGCCTCCCTTGCCTACTTCGACGCGTACCGAAGCACGCTACTTCCGGTAAACCTGATTCAGGCCCAGCGCGACTACTTCGGCGCTCATACCTACGAACGCAGAGACATGCCTGGAAAGATCTTTCACACCGAGTGGAGCGAAATGTGAGCAAATCCCAGACACAGGCCGGTAAAATTGACGGCCAAACCGTGTTCATCGTATTCGGAGGAGGCGGCGACCTCGCATGGCGAAAGCTCATACCGGCCCTGTACAGTCTTTACCTGGACAGGCGGCTGCCGGACAAATTCGCCGTCATCGGACTCGGCCGCAAGCAGTGGGCTAACGACCAATACCGGGATTATCTGCGACAGGGGGTCGATAAGTTCTCGAGCCGGGGAGTAACCGATGACCAGGCCTGGGGGGACTTCGCCTCAAAAATCGTCTTTTACTCCGCCGATTTGACCGATCCGCAGGCATTTAACGGCATCGCAAAAGAGATTTCGGCCTACGATAAGAAGTGGGGCGCTCGCGCGAGCCGGATCTTCTACCTGGCGGTGTCCCCGGAGCTCACAAAGCCCATCGCCCAGGGGCTGGGGGCCGCCAGGCTGAATTCAGACAGAGAGCATACGCGTATCGTCGTGGAAAAACCCTTCGGCCATGACCTGGATTCAGCCCGTGAACTCAACGCTCTTCTCGCCAAATTCTTCGACGAGTCTCAAATCTACCGCATAGATCACTACCTTGGAAAGGAAACCGTGCAGAATATCCTTGCCTTCCGCTTCGGCAACACGCTTTTCGAGCCGATTTGGAACCGCCGCTACATCGACCATGTACAGATCTGCGTGGCGGAAAGCGACGGGGTCGGGCACCGGGCGGGCTATTACGAACACGCCGGCGCGTTGCGGGACATGGTTCAGAACCACCTTCTTCAAATCCTCTGCCTCATAGCCATGGAGGCCCCTGTATCGTTTGACAGCAATGAAATCCGCAACAAGAAAGTGGACGTGCTCCGCGCGATACGGAGCATCCCTCCCGAACGGGTCAACCAGATTGCGGTCCGTGGCCAGTACGGGGCGGGATGGATCGAGGGCCGGCACGTCGCGGGTTACCACTCCGAGACCGGTGTGGCCGTTGACTCGGCCACGGAGACCTTTGCGGCCGTGAAGCTCTTCGTGGACAACTGGCGATGGCAGGATGTGCCCTTTTACCTGCGCACGGGCAAACGGATGCCATCCAGGATCTCGGAGGTTTCCATTCATTTCAAGCCCGTACCCCACCAGAGTTTTCCGTCGTCCGCGCTGCTCGATTGCAGGCCGAATCGGCTGCTGTTCGCTATTCAGCCCGAGGAAGGCATTTTCCTGCGCTTCGAAGTAAAGCACCCCGTAAGCGAAAATATGGCCCTTACCCCGGTGATGATGCAGTTCTACTATCGCGAGACATTCAAGGTCCGCTCCCCCGAGGCATACGTGACACTGCTGTGGGACATTGTCAGGGGTGACTCCACTCAGTTCATGCGCTCGGACCAAACCGAGGCCGCCTGGTCGGTGATCGCTCCGATTCTGGATACGTGGCAGACGCTCAGACCGACCGATTTCGCCAATTACCAGGCGGGAAGCTGGGGTCCCGAAGGCGCGGACATCCTCATTGCGAGGGACGGACACAGTTGGACCATGCCTACCTCCCTGCAATGCCGGGAGGACCTCGCAATATGCCGGATCGCGATACAGCCCGACGACTGATGCCGGGTCGCCGTCACGGCCGCTCGGGTTTTGTTTTCGCCTGGAATCGATCCAGCCGTTCCCTCGCCTCGGTGAAATCGCCCAGGCAGGAGTAGGCATTTACGGTCTCCAGGCGGAGGGCATCGTCGATGGTTCGCCCCACCACGTCCAGTATCGTTTCCTTGGCGGACCGGATAGCCTGCCTGCTGTTTTTCAAAATCATGGATGCATACCGGTGCGCCGTGTCCATAAGCTGGTCGTGCGGCACTACGCACGAGACAAGACCGAGCCGACAGGCTTCACCGGCCGAAACCTCCCGGCCCGTAAGAGTCAGCTCCAGGGCCACGGCCATCCCGGCAATAGCCACGAGCCTGACTATGCCTCCATCCCCCTGGTGCAGGCCGTAGCGCACCTCAAATACGCCGAATTTTGCCTTTTCCGAAGCTATGCGAATGTCGCAGGCCAGCGCCAGCTCGAACCCGCCCCCGACGGCATGCCCGTTCACGGCGGCAATAACGGGCTTCGTCATCCTGTGCTGTCCGCGCGTAATGCCGCCTCCGATGCCCCTCGGAATGTTTCGGCGAAGGTCGAGCATGTTTGCCTTCTCCCACCTGGGGATAAAGGTCTTAAGGTCGGCCCCCGAGCAAAATGCCTTCCCTTCGCCCGTCAATATGGCCACATCGACTGAATCGTCCATCGAGAAGCTTTCCCAGATTTCCCAAAGCTCGCCGTTGGTCTCATCGTCCAGCGCATTCAAGGCTTCCGGCCTGTTCAAGGTTACGTATCCGATCCTGTCCCGCTTTTCATACTTTACCATGGCCATGGTCAAAGCCCCCTTTTCCCAAGAGTGAAGTCAGCGGCGCACCCTTTCAATCGTTAAACGCAAAGCAGTGAAAACCAAATGTTCACAGACTATACCAGGAACACAGGCGATGCATGTTATATGCTTATATCAATTATCGCATAACGCTTTTTTTTGGCCACTCAGGAAAATTGTCTGAAAAAGACCCGATTGACAAATTCAGGGTCTTGGAATAAATATGGAATCAGTGGTTACATGGCGTCTTTCTATTCACTTAATGAGGTGAGTCCTTGGATAAGGACAAAAGTCCTATATGCGTCCTGCTGATAGAGCCAAGCGAGAGCAGCCGTCAATCGATCCACGATCTGTTCCTGGAAAACATGCCCGGCCATTATGAACTTCACCTGGCGCCTTCCTATTCGGCGGCCCTTTCGATGACGCAACACCGTAACTATGACATCTGCTTTGCGCCCCTGCGAATCGGTGAGTGCGGTGTGACCGAACTGCTTTCGCAAGTATCAGGAAACAAACCGAAAATACCCGTCATAATATTAACTTCCGGTGCGGGGCCAAGAACCGATCATGTTCACACGGCCGACCGAAAAGATGTTGAAGCGCTCGCCGGGAACCAGTTTTGCGGGAACTTCCTGGAGCAGCACATAAAATACGCGATAGAACGAAACCGGGAGGAATCGGCGTTGGTCAAAGCCAAGAAGGAATGGGAGCATATCTTTGACGCCGTTCCCGATCCGCTTGCCATTATAGACCTGAACTACCGGCTCGAGCATGTCAACAAGGCCATGGCCGACGGGCTCGGAGCGAAACCGGAGGACCTGATCGGGCGTCCGTGTTATGAAGTTGTCCACGGCCTCTCGCTGCCTGCCGATTATTGCCCCCTGTCGCTGATGCTGAAAGATGGCCGGCAACATTCCGCGGAGGTTTTAGAGAAAAACCTGAATGGGACTTTTCTTATCAGCCTCTCTCCGCTCTATGACGCCGAGAATAATCTTATCGGTGGGATTCATGTTGCCCGCGACATTACACATCTAAAGGACATCGAGGCGGCGTTGCGCGAGTCAAACGAAAAGCTCGAGCAGCATGTGGCAATGCGCACCTCGGAACTGGTCCAGAAAGCAGAGGACCTCAAAGAGTCAAATATTGCGATGAAGGTCCTTCTGAAGCACAGGGAACAGGACAGAGCGGAAATCCAGGAGTCGGTGACCCACAACATAAGAGAGCTGGTTTTCCCCAACCTGGACCGGATGGAACACGGCATTTTTTCCAAAGAACAACTCAATGCCCGTATCCGGGAAATCAAGAACTGCCTGGAAAACGTAATTTCCCCTTCCCCAAGGTCTTTGTTCGGCAAGGGCCTGAGCCCTGCTGAGATCAGAATTGCCGAGATGATAAGAGCAGGCAAAAGCACGAAGGAAATCGCGCACTTGCTCTCTATCAGCGACGGCACCGTCCGAACGCACAGAGAACGTATAAGAAAAAAGCTCGGGTTGACCAATCAGAAGACCAACCTTCAAACATACCTGCATTCTCTCCAATAAGGCATATTACGTACAATTAGTACGCATTTTGTCTGCCTTAATATGT
The DNA here is from genome assembly GCA_050008735.1 of Syntrophobacteraceae bacterium. Taxonomy (GTDB): domain Bacteria; phylum Desulfobacterota; class Syntrophobacteria; order Syntrophobacterales; family Syntrophobacteraceae; genus SbD1. The sequence goes on from JBEKMB010000036.1 coordinate 84,018, forward strand.
ATTATCCTGCCCACTGCGATTACCGATTAGAGATTTATGACCCATATCAATGAGCGTGCAATTTATCCGGAAAGACCACGCGAGCGCATATCCGGATGACAAAGCCGGCAAGAGGAGTGACGTGTATCATGAAAGATCAGGGAGTTGTCGAGAGTTATTCCGATCCCAGGGAGGGCAAGTACCTCACCTTTTCGCTGAGTGAGGAGGAGTACGGAATAGGTATTCTGAAGGTCAGGGAAATAATCGGCATGATGAAAATTACCCCTGTTCCGCAGACCCCCTGGTATGTGAAGGGTGTAATAAATTTGAGGGGAAGGGTTATACCGGTCATCGATCTTCGGCTCAGGTTCGGGATGGACGCCGGTGAATACACGGACCGGACCTGTATTGTGGTTGTCGATATCGGCGCCGGTTCGGGGAAACTCCATATCGGCACAGTTGTCGATTCGGTTTCGGAGGTGATCAACATAAAGGGTTCGGACATCGAAGACACTCCCGGTTTTGGGACGGCCCTTTCCACCGATTATATCCTTGGGATGGCCAAGGCGGCCGAGGGCGTGAAAATCCTGCTCGATATCGACCGGGTACTGAACAGGGATGAACTGCTGGCGCTGGAAGACGTAGCCTGACAAATCAAGCTGCGAAACAATGTCATTGATGCTGTTGCGTCAATCAGATCGAAAGAGGGCAAGGATGAAAATAAATTTGAGTGTGAAGGTTATAGGCGGTTTCCTCGTGGGATCATTAGTTGCGCTCGTCATCGGCTACATCGGCACATCCAAAATAAATGCGATCAAGGAAGCCGATACGGCCATGTATGAGTTCAATGCTAAACCTCTTGGGTACATGGGCGATGTCGGGACTAATTTTCAAAAAATGCGGGGTTTCATAAAGGATTCTTTCATCGCTAAATTCATCCTCGACAGGGATATCGCCGATTGCATCGACAACATAAAGGCGGCGGATCGGCAAGTCCTGGATGCTATGGACAAATTCAAGGATTCGGTCGATACCTTGGAAGTCCGCAAAGAATACGAGTCGCTCAAGTCGGCCTTTTCTCAATACTTTCCGGTTAGGGAAAAAGTCGTCAGCCTTGTCGCCGAAGGGAAAAAAGAAGAAGCGTTATCCGTTTTACGCAACGAAGGGGCCCATGTCGCCGAGCAGGCTGACGCAGCCATAAGGAAGCTTTTCGAACTCAAAATAAACCAGGCGAAAGAGGCCTCGCAAAACAACCTGTCAACAGCCAGCTACGCGGTACGGTTCACCTGGATAGCTGCCGTTTGCGGAACAGTTTTGGCTTTATTGCTCGGGATCATCCTTGCGGTGTCCATAACCCGGCCCATCAACTTGGTCGTTGAGGGACTCACCGCGGCCTCCGAACAGGTCTCGTCCTCCTCGACCCAGGTATCCGGCACCAGTCAGGAGCTTGCTGAAGGGGCCTCCGAGCAGGCCGCATCCATTGAGGAGACATCCTCATCTCTCGAAGAAATGGCCTCGATGACAAAACAAAATGCCGATCACGCCAACCAGGCCAACCACCTGATGATCGAGACCAGCGCCGTAATTTCCAAGGCCAATGAATCAATGTCCAACCTTACTTCCTCGATGGATGAAATTTCCAGGGCAAGCGAGGAGACGTCAAAAATAATAAGAACGATAGATGAGATAGCATTCCAGACTAACCTTCTGGCGCTGAACGCGGCCGTTGAGGCCGCCCGTGCGGGTGAAGCCGGGGCTGGATTCGCAGTCGTTGCCGACGAGGTCAGGAATTTGGCCATGCGCGCGGCCGATGCGGCAAAGAATACCGCGGTTCTCATCGAGGGTACGGTCAAGAAGATCGCCGAGGGATCGGAGATTGTCGAAAAAACGAGTGCCGAGTTTTCAAGGGTATCCGCCAGCTCTGCGAAAATGAGCGAACTGGTTGCCGAGATCGCGGCGGCATCCAGCGAGCAGTCCCAGGGCATCGAACAGATAAATAAGGCGGTAAGTGAAATGGATAAGGTTGTTCAGCTAAACGCCGCCAACGCGGAAGAATCTGCTTCCGCCTCCGAGGAAATGAATGCCCAGGCGGAGAAAATGAAAGAATTTGTCCAGGACCTCGTAGATGTCATTGGCAATACGACGGATGGAAAAAACGCATCCCTGGCCCGCAAACAGCAAACGCGCCAAGTGACGCGTCCCCCAAAACCGAGGTGGAGCAGCACCAGGCCCGCGCCAAAGAATCCCAAGGCAAACGGGAGTTCGAAGACGGTTGTGGCACGCAATACCACGGCAGCTCAATCTATCCCCTTTGATGAGGACGATTTGGGGGCCTTTTAAAGGCGACAGGGCTCAGTCACGAAGAACTCGAAGAAGAGGAGCGTAGCGCGGTGAAGGACAAAAAGGGGAAAAACCATCTGCCTGGTTGCTGCGAAGGCAGCCGCCGAAACGCCGCACTGAGCCGCGCAGCGGCGACGGGAGGCCTGGCCCCATGAGCGCTTAAATAAAGATGAATATTTACAAGGAAAAAGCCCCGTCATTCCTACGAAAGTAGGAGTTTAGCGAATACTCTCAGTAGGTTACGGAAACGCATATTACAGTAACGAATGACTATTAAGTAATACTTTCATTCGACCGAAGGGACTATTTTCCATATTTCCCCCTTTTTCAAAGGGGGGCAGGGGGGATTTTGAGTCTCCAATGCTATGTAAGCCTTTAAAATCACCATCGATCCCCTTTTACGAAAGGGGGAAGCAAAACCTGATCCCCTGGGATTTGCACCGAGCATTTCTGCTGAATTGCGACACAGTCTCGCAAGCCGGAATCCAGCGGTGCCGCCACGTCCCCGGACGCGGTTTGAACGAGAATGAAACTTCAACCTTGCACTGTGAGATGCGTCCCTCTAAAAGGACAGAACTGGGTTGAAGTTTCATAAGAGCATCTTTGGTTTTCATTGTGAAACCAATAGGCTAAGATACTGGACCCCGGCTTTCGCCGGGGCAACGAGAATCATTTTCCAGGCTTCAGTAAATCCAACCACTTACGCGCTTATTTAAGCGCTTATGGGGCCGTCCCCCCGCTCTTTTGGCTCTTCTAAGAAAAGCTCTGAGGTAAAATTAGCGACAGTGCCCAGGAACCCATTCGCCGTAGCGATTGTGATGGCCCGGGACCCAGTGCCGGTGTTTCCAGTGCGCCCCAATCCATTTCCCGTGTTTGTTGTAGTGGCCGTCAACCCAGACCTTTCCGCAAGGAGGGCGGGCGCTTACATCAACGGCTGTGAAGACTGACAAAAGGGCCAAACAGACACCAAAGACCAGCAGCTTCATTTTCAACTCCTCATTGTCTTGTGATTGGAAGTGGTTCAAGTAATTTGCTTGATTTTGTTCTAGAGACAGTGGGGCAAGGTATTTTGTCTACATGCGGTATAATTTCCAAAGTTTCGGCCGGGCCACACCTGGATAAAGGACCTGGAAACTTTGATTTCATATCGCAAGCACGGATGGTAATCTTCGGATGTGCCGCGATCCGGCTGCCCGGCCGGCGCGAAGAATGGAGAAGATGGGGCCGGGTCCCCTGGCAAATTCGCCGGATGAACAGCCCTGATTTATGCCCGCCCATCTTAGGGGAAAGGAATTCCATCATGTCCTCTAACTCGATAATGTTACTGCTCGTCCTGTTCTTCTGCGCGTGCGCGCAGCCTTGCGTCGCGCAGGAGGTCTTTGCAGGCCCATGGGACGTCGTTAAAGCCGAAGATGCCCCATGGCTGGCCACTCGCCCGGAGCTGAAACCACATCCGGCACCCGCTTTACGCCATGCCCGCATAATCTTTCGTGCCGACCGGGTTGTCGCGCCGACATGGATGGGTTGCGGGGCGCCACGGTACGAAATGATGTCTCTTGGCTTCGGCGCCCTGTTCGAAGGCGGGTTATTCGATCCCGACCACGGTCTTAACGATCCGAAAGGGCTTGCGCTCAAACTTGGCTTTACGAAAGAACCCGTAACATCGATGCTGACCGGGTGCTCGGAATTGCTCTTCCATCTGGTGGATCAGGACACGGCCATGTTTGCACTCGACAACGTGCTCTATACGCTTAAGCGGCACGCCTCCCCTTGAGCCGGCGTTTTCCGCCCCGAGAGCGCCGGGCTTGCATCTAGTGCAGCGTCAACTTAGTCGTGAGGGGTGCATACCCACAATCCGTCATTCCGGCGCAATCATGAATCTTGTGTATTTTCGGTCAGTTAAGATCGCTGGACCCCGGCTTTCGAGACTGTGTCGCAAAGGGACTATTTTCCATATTTGCCCTCTTTTCTTAAAAGGGGCAGGGGAGATTTTGAGTCTCCAATGCCATGTAAGCCTTTAAAATCCCCCT